>JAOAPI010000053.1 GCA_025462865.1 Candidatus Sulfotelmatobacter sp. | reverse complement strand
TGAGACGTTATGTACTCAGCGCGGGCAAACTGCACGGCGACGATGTGCCAGTTCCAGTGCTGGCGCCAGGCAACGGCAAAACCAGCACGGGCCGCTTGTGGACGTATGTGCGTGATGACCGGCCGGCTGGCAGTGGGGAGGCTCCGGCAGTGGAAAAGAAGCGCCGGTATGAGTATCGGAACACACGGATGGCTACCCGATCTGGCGTCGACTACATCATCTGGGCGATGACGAATTACTGAGCAGGTTTGGTGGCAGGGAAGGGGCGCGGCTGAACCCCTTCGAGAAGCGCCGGCGTTTCGCGACGAAGCCGCAGCGAATTTCGCTGCTCAATTTTCGCTTTGGCTTCGTCGCCAAGTCTGAAATAGATTTGGGATAGCAACAGGTGCGGCTGCGGCTGTTTTGGATCCATCTCAATGGTCGCGTTTAGCTCAGCGATCGCGTCGTTCCATTTCTGAAGGCTCATCAAAGCCCGGGCTAGCGCGACGCGAGCTGGAACGTAATCCTTGCGATTCTTAATGGCGGTTCGCAAGTAAGTGATCGCTTCCTCACCGTTACCCTGATCCAGGAGAAGGCTGCCGTAAAAAAAGAATGGCTCTTCATATGACGGGTCGGCCTTCATAGCGCGCTTGAGATGGTCCAGTGCTCCCGGAATCTTTCCCTGATTCTGTAGCTGAAAGCCGTACTCGAAGTTAGCCCGCGCGGATTCCGGAAATTGCCGTACCGCGCGTTGCGCAACTTCGGCAGCGGACGCATTATTACCTGCATCCTGATAGGCCTTGATTGTCAGGAAAAAGAGGTTCGGATCATCGCCCTTAGTGTCCAGCGCGCGTCGCGCAAGTGCAGCCGCCTCTCCAAAGTAGCGGCCTTTCGAATACTCAACGGACATGATCTGCATGAGTCGAAGATTCTGCGGCTGAATCCGCAGCGCATCCCTCCATGCGATCAACGCATCCTCCGATTTTCCAAGTTTCGCAAGAGTCAAGCCCAGCAGGTACCGTGTGTTGAAATCGTCGCGCGCTACTTGCGCGGCCTGCCTTAACAAGGCTTCGGCCGAGGCAAACTTCTGTTGCGTGAAATAGGCGTACCCCAGATTAAACAGTGCCGGAAAGTAGTTCGGAGATTGGCGAATGGCTTCGCGCCAGAGCTGTTCCGCTTCATCGAATCGTTTCTCGCGCGCCATGGATTGAGCCTGGTCGGACAGCGCAGCCGCATCCTGCTGCGCGCCTGCCAAGAGCGAACTCAGTACAGCGGAACAGACGACGAAGCGCATGTTACTTCGGCAGCGGGACTACCTTCGTCTTCCCACTGCCCTCGATTAATTCCAGGAGATTACCAGCTGGGGCGCCGGGAAACATCTCAGTCGCACCATTAGGCCAGCGCACCGAAATTTTCGCCGCGGCCGTTTCGGCGCCAAGACCGAAGTGCAATCTCGAATCGTTATGCGAAATGTAACTCGACTGGCTCAGCACTGCCGCAGTTTGTTTCAGCGTTTCTGTTTCCACGCGAACAACCGCGCCAATCGCGCTGCGGTTCGATACTGTTCCACGCAACTCCACCTTGATCCAGTGATTCGTGTTTTTCAGGTCGTTCCGAAGTAGGGACGGCGCGTCGCCCATGTTCATGATCAAGACATCGATGTCGCCGTCATTGTCGAAATCGCCAAATGCGGCGCCGCGGCTGGATTTCTTCTCTTGCACAGCGGGTCCGGAAATCGCGCTGACGTCCTCGAAGATCCCGCCGGCCAGATTGCGATAGACCAGACGGGGATTGCGATAATGCTCACTTCCGTTACCTGAATCCAGTTCGGGATAAACATGTCCGTTTACCTGGAAAATATCCTTCCAACCGTCGTTGTCGAGATCCACCAGACCGAGCCCCCACCCCACATACTGCGGGTTGACAGCAAGCCTCGCCCTAAGCACATTGTCCTCGAAAATGCCGCCGCCGACGTTGCGGTAGACATTCGGGTTGTCTCCGGCAAAGTTGGTTTTCAGGATGTCGATCTGCCCGTCGTTGTCGTAGTCTCCGACGGCGATGCCCATGCCGCCCTGCTCGAATCCGTTCTCGTTGAAAGCTACGCCCGCTTCGGTCCCGATATCGGAGAAAGTCCCGTCCTTGTTATTGCGAAGATAGATGCTGGGGGTGGAATCACAGGCAATGTAGACGTCGATCCAGCCGTCTCCATTGAAGTCCGCCGCGACCGCTGTGAACGCGTAAAAACCGTCGATCGCCCGGACGCCCGATCGCGCCGAGACATCTTCAAATGTTCCGTCTCCCCGGTTGTGATAGAGCGTGATCTTGCCGAACGGCAACCCGCGCGGGCCGCAGAACACGGGCATGCCTTTCCATTCACAATTGGAACTCTTGCCCGGCAGCGGAGTCGTTTCCGGATCGAACTGTTGATAGCTTGTCACCAGCAGATCGAGGTGTCCATCGCGATCATAGTCCAGAAAGGTGCAGCCGGAGCTCCACTCCTTGCCGTTTCCCGCCACCCCGCTCTTTTCGGCAATATCCACGAACTTCCCGTGTCCGTCATTTTGGAACAGGGCGTTCTTGCCCCAGTACGTCACGTAAAGGTCGTCGAAGCCGTCATTATTCACATCGCCAACGCAAACCCCGTTGCCCCAAC
>JAOAPI010000051.1 GCA_025462865.1 Candidatus Sulfotelmatobacter sp. | reverse complement strand
TCCGCAGTGTTTTCCACTTCGGCGGCCCATGGCCGCCCTTTTGTCTTTGATGGTGAGAGCGTGGCTGAAGTTTGTTTACAGCCTACGGGGGCCGAGCTTTTTGGCGGACGTCCGCCGCAACGAATTGTCCCCAGAGATTTTAAAGATTCGAGACTTGCTGGGATTACGCCAGCTTCGCGCTTGGCTGCGCGTCCCACGCCAGAAATGGTCTCTAGCGGTATTGCAGCCATGGATATGCTTACCGGAGGTTTGCCGCGAGGTTGCCTGACCGAAATTTGCGGTCCGGCCTCTTCCGGACGCACTACTTTGCTGCTTTCCGCTCTGGCTGCTTCCACCCGCCGCGGAGAATGCTGCGTCGTCGTGGATGCCAGCGATGCTCTTGATCCTCAGTCTGTCGTCGACGCGGGGGTTGAGTTGGACCGTTTGCTATGGGTGCGTTGTGGAGACAGTTCACAAAGGCAGACTTCATCTTCACGCAGAGAAGAGTCCGACAAGAAAAAGAATTTTGTAAAACCGGAGTTACCGCAGGCAGAACACAGCCTGGAACAACTGTTGCGCGCCGCAGACCTGCTGCTTGAAAGCGGAGGCTTCGGCCTGATCGCCCTCGACCTTGGTGATCTGCCGCCGCAAACAGCGCGCCGCATCCCATTGACGACATGGTTTCGTTTTCGCCGTGCCGTGGAACATACGCCTACCGTACTTCTCGCAATTGAGCGTCAATCCATCGCCGGAAGCTGCTCTTCGTTACTAATAAAGCTGGGGTTATCAAGCAAGCCGATCTCAAATCTTGAATCAGCCGCGCAGCGGCGCAAGAATGCATCGCACGGCGCAAGCCCTGGGTTAGCGGACCAAAACGATGAAGGCCCAGGTGGGCGAAAGAATACTTATGCAGATGAACAATCCACTGCTCAATTCTCCCAACCCACCCATACGCAATTGCTTACCGCTCTGGAAATAAAGGCAGAGATAGGGCGATCGCGTCTGGAATGCAAACCAGCTCGCTCCGCCGAAATTACATTCGCCAGCAAAACAGCTTGGGCGGGATGAGGAAAATTACTCAATGACTCGATGACACAATCTCTCAATGGATTTATGTTGTCATGCCTTTTGCCTGCATCTTCGTGCCGAATTTCCCCGTGGCCGCGGTGTTACGCGCCGAGCCTGAGTTGCGATCGCATGCCGTGGCTATTTTCGAAGGCAAGCCGCCGCTGGAAAAAATCTTTGCAGTGAATGACAGCGCAGGACGCGTGGGCATTGCGTCCGGCATGACGAAAGCTCAAGCGGAACTTTGTTCCGAGCTGACGCTGCGTCCGCGCTCAGTTTTCCAGGAATCCGCTGCACATGCCGCTTTACTGGATTGCGCGCAATCCTCCTCTCCATGTGTGGAAGATGCTGCCGCCGACATCGCAATTCTTGACCTTGCTGGGATGGAATCGCTTTTCGGCACGCTGCCACAAATCGCGCATAGTCTCTTTCATTGCGCAGCAGGCCTTGGACTGGATGTGAATGTTTCCGTGGCTTCAAACGCGGATGCCGCTGTGCTCGCGGCCCGCGGGTTTTCAGGTGTGACCGTTATTCCGCCGGGAAAAGAAGCGGAACAACTCGGCTCATTGACAGTTGAAGTTTTATTTCTTCACCCAGAAGAAACGAGGGAACAAAAAAACTCCATTAGCCTGCTCGAAACTTTGCACCGCTGGGGTGTGCGTGACTTGAACGCACTAGCTGCACTGCCGGAAGTTGCGCTGAGCGAACGTCTCGGACAAAACGGCTTACGTCTGCAACAACTGGCGCGGGGCGCGGCTGCGCGCACGCTGGTTCCGGTAGAAGCCCCTCTGGTATTTGAAGAAGCCATCGAGTTGGAATATCCCATCGTGTTGTTAGAACCGCTGGCATTTCTGTTGAATCGTCTGCTCGAGCAGATTTGCGCGCGCCTGGCTGCGCGTGCGCTGAACACGCAGGAATTGCGGCTCACGCTGGAGCTACAGAATCTGACGGGCGTCGACCCCGAGTCTGACACTGTCGGGATTCCCAGCGAGAGTGATGCGTCGCATGGCACAGCCGAAGCCCAATCGCCGGCCCAGCATTTTGTTTCCGGCAGACAAAGAAAGTTCTGCCGCATTCTTCGTTTGCCGCTTCCCATGCTTGATCCAAAACTTTTTCTTAAGCTGTTGCAGCTGGATTTGAACGCGCATCCGCCGGGGGCACCCATCCTAAAGATTCATCTCATTGCGGAACCAGCGCGACGGCGATCTGCTCAAGGCGGACTTTTTCTACCTCCATCGCCCGAGCCGGAAAAACTGGAACTCACCCTGGCGCGCATTACCGGACTGGTCGGCGAGGCTCGCGTGGGTTCGCTGGAATTGCTGGATACGCACCGCACCGAAAGTTTCCGCATGAGGCGCTTCATGCCCGGGGCAGCACAGGAAAAAACACGAAAGACTGCTGAGCGAGAGGAAGGAAAATCCGCTGTCGCCGCTCTGCGCATGTTCCGTCCACCGCTGCGGGCCAATGTTACATGGGAGAACGGGAAACTGGCACACGTGGTCTCGAAGAAAAAAGAAGTGCAAGGCAGCGTGCTCTGGAAGGCTGGCCCCTGGCGCAGTTCCGGCGATTGGTGGGATCGCGAGGCCTGGGCGCGTGACGAGTGGGACATTGCCTTGCAAAACGCAGAAGGCGTCGTTCTCTACCGCCTTATGCACGATCTGCTAGGCGGAAGCTGGTTCGTGGAAGGTACATACGATTGAGGTATAAAACTTTTTCACCACAGAGGCACAGAGAAAGCAAAAAGAAAATAAAACAAAAGATTTTCTCCGTGTCTCTGTGACTCTGTGGTGAAAGATTTTAAGAACTATGTATATCGAGCTTCACGCCCGTTCCGCTTTCAGCTTCCTCGAAGGTTCTTCTTTGCCCGAGGATATGGCAGGAATCTGCGCCCGTTTCAATATGCCCGCTATGGCATTGCTCGATACTGACGGCGTCTACGGCGCCCCACGCTTTCACCTGGCAGCGAAGAAGATTGGAATCAAGGCGCACATTGGCGCGGAAGTAAACTGCCACGCGAGTGCTCTCAAGCGAAGCAGCAATTCGCAATTGGCAATTAGCAATTTGTTTCGTCTCCCTCTTTTGGTTTCTTCTCGCGCTGGTTATCAGAATCTTTGCCGCATGATTACCAAGATGAAGATGCGCGCAAAAAAAGGCGAGGGGGAAGTTCGACAGGAAGAACTGGAAGAGCATGCGGAAGGCCTCATCTGCCTGACTGGTGGCGCGGACGGGCTACTGGCCACGGCTTTGCAGCACGGCGGCATGGAAGAAGCTCGCAGGCAAGTTGAGCAACTGATCGGATTATTTGGCCCAGGCAATGTCTACATCGAATTGCAACGCCATTTTCATCGCGAAGAAGAAGCTCGCAACCGCGCCGCTATTGCAATTGCTCGCTCGCTCAATCTTCCGCTGCTCGCGACTAACGGCGTCAGCTATGCCACGGAGAAAGATCGCGAGCTCTGCGACGCATTCACCGCCATTCGCCATCACCGCACGCTCTCGACTGCGGGTCGGCTACTGGCGCGCAACGCTGAGCGTCACCTGAAATCCCCACAAGAAATGCAACAACTGTTTGCTGACCTGCCCGAAGCTCTCACCAACACGCTCGAACTTTCTTCGCGCCTCGAATTTACGTTGAACGACTTGGGCTACCAGTTCCCCCGCTATCCCGTTCCGGAAGGCGAGACTATGGATTCGTTTCTGCGAGACCGCGCATGGGAAGGTTTTCAGGAACGCTATGGACGGGCCGCAAATGATATGCAAACCAGCGCCCGCCGCCAGATTGAGCGCGAACTGGCGCTGATCGAAAAATTAAAACTCGCCGGCTACTTTCTTATCGTGTGGGATCTGGTTCGCTTTTGCCGTCAGGAAAATATTCTGGTTCAGGGGCGCGGATCGGCCGCTAATAGCGCCGTCTGTTATTCGCTGGGGATCACTGCAGTCGATCCCATCCGTATGGAGCTTCTCTTTGAGCGCTTTCTTTCCGAAGAGCGCGGCGAGTGGCCAGACATTGATCTCGACCTGCCCAGCGGCGACGAACGCGAAAAAGTTATCCAGTATGTCTACAACCGCTACGGCGAACGCGGCGCGGCCATGACGGCGAATGTTATTACCTACCGCAATAAAATGGCGGCGCGCGAAATGGGTAAGGCGCTGGGTTTCGATCCGGAAACGCTGGCCAAGATTTCCGCCGCGGTCGCCACCTGGGAATTTCGCGACGAAAACGACGCACTCGACCGCCGCTTCCATGATGCCGGGCTCGACCTCAAACATTCGCGCCTCCGCAAATATTACGAGCTGTGCCTGGCCGTGCAGGACATGCCGCGGCATCTCGGCCAACACTCCGGAGGCATGGTTATCTGCCAGGGACAACTCGACTCTGTCGTTCCGCTCGAACCCGCTTCCATGCCCGGCCGCGTGGTGGTGCAGTGGGACAAAGAAGACTGCGCCGACATGGGCATCATTAAAGTCGATCTGTTGGGCTTGGGAATGATGGCCGTGCTCAAGGATTCCTTAGAATTGGTGCGCAAGCACTATCCCACGGAAGTCGATCTCGCGCATCTTCCGCAAGATGATCCTGAAGTTTATTCGGCGCTGCAGCAGGCGGATACGATAGGCCTGTTCCAGGTGGAAAGCCGCGCGCAAATGGCATGCCTTCCGCGCCTTCTTCCGAAACGCTTTTATGACGTCGTGGTGCAGGTTGCAATTATCCGGCCGGGTCCGATCGTCGGCCAGATGGTCAATCCTTTTCTATTGCGCCGCCAGGGACGCGAGGAGGTCACGTATCCGCATCCTTCGCTTGAACCGGTGCTGGCGCGCACGCTAGGCGTACCTCTTTTTCAGGAACAACTTTTACGCATCGCCATGATTGCGGCAAATTTCAGTGGGGGCGAAGCCGAAGATTTGCGCCGTGCCATGGGTTTTAAACGATCGCAGGCGCGCATGCGGGAAATTGAAGCCAGACTGCGCGCCGGCATGACACAGAATGGAATTTCGCCGAAAGCTCAGGAAGAAATCATTCTCTCCATCACGTCCTTCGCGCTTTACGGATTCCCTGAATCGCATGCCGCCAGCTTCGCACTGATCGCGTATGCCAGCGCATATTTGAAATGTCATTACCTAGCTGCATTTACCGCTGCTCTGCTCAATAACCAGCCAATGGGTTTTTATTCTCCGGCGACGATCACCAAAGACGCGCAACGCCACGGATTAAAAATGCTGCCGGTAGACGTGACGTGTTCGGAGTGGTTGTGCAGTTTGGAAACAGTGGCCAGTAAAGCGGATTGTGTGGCGCGGGCACGCTTGCCCGCGACAGCCGGCGGGACGCCGGCGCTACGCTTGGGATTGCGTTACGTTCGTGGATTGCGCGAAGAGGCTGCTCAGGCGCTGGTGCGGGAGCGCACCCGTGCTCCGTTTACTTCTATTCAAGATCTGACCCGCCGTGTTCCGGAACTGCGCAAGGATGAACTCACCACACTAGCGGACATCGGGGCGCTGAATGAAATAAATTCACCACAGAGGCACAGAGACACAGAGAAAATTAAAAGGAAAATCTTACAGTCACCAAATTCTGAGGATTTAATCAACAATCAAGAATCAAAAAAGAATTCCTCTGTGTCTCTGTGCCTCTGTGGTGAAAAAGTATTCCACCGTCGCGATGCGCTCTGGCAGGTGGAGCGTGCCGTGCGCGGCTCCGGACCGCTGCTGGAAAAGTTGCCGGAACTCGATTCGCCTTCGCCCCTGAAGCCCATGAACCACGAAGAGCGCCTGGTTGCCGATTTCCACGGCACCGGCCTCACCGTTGGACCGCATCCCATGGCCTATCGCCGGGACTGGCTCAATGCCATGGGTATTCGCCGCGCAATCGACTTGCGCGATATTCCCAGCGGCAAGCGTCTTCGCATCGGAGGCTGCGTCATCGTGCGCCAGCGTCCCGGCACCGCGAAAGGTTTTGTGTTTTTGAGTCTGGAAGATGAAACCGGAGTAGCCAATGCGATCGTCACTCCTGATCTTTTTCACCGCAATCGCCTGCTGTTGGCTTCAGAACGGTTTCTGGCTATCGAAGGCATCCTGCAGAATCAGGACAATGTGATCTCGGTAAAAGCCGAACGCATACTTCCCCTGTTCGTTACGAAAGCCGAAACCGTCTCGCACGACTTCCACTGAAACTAAAAAACCCTGCTACCATTTCGTCCCGCGACTGGAGGACTCCACATGAACTCCAACATCCCCAACCCATTTGCCGGCCTGAGTAGCGCCGAGAGGACCAAACTCTATCGCGAACAGATTGAGCAAGAACGCAACCAGCGCATGGAAGTTCATCGTCAAGCAATTGCTGCCCACCGGCAGCTCATGGCAGCGCGTCCCGGGACGCCTCAGCCTCTCAATCTATTTGCCGATGGTGATTCCTGGTTCGACTATCCTCTCCCTCCTTTCCAACACACTGACGTCATGGCGCAACTTCCGAATCTCAGCGCCCGCCGGCCCTTCATTCTCAACCTGGCTCATCATGGCGACGAAGCCCGCGACAAACTCGGCGTTCAACAACGCCAGCGTATCGAGTACAGCCTGACTCACCCGGCGTACGGTCCCTTCGATGCGATCTTGTTTTCTGGAGGAGGCAACGACACGGTCGGGGATCAGTTCTGTCTTTGGCTCAACGATGCAGTCGGCACGCCGAATCCCGCACAGGCCCTGAACCTGCCTCGTCTCAGAAATGCGATCGACGTTGTGCGGAGCGCTTATGAGGATCTTATTTCCATTCGCGACCGGTTATTTCCCGTCATGCCTGTCTTCATTCACGGATATGATTTCGCGATTCCAACAAACGTTGGGGTATGCGGCTTTGGCCCGTGGCTCTACCCTTCGCTGGAGTACCGCCACTGGAATGCGCCTATCAACACGCAAATCGTCCACGCATTTTTATTAGAGCTCGATTCATTGATGCAGCAAATCGAAACCGCTCACAAAAACGTGATCTACATTCGTACGCAGGGCACACTTGCTGCCACCGACTGGACCAACGAATTGCACCCGAACCCAGACGGATTTGCGAAGATTACGCAAAAGTTTCTTGCCGCCCTGCGAACGAAATTCGGAGCGGGCTCGATCTAATACGAGATCCACAAAGCCACTGGCTCCCGCTAGGGCCGGCGGTAATTGGATGATACTTACGTTTTTCCACAATGACCCCGCTGCTCACTTCTACTTGAAAGACACGTCTACCACCAAGTAGAGTACTGTTTCTTGTTCCCCCGGGTTTCTAAAGTCTTTCATCAACAGGAGTTTGATCGATGCGTTACGCCCTGATTGTGCTGATCTCCGTGTGCTGCTTCGGAGTTGTTTCCCAGTCCCAAACCGCTGACGAATTGATTGCCAAGAACATCCAGGCCCGGGGTGGGATGGAAAAGCTGAAGGCCATCAAGACCCTCCGCATGACGGGCAAGTTCGAAGGTGGAGGAGGCTTCACCGCTTCGGTCGGCCAGGAGAACGCACGGCCGGACCTGATCCGCGAGAACTTCACGCTGCAGGGGATGACGGCAATCCAGGCTTATGACGGCAGTACCGGCTGGCAGATTCAGCCTTTTGGGGGAAAGAAAGATCCGGAATTGATGGGCGAAGACGATCTGCGAGACCTGCTGCTGGATGCCGACTTCGACGGTCCGCTGGTCGACTACAAAGAAAAAGGCAGCACGGTGGAATACCTGGGCCACGATGTTGTTGACGGGGATGACGCGCTGCGGCTGAAGGTGACGCTGAAAAACGGCGACATCATTTATGACTATCTCGATCCCGATACCTTTATCGAGATACGCAGGGACATTCAGCAGTTTATCCGAGGGTCGCAGCGCGATCGAGTAATTGGGCTGGGTTCCTATAAACCGGTGGCGGGCGTGATGTATCCGTTTTCGATTTCGCAGGGACCGAAGAACCATCCCGATGCGCAAACAACCACCGTGCAGAAAATGGAAGCGAATGTGCCGATTGATCCGGCGGACTTCGCCCTGCCAGCGTCGTTGAGGACTGAAGAAAAGAAGTCTGGGATAGTCGGGATTCACTGATTCGCTCGGTTCAAATCTCTTTCAAGATGAAGACGATAACGAAAAACTATTTGTCTGAAAAGGACTCGTAAACATGAACGCATCCGCTCGAAATTCTTGGGGAGTGAATGGGTTGTTCGCCGGGGTTTTACTGTGCGCATCGATGCAGGCCCCAGCACAAGCGCCATACCGGTACGATGCGGCAACCGTTTCGGGATTGCCGGCGCGCAACATTGGCTCGGCGACAATGAGCGGGCGCATTGCTGCCGTCGATGCAGTGGAGGAAGACGGGCGCATCACTGTATTTATCGGAGCTGCCAGTGGCGGAGTATGGAAGTCGGTGAACGGCGGCACCACATACAAGCCGGTATTTGATCGCGAAGACGTGCAATCAATCGGCGCGGTGGCGATTGATCCATCGAACTCGAAAACCGTGTGGGTGGGAACCGGCGAGGCCTGGACGCGAAACAGCGTGTCGGTAGGAGATGGCTTATACAAATCCACGGACGGCGGGGAGAACTGGGCCAATGTTGGCCTCAAGGACAGCGAGCATATCGCCAAAATTCTGGTGAATCCCAGCGATACCAATGATGTCCTAGTCTGCGCCCTCGGCCATCTGTGGGATGACAACGACGAGCGCGGAGTCTATCAGACCAACGATGGCGGAAAGAATTGGAAGAAGGTTCTGGCGGGCGCGAATGGTTCAAGCGGCTGCGCCATGATTGCCCGCAGCAAGCAGGAACCGAAGACGATTTACGCGGCAATGTGGGACTTCCGGCGCCAAGGTTGGACGTTCCGCTCAGGCGGTCCGGGCAGTGGCCTGTTCAAATCGACGGACAACGGCGCGCACTGGAGCGAAATCAGCGAAGCCAACGCAAAAGGCCTGCCGCCGAAACCCTATGGCCGCATCGCGGTGCAAGTGGCGCCTTCAAAGCCCCAGATGGTGTATGCCAACATTGAAGCAGAAAAAGGGAGAGGACTGTATCGCTCTGACGACGGCGGTGCGACGTGGACAAAGCTCGATGCCAGCAACTACATGGTGTGGCGTCCATTTTATTTCGGTAACCTCATCGTCGATCCAAAAGATGAAAACAAAGTTTTCAAACCCGATCTAATTCTTCTTCTCAGTAACGATGGTGGAAAGACTTTCAATGTGGTCTCGGGCAGTGACCACGGGGATTTCCATGACGTCTGGATCAATCCCAAGAATCCAAATATTGTGATTGCCGGCGACGACGGCGGCTTGTGGCGCAGCGAGGACGGCGGCAATCGCTGGAAGCATCAGATGAATCTGCCGGTGTCGCAGTTTTATCACGTCAGCACCGACAATGCAGATCCCTATCGCGTTTACGGCGGCCTCCAGGACAACAGTTCGTGGGTTGCCGATTCCTCCTATGCGGGCGGAGTAACGAACGCGCGCTGGGAAAATATGTACGGCGGCGACGGTTTCTGGATGTTCGAAGATACTTCGGACCCCGCGTACATTTACGCCGAGGCGCAGGGCGGAGAAATTGGCAGAGTAAATCGCTACACGCATGAAACGCGTGGCTTGAAACCCTGGCCGAATTACGGGGAGAAGAAACTTCGATTCAATTGGAACACTCCGATCCATATGAGTCCGAATGAAAAAGGAACGCTTTATATTGGAGCCCAGTTTCTGTTCCGCTCGCGCGATCACGGCCAATCATGGGATCGAATTTCTCCCGACCTGACAACGAACGATCCTGAAAAGCAAAAGCAAGAAGAATCCGGTGGAGTGACCATCGATAACTCTTCGGCGGAAATGCACACCACGATTTATTCAATTTCGGAGTCGCCGAAGAACGGCCAGATTATCTGGGTGGGCACCGATGACGGCAATGTGCAACTCACGCGCGATGACGGGAAAAGCTGGACGAATGTGGTGGGAAATATTACAGGCTTAGGCAAGAATTCATGGGTCTCCACGATAGACGCCAGCCGCTTCGACGAAGCCTCGGCATACGCCACATTTGATCGCCATACGTTTGGCGATATGAAGCCATATGTTTTCAAAACTTCGGACTACGGCAAGACGTGGACGGCGCTGCCCGCGCAGGAAAGCGGCGTACGGGGATTCGCTCATGTGATCAAAGAAGACACGGTCAACCCTAACCTGCTTTTCCTGGGCACGGAATTCGGCCTATGGATTTCGGTGGACGGTGGACAGCACTGGGCGCAATACAGGGGATCGGATTTTCCAGCAGCGC
Organism: Candidatus Sulfotelmatobacter sp.; assembly: GCA_025462865.1. Lineage (GTDB taxonomy): Bacteria > Acidobacteriota > Terriglobia > Terriglobales > Acidobacteriaceae > Sulfotelmatobacter. The sequence goes on along the minus strand of JAOAPI010000051.1, from coordinate 25,173 downwards.
CTGTGGACGATCTCGTGCTTCAGGCGCGGGAGTCGGACCTGGTGTTGGCGACACACGGGCGCGGGATCTGGATCGTGGATGATATTTCACCGTTGCGCGCGCTAACGCCGGAAGTGATGACGAAGCAAGCGATGTTGATTCCGGCCCGCCCAGCAATCCAGTACTTCGACGTGGATGGTGGTTGGCCGGAAGGCGACGAGACTTTCAAGGGCCGCAATCGCCCAGCCGACGCGCAAATCACGTATTACCAGAAAGGGCGGCACATCTTCGGCGATTTGAAGATCGAAATCTTCGATCAAGAAGGCAAACTAGTGGACACTGTCTCGGGTGGCAAACATCGCGGACTGAATCGCTCAGGATGGGGAATGCGAGTGAAACCACCGGCGGTAGCCCCGGCAGCTTCGGCGCTGTTTGAGGCGGCGCAGGGACCGCGCGTGTTGCCGGGTACTTACACTGTGAAGCTGACCAAGGGCGATCAAACCTACAGCGAGGAATTGAAAGTGGCGATCGATCCGCGGGCGAAGTATTCGCTGGACGAGCGCAAAGCTCAGTTTGAGCTTTCAATGAAAGTGTACAAACTGCTTGAGCATATGACGTACGGAGTGGAGGCGATCGAGGGCGTGCGAGACGCAGCCAACGCGAGAGCCGCGAAGCTATCCGAAAAGGATCCACTTCGAAAGCAACTGCAGAAGCTCGCCGCGGACTGTGACGCGTTGCGCTCGAAGATCGTAGCCACGAAGGAAGGCGGCATGATTACCGGAGAAGAACGCATCCGCGAACTGCTGGGGCAACTCTACGCTGCGGTGACGGGCTACGACGGCAAGCCTACCGATTACCAGGTGGCCCGGACCGAATCGTTGGGACATGAATTGCAAGATGTGATTGACGACTTCCAGAAACTCTCGCAGAAAGATCTTCCCGGAATCAATGCCGGGCTGAAAAAGAAAAAACTGCAACCGATCCCAGTGCTGGCCGAAGGCGATTGGCAAAAAAGGAAGGCAGAGTCGGCGGTCGCTGCCGGAGCCGGAATGCGGAGGACAGACGCGTACGCCTGGGAGAGGGATTAGCGTGGACGAGTTCCTCCCGCTATCGTCCCTGAGCTGAATCCCTGGTGTCTTTGGTGACCTGCTCGTACCAGAGCCGGTGGTGGGTTTTCGCCCAGATTGCCGAAACCTCCCCCCGTACCATTGCAGCGAATCCGCCCCGCACCATCGCCGTGCTCATGTAAACATGAATAATGAAGCCACCGATGGTCGCCAGCGCCGCGATTACATGCACCGTGACTGCGATATAACGCAGCCAACGCAGGCTCCAGGGAATGCTTTCAACGAACCACAGGCCGAGGCCGGAAATGACCAGCAGGATCACTCCATAAAGCATCAGCCAAAAAAATAATTTCTGTCCGTAGTTGAAGCGGCCGACAGGCGGCAGTTTCTCGTCTTCATTCTTGACGTAATACTCCATCGCCTTCGACCAGCGCCTGTCCGGTTCGGTAATCCGCATGTCTCGATCCCACATTTTGTACATCCAGACCATCGAAACAGTGAATGCGAGGCCAAACCAGGGATGCCAGAAGCGCGCGGTCGGTCCGCCGCCGACTATTGCCGCAAGCCAGTACATGTACGGCGACCAGAAAGCCAAGCCGGTGATCAGGCAATAAATGTAGAACAGCGCTCCAAGCCAGTGATGAACGCGCTCGCTGAGCGTGTAACGGACGATGCGGCCTCCGCTTTCGCCAACCGGTCGCCGGGAGGAAATAACATGCGTTGTGCTCATGGCTTTTCTCCCTCATGTTTCTCCGCATCAATTTCCTTCGGACCGTAGCGTAAATAGTGCAGCGTCACACCCAGAAGTCCGCCCAGCATGGCCAGATTCCCGATCCACTTCGCCGGACCTTTCCAAATGCGGACCACCCAGGGAACGTGCGGGTTTTTCGGCAATCCTCCGTACGCCTCAGGATTGGTAATGTCGTGCAGCACATAGATCACGCCTGTTCCGTTGACGCCAGCCGGATCGTACACGCCGGCTTTCTCAATCCCGTAGTTCTCACGAAGTTGCTTGGCGCGAGTTTCCGCCAAGTCTTTCATGTCGTCTTTCGTGCCGAAGTGAAGGCAGCCGGTGGGACAGGACTTAATGCACGCCGGTTCCAATCCCTCACTCACTCGGTCGACGCATAGCGTGCACTTGAACATCTTCTTCGTGGTGGGATTGAATTTGGGAATGTCGAAGGGACAGCCGCTGACGCAATATCCGCAGCCAATACAATTCTGCTGCTGGAAATCGACAATGCCGTTCGTATATTGAACGATTGCGCCATCGGCGGGACAGGCGGCCAGACAGCCGGGATCGGCGCAATGCATGCACTGGTCTTTGCGCATCAGAAGCGTGATGCTGCCGTCCTCGCGCTCGTGCTCGTTAAACTTGATCAGGTTCCAGTAGTTCCACGTCGTCTCCGGCATGGTCTGGTAACTGTTGTCGAACACGGTCTCGGTGAACGTATACCCGTTCCATTCGAGGCACGCGACTTCACAAGCTTTGCAACCAATGCAGGTCGTCGTGTCGATCAGTTTGCAGACAAGTTCGTCACGTTCGACGTTCTCGCCCGGAGCGGCGCCCGCGTGGGCAGAAATTCTGCGAATTGCCAATGTCGACTGACTCATAAAATTAAGCTTCTAGCTTCTAGCGGCTAGCTACTGCGTCCCTGTTTGGCCAGGCGCAAGCAGCTAGAAGCTAGCCGCTTGTTTACGCCTTTTCTAACTTCACCAAAAAGCCCTTAAATTCCGGCGTGTATGCGTTTGGATCCGTCACCGTCGGCGAAAGACGGTTCGCTATCGTTCTTGCGTTCCGGTCGGCATCTTCCTGAATGCCGCGATAGCCCTGATGGATCGGAATTCCAATCTGGTAAACCTTCTTGCCATCAATCGTCATTGGCCGAATGCGCTTCGTCACAAATGCCTTCGCGATATAAAAGCTGCGCGCGCTGGTGACTTTCACTTTGTCATTACCCTTGATTCCCAATTCTTGTGCCAATTCCACAGGAATCTCGACAAACGCCTCGGGAACAAGTTGCACGTTCATCGGATTATTTTTCGTCCAGTAGTGATAGTGCTCGACCATGCGGTACGTCGTGCAGATAATATTGAACCCGTCGCCGGGTGTAGCGTATTTATCAGCAGCAGTCTTGAATTTCTTCACGACCGGATTATTAGACTGGTTCGGATGCAGCGGGTTCTGCACCGGACTTTCGATGGGTTCGTAGTGCTCAGGGAAAGGTCCATCGGCGAAAGCGGCCAGCGGGCCGAATATCCTGCCTACGCCCTCGGGGTTCATGATGAAAGGGCCCATGTGATCCTTAGGGTTTGAATCGGGCTTGAAGTCAGGAATGTCGTTTCCCTGCCAGAGTTGCGCCGACTCGTTCCACCAGACCTGCTTCCGCGTGGGGTCCCATGGTTTGCCGGAAGGATCGCACGATGCGCGGTTGTACAAAACGCGACGATTCGCCGGCCACGACCAAGCCCAGTTCTGGTAAATGCCTTGACCTGCGGGATCTTCGGTACCCCGACGGATCATCTGGTTTCCGGCCTCGGTCCAACAGCCGGAATAAATCCAGTTGCCGCAGGAAGTTGTGCCGTCATCCTTTAGCCAGGCGAATCCTGGCAACTGCTGGCCTCTCTTGATCGTGATCTGGGTTTTGGGATCGGTCAGATCCGCCAACGCCTTGCCGTTTAATTCCTTGGCCAAATCGCCGAGAGCGGGATGCAGCGTGTTGGTGTAGGCCCAAGTAAGTTTTAGAATCGGATCCGGGAACTTGCCGCCTTCCGACTGGTAGAGATCGCGCACCTTGAGAAAAATCTGAGCCACAATATCCTGATCCAAGCGGCAGTCACCCGGCGGCGGGACAGCTACATTCTTCCACTGCAGCCAGCGCGCCGAGTTGGTCATCGATCCGTCTTTTTCCGCAAAACCCGCGCAGGGCAGTCGGTACACTGTCGTGTTAATCGTCTTCATTTCATCAGGCGTGACTCCGGGAGACTTCCAAAATTCACTCGTTTCATCGGGATAAATCTCGCCAACCACCAGGAATTCGGCCTTCTTCAATGCATCGATATTTTTCTGCGAATCAGGCCCGATGGCGACGCCGTTCATGCCGAAGGCAAACATGCCCTTGACGTTGCCCCGATACATGGCGTCCCAGATTTGCGTCCAGGAATAATTACGATCGACTTTGGGCATGTAATTGAAAGCCCAGTCATTTTCTTTCGTCGCCGCATCGCCGTATAGCGCCTTCAAAAACGAAACGGTGAACTTCGGCGTATTCGACCAGTAATTGAACGAGTCCCAATGTTCCGGCTTGGATGTCGTGGGCGTGACCCTCTTCAGATAAGTCGCCAGGTCGGTGTCGGTTGGATTTGGCGCCTTCAAATAACCGGGCCAAATATCGAACACCCCACCCATGTCGGTCGCGCCCTGAATGTTGGAATGCCCGCGGAGCGCATTCACGCCGCCTCCGGCTCGGCCGATGTTGCCGAGCATTAACTGCAGAATGGCTGCGGTGCGAATGATCTGAGTGCCGAAGCTGTGCTGCGTCCACCCCACCGCGTACATGATGGTGCCAACTTTCTTCATGTCACCGTCTTTGCGGACGGAAGTGAATGTGTCTGCAGCCTTCAAAAATTGATCTTTCGGTACGCCGGTGATACGCTCGACCATCTCCGGCGTGTAGCGCGAATACTGCTGCTTCAACAATTGAAAGACACATCGCGGATGCTGCAAGGTCAGGTCATAAGCTACCTTTCCCGGCAGCGTCGGCGCAGATTTGGTAGGTTCCATGGCCTTGGCCCCGCCCGCGCCCATGCCCGTATAACCCTGTCCGGTGAGACCCGGACCCGAACCGGAGCCCGGCTGCTGTCCCTGTGAGGCGGCCGATCCACCTGTCGAAGCGGCGTTGGCGTTTGCTGCGGTAGCGCCGCCGGTGTGACCGCGTGCGGGCGCGGCGGTTGCGGCTTCTCCGCTTTTGTCTCCGCCCTCTTCATAATTCCATGTGGATTTATCGTAGGTCTGGGTTCCCGCGTCAAAGCCCGAATACAAACCATCTTCAGGCAGTTGGAAACCTTCTTTCACAATGAAGGCAGCATTTGTGTAGTTGATGAGATAGTCTTTCGCGATGCGGTTGTTTTCGATCGCGTAGCGGACGACGCCGCCGAGGAAAGCAATATCCGCTCCGGCGCGAATCTGACAGAATAAATCGGAAGTCGCCGCCGTACGCGTAAAGCGCGGATCAACCACGATCATCTTCGCGTTGCGGGTGCGCTTAGCTTCAATGGCCCATTTGAAGCCGCAAGGATGGTTCTCGGCGGGATTGCCGCCCATGATCAACATCATGTCGGTGTTCTTGATGTCGATCCAGCCATTCGTCATCGCCCCGCGTCCAAATGTTGGTCCCAAACTTGAGACCGTGGGGCCGTGTCAAACCCTGGCCTGGTTTTCCATATACGTCAGGCCCAGGGCACGCATGGTCTTGACGACGAGATAGTTGAACTCGTTTGTGTCGGTACAGCCGCCAATCCACGCCAGACTTTCGCACCGGTTCACAGTGCGGCCTTGCGGATCTTTCTCGATGAAGGTTTCGTCGCGGATCTTCTTGGTCCGATGCGCGATTTCGTCGATGGCTTGCGTCCATGCAATGTCTTCCCAATGATCCGAACCAGGTCGCCGCACTTGCGGCTTGAGCAGCCGCCGAGGATTCAGAATGTCCTGCTCGAGGGACGCTCCCTTTGGACACAGGGTACCGCGATTGATGGGATGATCCGGATCGCCTTCAACGTGAATCACCTGCGGAGTCACATTCTTGGCCTTGTCGCCAATTGTGTAAATGAGGACGCCGCAGCTTACGGAACAGTAAGGGCACGTCGATCGTGTCTCAGTTGCGCGCGCAATTTTAAGTTCCTTCAACTGCGCTACGGCGGGAGTCAGATCAAAACCCAGGAGAGAGATACCCGCTCCACCAACAAGCGCGCCTCTGAGGAAGTTTCTGCGGGAGAGTTCCATTGCGCATCCTCCGACTACTTCGATCACATGGCCAGACTGTGACGCAATGAAAAAAACTATAGTCGCGTCGCTGCGATACAGTCAAACCGAAGAGCTGCTCATTTTCAGGGATGAGACTCAACAGCCTGCGGTTGCATGATTTGAGTTGAAAGCTCCATAATCGCCCGGTGGCCAATACTCCCTGGCAGCAGCGCATCCGACGCGCGGAACATCTGGCTGGTAAGCATCCCTTTGCGGCGCAGATCCTGGGCTTTTACATTCACATAGCCCGCTTTCAAGAAGGCTTGCACCAAAGCCTCGAACGCCGTGGCGCCGGCTTCTCGCCGGCTATCGAGCGGGCGTTCCGCTCAGTTCCTGGCCAACACGATGCCGGCGCTACAAATCCTTTGACCTTGCCGGAAGTCCTTACAAACTTCCCATTATTCCTTGCAGTTATTGAACAGCACGGGCCCTCGCTGCTCGCCCAAGTTGCCGGGAATCTGAAAAGCGCACCCGATGGCGATTGGTCTAATCTCCTGAATTCTTGCTGGTCGGGTGCCGACGAACCGCCATCCAGTCCTCAAGAATTTCTCGCTTTTGCCTTCCTGCAGCCCTACGGGGAACTTGCACGTTCGCGCGCTCAGGTGCAACTCGAGGGCTACACTCACCCTCTATGTCCCTTCTGCAGTCGTAAGCCTTTGCTTGCCGTCCTCCGCCCGCAGGGCGATGGAGGCCGTCGCAGCCTGGTCTGCGGCTTCTGCCTTACGGAATGGGAATTTCGTCGGATCGTCTGTCCCGGTTGCGGCCAGGAAGACCATGCCAAACTCCCGGTCTACACCGCCGAGTCGTTCCCCTATATCCGCGTCGAGTGTTGCGATGCGTGCCACACGTACATCAAGTCAATCGATCTGACCAAGAACGGCCTCGCCGAACCGCTGGTTGACGAACTAGTTTCGGTCCCACTCAGTCTCTGGGCCGAGGAACGTGGATACTCCAAACTCCATCCCAACCTGCTGGGAATGTAACCCACCTTACGATTGCCGGCCTTCCCACGTCCCTGCAGAGTTTGAAACTTTCTCAACGCCATACAACCTTCTTTCTGGCAAACTTGATCAGAGTGCTATAAGCCGTATAAGTTAAAAGATTCAATCACAGCCAGACCCGGTCCCAGACGGAGCGTCCATGCGATTTTGGAAGTGTCTCTTGCCGTTTCTCGCGTCAACCCTGTGCTTCGCCGCGCAGCCCGATCGCATTGGCGGCCCCATCGATTCCTCCCAGAAAGTTTCACTAAAGGGGAATGTTCATGGCATGGCTCAGTCTCGATTCGATATCGGGCGCACCGATGGCAGCATGATGCTCCACGGAGTGACTCTGGCTTTCCGACCCTCCGCCGCGCAACAAGCCGACCTCAACAATCTGCTGGCTCAGCAGCAGGACCGCAATTCCCCGAACTATCACAAATGGCTGACACCAACCCAGTTCGCCGATCGTTTCGGTTTGACTCAGAACGACGTCGCACGCCTGACCTCATGGCTCGGGGGTCAGGGACTTACCGTGGCTTCAATTGCAAACAGCCGCAATCAGATTTCGTTCGATGGTACCGTGGCTCAGATCGAATCGGTCTTCGGCACCGAGATTCACGATTATGTCGTGGGAGGGGAACTTCACTTCGCTAACGCGACTAATCCTTCAGTTCCTTCCGCTCTGGCAACATCAATTCTTTCGATTGGACATCTTCATAACTTCAATCCCAAGCCGCGGGCGAACGTTCGCAGGATCTCCGCGGACGAAGTTTACCCTCGTTTTACTTCTCATATTTCCGGCAGCCATTTTCTTGCGCCCGGGGACTTTGCCACTATCTATGACGTCACGCCCCTCTATAACGCAGGAATTGATGGAACTGGGCAGAAGATTGCGCTGACAGGACAGAGCTCGATCAACCCGACCGACGTGGTCAATTTCCGCAGCGCCGCCGGCTTGCCTGCAAACGTTCCAACCCTAACCCTGGTGCCCAACACAGGCACCTCGACCCGGTGCTCGGGAGATGAAGGCGAATCTGATCTGGACGTGGAATGGTCCGGCGCGGTCGCGAAGAATGCGAGCATCATCTTGGTTTATGCAGGTCTGACGAGTGGCGAGACCTGCAGTAGCCGCCAGTTTGGGGCGTTTGACGCGCTTCAATACGCGATCGACCAAAACCTTGCGCCGATCATTAGCAACAGCTACGGGAATTGTGAATCAGCGGTAGGTCCCACTTTTGCTCAGACGATGCAGGGATGGATCCAGCAAGCCAATGCACAGGGCCAGACTGTGGTTTCGGCAGTGGGAGACTCCGGTGCTGCGGACTGCGATTTTCAGGTGACGATTGCAACTCAGGGCATCGCTGTCGACATGCCCGCCGCGATTCCGGAAGTGACCGGCATGGGCGGGACGGAGTTTAATGGCGATGCCGAGGCAACCGTAACTAATGGGGACGCCAATGCTACTCCTTACTGGAGTGGCACAACCGGTGGCGTCGATCCGGTTTCTTCGGCTCTTTCCTATATTCCAGAAATGGCTTGGAACGATACTTCGAATTCGCTCAACACCGGCGGTCAAATACTGGCCACTGGCGGCGGCGCGAGCACGTTGTTCTCAAAACCATCCTGGCAGACCGGTGCAGGTGTACCGAACGATTCCAAACGGCACGTTCCCGATCTTGCCCTTAACGCCTCGCCGCTCCACGATCCTTATTTGTTCTGCTCTGAGGATGGCTCAAGCGGTATCGTGGCGACGTGTACCAGCGGCTTCCGCGATTCCACCACGCACGTTGATGTAGTCGGGGGCACCTCAGCTGCTGCTCCCACTTTTGCTGGCATAATTGCGTTGCTTAACCAAAACCTAGGAGCCTCTGGATTGGGAAACGTGAATCCCAGTCTTTACAGTTTGGCCGCCAGCAATCCCGCGGCCTTTCACGACGTCCCTGCGGGGACCAACAATATTGTGCCTTGCTCGAGTGGAACCAAAGACTGCCCTACGACAAGCCCGTTCCAATACGGCTTTGCTACCGGGGTCGGCTACGACCAAGTGACTGGTCTGGGTTCTGTTGATGTGAATGCTTTGCTTACTGCATGGACCGCGTCGCGGTCGGCGAGTTCGATTTCAATTTCGACCGCGACGACAACCGTCAATGCTGGAGTACCCGTGACGTTTAAGGCGACGGTGACTCCTTCGACGGGAGTCGGAACTGTAAGCTTTTCAACTTTCAATAACGGAAACACGGTAGTGTTGGGAACGGCAACTCTGAACACTCCATTCCCACCTGCGACCAATGGAATTGCTACGTTCACGACCACCGCTCTTCCATCCGGCTCGAATAGCGTCACGGCCACCTATGAAGGGGACGCGGCAAACAAACTCTCGACGTCCTCTCCGGCAGTAGTTATGGTAAGCGATTTCACCCTCACGCCCGGCAGCTTTGTTCCTGGTTCGGTCTCCGCTGGACAGCCCGCTTCGGTCACCTTGACTGTGGCACCGGTGAACGGTTCTACGCAGACCATTAACTTTACTAACTCCACAAGTTCCAATACCGGCAGTAGCAACGGAAGTTGTACGGCTGGCCTGCCCGCTGGCGCTCTCTGCAGTTTTAATCCAACGAGCGTCACGCTTGACGGCATAAATTCGAAAGTCGTAACTTTGACCGTTACGACAGCGCCGAACATGGCGTCGGGCTTGGATTCAATCACGGTTACTGGTACCTCGAGCGGCACCGGGGGCACATCGCACACCGCAAATGTCAGTCTGACGGTAACTGCAACGACTGAAAGTTTCATGCTTGCATCAACAAACGGCGCCACATTCGCGGTGCCGGTGGGCGCCACCGCCTCGGTTCAGCTTGCAGTGAGCAGCACGACCGGCTTCGTCAACAGCACAAGTTCCACGACTGCCCTGCCGCTTACGTATAGCTGTTCTGGACTTCCGCCGACCGCGGAAATCACCTGTCAATTCAGTCCGAGTGGCGGGCAATCCACGAATCAAGTGGCGGTCACTCTGAATCTTGTAACTACTCCCAAGACGGTTCAATTGCATCGGCCCTTCGATCGCAGCCGCGGTATTTTCTATGCACTGCTACTGCCCGGCATGTTCGGAATTGTTTTCGCAGTAGGGGCGCGCCCGCGCAGGTGGCGCCTCTTCGGCATGATCGTCGTTCTTGGTTGCTCTACGCTATGGCTGGGTGCGTGTGGTGGAAGCAGCGGATTGAAGAATGCCGGCACTCCACCCAACACATACACGGTTACAGCGAGCGCAACGACCGGGGGCCCGAATCCCCTAACGGCCACCTCGCCGGTTATCACACTGAACGTTACCGCCAACTAAACGAGACGGAAGATCAGAGAATCGATTCATCTCGTCCGATGCGCGTCCGAAAACTCCTGACCAAAAAACTGCAAGTCATGTCCTGTTGTGCAGAATTCTGGCCAATCCTTCCACATTGCCACTTGCGTGCTGGAGCGCGGGCGAGTACCATTTAGTTGTCCTCATTGGCCTCGTTCCCGCGCAGGCCTTCCGCGTCCCAGGCCGTTCCCGGCGGCGCGATGGATTCCGATACGGATAACGGAAACTAATAAGCGTTAGTTAGATAAGTTTTTAGGCCAGTACGATTTGTTTTACCAGGTCGATTGCGATTGTCTTCACGATTGCGTCCAGCCCAATTCGCAATCCGCATGGAGAGTGAACCATGCCCCTCGAACGCATTCGCTAGACCTCATGGCTTCACGGGTGAAACTGAATCAGGGGGAGCCCAGCCGAGAAAAGTGGCTGTGCGCCAACGTTGCCAGAGCCTGCCGCAACCAATGGGGAACTTGTAGTCGTGAATTTTGAAACACTGCACCGGGTCAGAATCCCGGCCTAGCAGCTATGAGAGGACTATGAACGCAGGACCAGGAAGGCCCTCCGGAGGCGGAGGCAGAAACCGACGGCGTCGCGGACGCCGCCCCAATAATCAGCGTGGGCCCCGCCCCGCCGGACCAAGCCAGTCGCGCCACAATCAGGATGGCATCTATACCGCGCCTATGGATCACAGCTATCGTGCTGCGCTTGCCGGTAACAACAACGGCCAGGGAGCACGCCGCGGTCCGCGTCCGGGCTTTGCTGCACCCTTCGCTCCCGTCGATCCCGAACCATTGCCTATGCGCGAAGACTCGAACTCCCGCATCTTTGCCTTCGTGGACGACCTGTTCTTTGCGGCGAAGATTCAGGAGACGGCGCGGAAACTGAACGTCAAAGTGGAATTCGCCAAAAGTGATAAGGATCTAGCGGAGCGCATGCAACAGAATGGCGCGGAAACAAAACCCTCACTGATCATCTTCGATCTGAACAATGCCAATGCCAAGCCGCTCACTCTGATTCCTAAGCTGAAGGCCAAGCTGAAGAAGGGAACCTCGATCATCGGATTCCTCTCCCACGTACAAGGCGATCTAAAGCAGAAAGCTCATGAAGTGGGATGCGACATGGTGCTGCCCCGCTCTGCCTTTTCCCAGAACCTGCCGCAATTGTTGCGGCGCCACGGAGCGTCAGAGGACGAGAACCCAACGGTACAGTAGAAAGATCCAGAATCTAATCTCGCAACCGAAAAAACCTACTCCTATCCCGGGGGCCAGCCCAGCGAACGTCCGCCCAAGAGATGGACGTGCAGATGAAACACGGATTGTCCCGCTCCTGGACCGACGTTAAGCACGGTGCGGTATCCCCCCTCGATATTTCGCTGGCGCGCTATTTCGGCCGCCGCCAGATGACATCGGCCGATCACTTCGGCGTCATCCGCTTGTGCTTCCTTCAATCCAGCAAAGTGTTTCTTTGGAATCACCAATACGTGAGTGGGGGCCTTTGGGTCGATGTCTTCAAACGCGAATACATGTTCGTTGTCATAGACTTTCTTGGCGGGAATCTCGCCGCGGAGAATCCGGCAAAAAAGACAATTATTAGCTGGATGGGTCATCACTGCTGCACCTCGGAAAAACGATAACATTTGCTTGCCGGATTTGTCAGTGGGTCTGCGTTTTGCACAAAAAAAACGCCTACATGATAGACCTTAGCCGCGCCCGAATCCTGCAAGCCATAGCAACCTTTTTGATGGGAGAAATCTCTAACGCACGCCACCTCAGTCCTGCCCTGAAGTGAAATCAAATCTCAAAAGGAAGGTTCTGTATGTCGTACCGTATTGGATTTCTTCTGGTCGCCTTGTCGTGCGCCTGCGTGCTTCCCTCCAGCGCTCAATCCTTGGTCACTGATATCGTTGTTCCCGGCAGCCCGTCTCAAGTTGCGGTCAACCCCGGCAGCAATCGCATCTACGTTAGCCTCAACACTTCCACAGGCCCGGCAATTGGCGTGATCGACGGCAACACAAATACATACGTCGACACAATTTCTACTCCGGCAGCGGGTCAGCTCGCCGTCAATCTGGTTACAGGGCGCGTCTACACCACCGATTGCTGCAATGTTTATGTGATCGACGTAACCACGGACAAAGTTATTGCGACGATTTCCGTCACCAACAGCAGTTCCATTGGAATTCAGGGAATCACGGTTAATCCTGTGACGAATCGAATTTTCGTGACCGACGATAGCGACTTTCAAGTCGTTGCAATTGATGGCTACACAAATACAATTGTGGCTCGCGACCCGACTCAAAATCAGGAACTACTAGGGATGGCGGTTGACTTCGGAACCAATCAGATTCTCGCGGCAGCCAGTGGCAACCAGATCGTTGCTGTGAACGGTTCAACTGGTGCAATTACGCGCTACACTGTCGGGACGATCAACCAGAACGTCGCGGTGAATTCCTTCACCGGACGCGCTTACGTAACAAATCAGGGCATTTCTTCGACGCTGGGCTTAGTTAACCTGGCCAGCGGGAAGACGGGGAATATACCTCTTCAAGCCACTCCGATTGCGGTTTGCGTGGACTACCTTTCCAACCTTATTTTCGTGACTGTCTCGAACCAAACGATCGCGGTCATCGATGGCAGAACGAACAAGCAAACGGGGCGGGTCGTAGTGTCGGGCAACTATATTGACGTGAATCCGGCGACTAGATTGGTATACGCATCTGATGGTGTCGGCGCGCAGGTCGTTCATGTTATTTCGGAATAAGGGGCGGCCGGTTACTAAAGAGTTCCGCTACTTCCATCGACTTCGGAGGACGCCTCTATCGAGGCGTCCCACCGGGTCTGCCGCCTGGATTCGGCTAATCCAGTCTGACCAAAAACACGCTGCCTTCGGAAGTTTGGGTTTCGGCTGCAAGTTTTCCAGCGCGCTCTCGATCGTCGTCGAGTACCCGTACCCGCACCCACCAATCGCCTGTGGGACTGGCGAATTTCACTACCTTCGCGGTGCGGTACCGGCGTTTGAGATGGTCTGTTAGTTTCGCTGCAGCTTGTTCATGAGAGAACCCGCCAATTTGCACTGCCCACTTTCCGCCGCTGCCGAGAGGCATGGGGGCTTCCATCACTTCGACTCTCACGTCGGCAACTCCAGGCTGGTAGACATCGAGCTTGTGCGCGGCAGCCAGTGACAAGTCAATAATGCGTCCGGAGATGAACGGTCCGCGGTCGGTAATCCGCACCAGAGCCGTCTGACCGGTCTTTAAATTTGTAACTCTCACAATCGAGCCTAGCGGGAGCGTGCGATGCGCTGCGGTCATGGCGTGCATGTTGTAGACTTCACCGTTCGATCCACGACGGTTGTGATAGGGCGGACCGTACCAGCTTGCTCGGCCAGTTTCCGTCGCCATCGGTTTAGCGTCAGGAGGAATGGTAGGTTCAGCGAGGTCGGCGCTAGTTTCTTTTCCTGCGGAGGGAATGCCGTCATGTTTCGTGGCGCCAGCCGGATGGGACGTGCTCGCCGAAGGTTCCGCTGGCGGGGGCGGTGGCACATCCACACTTGCCTGTTTGGGGTGGCCACAGCCTGGACTGAGCAAAAGTACAAGCAACAGAATTAGACTTATAAACAGCGAGACCGGGAATGCGTCGCGTGACTTCACTTGCGCGATGCTTTTTGCTGCTCCATGTAGTCGGCGAGTTCCGTCAGCTTGAGGCTGGCGGTACGAAGAGCCTTGGTCGAGTGCTGGCGCACGGCGGGCACGACCTCGTCGTTCAGGCACTTGATGAATTCGGGAATCTCCTTCTCGATCCGTTCGGTGGCCTCCGCGACTGTCTGGCTAACGCGTGTCGAAGCGTTCTCTACTTTGCGATTGAAGTCGTTCATAATGCTCCTCGCCATTGGTGAGAGTGCATGAACTCACGCAAATATTACGGATTCAAGGCTTCGGCCATTATTTCGTGGTTTGGGGCGTCGGGTCAATGGCGCGGGAGGGCGTCGAAAGGGATTGTGATGCCATCGTGGACGAGCTATTAAAATTGCGCATTGAAGGATGATGTTGAAAAAACGGGAACGAATGACTCCTGAGTTTTCGCCGAAGAGAAACGATAGAAAGAATTTCCAGCGAAGGATTCTTTCGTGGTACGACGTTCATCGTCGCGACTTGCCGTGGCGCGTAAACCGCGATCCCTACCGCGTTTGGCTGTCCGAAATCATGCTGCAGCAGACACGAGTGGCGGCGGTGATTGCACACTACCATGAATTCCTGCGGCGCTTTCCCACCGTCGATAAATTGGCGGCTGCGCGCGAAGCCAGCGTGCTGGCGGCGTGGAGCGGTCTGGGATATTACCGGAGAGCGCGCATGCTGCACGCAGCCGCTAGGGTAATCGTGCGTGAGCATCGCGGAAAGTTTCCCTCCACAGCGGAGAGCCTTCTGCAATTGCCAGGCATTGGCCGATACACAGCCGCAGCAATTGCCAGCATCGCGTTCGATGAGCCCACGGCGGTAGTCGACGGCAATGTCGAGCGGGTTCTGCAACGAGTTTCTGGGAGGCGGTTGGCAGGGGAGGAATTGTGGGCTGCCGCCAATCATCTGTTGGATGCCAAGCGTCCCGGAGATTTCAATCAGGCGATGATGGAATTAGGCGCGACGGTTTGTACTCCACGTACACCGACGTGTTTGACGTGCCCGGTAATCGAGCTTTGCGCCACGCGAGGAGAACTGGCAGCCACATCGAAACCCGTCCCGCAGAAAAAGCGCGAGATTCACTACACTCTCAGCTGCCGCGATGGAGAAGTTCTTCTAGTGCAGCGGGCGCGGGATGCGTCGCTGATGCCTGGCATGTGGGAACTCCCCGAGTGCGTACCTAGCGGACCAGTTCCAACGACACAGCAGGTTTCTCCGGCTCGCCTTGGGGGCGGTCGGAATGACAAACGAAAAGGGAAACTCGACAAAACGGATAGGACTCCGGGGGCACCGGTCACTCTCCGGCATTCGATCACGATTACGGACTACACCGTCCACGTTCGGCGATCCGCTGC
The DNA here is from genome assembly GCA_025462865.1 of Candidatus Sulfotelmatobacter sp. Lineage (GTDB taxonomy): Bacteria > Acidobacteriota > Terriglobia > Terriglobales > Acidobacteriaceae > Sulfotelmatobacter. The sequence continues at coordinate 9,747 of JAOAPI010000051.1, read as the reverse complement.
GCCTTTAGGAGCGGCAGGGAAGTGGACTCCGGTTCGGCGGCTGAGGCAGGTTGCGCTTACTGGGCTGGCGCGGAAGATTCTGCGGGCCTCCGACATCATTTAAAATCAGACAAGTCAGGGTGAGGACGCCGATGCGCTGGCTACGCAATATTTTCAAACAACGAACCGGAGGACGACCGATGGAGGCATTGACCGCGGGCAGTAAGGCGCCCGATTTTGAATTGAAAGCAATGGATAGCAAGCCCTTCGTGCTGCGCGAAGAGTTGGCGAGTGGACCTGTGGTGCTGGCGTTCTTCAAAGTTTCGTGTCCTACGTGCCAATACGCGTTTCCATTTTTTGAGCGACTGGAGCGGAGGTATGGGCACGAAAAAGTCCGAATTATCGGTATTTCACAGAACGACCCCAAGCAGACCGCCGCGTTCACCAAGGAATTCGGCGTGACGTTTCCGGTGCTGCTCGACGATACAGATAATTATCCCGTGTCGAACGCCTATGGACTTACCAATGTCCCGACCGTGTTCTGGATCACGAAGGATGGCAATATCGAACTCTCCAGCGTGGGATGGCTGAAAGCCGACTTCGAAGCGATTAGCCGTAAGATGGCCGAGTCTTTAAATACCGCTCCAGCCGTGTTGTTCAAAGCAGGAGAAGATGTGCGCGACTTTCGCGCTGGTTGAGGCTCAAAGAATTGATCCTGCGGTCGCGGGACGGGAAAGAAAATTCGAAGGCACAAAGCGGAAGCCGTACGTAGACCACTGCACTATCTAAAGGATCATGACCGCGATGGCCTACCGTGCAGGTTACTCCGTACATCGAAACTCCGGCAGTCCGTTACAATTCCTTTAGTCCTTAAAACAGGTATTTTGGCTTGCAATATTGCCGCGCCCAAGCGCGCCGGCTCGGGGGAGAAAACTGATCTATGCGAGCGATGCTAAGACGAAGTGTTTTTGTCAGCGTGATGACCTCTCTGAGCGTGATGGGATGGGCCGCAGGAGGAGCAGCTCCCGCTCCGGCCTCCGCGAAGCGCGAAGCTGTATCGGTGCATCTTCCTTCCGCGGCGTTCGCAGCATTGGAAACGATTGATCCCGAGCACATTCGCTGGCACGTCCGATATCTGTCACACGATCTTCTGGAGGGCCGCGGCACCGGCCAGCGCGGTGGCGACATCGCAGCGGAATACATGGCGACGCAGTTCGCGGAATATGGATTGAAGCCCGCCGGAGAGAACGGATCATATCTGCAAAAAGTTCCGCTGGTTGGAATTACCACACTGCCGGAAACGCAGTTTTCGCTGGTTCCGAAGCAAGGCGGAGCGATGCATCTGAAAGCGCTAGACGAATATGTGGCGTACGACCAGACGCAACAGGCGCAGTCTGATGTGGACGCGGAGATCGTCTATGTGGGCTATGGCATCGAAGCTCCGGAATACAACTGGGATGACTACAAGGGCGTCGACGTTCGCGGCAAAGTGCTCCTGATGCTGGTGAATGAGCCGCCGTCGGACGATCCAAAATTTTTCAAAGGCAAAGCCCTGACTTACTATGGGCGCTGGACTTACAAGTATGAACAGGCCGCGCGTAAAGGCGCGGTGGGCGTGATTCTGGTGCACAAGGAAGACATGGCGAGTTATCCGTGGGACGTGGTGCGGAACTCGAATTCAGGAGAGAAATCGTATCTAAAGCTGGAAGGTTCCGCGCTAAAGGTTGCGTCGTGGGTACAACTGGATGTGGCGAAGAAGTTGGCCTCAGCTTCGGGAATGGATATTGAAAAGATGATGGCGGATGCGCGGGCGCGGGACTTTCATCCTGTAAGCCTGGGCGCGAAGTTGAAGGCGCGGATGGTAAGCAAGGTGCGGAATTTTGAATCGAACAACGTGGTGGGGATCCTCCCCGGTTCGAACCACAAGATGAAAGACGAGGCGGTGATGTTTACCGCGCACTACGATCATCTGGGCGTGCGCCCCGACATGCCGGGCGACAACATTTACAACGGCGCCGCTGACAACGCAACGGGCTGCGGAATTCTGCTGGAACTGGCTCGCGCTTTCAGTGTGGCCAGGGATCGTCCGGCGCGCTCTGTGATTTTTGCTGCGGTCACAGCCGAAGAGCAAGGTTTGCTGGGATCGGAATATCTAGGAAAACATCCGCCGATACCGGCGGGAAAAATCGCACTGGATCTGAATTACGACGATGTAAAGCCTCTGGGAGCGCCGGAAGAAGTCGAAGTCTCAGGCGCTGAACGCACAACGTTTTATCCCTGGGTGCAGGCGACGGCGAAAGAGTTCCGGCTGACCATTCGTCCTGATGCACGGCCTGAGGCAGGACATTTCTATCGCTCCGATCATTTCAGCCTGGCGCGTGTCGGCATTCCATCGTTCTCGATTAACGAAGGAATGAAGTTCAAGGGTCACGACGAGGCGTGGGGTATGGCCCAGGACAAAGAATATGTCGAAAAGCACTATCACCAGCCGAGTGACGAATACCACCCTGAGATGAACTTCGTTGGCGACGCAGCCATGGCGCGTTTTGGATTCGCGCTAGGCTGGGAAGCGGCAGGTTCCTCGAAGCTCATCGGCTGGCAGAAGGGCGATGAGTTCGAGGCGGTCCGGATGAAAAGCCAGTAGCTAGCAACTGAGTTGCTAGTACCTGGTCAGCATGTCATCCTCGCCCTTGCGACGGAACGGCGACGCCTCACCAGGTCTGGGTACTCGATACTCAGCACCTCTAATTCGTAACAGCAAAACGGCTTACCAGAACTGGTTTGATGATTTCCGTCCACACAGCATAGCCCTGGGCGTTCATGTGCAGACCATCCTTCCGGAACAACTCAGTGCGAGGCTTGCCCTGCTGATCCAGCATGGCTGCGTCGACGTCGATGAACTGAACTCGTGGTTGCGTCCGAATGTACTCCGCAATCAACTCATTCGTTTGTTTGAATTTCTGCCAATGACTCCACCGCCGGATCGACGGCTTGATCGATATGAAGTAGATCCAAGTTTCAGGCAGCCTCGCATGAACGATCTCCACAAATTGCTTAAAATCCCCGGCGACCTGCTCTGGAGTTTTTAACCACGGAAAAGAAAGATCATTGTCCCCGGCATAAAGCACCACGGCGCGAGGCTGGTAAGGCAGGACGATTCTGGATGCATATTGGTTGACTTCAGCAATCTGCGAACCGCCAAATCCGCGGTTGATGACCTCCAGCGGTCTCATGTCGCTAGTCAGGCTTTCCCAGAGCCGAATGCTTGAACTACCGGTGAAGACAATAACGCCAGCCTTCGGTGGATTGAGCCGGTCCGCCTTTTCAAATGCGGACACCTGAAATTCCCAGAATCCGGACCTCCCCCGCGCCCGGAAAATCAATAGGGTACAGGCGCAAGCCAACACCACAACAAACAGAGAGCGCAGCAATATTTTCTTCATGGGTTAACGGGAGCCCCTTGAGGACCTGGGCACAAATAAGCGAGCGCCTTTAGCGTGCGGGGCAGGGCGCTCCTGCCGCTTGCCACTGTTTTACTTTGGCGGAAAAATCATCATGCGGTATGGGAACCGCGTTTCGCCTCGGGCCCGGATTCCAACCCCACGCCACAAGTTTATCTTCCGTAAGGTGCTCGACCAGTTGATCGATGTTGCGGCCCTTATTTTGTTTTGGATCTTTAATTGATTGGCACAGCTGCGCGTCGGTCAAACCTTCCCAGATCATTGGCATGCTCGGAGACGGTAGATGCCATTCTGGCGCGCCCGGAGGCAGGTGAGCGTCCCAGAGATTGTGATCCTGATGACACGTGCTGCATTTCACCGCAGTCACTCCGAAGCCAGCCGGACCTCGCTTGACTAGCATGGTGTGCCGATGGCTGTCGTCGCCCTGGCGTGGATAATCTCCTTTGGAATGGCAATTCATGCAGCGTGGATGCCGCAGCACGGGAACAAATGCTATGAAAAGCGCACCATCGCCGCTCTTACTGTCAACTGCTGCGGCGGAAGTCTCTGGCGGCTCTGCAGCAATTAGTGGTCTCGAAAGCGCCACAGCGAGGGCCGACAGGACAACACCAGCAATCACAAAAAAATGCATTCGCTTCATACAGCCTCCGTCATACGGATAGGTAGCCGGCGAATGCGCTTACCGGTCGCGGCAAAAATCGCATTCGCGATTGCCGGGGCGGCGCAAGGAACGCCTGGCTCTCCGATGCCGCCGGATTTCTCGTGGTTGCTAACAATGTGAGTCTCGATCTCTGGACATTCATTCATTCGCATGACGGGGAAGGTATGAAAGTTGGTTTGTTGCAGGCGGCCTTTTTCGAAGGTGAGTTCCTGGAAGAGCGCCGCTGAAGCTCCGAAGATCGCGCCGCCTTCGGTTTGCGCCGCGATAATCCCCGGATTTACATATTCGCCGCAGTCGATGGCGCACACCATGCGGTGTACTCGTACCTGGCCGTCAGTGACCGAAACTTCCGCCACATGCGCCGAGTAGCTGCCAAAGGCAAAATGCACCGCGATTCCGCGGCCCACGCCCTTCGCTAACGGCTTATCCCATCCCGCTTTCTGAGCGGCAAGATCGAGTACGCCCAGATGTCGAGGCTGCTTCTGCAGCAGCGCTCGCCGGAACTGGTACGGATCTTTCTGTGCCAGCGCCGCAAGTTCGTCGACAAAACATTCGACTGCGAACGCGGTGTGTGAGTGTCCCACGGAACGAAGCCACTGCACCGGTACATTAATTTCAGCTTGATGCGATTCCACCGCGATGTTCGGAATGGCGTAAGGAAGGTCGTCGACGCCCTCGACCGATGCGGGGTCGTATTCTTTCCCCTTCATCATCATTGCGGCGAACGGCGTCCCCGCCATGATCGATTGCCCGACGAGGCGGGATCTCCAACTCACGGCATTGCCGTTGGCATCGACTCCGCCGGCAATTGCGTGCAGGAACGCGGGACGATACCATCCGCCGGCCATGTCGTCTTCCCGGGTCCAAATCACTTTGACGGGAACTCCGGCAGCTTTGGCGACGTGAACTGCCTCCACAACAAAATCGGATTGTGGATTGGCGCGGCGCCCGAAGCCTCCGCCAAGAAAAGTCGTATTCAGTTGAACTTTCTCGGGCGGGAGACCTGCGATTTTTGCGGCATTGGCGCGATCGATGGTCTGGAACTGCGACCCTGTCCAGACCTCGCATGAATCCGCGAGCAGGTCAACCGTACAGTTCAGAGGCTCCATCATCAGGTGCGACAGGTAGGGAACTTCGTAAACCCCCTCGGTCTTCTTCGCCGCACTCGCAAGCGCACTCTCAGCATCGCCATCTTTACGCACGCTTGTGCCGGGCGATTTGGCGCGTTCGCGAAAGTCCTGCATCATCTTGCCGGTGTCGAAGTCGTGCATGCTACCTTCGTCCCACTCGACGCGAAGAGCATCTCGTGCAACCTTGGCTTGCCAGAACGTATCTGCGATAACCGCAACCCCCGCGGGAATCGCAACAATCTTGCGGACGCCTGGCATCGAACGCGCCTTCGCATCATCGAAGGCCTTCATCTTTGCCCCGAAAATTGGAGGGCGAGCAATGACGGCGTTCATCATCCCGGGTAATTTCACGTCGAGCCCAAACTCGGCCTTGCCATTCAACTTCACGGAGGTATCGAGCCGCTTGATGGGCTTGCCGATCAGCTTGAACGTCTTTGGATCTTTCAGTTGGACATGTTCCGGGGGCCTGAGCTTGGCCGCCGCCGCAGCGAGATGTCCATAGGTCAGCTTTCGATTCGATCCGTTCAGCACCGCGCCTGATTCGGTGCGGCAGGTGGAAGCGTCTACGTTCCACTGCTGTGCCGCCGCAGCGATCAGCATGGCGCGAGCCGCGGCGCCGGCCTGGCGAAATTGCTCCAGCCCCGACCACACGCTGGAGCTTCCCCCCGTCATTTGCATGCCGAAGGCAGGATGGTTGTACTTGGGATCGACCGGAGCCGGCTCGAAGCCAACTTTGCTCCAATCCGCATCCAGTTCCTCAGCCAGCAGCATCGGCAAGGAGGTGTAGACCCCTTGTCCCATCTCCGAGTGGTTCACAATAACGGTCACGCGTTCGTCGGTGCCGATGCGAACGAATGCGTTCGGCATGAAACTGTTGGCGGATGACGGCAGCGTGGAAGCTAGCGCCCTGATTCCAGGGAAGCGAAAGCCGATCAGGAGGCCGCCGCTGGCCGCAACCGACGCTTTGAGAAAATTACGACGTCCTGTATCCGCATTTGCGTGTCCAATTTCAATAGTTCGGCGAATCATCGCGCACCTCCCTTCGCCGCCATTTCGGCAGCTCTATGAATCGCGCGTCTGATGCGCGGATACGTGCCACAGCGGCAGATGTTTCCCGTCATCGCTTCGTCAATGTCTTCGTCACTGGGCTTGGGCTTTTCGCGCAGCAGTACGGCGGCGCTCATTAGCTGTCCCGACTGGCAGTAGCCGCACTGAGGGACATCCTCTTCCAGCCATGCGCGCTGCAAGGGATTGCTCAGATCGGGCGAAAGTCCCTCGATGGTTGTAATCGTTTTACCTTCTGCCCTTGATACCGGCGTGACACAGGAACGAACCGCTTCGCCATTAACATGAACCGTGCAGGCGCCGCACTGCGCCATTCCGCATCCGTATTTCGTTCCTGTGAGATTTAGCTGTTCGCGAATGACCCAGAGCAGCGGAGTAGAAGGATCGACGTCGAGATTGACGCGTTTGCCGTTAACGGAGAAGCCAACCATAATAATTCTCCTGATTATGCGGTTTCGATGGCGTCGATTTTACACCGTTCCGCCATCGACTCGCTGCTTCGAAGAGTTCTCTTACCCCATCCTTCCAGGGAAATTGCTTCAAACGTGAGCCCATAACCTAGGTAACTTTAGCCGCGCCGGAACGCGTGCTAGCCTCGGTTATGTGCGTCTGTAATCAGTAACTTCCAAGAACGATGTAGCAGTCACGATGCCTCGACTTCCCATCTTCCGATTGGGCAAAGGCCCAGAGAAACCGGCAATGCCGGAGATGATTGCGGCTACGCCCTCGATCGTCCTCGAAGGCCTTGCGGTCGGAGTCGACAATTTGCGGCATGACGTGTCGCTAAGCCCGCGTTTTATGGATGCGGCGCGGGCGCAGATCATGCGATTGATTGTGCGCCACGGCGAGTTGGATGGGCTGCTTTCAGCAGAGGCTCCGCAGAAGACTCAACAGGGCCCGAACTGGATGAGAAAAGCGGCTGCCGGAATCCCTCGCAATTCCACGGAAAAATCCGACTGGAAGCCGCTACTGGCTGAACTGCATCTGGCGGCGCTGAATCGCGCAAAGAAGGAGGAAAAAATCTCCCTTGATCTGCTTGCGCGGTTGGCCATAACAAAGTTTCTTCGTACCGAGATGCACCTACAATTCGCGCAGGTATTGGAGCGCTGCCGCGTCCTGCTCAAGAGTTATGAAGGCATGCGGCAGGGCCAGGGGGTGGAGTATCGCGAGCGCGTGGCCGCATTCCAGGTGCGTAAAAAGATTATCTTGCGTAAAGCGGGGCAGGATCTTTTCGAGACCCTGCGCGAGATCGAGAAAGAGACTCTCGCGCGTACCCGGCGTTCGTTTTTTGGAGAGAACAAAGTTGGCACTGCGAAGAGTGCGGAGCCAGGAAGCGCAGGCCTCGCCAGCTACGACCTGTTCGTGAATCGTTTGGCTTTTTCCGAAGATGGCCGCGACGACTACATTTGCGCCGAGCACTACGTCATGCTCGGCAACTGGGATCGTGATCCTGATCGTTACCCGCGGCTGCAAGACATCCTGTGGAGTTTCGTGCGCACGCTCTACGGCGACGAGACGACCCGCGAGACGATCGATTCCTGGATTTGCGCTCCCGAAAATACTCGGGTCCTCGTGGGTACTGGAACGCCCGATGAATCCACCGACGAAGGAATTGCCCAGCAGGAGCGGTTGGCCAGGTGGGTTCGTCTGCTGGAAGACGAGCAAGTAATGGAATGCGTGATTGCGTCGTATCACGCCGTCCCTTTGCTCGGGGAATACTCACCCAGGATCAATGCTCAGCAGTTAAAGAACGCGCTAATCTCCCGTCCTGAATGCGATCGCGTAGAGCGCATGATTCAGGAGCATGGCAAGCTCTCTCCTGCCAGTCTGTACGCGGCGGTGGGCAAGGTCGCAGGCTGCCGCGGGACGGAACGGTCCAAAGTCGCGGCACGTTTTCTGCAGGATTTTTCCCACTATCACCGGGATTTGCGCCGCTTGGAAACCCTCAATGCCGCCCTCGACTCAGTGAATCTCGTTAGTACGGAGAAGCTGCGCGAACTCTCCCGCATGAACGGCACGCTCTACGAATTCTTTTTACCCGAAGAACAGAGGCAACCGGAGGAAGACCGAGTCCTGCGCCATGTCGTTCTGAAAGCTGACGTGCGCGACTCAACGCGACTCACTCGCACACTCATGGACAAGGGACTGAATCCGGCATCCTACTTCAGCCTGAACTTTTATGATCCGGTGAACAAGTTGCTGGGCAAGTATGGAGCCCAGAAAGTCTTTCTGGAAGGCGATGCCATCATTCTTGCCATCCTAGAGCGCTCTGGTGAGCCCGAACTTGCGGTGAGCAGAGCCTGTGTGCTGGCGCGGGAGATGATCGAGATCGTGCGCGGCTACAACGAATTGATGCAGCGCTCGGGAATGCCCGAACTCGAGTTGGGCGTCGGCATCACTCTGCAAGAGTCCGCCCCGCTCTATCTGATGGATGGTGAACGGCAAATCATGATATCGGAAGCGTTGAACGAGAGCGACCGCCTCTCTTCCTGCAACAAGCGTGCCCGCAAGGTCATGGAATCGCAGGCGGGGCCGTTTCATGTGTATGTGTTCCAGTCGTCAGATCCCGGCGAGTCCGCGAATCCAGAAGATTCCATCGTCAGCTATAACCTGGGAGGTATTCGGTTGAATGAGGCGGCGTTCCGCAAGCTCGAACAGGAGATTTCGTTGGTGCCCTTGGCGGTAAAGCTGCCACCTTCGGCGTCCTCCGACAAGGGAGAGTATCGCCTCTCCAGCGGCACGGTCCCAGTTGATCGCGATATCTTCCGCAAAATCGTGGTGCGCCAGAGCCGCATGCCGCGAATCAATATCGAGGACTTCTCGGTCCAGGGTTGGACCGATCGCAACTACTACGAAATCTGCACTGATCCCGCGATCTACGCCGCGTTGGAAAAGAAAAAAGCGGTTGGACGATAAAAATATTCCTAAAGTTTGGTGCTGGCCTTGAAGTTTTACTGCGCACGTGCCGGGCGGAAGGGAATCCAGAAGGTAGCTTCCACATCCACAGGCTGGCCGCTCTTTGTAGCGGGATCGAATTTCCACTTAGCAACGGCTTCACTGGCGTAATGGTCTAGCCGATCGTCCACGCTGCGCAGCACGCGCACGTTGCCCACCGTGCCATCGGCGCGGATAACTGCATAGAGAATGACGGTCCCACCCAGATTTTGCCGCATCAGCTCCAGCGGATAGGCGGGATCTACCTTGCGCGTGGCAACTGGCGATGAAAGCTCCGCGGTAGGGATCGCTGAATCCGGCTTGAGCGCAGCGAAGCGGATGATCCAACTTCCGCCGACGGAGTTCAGGTTCGGCATGTTGAGCGCCAGCGAATAAATCTTGCTGCTGCCGAAGACCGCTCGCTCTTCTTCCGAAAGCTGACTTCCGGGTCGCAACGTGCGCGACTCCAATCGCGGCGGGTGAGCATTGGCGATCAGTTTCGGATTGACAGAATAGG
>JAOAPI010000012.1 GCA_025462865.1 Candidatus Sulfotelmatobacter sp. | reverse complement strand
CCCTTTTAGACCCCCATTACCCGTTTCCACCCGTTCCCAAGGCTTCCTTGCGATGCCACTCGCGTTCTTGTTTTGTTCGAGATAGCCGTATCTCTCTACGCTCATAACCCAAAGGTCGAAGGTTCAAATCCTTCCCCCGCAACCAATCTCTAAGTCTAAATATCGCTTACATTTAGCTGGTGGCTTGCGCCATGGGACTGCGGGCTCCTTTTGCCCGAATTGTCACCAAAACTGTCACCAAATTTCCAATCCATTCTGCTTCGCGCACGTGGCCGGACATCCAAGCCACGATCTTCCTTTAGTTCCTGATCGGCTCGTCCCTATTTTCCTTGAAAGTCTCGCCTTGAGGGCTCGCCGCGACGCCCCGCTGATGTCGCGCGAGGTGGGTTTGTGAAAAACACACTACAGCCGCTTGCGGCGCGAACAGGTGCGCACCAGCATCACGGCTTCCAATCAGCCGGGGCGATTCTCCGCGCAATGCCAGGCGGCCTGGTGGTTTCTAAACAGCAACTCCGGCGAGCGGAGGCCATCGCGTGCGTTCGTCTGAAGCGGCAGGAGGCGAACCAGAATCTCGGATTTGCTTCGCGACCTTTCGTGCTCTGCGGGCTGCCGATCAAAAAGCCCGCCGACGGACAGTTGCTCCACGAGAGGCGGAATGGCCAATTCTCGCTTCAGGTGACCGGCCACCCGACCTACGGACTTCCGTGGGGCCAGGATCGGCTGATTCCAATCTTTCTGGCCACATTGGCAATCCGCCAGCAGACGCAGACGATACAGTTCCGGAGTGCGGCGGAGATGCTGGATTCGTTCGGCATGCAGCAAGGCGGCACACAATACCGCAGATTGATTGCCGCGTTCCAGCGCATCTTCGGCGCGACGATTTTCTTCGGCACCGATTCCCAGCGGGAGAAGGCCGCAGTGGTACATCGCGCGCGATTCAACTTTATGAGCGAAGCCCGAATCTGGTATTCGCGCGACGCGGATCAAGCCACGTTGCCGGGTGGTTTTCAGAATGAAATTGTTCTCAGTCACGAGTTCTTCAAAGAGATCATGAGCCACCCGATTCCCACGGACATGGAGGCGGCAAGGGCGCTCTCCTGCTCCCCGGCGGCTCTTGACCTGTTTATGTGGCTTTCGTACCGCTGCTTTGTGGCAAAGGGCCGTGAACGCGTACCACTGTTCGGAGACTTCGGGCTGGTGAATCAACTCGGGAGCTCAGACTACGCCAGGCCTCGGAAGTTCCGCGAAAGACTTGAAGGCTGGCTGGACCTGGTTCGAGCGATGTGGCCGGAGTGTCCGGCTGTATTGGATACGACGGGCACCGGGCTGTGGGTTGATCGAGCCACGGCCGTTCTCGCTTCCGGAGGCATCAATGTCCGATAGACAGCAGCAGCGCATCTGGCCGATCACGTTGCAGCAAATCGACGCAACCGTCCCGGCGCACCTCGGTGCAGGACGAGTGCCGGGAAACAAGCGAGATGAGTGTTTCAGCCGGCAAGTCTCGATGTACCTGGCGAAGAGTGTCGGCGGTTGGAGTACTCCGCAAATAGGGCGGTTCTACAACGGCCGTCACCACACCACCGTCCTCTACGCGATCGAGAAGATCGAATGCTTGCGAAAGTAAGACGCAAGTGTGGACGCACTGCTGGAAGTGCTGACTGGTGACTTGCGGTCCGCTGCGACGTGCAGTTCGCCATCCCGGCCGCCGGATTGGTCCAACACTCTCCTCGACGCGCTTGCAGAACGAATCTTGCGTTGTCTTACGAGTAGCGAGACCTCTCCCTGTGAGGTGGACAAGCTTGCGCAAGCGTTCGTCTGTGGCTGCGGACAAAGGAGGGCCACAGGACCCGCTATTGGAATGTTTTCGGAAGCTCGACGGCGAAGTTGCCCACAAGCAGCGATCACAACGGTTACTGCTTACTTAATTTCGCATCCTCAGCGGCGCAATGCGTCCGCACCTCGCCCACCCACGAGTCGTACCAATACCATGTACCCACGACAGAGGTTCCGAACTGATAATTTGGCGTTCTTGGCATCGCGCGCCTGCCACAGTTCGGTGCGTCGTGTAATGTTGAACCAGGTGTAACCCTCGTCTTTCATTTGCTTAACTATTGTCCCCGGCCGGTGCTTCACCTTCTCGGTTTCACGCAGGTAGACTTTGTTAACCTCCGTAGCCAAAGCGCTATCCGCTGAGATGAACTCCACTGCCGTGTCGGCGCCGGTTTTGGTATTTGATGTTTTCCGGCCGAAAAATACCCGGTAGGAAAACCTCTGGTCGTTGTATTCTTCTGGCGTGAGCCCGTTCTCGAATTGCGCGACGAATGAGCGAATATGTTTCGGCAGGTTCGACTCGGCCATTAGTTCCTTGGCCGCGTCTTCGTTGATGCCGGAAAACTGAATACTGAAAGCCTGCTCGGAATCAAGCGAGTGCTTGTCCCCGAAAAGCATCTTGATACACGTATTGAAATTCATTGCGGTCGCCTGGAACTTGGCGCTCACCTGTTCGTCGATCCGCGTTGTCATCTGATGTTCAATTTCGTTGCGTATCCCAACGAGAAAGCGCAGATTGATTTTGACGATATCGTCTACAGGACAGTCTTCGTGCTCCAGGCATTCCAGAAGGCTCCAATTCCAGTAAGCGCCAAACCGTGTCTTCTCGAAGATCCGGCGCTGCCCGTGTTGCGTGAATTTCCTGTATTCAATTCCTTTTTTCCGATAGAAGGCATGCATGAGGTAAGTCCAAGCAATCATCGCGGTGACGATGAACAGCTCAGCTTTGAACTCTACCTGTGGGTTGTTACTGGAAAATTATCGAGTCAGCCGGCAAGTACGCGGGTCTAGCCGGCGTCGCGTTGATCGTGCTGCTTTTCATCTTCCGCCAGATTCTGAAATTAGGCATCTTCGGCAAACTTGGCAGCCGGGGCACGCTCGTGACCATCAATAACATCATCAACAAGGTCTTCTGGGTGACTATCGTTGCCCTCCTGGCATGGCTCGCGGTTGCATTATTTGGGAAGAATACGCAACAGGCGGCAACGATTCCTGACACACCCGAGGTGGCCGCGACTATTCCCGCCCAGCCGGTGCAGTTATCCGATCTCCCTTCGGATCTGCTCAATCCCGTGCAGGGCGACTCCACTGCGGAGTTTGCCACGCAGTTGAAGCAGCGTGGCTCGTTAACGCTGAAAGGCAGCACGCTTACCTTCGGCCCGGTCGGTGCGAATCGAACTGTAACCATCGCCTGCCGCACTCTGCGTTTAACAAACGGGGCCAAGATCATCACCAACGGAAACCATCTCGTTCTCGTTGCACTTAATGCTCGTTTCGGCGATAACGCGGGTATCGCCTCGTTCTCGCAGGAGACCGCCAAGGCAGCGACCGCGACGAACGGTGTAAACGGGGGAAAGGTCCGCATCAACGTACTGCAGAACTTTAGCGGCTCGCTGCACGTCTCACTGCCAGGTCAGAAGGGCGGTGACGGCGCTACGGGCGCTCAAGGGGGAGGGGGCCCTCCAGGAAACCGAGGCGCCAACGCGGTCAAAGGCCTATTTGATTGTCGAAGTGGAGGTCAGGACGGAGGTCAGGGAGGTCCGGGTGCGAAAGGTGCCACAGGAGGTACGGGCGGCAACGGGGGGGATGGCGGCGAGTTGGTTCTTGAGGCCGGTGCAGCGGCTAACCACAGGCTAGTTGATTTCGACGCGGAAGGCGGCAAGGGTGGAGCGGCCGGACCGGGCGGAGCAGGTGGGCCGGGCGGCCCCGGTGGAGAAGGTGGCAGCGGTGACGGTCCATGTGGCGGTGGTCACGGCGGCGCAGCGGGGCTCGCCGGTCCCGTAGGCGAATTGGGTGCGGCTGGTGGCAACGGAAAGTCGGGAAGGAGGACGCCCTGATATGCCGAGCGACATTCTCAAGAACATATTCCAGAACACTTTAACGGGTTTGGCGGCTTTGACTGCCATCGTCGCTTTCATGTTCTTCAAGGAGTACCTCGGCTTCAAGCTAAAAATGCAGCGAATCGCCAAAGGCATCTCCGACTCCGAAGAGTCCGCCAACGATGAGCAGCCGAAAACGCCGAAAATGTTGCCGGTCCCAGCCCGTAATCTCGATGACCCGAAGAATGTGGTGAGTTCGAACTTCCAACTTCTGGAGAGATATTACGATCAGACGCTGGCTGAATACCGGCTTAACTCGCGGGCGACAGTCGCAATCGCGATGCTGGGATTTCTCGCAATCCTTATCGGAATCGGTATTGCCTATGCCGGAACCATCGCTGTGGGCGTTGTCTCATCAGCTGCAGGCGTGTTGGCGGAAGCCGCCACCGTTATGTTTTTCAGGCAAAATCAGGAGCAGATAAAACAGGTTCAGGAATACCACAAGGAACTTGTCAGCACGCAGTATCTTTTAACGGCGGTATCGCTGGCGGACAGCCTTGAAGGCGACATGCGTGAAGCTGAGGTCAAACGCATCATATTGAACCTGCTTTACCTTTCAAACGAGCTTCATGGAAGCAAGTCTCCACACCTTTTGTTGGAAGGACAAGCGGCTAATGACGCCCTGGCCGTACCCAACAAGGTTGTAGTCGCGAACGCCCGGAGTCAGGTCAGCGCCAGTTGATGAGGCAGCCGACGAGCCTTGTGAATCCGACCGAAGACGAATACTGGCGCATTTACGATCTCATCCGCGGTGATGTGGAAGCCGCCATCAAGAGCAATCGCGTCTACTTCACCGTCAATAATCTCGTCGTCGAGGACCGGAAGATCCAGGACAAAATAAATCGCGCACCTGAGTTCTGGCAGCTCAACGCATATGCGCTTCAAACGACGTTCTTCATCGCCTTCGGGCGATTGTTCGACGTGCGGTGTAATGCGCACTCGGTCCTGAAACTGGTGGACGCGACGATAGCCAATCCGCAGTTATTCTCGAAGTCGGCGTTACGGGCGCGTAAACGCAAGGCGTCGAACATTCATGGTGCCGATCCTGAATGGCTGGTTATCTATTTGGCGGATGCCTGGCAGCCGGCCACCGCCGACCTCGCCCCGTTCAAGTCCGCACTCGAGCCGCATTACCGGAAGTTCAAAGATATCTACCAGCCGATCCGGCATTTGTTCTTTGCTCACCGTGGTATGGAACGCGACACGGAGATCTTTGAGCGCTTCCAGAAGACCAACGTCCTGCACACGCTGCTTTGGGCTATCTGGCAAATGGGGTGGAACGCGAAGCGGCCGGATCTGACCGATTTTTCAGATTACGACGGGTGGGTGAAGGGCCTAAACGCCAAAACGGAGAAGTTTATCCGGCAGCTTCCTTGACCATATGGGATATGCCCCCATTACGGTCGAGAACGCGTCCTGGGTGGCGGAGCGCGATTACGGGAAGGCCGGTCCTAACCCGTTGTCTCACCGTCGTCAACTCACTTATTTCAGTAGACTGAATAAAACAGTGCCCAGGAGACGTGTTCCAGTTCGAGTAGCGTCCGCGCCGCGGCGAGAGTATGTTTTCTCGCAGCAGGCCTCGATTCATGACGTGAAGGCGCGTCTGGAACAGACGCTGAGAAAGGAGCTGGCGGCTCTCCAACCCGACAGTATCCTAAACCATACCGTCGGTGAAATCGTGGACGACTTCGTTGCTCGCTATACGATGAATGTGCCGGTTCTTAATAAGGATGGCATCTCTGAAATGCCGCGCGAGGATATTCAGATGGAAGTCCCCCGTGTATCCCAGAATCGCGTTTTCTCCGGACCGGGCCCGTTCTATGTTCCCGCCACGCTTTTCACGCTGCGGATTCCGTTCACGGGCGACAGGAATCTGCTGCGGTACCCGTCCTCTGGCTTTGGTGGCCATATTCCGGCGGAATTGGGCGAGGACGCCATCTTCCTGACCTACCGAGCTGAGAAACCAGATGCGCAGGCCATCCAGCGCGAGTTCGACAGTCAGATTGCGCGGATCGAGACCGCGCTTGAATTCGTGCGCGGCCCGGCCACTGAATGGAACACGCGGCTCCCCTCTCTCATCCGCGCTCAGGTGGAAAAACGTCACTTGCAAAGCCAGCGCAACCATACGATTGACCTCGGTTATGCGAAGGCGCCAGCGCCTGTCCCGGCTGCCGCCGCAGCTCCGCCCAAACCGCACGTCGGGAAATATGATTTCTTCTTGTCACACGCATGGGAGGACAAGGAAAAGTTCGCGCGGCCGTTGTATCATGCGTTGATCGCCGCCGGCGCTTCGGTGTGGTTTGACGAGGCCTTGCTCAATATCGGCGACAGCCTGCGCAGAAAAATCGACGAGGGGCTTGCGCGCTGCCGGTACGGCATCGTCGTCATCAGTCCGAGTTTTCTCAACAAAGAGTGGCCGCAACGCGAACTCGATGGCCTGGTCGCCCTTGAAGTGCAGAGCGGAAAAACGAAGATCCTGCCGATCTGGCATGAAATCGATAAGGCGACGCTTATTCAGCGTTCGCCCACTCTTGCCGACAAAGTAGCCGGACAATCCAGCGAGGGAATACCAGCCCTCGTGCAAAAGATACTCGCGGTAATTCGTGAGGCTCAGCCTACGATCATGAAGGCCTATGGCGACGTCTTATCTCCCTGGAGCGCGATTGAACTCTCGCACTGACGCCGAATGCAAGGGCACTTCGAGTTGGGCCCGGCATGGTCAACCGGCTAGTTTCGCGGTTGTCTCAGTGATGATGCCCGTCATTTCGTTGTAAGCCCGTACGCCGCGACTTCTGCACTGGACAAGGGTCGCCCGAACGATCTCACCGGCCTGAGGTAGCGGCGTATCTTGCTGTCCAGACTTCCGCTTCGTCCATTCCTGGTGCACTCTATACGGGCCCTCTTGGATGTCAACTAGCCCGGATTTCTCACAGGGAGTAGGCAAAAGGCCGTCTTTCATGGCATAACTGAGTTTCCCAACAAGCAGTTACAGCCAAAGAGAGGCGGCCTTCGCTATGACAGAGTGTAAC
>JAOAPI010000008.1 GCA_025462865.1 Candidatus Sulfotelmatobacter sp. | reverse complement strand
AGATTGGGTTTCTCAATGTCGAAAGTAATCGCGAGAACGCCTTTGGCGGAGACGAGCGGGTTCTACTTGAGCGAGTCGCAGGTCTGCTGGCGAAATTTCTCGTTGGACCGGGCAAGTACCTGATACGCAAGGCTGCGGAGCCAGAACCGCCCCCGAAAGCTGCGGCCGCGTAGATTTTGATTGTGGAGTGACGGGCGTCTCGCCCGTCCTGGTAAGGCCGCATCCGTAACATAAACTGCACGATCAAACTCCGATCCCTTTCGTCTTATACTGCCGTGTGGTCAATTCAGCTCCACCATCCCGCCTCGCTTACATCGATTGGCTTCGTGGGCTCGCCTGCGTGCTCATGTTCCAGACGCATTGTTATGACGCCTGGCTCGGCGGCACGGCCCGCGACTCCAAATTCTTCATGTGGTCGCAACTCGGCGGCACATTTCCCGCGCCGCTGTTTCTGTTCCTGGCGGGAATCTCGTTCGCCATCGTCGTGGACAAACTGCGCCAGAAGAATGTTCCTCCCGGCCAGATCGCACGAACGACCATCAGACGCGGCGCCGAAATCTTCGCCCTCGGCCTGTTATTTCGGCTTCAGGAATATGCAATTTCTCTGGGCTGGGCGCCATGGAGCGACTTATTCCGCGTGGACATCCTAAACACCATCGGCGTTTCCATGATGCTGATGGGCGTTGTCTGCTGGATCGTGCTGTCGGCGTGTAATCTTATCCAGCCACGTAGCCCCGGACGCCCTCGTCCGGGGAACTCCTCGGCTGAAACCCAAAGCTCCACGAGCCTGGTAGCCGCAGCTGTGCTCGCAACCGCCGCCATTTCCGCTCTCACCCCGTTGCTCTGGACCACCTGGCGACCGCGCTTACTGCCTTGGGAACTCGAAAGCTATATTGACGGGGTTCACAATCTCGGCCACCCGCAGTCATGGATCTTCCCAATCTTCCCGTGGACCGCTTTTGCCTTCGCCGGGCTGGCTTTGGGATTTCTGTTGCTGAGTGCGCCCGCAAAGAAGCTGGGCGCGTACGCATTCTTGTGGATCGCGGTGTCGGGAAGCGGTTTCGTCTTGTTCTCGAAATTTTTAGACTCGCGCGGCTTGCGAATCTATCCCGCTTATGACTACTGGCACACTAGCCCGAGCTTTTTCATAATCCGCGTCGGCATGCTGTTGCTTCTTACCACGCTCGCTTATGGCTGGTGCCGATGGGGGCCGGGTCAGTGGGGCTTTAGCCCGCTCATTCAGTTAGGCAAGACCTCATTGCTGGTTTACTGGGTTCACATCGAGCTGGTCTACGGACGGTTCGCAATTTTGCCCCACCGCAGCCAGACCATTGCAGGAGCATCGGAGGGATTGCTGGCGATATTTCTCCTAATGCTGGCGCTCTCGTTTTTGCGGACAGGGTTGCTGACGAAGTTAAGCGGCCGATTCCGGGACAGCCTTACCTGGCGGCGGCGCCGTGTGCAGACCACCACCACCGCCTCTAATTTGGCCGGTACAAAGTTGCAGTGACTTGCTATGACAAGCTAAAAGAATCAGGCGGGAACTACCACCGAGTGTTCGGAGCAAATTGTGTGGTACGGTTCACCTTTCATTTCTCCCTGAAACGCCTTCGCCGGATAAGCACAGCGGAGATGAAAGAAATGGGTCCGGGCAAGCTCGTTCCAAAGCTGTTCCAGGCGGATGGCGAAGTCATATTTTTTCTGCTTCCACAGAACTGCGACCATCTCGCCGAAAACTACAACGCGCTTATGCTTCACGTCGGCGGCAGCTTGCGCCTTGCGGATCACGCTTCCAAACTCTCGCAGAAATTTCTGCCGGTTCGGACCACTCGGATCCATAAATATATTCAAAGCCTCAGAGGCATCCAGAGCGGCGAAGCGTGCTTGCCTGACTGCTGCTTCTATGTTGATGTTTTGCGCGGATAACCGTTTGCGCAGGCCCTTGAGGTGCGCTTTGGTCATAACCACCACGGCGGATTCACCCGCCTTGAGGGCGCTTCCAAACGAGGCGCCTAGCCCGTCGAGCAAGAAGCTGTCGCTGGTGTAGAACTGAACTACGTGGGCCTCATCCGGCACTAACTGAGACGGAAAAACGTCAGTGCCCAAGGCACCCATTATCGTCGACATTGCACACCCCTAGCCGTCATTATGCGAGCTATTCCGGAACCGTTCCATACCAGAAACACTGTAGTTTGAACCGTACGTGGAAGAGACATCGCTTGTTCACAACAATTACGGCGAACAAGTACTATTCTGGTTGTGACCGTGCGTGCGGAGGGAGCCCCATCGACTAGGTGGACAGGGATGGATTTGCAGAGTGATGACGCTGTGAAGATGTACCTGCACGAACTCGCACTTATTCAGCCTTTGACGAAGGACGAAGAGACGAAACTATTTCAACGACTTCGGAATCGGGATGAACACGCGGAGATTGCGGAGAGGCAACTGATTGAAAGTAAGCTTTCCTTAGTAGTGAGTATTGTGGAACGGCATTCCGCCGCTTCCATTCCTCTGCTGGACTTAATTCAAGAAGGCAATCTCGGTTTGTTCAACGCTGTCAAGACCTTCGCAGAAAGTGGCAGTGACGACTTTTCGGCCCATGCCGCTGCTTGCATTGAGGACGCTATCTCGAAGGCTATAGTCGGCTCGAAATAGCGCAATGATGTGTTTTGGCAATATGGCAGAAGCGTACCGTGTCTTCGTCGTGCTGGATCGGAATTATGGTGAACGTGTGGCCGTCCTCGCTCAGACCGGACCCGTGTGGATCGTGGACACGCCCTTGAACCGTGCGGCCGCGCAGAAACTTTGGGCCGATGATCCGAATCACGATCATTTGGATGGCGTTACCACTTTCAAGTTTGCAGAGGACAGCTCACCCGAAGACATTCTCATCAATGAGCTAGATACGGTCGACGTTCATCACGGTATTTATTCGGCGAATCCCCCGTACACGGTTATCGAGGCAATTGGGGTGAGTATTAGCGAAAAACTAAGAAGCAAACTTTCTCAGTTTGGCTTCAATCAATTCGAAGCAACGCCGCAAGGTTTTCATGCGGTGCGTCCACTGCCAAGCGACTGGTCTCCTGATCGCTGGTGATAAATCGCCATTGCACTCATTGTCGCGTTTTGAGTGAATCGCACGCGTCTTGAGAAATTCGGATCAGCTCGGAATGAAATCACAGGAGACCTTCTTGTCTAAATTGATCTGCTTCCTAGCGCTCTTGGTTGTCGGTATCACGCTGCCCGCCATCATCGCACCTCTGTCCGAGTCCCGGATTCTGCAGTTCCGCGAATAACCCATAAGTTGAGACTCATGGTGTTGCTGAATTATGCCGTGAGCCAGAACCGGCCCCAAAACCTCCGGTGATGGGACGCGAACTCGCCAATTTAACAGCACTGTCTCACACTGGATTTACCAACCGAGAATGTGAGCAACTTGGCACAGACGCAAATAAGCGCATTTGCTAGTGTCTTCACAGGTGAATAACTCGGGGGTCGCGGTCTTAGGAATGAAGGACAATGCTGCCCTCGTAATTCTCCCAACTTTCCCTATCGGCAAGCTGTGCCGATATCGTTTTCTAACGCTCTGAACAGCAGAACACGGAGTCTCAAATGAAACTCAATAGACAAAAAACAATATGGATTTTTGCTCTTGCAGTCACGTTCACCATGCTCGTCACGCCAATGGTCGCCGCTGCGCAACAACAGCAAGACCAGAACCACAGCCGGGCCGATAGCGACGACAACGCGAACAACCTTATGTACCAGCAAGGCCTCAGCCACGGGCAAGCCGACCGCGCGAACAATCAGGGTCACCAGTATCGCCTGCAACCTAATAATGCGGACGACCGTCGTGCCTATGAGTCTGGATATGATCAAGGCTATCAAAATAGTCGCGACGCCAA
>JAOAPI010000007.1 GCA_025462865.1 Candidatus Sulfotelmatobacter sp. | reverse complement strand
TAGCCGCGTACGAGTAGAATCCGCAGTCCATTCGAAACCGCCAGCTGGCGGCTGTGAGCTGAAGTCCATGTGATCGAATTAGTGGCTTGTAAAAGCGACGTGTGCTGTTGTGCCAGGGGGTGATCTTCGGGCAAATGCGCGATCCACTGGTTAACGCGCAGGTCGGACAACATGTCCAGACTCGGCGCGATCATCCGTGCAGAAACCAGGACGCGTGCACCCCAAGTCCAATAGTCCCGGCCGCGACGATCGACGCCAGCCTTCCACTTCGGCCAATACTTCTTCTCGAAATCGTTCCAGCGCTGTTGCAGAGTTGTTCCGCTGCAGCGATCAAGAGCATCGGCCAGGTATCGACAGACCGCCCGCATCTTCGACCGCTCGAAGCTGTTCGGCATGCGGAAATGCGTTGTGACCTCATCAACCAACGCAAGCAACCGGTCTCGGTCGTAGCGCTGCGTTGCCAGTGCTTCTGCTTTCTGAAATGTGGTCATCCTTATTAGTAGGCTCCTTGTTCTCTCCGCGTTTTAAACCCCTCATTCCCTCGTTCGAAACCCATAGCAGAGACGGCCCTTTCCGCCGTCAAGGGTAAAGCTGTCGCCAGCCACAAACCGGCTGCCCTGTGACTGCTCGGGCCGCTCTGCACAACACCTCTCCATTACGAGGGAATGAAGTTTTTTAAACGCTCGTAAAGGAGAAAGACAATGCAGAGAACCGAAAAGCAAGACATCTACACCCGGATTACCAACCAGATCGTCAGCCACTTGGAAGAAGGCGTGAGGCCGTGGGTTCGGCCGTGGAATGCCGAGCATGCAGCCGGGCGGATTACGCGCCCACTCCGCCACAACGGGAAGCCCTACAGCGGAATCAACGTTCTCTCTCTGTGGGCAAGCGCGATGGCGCAAAACTTCGCGGCGCCCATCTGGATGACCTTCAAACAGGCATCGGAGCTTGACGCCCACATCCGCAAGGGCGAAAAAGGTTCGCTCGTCGTCTACGCGGACAGCATCAAGCGAAAGGAGACCGACGAAAAGACGGGTGACGAAATCGAGCGGGAAATCCCGTTTCTCAAGGGATACACCGTTTTCAATGTCGAGCAGATCGAAGGCCTGCCGGAAGTTTATTACGCGAAAGCGGCACCTACACTCGACCCTGTGGCCCGCATCGAACACGCGGAAAAGTTCTTCGCAGCCTTGGGCGCAACCATCCGACACGGCGGAAATCGGGCGTTTTACGGCATCTCCGCCGATGCGATCCAGATGCCGCCATTCGAGAGTTTCCAAGACGCGGATAGCTACTATGCGACGCTTGCCCACGAATGTACGCATTGGTCGGGCAGCAAGACCCGGCTCGACCGTGACTTCGGCGGGCATCGCTTCGGGAGCGAAGGTTACGCGGTCGAGGAACTGGTTGCCGAACTCGGGGCTGCGTTTCTTTGCGCCGACCTGGAGCTTGCTCTGGAACCGCGCCAAGATCATGCGTCCTATATCGCAACCTGGCTGAAAGTACTGGCTGCTGACAATCGAGCAGTGTTCACCGCCGCGGCCCACGCACAACGCGCCGCCGAGTTTATCAACACCAGAGCCGCTGCCGCGCAAGTCACTACGACTTGCGCGGCTTGATGTGAGTGCTGACGTTGACGCCCCCATCAAGAATCTCCTCCGGGCGGCTCGATCTCGGAAGCTTGGGCAATGGTGCGCTCCAGTTCCGAGATCGTTTTATCGTCATAATCGAAGACGTACTGTGCAGCTTTAGCTGATGGCCACGAGCGGTGCTTCTTGGCTCGTCCGGTGTTGGCCTTTACCCTCTCCAACGCAGTGACCATCGCTTGCTGATCGACGCGCAGGTACAAATCGGCTGTCGTGCTCAGGTGTGAATGCCCGAGAATCTCTTGGGCGACCTTGATGTTGCCGCTGGTATCGAGTACGCCTTGCGCGAGGGTGTGACGGAACAAGTGCGGATGAACCGAGATGCCTGCCTTTCGACCGATGTAGCGTAGGGCCGACTCAAAACTCGCATAGCGAAGGGGCTTGCCTCGACCTTTCCGAGAAGCGATCCAAATGGCATGAACGTCCGGCGCCGCGCGGCGCTCGTTGCGCAGGTACTCGTCGTAAATCGGCCAGAAATCGTCGGTGACGGGCACGCGGTGCTGATCACGCGCACCCTTCAGCCGCACGGTGATGAGTCGCCGTTTGCGATCGACATCCTCCGGTTCCATGCCCAGAATCCCGTGTTGGCCAGCAACCGGACTCCAGTCGCCGATGCGCTGACCCGCGCGAGACAGCAATATCAGAATCGCTTTATCGCGATAGGAGCTGGCGCTGTCGATCAGCTTCTGAATCGCCGCGGGCTCCAGGATCTCCGGGAGCGTTCTTGGAACACGACGGCGGAATCCGTCACGTTGCCTCTGGCGCGCCGGCAAGTCGCGCCCGACCATCCCGTGTCGCAGTTCCTCGGTGAGAGGGTTCCCGGAGGCTGGGTTGATGCGACCTTTCCACGGACCCTGCCCGTCCTCGGTATCGCGGCGAATGCAGTACTCAAAATAAGACGCGAGCACGCTCAGACGATGGTTGATCGTGCGTGGCTGGCGTGGCTTCTGCGCGGAGTGCGCGCTGACAGCTCCTTGCCTCGTGCCCCGTGCGAACTCGGTGATGTAGTTGCCAACAATCTGACGCGTGACGTGATCGGGATCGCCTCCCGAAGCGTGCAGCCAACTGAAAAAGTGCGCGAGGCCAATCGCGTAAGCGCGCTGCGTGTAGACAGAACAATCGCGCAGGCTCAGCTCTGCTAGAAACTGATCGCACGATCCAACGTCGGCATCCTTCGAGTCACAAACACGGAATGAGGCGCCGAATCGTTCGGTTTTTCTTAGGACCTTGTAAATCGACATAGCAGCCATCTTCGCCTGACTGCTATCGAGAAGTACATCTACAGGCGGGATCGATCGAGCGCGCAGAGGCTCGGCCGCAAATCACGAGATAAGACATCAGTCAAACCGAAGGCAAAGACGTTCCCACTCTGACCGAAGTCAATGGCGACGTGAGCGGATACCGCGAACGGCTATTCAAGTTCGTGGAAGCGCAAAGCGTCGAGCTTAGCTTCTCGGAGACAATTGGCCCCGCGAAGGGACGCTCCTATGGCGGGAAGATCACTCTGCTATCAGGGATGCAACCCGCCGAGGAATTTTCCACCCTCGTACATGAGATCGCCCATGAGATGTTGCATCGCGGCAACCGCCGCACGCTGACCACTAAGCAGGTTCGCGAGACTGAGGCCGAAGCCGTGGCCTTTGTGGTCTGCCAATCGCTCGGACTTCAAAACGGGACCACATCTCAAGACTACATCCAGCTTTGGCACGGAGACGCCAATCTTCTCCGCGAGAGCTTGGAAGCCGTGCAACAAACTGCTGCCGTGATCCTCGGAGGCATTGCTCCCGAGCCAATCGCGGTGGCCGCAGCCGCAGGCGCGTAACCCAAAACACTGCAATCGCGTTCGGCGCTCACGCGCTCCAAAGTGTGCGCCGTTGCCATTCACTGCACGAACACAAAATAAAAAAAAGAGGAGAACACGTTATGCCGACTACCCAAGATGTTGCAACTAACCATGAATATCGGAATATTCCGATTGCCACGCTCATTGAATCCCCCACCAATCCCCGCAAGCGTTTCGATGAAAAGACGCTCGGCGAATTGGCGGCCAGTTTCAAAACGCAAGGGGTGTTGGAACCGTTGCTGGTGCGTCCACTGGAGGAAAGCAAGTACGAAGTCGTCATTGGAGCACGCAGGTTGAAAGCTGCAAGAATCGCCGAACTCGAAAGCGTTCCAGTTCGGATCATGCGATTGTCAGACGCCGAAGCCAATGAGGCCCAGGTCGTTGAGTTATCTGTAGTCGGCAAAAGTTTTCTTTGTTGATACGCAGCGCGGCACGTCGTTTACATGTAAACGACGTGCCGCGTTCCTAGTCTGCCTCAGCGTCGGAGCACAGGTGGAATCCCAACTTCTGTGTTGCCGACTATTCGGGAGTTCATCGGTTCAGACGTGGCGCGGAATCCTGTCCCGACGTAGAATTCGACGCTAAGGAGCTTCACGTGCGAGATCTCAGTCGACGCTCGTTTCTCGCAGGTGCCATCACGCTG
Source organism: Candidatus Sulfotelmatobacter sp. (assembly GCA_025462865.1). Lineage (GTDB taxonomy): Bacteria > Acidobacteriota > Terriglobia > Terriglobales > Acidobacteriaceae > Sulfotelmatobacter. The sequence continues at coordinate 8,438 of JAOAPI010000007.1, read as the reverse complement.
ACGGGAGGAGCATTGCTCCCGCGCAGAAGCGAGGCCCAGAATGCAAAGACCAGACTGATCCTTCTCGGGACAGGTGGCGGACCGAGACCAAGGAAGGCGCGTTCAGCATCCGCACAAGTCATCATCAGCAACAACAGAGCGTATGTGATCGATTGCGGCAACGGCGTCGCGCGACAGCTCGTCTTCGCTGACGTGCCCCTGCCCACGCTACGTCACATCTTCCTGACGCACCAGCATTCCGACCACAATGCGGACTATGGGAATCTGATTTGGCTGGCTTGGGCCGCTGGGCTCAGCACGCGCGTCGATACCTGGGGGCCACCGCCGCTCGCGAAGATGACGAAACTGTTCTTCGACATGAACGCCTACGACATCGACACTCGGATCACGAATGAAGGTCGGGTTCCGCTGGTTCCTCTGGTTCATGTCCACGAGCTGAGCGACGGCGGTCCGGTGATGCGCGATGAAAACTTGAGGGTGACGGCGACACTCGTACATCATCCACCCGTGGTTCCGGCGTTCGCCTATCGTTTCGATGGCGCCGACCGTTCGATCGTCATTTCCGGCGACACGACGCGGTCGGATAACCTGGTGAAACTAGCCACGGGTGCTGACGTACTTGTGCACGCCGTGCTTTACGTGCCCGCAGTCGATCGTCTCGTGGCTCGCGTGCCAAACGCGACAGCCCTTAAGGCGAGCATCATCGCTCACCAGACATCAGCAGAAGATGCCGGCCGCGTGGCGCAAGCCGCCGGCGTCAAGACTCTCGTTCTCTCTCATCTCGTGCCCGCGGACGATCCGGAGGTTACCGATCAGATGTGGATTGATGCGGCCCGCACACATTTTCGCGGCTCGGTAATTGTCGGTAAGGATTTGCTTGAAATCTGACGTCTGGGATCGCTAACGTGGCGAGCTAGCATCGGTCGAGTAAGGGCGTTTGGTTATTCATTTCTGGGCTGTTCTGGCCTGCTCGCGTACTCGGCATGTCCTTCGTGTGCGCAGTCTCTTTGCTGCTCTGGCGTGATCTGAGTAGGCGCTTCACCGGCTGCCACGGAATTGCACCGCATCGTATCCTCGAAGCCGGGAGCCGAGAAGATGAAAGTCAGACTGACCGGTTCGGTGCCAGTGTTCTTTAAGCTCACCCATGTAACAGACGGAATAAACACCAGTCCCCCCGCATGGATATCTCTCTCCTGATCGCCGAGCCAAACATGAGCTGTTCCGCTCTGGATTAGCAGGATTTCATCCTGGACCAAGTGCCTGTGTTTCTGGATGGCTGCGCCTGGGGCAAGCTCCTCTGTTCCCAGCACGAGGTGTTGAGAGCCGTTGTTTTTCGGGCTGACCTTCAGCATGAATTCGTACGCGGGCATGGCACTGTTGTCAGTGTGGATGCGTCGAGTGCGCAACTCGCCCTCATTTTTTTCCAACAAGAGTGGCTTGGCGTCCGACTCTGATCTCGGGCTGGATTGGGCTGATCGAGAAAAGGCACAGAGACCGATCATCGTCAGCGCAGCGGTTGCAAACACACCACACACTGCTTTTGAGCTCACACCTTCACCTCGGCGAGTAGTCTACTCTTGTCAGTTACTGGTGGAGCGATGAAATTACGACGAAGCAAAAAACGATGAATGGACTGGGTGGCTCCTCCAACTATTAAATGGAGATTTTCTCCATCAATTCGAAAGGAGACGAGACGGCCGGGTTGCCCCGCGGATAGTATTAGGTTGCCGGTTACGCCATAAGCGCGACTGGAGCGAAAGCACCGTCCCCTGTGGGCAGGACGTACACATCTTCCCTGTTTCGAAGAAGCAGAAGAAAGCAACGCTTATGATTCAATTTTCCATGTGCTCGATGGATCGCGCATGACCTCGGGGCGTTCTCTCAGGCTTGCACTCTTTCTTGTCTTGATGTGCTCCGGCATTTCGCAGACGCAAACCAAAACAATAGGTAAAACGCAAATTGTTCTACTGGGGACCGGAACTCCTCTGCCCGACCCAGAGCGTAGCGGGCCGTGCACAGCAATCATTGTTAACGGTACTCCTTATCTTGTGGATTTTGGAACCGGGCTGGTCCGGCGAGCCGCAGCCGCTCGCAACAAAGGAGTGGACGCTCTGGAGCCGACAAACCTCAAGATCGGTTTCATCACCCACCTGCACGCTGATCACACGATGGGATTTGCCGACATCATCCTTACGCCATGGATCATGGGGAGAAAGGGGCCTCTGGAGGTTTACGGTCCAGCCGGAACGCAGAAGATGGCCGATCATCTTTTGCAGGCGTACGAGGTCGACATTAAGAACAGGACTGAGGGGCTGGAGCACTCTAATATCACCGGATACAAGGTGAATGTTCACGAGATCGGTCCTGGCATCGTCTACAAAGACAAGAACGTGAGGGTGAAGGCCTTTGACGCACATCACGGACAATTGGCTCAGACTTTCGGTTTTCGGTTTGATACTCCCGACAGGACTATTGTCATATCAGGTGATGCCAGCGCGCAGAGCGACGTCCTGGCAAACTGCCAGGGATGCGATGTTCTCGTCCATGAAGTTTATACAGAAGCTTCGTTCGCTTTGGTCTCTTTAGAATGGAAGAAATACCGGTTGGCATATCACACATCATCAAAGGAACTGGCCGAGATCGCTAACAAAGCAAAGCCGGGATTGCTAATTCTCTACCATCGTGCGAACCCGGGCTGCGATCAAGCGCGGACAGCGGAGTGCCGAGAAGCAGGAAGCGAAGAACAACTGCTCAAGGAGATCCGTCAAATGTATTCCGGCAAGGTTGTAGTGGGGCACGATCTGGACATTTATTGATTCGCAATGAAGGTCACGAGGTCTATGACAGCACTCACGGTTCGGTGTTCGATCGGATTGATCGTGCTCATCATCATGATGATGAGGTCCGCATCGGCGCAGCTAGAGCCAGCTTGCGTTGAAAGCTCACCCGAGCGGCGAGGCGAGATTGGCTGCAGCCTTGTCGAAAACAAACCTCTGCCCGCCACCCTACACGAACCGCTGTTCTGGCACATAGATCGGTTCGATTCTGGGGAGAGCGCCCGACGCCCGGTTGGTCCTGCGAGCGTCGCGTTCGCGGCTCATGGGACATGGTGGCTGATGACGATAGAGTCAGGGACCGATGATCATCATGGTGGTCAACATGTGACACACGTAGCGCTTCCGGCTTTGCCGCTCGCGCCGAAGTATTCGATGTTGGTAATGTCAGCGTACATTCCGGCTGGACTCACTTCACGTATTCATATGCACTCGGGCGTCGAGGGTTTTTATGTTGTCGATGGACAGCAGTGCCTAGAGACACCGACACGAATCTACGAAATGCCGAAAGGCGGAAGCCTTGTCATTCCTACCGGCGTGACGATGCGGTTGGTGGCTACGGGTACAAAACCTCGCCGGGCGTTAGCTGTTATCGTGTACGACTCGTCTCAGCCGCCAACAACGCGAATGGAGACGGAACCTTTGCCGAAGCTCGCTTCGTGCAAATAGGCTCCGTCGACGAAGGCTGACTGAAGGTCGCAGTGCGACGACTGGAAGAATGATGAATCCTGGCCCCGCACTACATAGCATCAGACCGTCCAGCCGATCTCGTGAAAAAAGCTTTTAAGAAACTCAATGAAATCGTCGGCGCCAGGCGGCAGTTTCTTCCCTCGATTGCTGATTTGATGAAACTCGATTTCCACGACCGGATTGATTAACCGGCTCATTGCCACTTTTCGGCTTCTGCACGCCATCAGACCAAACGAAGGGATAACTGCTATTCCTTCATCGGCCTCGACCATCGCGATCTGAGTATCCAACAGGTTAATCGAGGAAGTCTCGCGAGGTGTCGCACCTGCATTCGCCAAATGCTTGTCCACCACTTCTTGTATTGGACGCTTCGGTCGCCCAGCCCATTCACGCTAAGCCTTCGCCGAGCGAAGAGGGAATTTCCGGTTATGGAGCGCGAAGAAGTAGGAAAACTTCTAACATTCCGAGGAAGAAATTCCCCATACCAGCTATACCTCAGAATTGATCTGCACCATGACCTCGAAGGTCGGTCGCGCATCGTACCCCCATCCTAAAAAAATCCCCATCCTCTCGCGCAGCCTTGTCGGGCATGGGGCATTTGGCTAAACCGCGAACTTTTATGAATGTCTCAGGCCGCAGGCTTTTTCCCTGTTTCACTGGTGCGAGTATCTACCTCTACATCTCCGTCCTTATCCACTCGCAATTTCTCATGACGCACGTTGTCGGAAACCACTTCCGTTCTTTGTACTGCCGGCTTCCCGACTCGTACTTCTTCGTTCACGACTGGCTGCTTTTCCAGCGTGTACCGGCCTCGGGAGAGCAGGCTGCTAACGCTGGCGAGATTGGAAGCGAGCGAGAGATACGAGTACCTCTTTCAGAAGAACGGGCGCGAGTGTCTCAATCTCGTCTACAGTCGTGTTCTTCGTAGATAGTGTCAACCATCTCACGCTATTGCCGCTTCAGATGCACTGGGCGAGGCTTTGTCCAGGGTAACCTCTCGCGGCTGTTGAAGACCGATCCAGACACGTTGTTTGCTTCTAGAACAGTTTGTGGGAACTCCGCTCCGGCCGCAGCGGAACCAACACCTGGGCGGCCAGGCTAACCCGGCGCGCCGTCCGGGTGGTTATGAATGATGCCTAAAACATTAGTGTTGAAGTACTGCCAGAACCTGTGTAGGATTCGGGGGCAATTTCCCCCCACCAACGTCAACGCACCGGCGTGGTTTCAGACTGCTTCGGGGCATACAAGTTCCAACACACAATCGAGCGATGGAGGATATCCACTATGAAGACATATGCGTGCAGGGGAGTCACACTGGCGATCGTTGGTGCTTTGGCTTTAGCTACGATGACGGCAAGTGCGGCTGCGGAGACACTCAAGGCTTTCGCAACACGTGCAAGCAGCGAGACTGGAATTAATTCCCACTTTTTCGCAGATCGTGCTTTTCTCCAAGCCGCGCGGCGGGGCCTTGGACACGCCGAAAGCTAATGTGAAAATTCTAATCGCGTTGATATAGTGGGCTACTCTCGAACCGCTCATCACTTGACAGCTCAGGCATATCACAAGATTCTCGAGTTCGGATTGTGACCCTGCATTGAAAACAGCTCTTCGCAAATGGATCTATTTGGGAACCGTTCCCAATCAAGGAGAATGTATGAGAGTACCCGCAACTAGGGAGAAAATTTCGGTACTAATCGCGCTAGCTTTAGTACCCTTCATCGCGCGTGCGCAGAATTTCGAGAATCCCTGGAATCTGCCGGATTTCTCTGCCACCCAAATTTCCGAGACACATGGGCTAGGTCCGGAGTTGCCGCCCTGGAAGCTCTATCGATCGGGCGCGAATTTTCGAACAGAGCAAGGGCCCGGGTTGGGCACCATTTACGCACCGAGCAGTAACAAGGTCTATGACACCTTTGATAACGGGGCCGTTTGCATGGAAATGCCGATGGATAAAGCCCCGATCCTCCGCAGTCCTCTACAGGTACTGCCGGGGACCAAAGTAGAGAAGAAATTGGTGGGGAGTGAAGTTGTAGAAGGTCACTCGTGCACGGTCGAAAACGTAGTCCTCACCTCTCCGGATGGCAAAACACTCCAGGCAAAAATCTGGGCAGCCGATGATTTGAAGGGATTTCCTGTGAAGATCGAGGCACTCGGTTCTCCAACCTTCATTTTTCGCGACATCGTGCTCGCCACGCCTGATCCGGCGCTTTTTCAGCCTCCAGCCAAGTGTCCCCGCGTTGAAGATATCAAGGCCAAACGGCTTCCACCAGTAAAGACCACAAAACAATAACCGTGATTCTCTAAAGAAAAATTTCACGATCCGGACTGCGTTAAAGATCGACCAAAGAAAAAGGCCCTCAAAAGGAGGGCCCTTCACTATCGAGCACGTTGCAAAAGTTACTTCCCGAGTTTGCCTCTCGGAGTTCCCACGCCGGTGCAAAAATCGTATAGCGCAGTGGCACTATAGCCGTTTGAGCCGGAGGTGACATCGTAGAAGTTCTTCTTATAAGCCAATGCGGTTGGCATCTGGCTATAAATCAGGTAGTCCTCTTGGTTCTGGAGATAGCCAGTGCCCACTGAGCCGAAGTATGTCCCCTGTCCCAGCCTGTTTCCGGACAGATTGACAATGCCGGCCAAGGCGGGAGACGAAACACTGGTGCCGCCCACGGTATACCAGCCGCCATTGTAGTAGTCGTAGACCCAAACTCCGCTGTTTGGATCAGCGTTGAAAGAGAAGTCTGGAATGTCACGCTTGCCCCCTGCAGTGAGAACAAACTGATAGCCTTGTGAGTTTAAGTAAGCGCTCGGTCCGCCACCTGATCCGGACCAACAGGTTTCAGAAGAGAAATACCCGTTGGACTTACGATTAACTGTGGTACCCCCCGCCGCAACTACCCACGGGGACGCCGCTGGATATTGGGCGCCAGCGCCGCTGTCACCAGAGGAAGCAAAATACATGGTATTTGCATAGTAGGTATAGAAGTTGGATTCGTAGTTTCCTTCGGTGGAGAATTCACCACCACCCCAACTATTGGAGACCGCACCGCCGCCGGCCGCACTCACATAATAACCTGCCCACCGCTCCGCATAGGTGAGGTCGTCGAAGGAATTGGAAGCGGCCTCGACTAGATAGATCGCGGCGCTCGGTGCCATGGCGTGCGCCCACTCGATATCCAGCGCCTCTTCTAACCCCCAGCCCGAGTTGGCTGCCGGAGGAGTGTTGCTGGTATAACATCCTCCGTTCGCCGCCTTAGTCGTGCAATAGATCTGGGAGAAAGATGCGGCGGGCAAGCCCCAATAGCTGGAGAAGTACGACAAAGAATAAGCCGCGTTCGGATTGTCATACGCATCAACTAGAGCGATCGCCCCAAATCCGCCAACCGGATGTCTTGAACCCCCAGTGGCAGGGAGGCAACCAGCATAAGCTGGCCCAACCTTGTAGACGCAGCCCATCGACGCAGGATTTTCAAATTGCGTGATGTCCGGATTCGCCATTGCTGCTGGCTTAGCGCCGTTTGGACTACGCAGTACATAATGTGTGTGAGCACGCAAACCGACATCCCCTAGCCGCTCAACGCTGCTTTCCGGAACAAAGGCGTTAGTGATGGCTGGCTTGGCGCCCACCTCAGGTGCCGTTTTATTACCGCTGGTAGTTGGATTGCCGGCGAATGCTAGCACCGCGAACGAAAGGACGACTGCACTTGCAACCACAGATCTGATCAAACCAATCATCTTTTTCTCCTTGATTCACTTTGGCGAATTTGTTACTGCACTGTGCGGATATCAAGCCCTCCGGCCTGAGACCATCGACAAGAAGGCTGACACGATGAAAATCGTGAACAAGCAACCACTGCTTCATGAAGAACGACGCGAAACAGTCGCGCGTCCGTCATGTGCAATATCAGCGTCCTCGACCCTGAGGCGCTGCAAAATTGTTGTTCGAAATTGTAGAAGTGAATCCGGTCTCGCTCGATTCGCACAGGGGGGAACAGGTACAAACGAGCGACCCAAACATACTACAAACCAATCGAATGTCAAGACTTTGTAAAGATTTATTTCGGTCATTGCACATATGTCTTTGTGCAACGCCACCTTTTTCACTGTGCGATGACAACTCTCGGCACCAGCCCACAGGCAAGACGGATCAATGCTCTGGCGCAACGAAACAAGATCCACATTCAGCAGCCTGCATTCATCCGCAATGCTCACGAATTGTTTCAGCGAGCGTGCCAACCGATCCATTCTTTTCCTTTTTGGCCCTGACGCACGGTTCTTTCCGGATCTCATGCGTCGGGCTCGAATTGTTTTAGACGGCTATTGCCTTCTTCCGGATCAGCCCAACGGAGAGGTTGGTTAGTCGCGAAAAGTAGTGATTGGTCGGGCTGAGCCTCCGTATCTGGGCGTCGAGCCTGATGCCAAAGCACCGTGGTTCAAATTCTGGGCTGCTGATTACATAGCGAGTCCGTTTGTTTAGTCGCTCGAGCCAGAGTAGGAGTTTTGCTACTTGCGGCTCATCATAGCAAGTGCTCTAGCAAACTGTATTTGCTAGCCCGTGCAAAGAGCCAGGAACGCTTCGAAAAACACTCTGCGGAGATTCTGGCGAAGTTCGAACGAGACGAAGCGGCTGGATTTTATATCGTCGGGAAAATTGCTAACCAGTTGATAGCGCATGATGATATCTCACAAATGCGCGCGAAGGCAGGCAAGAAAGGTGGTCTCGCAAAGCAGCAGAAAAAGCTTCAAGCAATTGCTATAGCAAACGACAACCAATTGCTAACAGAATCAGACTCAGAATCAGATATAAAACCTTCGTCCGAACTTGAAAGCAGTTCGGACTCCGCTTCATCTCAGAAGAAAGAACCTTCGCAAGCAGCCTGCCGACTTGCAGTACTACTGAAAGCTGAAATTCAGCGG
>JAOAPI010000003.1 GCA_025462865.1 Candidatus Sulfotelmatobacter sp. | reverse complement strand
CAAGTCAAAGGCTTTCACCATCACAATTCCAAAAACAGCAATGGCGAGAACTCCGGCCACGCGAGCAACGGCATTGTTCACGCCAGAGGCTCCGCCGGCCCGGTCTTGATCTACGGCGCTCATCACGACAGTGGTGAGAGGAGCCACAGTCAGAGACATCCCGAAGCCCAGAACAATCACTGCGGGGAAGAATGCCTTCCAATAGCTGTCGGCAATCGATGGTATGGCGAACAGGGCAAACCCCACCGCCGCGATAAGTGGGCCAATAATCATCGGACGCCGTGGACCGTAATGTGCGACAAGTCCTCCCGACCAGCTGGATAGGAAAAACATGAGCATGATGAGGGGAAGGATGGATGCGCCGGCTGCGGTTGCGGAATATCCCTGCACTTGAATAAGGTTTAGGGGAAACAAGAAGAAGAAAATCCCAATCGCCGCATACAAGCACAGCGTTAACAAGTTTGCACCGGTGAATGTACGGGATTGGAAGAGCGATAAGGGAAGCATCGGCGAAGCGACTTTTTCTTCCACCAGCGCGAAGGCAATCAGACTTGCGATTCCTATTACGAGGCCGCCAATGACGAGGGGATTCGACCAACCCAAATTGGCAGATTCGATGAGGCCAAAAACCAGCCCTCCCAGGCCGATGGTGGCAAGAAACGCGCCCGGCCAATCCAGGCGACCTGCTTTGTGGGAGCGGCTCTCTGGAATTTTCCAAATCGAAATGGCGAACACCACTGCGGCCAGCGGGAGGTTGATAAAGAAAACCCAGCGCCAGGAGGCATGCTGAACCAGCCACCCACCAAGCACCGGGCCAATGGCGGTGGTGATTGCCGTAAATCCTGACCAAGTGCCAATCGCCGCCCCGCGCTTCTTTTCATCGAAAGATGAGCTGATAATTGAGAGACTGCCGGGCACGAGTAAAGCGGCCCCCACACCTTGAATACTTCTGGCGAGGATTAGCTGATGAATACTTGAAGCAGCTCCGCAACCAGCGGAGGCTGCGGCGAAAATCGCCACGCCGGCGAGAAACATCAGGCGGCGTCCAAACAAGTCTCCCAGCGAGCCTCCAGCTAATATGAGCGCAGCAAGCAACAAGCCGTAGGACTCGACCACCCACTGCACATCGACGACGCTTGCATGGAAGTTGATTTGCATTGCGGGAAGCGCCACGTTCACCACAGTGCCATCGATGAACGCCATGCTGGAGCCGAGGATGGTCGCCGCAAGTATCCAGGGTCCGGTCTTGATTTCGTCCGCGGTTCTAGCGCCCGATCGGATCATCGTTTCATCGCTCATTAAATGGCGTTTTCATCAGAATTATGGATGCCTTGCAACACATTTTTGGTTCACAAGAACAGGACATGCTTATCGCAGGTTTTGAGGCCGTGGCTTGCGAGTGCGATCGTGAACTTCAGTGCGCCACACGGAGCACAAACGCGAAGAACGGCACAGGTATTCGAGGCGGTATCATGGAGGGGAGCCGTCCCTGGCTCGCGGAGTACGGAGCTTGCAGTCAAAACAGCGAGGGAACCCACGTCTTCTATTGGTCGACGACGACCGTGACTTGTGCAATCTGGTGACGCAATTCCTGGAGCCGGAGGGCTTCCTTCTTTCCGTTGTCCATACGGGAGGCGCTGGGGTGAGCAGCGCGGTTGAGGGCAATCATGAACTGATCGTGCTGGATGTCATGTTGCCCGACAAGAAGGGCTTCGATGTGCTCCGCGAAATCAGAACCCGCGTGCGCACGCCTGTATTGATGCTTACGGCAAAAGGGGACGAATTCGATCGTGTCCTGGGCCTTGAACTGGGTGCTGATGACTATCTGCCAAAGCCGTTCAGCCCGCGCGAATTAATCGCCCGAATCTCGGCCATCCTTCGGAGATCTGGATGGCAATCGGAAAGCAATACGGCGTTGCGTCCTCCGGTGATCCATTCCGGGGATATCGAACTGGATTTGGCGGCGCGCACCGTCTCAAAGAGCGGTGAGCCTCTGAGGTTGACCACTGCCGAGTTCGATCTGTTGCGTACGTTTTTCGAAGCGCCCGGTCAGGTTCTGACCCGTGAGGCACTCGTCGAAAAGGTTCTCGACCGAAAGTTTTCTCCGTTTGATCGAAGCATCGATCTTCATGTCAGCAATCTTCGCCGCAAGCTTGGTCCGCAAGGCGATGGCACCGAGAGAATTCGAAGTGTCCGTGGAATTGGCTATCTTTATGCGTGGCCGACGCAACCATGAAGCGCCACGCATAACTTGTACGCTTTCACTGACTCCGCTGTGTTGAGGGCTTTCCATCGTCCGGCGCAGGTGGTTTTCCGCTGCCGCGTACGTGCGTGGTAAATCGTTTCGAGAAGAATTCGAGGATTACAGTCGAGCCCACCCGTCCGCCGACACCAATGGCGAAATTTGTAAACGTCAGACCTGCTCCCCGATCGGTCGAGGGATAGTACAGGTTGGACAGCGCCGCTGAGCTCAAATCGCCGAGAAGATAAGAATAGTTCGGCACAGTGCGTCCACTATCGCTGCGCGTGACTACTGCGAAGCTGGCCGCATGTCGCAGACGTGAGTTAAAGGATCCGGAGCCCTGGTAGTAGTACCGCGGATCTTGGTGAAAGAGCGAGGGGAAGACCGCATGGCTGAGAAAGTCGCTGGAACGGCCGTTGGCAAATAACGCACCGTAGCGTTTGGCATAGCCAGCGGCACCTTGACCGTATCCCGAAAAATTATTATTCGCCTGCTGAATGCCGGCGCCAATAGCAATACCAATGAAAGAAGTGGGATCGAACGTATCGCGCGAAGCGAGGGCGAATTTCTGCTTAGTGGTAAGCGGCGCCGCGTCGTAGATATAGCTGGTGTAGAAGTTTGGCACAATGCCTATTACGCGCTGCTTCTCTTCAGCTCTTATCTGCTCGGCGGCAATCACTTCTGTCGGGCGAACCGTCACATCCGTGACTGCGGTCGCAACCGATAACGTAATTCTGGGAACCTCAAAGGCCTGTTGCGCCGCAAGGACGAATCCAGAAGATGTGAAAGGGGCAAAATCCTTCGCCTCGATCACGAGTATGTAGGACCCTGGAGCCAGTTTAGGAAATGCGAATTCGCCATTCGCACCGGAGGTCACCGTTTGCAGCTTCGATCGATCCGGCCTCGCCAAGCTGACTCTCGCCCCAGGAACTGCGGCTCCGCTTGTGTCCAGCACAACACCGAACACGCTCGCTGAACCTTCGGTGAAGGGCGCCAGTTCAGTCAAGTTCTGCTGATCCAACACGGCACTAGGTGCGTCTGGGAGTTCAGAGCGATTCACCGCGACCGTTGCAGTTTCTTGCTGAGCAACCGCAACAGGCGTGATGAGACATAGAAGAAGTGAAGTGCGTACAAGAGCAGTGCTTCTCCATACAAGGTGCGTAGCCACAATGTGAGATCCAATCGACCGCAGAGTAGTCAGGCTTACAGCCGACTCAGGACAGAGGCGGAGCGGAGATTTTTTACTTCTGATACGCATGAAACTCCAGCAGAACCAGCAGCATCATTCGAAGGTATGTGTGTGTGGAGCGGTGTGCCGTATGGAAGCGTAAGGGTCTGTAAGGATTTGTACGGTGTCAACGAGAAGCTATTCCGCAGCGGATTTGTATCGTATACATAAAATGACGATCGAAGATAACGATCGATGATAAAAATCGACGATTGTGAAGGAGAACACTTGCCTTTTAATCTTCAATGCACGTTGGGCCGCTTAAAAGAAAGAGTGCCCATGCATCGCCTTTTCCTGAAGATCTTCTTGTGGTTTTGGTTGACCGGATGGGGCATGCTCGCGATTGTGTTTCTTGGTAACCACCTGATGGCCACCAGGCAGGTTTCCACTCCAAACATGTTTGGGATGGTGGCTCCTATCCTGGCGTCAGAAGCGGTGAAGACGTATGAATCCGGCGGTCCTGAAGCGTTTGCCCGCTTTTCACAAAGCAGTGACGAACGGCAGCTCTTTCTGCTAGATGGATTCTACAAAGATGTGCTGTCACGCCCATTGTCATCCGAAGGACTTCGAGTTGCTCATGCGGCGAGAGATGGCGAACTCGTCGCATTCCGAGACCATATCGCAGCGTACAAATTTCTTTCCTCCTCCGGGCATCCTTACATTCTGATGCTGAACCTCAGGTCCGGTCCGCGTGAAGTGATGAAAATGGTTCTAGGCGAGGGCCTCCTGAATACGGTCTCGATAATCCTTTTGGTCACCCTGCTGTGCTTCGCACTTGCTTATCACATTGCGTCACCGATCCACAGCATTCAGTCCACGGCTAGAAGAGTCGCTCAAGGAGATCTCAAAGCGCGGGTGCCGGCTTCGGTCTCCAGACGTTTCGACGAAGTGGCAGCGCTGGCAAAAGATTTTGACTCGATGGTGGCCCGTCTTGACGTATTGATTCAAACTCAAAAGAACCTCTTGAGTTCGGTCTCTCATGAACTGCGCTCTCCTTTGGCTCGTATCAATGTCTCGCTGGCGATTCTGAAGAACCGTTCCCTCCCAGAGTCCGACGACATGTTTCAACGTCTGGATCGTGATGTGGCGAGGATCGATCTCTTGATGGGGCAACTTTTGACGCTCTCCCGGCTGGAAGCCGGGCTTTCGTCTGCGGAGAGAGAGGATGTAGATTTCGCCGGACTTGTCGAGGAGACAACGGCTGACTGCAACTTCGAAGCACAAGCGGCGGGCAAGTCAGTCAGTCTCCGCACGAGGAGTTCCGTCATTCTTGGAGATGCCGATCCACATGCCCTTCGAAGCGCTTGTGAAAACGTCATTCGGAACGCGGTCCGCTTCACCCAACCCGGAACCGAGGTCGAGGTCTCTTTGAATATCGACCGAAGTGCACGCGAACCACTGGCACTTCTCACCGTCCGAGATTATGGTCCGGGGGTTCCGGAAGATTCTCTTCAGGCAATTTTCGAGCCCTTTTTTCGGATACGCGAAAGCGGTGAAGCCGTAGCGGGAAATGGTCTTGGCCTTGCTATCGCCTCCGAAGCCATTCGTTTGCACGGTGGAAAGATATCGGCAAAGAATCTTTTTCCGACAGGGCTTGAAATCAAGATTCAATTGCCGATCGCGCATGGCGTAGGGGTGCGGGCCTATGAGCTATCAAGGTCCGAGCAGAGCGTCGCAATTTGACGTGGGTAGCTTGTTCCATTCGGAAGTCTAGTTTGCTCGCGATTGATTCCTGCCTGGAAGCTGCCGTTTGCAAAAACCAGGCGGTGTCTTATTGCTGGTCGCGGCGGCGGAGGTAGTCGATGAACATCTGTTCTACGGGCTTGTCGTAGGTTTTAAGGACGTGGCGGACGGTGTGGCCGCTGACGAAGTGGCAAACTTCTTCGGCGAGATTTTTGGCGTGATCGCCGGCGCGCTCGAGAGACTGGGTCATGAAGACAATTTGCAGGCTGGCCTGATGGGCAATGTTTTCTGGATTTTCAACGTGGCGGAGGAAGATGAGATTACGAAGGCGATCGATTTCGGAGTCGGCGCGGAGAACCTCAATGGCTTTGCCAACGTTGCGGTTGGAGAAGGCGTCACCGACATCGGTCAGCATTTTTTCGAGAATGGTGGCCATGCGCGTGAGGTCGCGGGTGTCATCGGAATCGATGCGGCCGGCGGCGGCTTGCGCGCTGTTGGCGAAGCTGAGAAGGAGGTCGCCGATGCGCTCAAGACTGATCATGAACTTCATGCAAGCGAGAAGTTCACGGGCTGCAGTGGGCTCGACTTCCGTGATCAGCGAAGTGACAGCGCTGTCGATTTCCATATCGAGGGTATCGAGTTCGCGTTCGCGCAGGCGCAAGGAATCCAGCAAGGGGCGAGAACCGGTGGCAATGCCTTCAGCGGCGGCGCCGGCTGCTTCTTTTGCCAGGTGGCAGGCCTTCACGGTGCGCTGGACGATGTGCTGATGTGCCGGTTCGGTGGAGAAGCTCTCTATCTGGACAGTGCTCACGAGTTTTCCCTGCGGCACGAGTGAAGTTCGCGAAGCGATTGGCTCTGATTTATCCGTTCTCATGATTTGATGATCTCGCTGGACGGTCTTACTGGACGGTCAACGGCTAACGATAAAATTAATTTTTCGGGAGTGGGTTAAGGCGGCGTGAATTTTTGGTTTATTTTGTAACCGGCTGGGTACGTTCTTACGTAGGGGAGGACCTGAGAAGCAGTTATTTGCCGTGACGCTGCTGCTTGGCGGCTTTGCGCTGCGTCTTCTGATATTTCTTCATTGCCTTGCGCTGCTGCTTCGCATTTTTCTTTACGGTTTTTTGCTGTTGCTTGGCCGCTTTGCGGGCCTCGATGCCATTTTCTCCGATGCTGCGGTTTTCCCGTTGCGCTTGTGCTGGCACAGGCGTGCTAAAACCCAAGGCGAGCAGGAATATGAGAACTGAAATTCGCTTCATAATGATCCGAACCGATCTGCAGCGATCTTAACACCGAAGCGAATCACGAGGCAGTAATTGGGCTGATGGGAACTCGCTGCACAAAGGAACTAATACCCTCGTAATATCGCCATTACGGGCCCAGAGCAGCAAAATGTCTGCATGGCCCTGAACGCAACTTTTCTCGATTTTCTGCAACGAATAGCGTTGGGGGCCGGCTGTGTATTCTCTTTGCTTCTGATCGTTCAATTCAGGCTACCGCAACGCGCGGTCGTGGCCCCTCGTCGAACGACTCAGTACTAGCCTCCATTCAACTCATCGCGTGTATTTGTAATTAGGTCGGTGGGTCTTCGAATCATCCAAGACATCGTTTGACGGAATCGGCGCGGGCGTGAGATAGTGACTCGCTTTCATCTCCGCAATCGAGCAGATACTTGGAGTCTGTCATCCCCTCATGGTCCGCCTCATTCCGAAGGACACAAGCTTTTTCAAGATGTTCGCTGCGATGTCCGATAACCTCATCGCGGGAGCACGCGCTCTGGTGGATTTGTTCGCGGATTACCGCGATGTCGAAAGCAGAATTGATGCAATCCGCCGGATCGAGCGTGAGGGCGATGAATTAACGCACGCTATCCTGACGAAACTAAATCAGACATTCATCACGCCTTTCGACCGGGAAGACATTCATCAGCTGGCCTCGAAACTGGACGATGTTCTGGATTTCGTAAATGCTGCGGGCGCCCGAACCGTAATGTATCGCATTACCGATCCGCCGCCAGAGGCGGGGGAATTGGCCAAGATCATCCTGAAGCAAAGTCAGGAACTGCAGCAGGCCGTGTCCCTTCTGCAGAAGAACGGCGATATCCTGGGCCATTGCGTGGAGATCAATCGCCTGGAAAACGAGGCGGACCTGGTTTCCCAGCAAGCCATCGCAAAGCTGTTCGAGTATGAAAAGGATCCCATCAACCTGATCAAGGTAAAAGAATTGCTGGAATTCCTGGAGCGAGCCACCGACAAGGCGGAAGACGTCGCGAACGTGCTGGAAACCGTGGTCTTGAAGAATACCTGAAGCTTCAATAAATCTAGCAAACAGGAAAACCGGTGAAGCCCGACCTGCTGCTGCTGATCATCACAATCCTCGTCGCCCTGACCTTCGATTTTCTGAATGGATTTCACGACGCCGCCAACAGTATTGCGACTGTCGTTTCCACACGAGTTTTATCTCCGAAACTGGCGGTGGCATGGGCTGCCTTTTTCAATTTTGTGGCAGCTTTTCTGCTGGGAACAGCTGTGGCCAAAACCATTGGCTCCGGAATGATTCGCATCGACCAGGTAACCCAGTATGTGGTGATTACCGCATTGATCGGCGCCATCGTCTGGGACCTGCTTACGTGGTGGTGGGGGCTGCCGACGTCGTCTTCCCACGCTTTGATCGGCGGGCTCGCGGGGGCTGCAATCATGCGGTCGGGATGGCATGTGATTATTGCCGAGGGCTGGTACAAAACCATAATCTTTATGGTAGTGGCGCCGGTAGCGGGACTTATTCTCGGTTTCTCGTTCATGGTCGCAACCTTCTGGCTGTTGCGCAATAAACCTCCTCAAAAAATTGATGTGTGGTTTCGAAAACTCCAACTCCTTTCGGCCGCCGCCTACAGTCTGGGGCATGGCGGCAACGATGCGCAGAAGACAATGGGAATTGTGGCCAGCGCCCTGTATGGAGGGCACCTTCTGACTGCGTCAGAACTATCGGGAAGCTGGGGGAAGTTTCATTGGCCGATCATCCTGGCGGCGCATACAGCGATTGCACTGGGAACATATTTCGGAGGCTGGCGAATTGTTCACACCATGGGCGCACGCATTACGAAACTCAAACCCGTCGGGGGATTCTGCGCGGAAGCCGCAGGAGCGATCACGCTGTTCTCAACTGCTCTGGCAGGAATCCCGGTTAGTACGACGCATACGATTACTGGAGCGATCGTCGGAGTCGGAGCGACGCACCGGCTGTCCGCGGTGCGGTGGGGAGTGGCGCGACGCATCGTATGGGCGTGGGTTCTGACTATTCCCGCGTCGGCGCTTGTGGCCGCAGCCACATTCTGGCTGGTTCGTCTGATTCACCCAGGAGCATAACGGAACGCTCTGTTTAGCTCCCCTCTTCTAATTGTTTCGACCTGACTGTTCTTCATCCCAGAAAAAGAAATAAGTTGCCCGTTTCGCGAGCGGACTCGCAACCAGGGTGAGTGCTTGTTATCAGGATGCCCTTTCGGCGACGGGAAGGGCGAAGAGGAAAGTGGAACCGTGGGCTAACTGACTTTCAGCGCGGATGGAGCCGCCGTGGGCCAGCATGATGTGTTTGGCGATGGCGAGGCCGAGGCCGGTGCCTCCGGATTCGCGGGAGCGGGCTTTGTCGACGCGATAGAAACGTTCGAACAGGCGCGGAAGGTGCTCGGACGCGATGCCGGCGCCAAAATCCTGGACGAAAAATTCAACGGCATGAGGAATAGCGCGGGCTCCAAGGACGATTCGTCCTCCGGAAGCACCGTACTTCAGAGCGTTATCGATCAGGTTCGAAAAGACCTGATGAATGGCCTCGCGATCCGCAAGCACGAGAGGAAGATCAGGCAATGGTGGATTCTGAGATGGAGAATTCTGCGAATCCTGAGGCCGCGGATTCTGAAGCTGGGAATCTTGAACGGGGAGGTCCTTGATGCGCAGATCAATGCCATGATTGCGCGCGATTTCGCGAAAGCTCTCTTCGGCGTCGTGCAGGAGTTCGGCCGGGGAAACCGATTCAACATCGAAACGAGTTTCGCCGGATTCCACGCGGGCGAGGGTAAGAAGATCTTCGGTCAGGCGGGACATCCGCGAGGAATTCTTGCGGATGATTTCGAGAAACTCGCGGGTGGGCGCGCCCGTTTCAAGAGTTCCGTCGAGCAAGGTTTCCGCATAACCCTGAATCGAAGTGAGAGGAGTGCGCAGTTCGTGGGAAACGTTGGCGATGAAATCGCGGCGGGTTTTTTCGACGCGCTCGGTTTCGGTGAGATCGCGGAGCACGGCCACGGCGCCTCCGTCGGGCAGAGGAGCAGCGGTGACATCGAAAACACGTCCTGAAACGATGGATGTGGCGCGTGCTGCTTTAACTTCGTGGGCATTTGCCGCTTCTTTTACTGCGGCGAGGAAGTCGGGATCGCGAATGGTTTCGACGACGGGTTGCTGCAGGCGTGCGCCTTGCGGCACCAGGCGGTTCATGGGCTGGTTGGCCCACTGAACGAGGCCGTTGGCGCTGACGGCGATGACTGCGTCCTGCATGCTGTTGAGCAGAGTTTCGAGTTGGCGCTGGCTGGAGCGGACGGCGGCGAAGCTCTGTTCGACGCGACGGGCAGTCTTATCGATGGCGCCGGCAACGCGGCCAATTTCGTCCTGTGAGGTTTCGAGCACGCGAGCCTGAAGATCGCCTTCGGCGATACGGGCCGCAACTCCGACGATGCGATCGAGGCGGCGAGCGCTCCAGTGCGCGGCAGCGGCGGCGACAATCAGCGAGAACAGGAATGCTAAGCCGGATGCCGCGGCTAGTCTGCGGCGAACCTGAGAGGTGACGGCTTCGACGTCGGAGAGTGGATAGGCCAGGCGAACGGCGCCACCGGAGACGGGCACGGCGATATAAAGAAATGGAATGCCGATGGTAGCGCTACGGCGTTCGTCGCTTCCAATTTTTCCGGCCAGTGCGGCCATGAATTCCGGGCGCGTGGCATGATTCTCCATAGCCGCAGGATTTGCTTCCGAATCGGCAAGAACTTTTCCCGTGGGATCGATGATGGTGACGCGGGCGCCGGCGGCCTGGCCTTCCTGCGCGGCAATGTCGCCGAGAGAGTGCGAAGAACGGTCAGTCTCTACGCGATGGGCGAGGAGTTGAGTTTTCTGCGTGAGGTTGCGTTCAATTTCCGTGCGCAGCGAAGCTTGCCACGCGCCACCGATCATTAGGTCGAAAGTTACAGCGGCTGCAATGATGACGACCAGGAAGGCTGCCATCAGTTTCAGGAAAATCCGATTCCTCACTTTGGGGCCTCGAAACGGTAACCGGCCCCGCGCACGGTTTTGAGATAGCGCGGGTTCTCCGGGTCCGGTTCGATTTTTTCGCGGATGCGGCGGACGTAGACGTCGACCGAGCGCGGGGTTACGTAGGAAGTATCACGCCAAACGGAATCGAGCAGATGATCGCGGGAGAAAACGCGGCCGAGGTGGCGCGCGAAGTAATCGAGCAGGCGAAATTCGGTGGCAGTAGTGGGAACGGTCTGTCCGCGAACCGTCAGGATCATGGCGGCAGGGTCGATGGCGATCTCGCCGACTGTAAACGGGCTAGCGGGAAGCGGACGCTCAAAGCGGCGCAGCACAGCTTTCACCCGGGCCACGAGTTCGCGCGGGCTAAAAGGTTTTGCGATGTAGTCATCGGCGCCGAGTTCGAGACCGAGGACGCGATCCGACTCGCTGCTCTTGGCGGTCAGAAAAATTACCGGCACAGCGGCCAGGCCAGGAGTCTGGCGGATGGTGCGGCAGAGCTCAAGGCCGTCCTTGCCGGGGACCATGATGTCGAGGACAAACAGCGCGGGGCGCTGGCGCTCGGCGTCGGCGATCACGTTTGAGCCGGCGGCATAGACACGAACGGCGAAACCGTCATTTTCCAAATGGTGACGGACCAGGCGGGAGATATCGGGATCGTCTTCGACAACGAAGATGGTGGGTTTCACGGTCTTATTGTAGCGAAGCGGATTGCCAGTACCTAGCGCCGACTACCGAGATTGCGGGTGTGCGGGCGGCTTTTCATCGGATTGTAACAATGATGTTGTGCGATCCGCATTTTGTGGGCACTCTAACCGCGGAGTCGGGCCCGATTCGATGGTTGACTGGCTATGGACAGAATGGTTTGATGAAAGAAATCTGAGGCGTTCCAGGAGAGAGAAGGTCCATGTCGTTTGAAGAAGCGCTCGCGGCCGCGTCACGGGACGAGGGATTCAAAGCTACCGTGTACGCGATGAACACTCTGCTGATTCGAAAGGGAGTGTATACCCAGGAAGAGTTCCAGTCTTTTTTTGTCGAGTGGGTTGAAAAGGAACTGAGGCAGAAGCGACGGGACGGCGCGAGGTTACACTCGGAGTAATCTTCTGGGAACGATGTCCGCAATTTTGTTTGGAGCAGTGAATTCCGATATCGCAGGCCCGGCACTCACACTGGCAGAGCGGGGCAGGCACTATTCTTTGCGGACTCTTGCTTAGTACACGCATCGAATTCTCCTTTAACTGACCAGCCTTGCTAATTATTGGAGTGTGAATAGTCTTCAGAGGTTGCAAATAAAAGGGGCATAACCCGCGAGTAGGGTGGAATGTTTAAAACATTTTTACCAGATGATGTTTTTTGGATTTGTATCAATTCGGGAGATCAGATGGTTATCAGTACGTTTCGAGCAGAGTCGAGCTTGAAGCGTTTGCCGGGTGGGATCACTGTGGTGGCGCTGTACTCGGTGACGATGGCAGGGCCGCGGTAGATTGTGCCTGACTTGATAGTGTCGCGAGAATAGAGTGTCGTTTCGAGTTTCTTGCCGTCGAATAAGACCGGGGCTTTGAGCGAGGAGGGCGAGCCGAGCTTCGCTCGGCCTGGACGGGCAAGAGTGCCCGTCCCCACGCGTGACTTTACGACTGCGCGGAGGCGGAGGGTGACAAGTTCGATTTCGCGGGTGGAATGGGCATAGCCATAGCGGCGTTCGTGCTCGTTCTGAAAATCGGCTAGCAGATTCCTCGTGAAGGGCAGACTGAGTTCGTATCCCTGGCCGCGGTAGCGGAGATCGACGCTGGGCTGATAGTGCACGCTTCCCTTCCAAGATTCCTGCTGAAAATCTTTAGCGGCCTGTTTTTTCAAGGCTGCGAATTCATCGGAAAGACGGGCGTGCGGAAGTTTGCCTGAGACACTCAACAAGACGGTTCGGGAATAATCCTTTACGACATCGCTGACCAGAATTCCGAGAGCGGAGAGCGCGCCGGGAAGAGCTGGCACGATTACGCGAGGAATGCTGAGTGATTCTGCGAGGGCGCAGGCGTGAAGGCCTCCGGCACCGCCGAAGGCGACGAGGGCGAAGTCGCGAGGATCGCGGCCTCGCTCGATAGAGACCACGCGGATAGCTTTCTCCATCGTGGCATTGACAATCCGGATCACGCCGGCCGCAAACTTTTCAAGTGTGAGCGGACTTCCCTGCTGCTTCAGCCATTCGCGGGTGACAGTGTGGGTGCGTTCGAGGTCGAGCGTGAAGTCGCCGCCTAGAAATTTCGTGGGCTGCAAGCGGCCTAATAAGAGGTTGGCGTCGGTGACCGTAGGTTGGGTGCCGCGTCCGTAGCAGATGGGGCCTGGGTCGGCGCCGGCGGACTCGGGGCCGACGCGGAGAACGCCCCCCGCGTCGAATCGGGCCAGCGAGCCTCCACCGGCGCCCACGGTGTGGATGTCGAGCATGGGGACGCTGATAGGAAGTCCGGCAATTTGGGCGTCGTTAGCGGTCGTCGGCACGCCCTCGACCAGGGAGACGTCCGTGGAGGTGCCTCCCATGTCGAAGGCGATGATGCGTTCGAAGCCGCTGCGCCGGGCGCTGGCTGCGGCGCCGACTACGCCTCCGGCGGGGCCGGAGAGAACGGTGCGGACGGGCTCGCGAGCAGCGGTGGCGAGAGAGGTGATGCCGCCGCTGGATTGCATGACGAAAATTCGGGGACGGGTGCCGGTAGAGACGTTGCGAGCAACGTCTCTACGAGAGCGGGATTGCAGGTTTTCCAGGTAGCGCTGCATTACAGGTTGGAGGTAGGCGTTGATTACTACTGTTGAGGTGCGCTCGTACTCGCGGAATTCGGGGAGGATTTGGTGAGAAATGGAGATGGGGATGCCAACAGGTGTTAGGGCTGCCGCAATGGCTATTTCGTTTTTTGGATTTGCGAATGAGAAAAGCAGCGAGATGGCAATGGACTCGGGACGATTCGTTGATACTTCGGAGGCCAGTGCTTTCAACTGCGCGGGCGAGGGCGACGTCAAGATTTCTCCGTCGCTGGCGGTGCGTTCTTCGATGCCGAAGCGAAGCTCGGCTGGGACTAACGGTTCGACACGGTCGAAGAAGAAGTCGTAAAGCTTGGGGCGAGCCTGACGTCCGATCTCGATAGCGTCTTCGAATCCGGCAGTGGTGACCAGGGCGGTGCGAGCGCCTTTGCGTTCGAGCAGGGTGTTGGTGCCGACGGTTGTCCCGTGCAGAATGATGAATTCACCTTTGTGATCGATCTTTTTCAGTGCTTCGACGATGGATTGGGAAGGGTCAGCGGGAGTGGAGAAGAGTTTCAGCATGCGGAGGTGGTTGGAGGCATCGATCCAGACGCAGTCGG
Source organism: Candidatus Sulfotelmatobacter sp. (assembly GCA_025462865.1). Classification (GTDB taxonomy): domain Bacteria; phylum Acidobacteriota; class Terriglobia; order Terriglobales; family Acidobacteriaceae; genus Sulfotelmatobacter. The sequence continues at coordinate 33,289 of JAOAPI010000003.1, read as the reverse complement.
TGAAGGTGCCGCCGGTGTCGATGGCTACGCGAAGTGGTTGGGGGCGGCTGGGCATGAAGTGGAGTTTTCCTCAGGGGCTAAAGCCCCGATCCCGGGAGTAACTCATCGCAGCGCTCGAAGCGCTGCGCCACCCAAAATCAAGGCGTTCAGCAGCCTGTTAGGGTAACATTTGCGGCTATGAGGTACACATTTCTCGTCGAAACGTATGCCACTGAGCGGGTGAAAGTGGTTAGTGTGTGGAGCGAATTTCGGGATGAGGATCTCCCGGTGAGGCCGGGAGAGGAGGATCCGCGGGGGCGCAGCGTGCATGAGCAGATGGTGCATCAGTGCGTGAGCGAAGATTTGTGGTTCCGCAACATGCTGGGAATTGATGTGGGCGCGCCTCCGCTACCGAAGGACGAAGTGCGGCTGGAGTTCATGAAGCAGTACGCGGAGGATAGCGGGAAGCGGTTGGCGGCGTTGCAGCAAAAGGATGAAGTTTGGTGGGAAGAGGATGTGAAGTTTTTCGATGTGGAGCGGTCCCGGGCGTGGGTGATGACGCGTCGGATGACGCATACTTCGCATCATCGCGGACAGTTGATGGCGATGCTGAGGATGCTGGGCAGGGATGTGCACAGCAATTATGGGCCGACTGCGGATACGGGCGGGTTGATGCAGAATCATGCGCCGACGATTTATGCGTATGAGAGTTTGGGGGAGTTGTTTGCGGGGGAGAGTGGCGGGGGGAAGAAGGCGAGGTTGCCGGGAGGCGGCGGGAAAGCCGTGACTGAGCGGCCATGACGAGCCTCCGTCCCGCGCAACGTACCTCAGCGGCAGCCGTCGTTCGTTCTACCGCAGCGCTGAAAGCGCTGCGCCACCCTAATGGTACACGGGCAATAGTGCCCGCACCACACGAGCGAACCGAGCGGTTTATGACTCTTATCCCTTCGTCGTGAAGGCTAGGGTCAGCAGCGTTTTCTGTTCTACTTCGTGGGCTTTGGCGCTGCCGGTGGCGGGGCTGGCGCTGGAGCTGCGCTTTACTGACAGCACATGGCGATTGCCGGCGATCCGCTGCAGGCGTGGGAGCATGTTGAATAGCGCTCCCATATTGGCGGGCTCTTCTTGCACCCAGACGATGTCGCCGTCGTTTCCGTGGCGGGCGAACTCGGCGGTGAGTTCTTGTTCCGGAAAAGGATAGAGCTGTTCGAGAAATACGATCGCGGTGGAAGTGTCTTTTCTTTTCTTGCGCTCGGCGCGGAGTTCGTGGCCGATTTTGCCGGTGCAGACCAGAATGCGATCAGCTTCTCCGATTTCGGTGTCGGGAATTACGTTCTGAAAGTTTTTCTGAGTGAAGTCCGCGATCGGCGAGGAAGCGTCGGGGTGGCGCAACATGCTTTTCGGCGTGAATACCACGAGCGGTTTCCGCCAATGGCGTAGAGCTTGACGGCGAAGCAAATGAAAATATTGCGCGGCGTTCGAAGGCTGCGCGATCTGGATATTGTGTTTCGCAGCGAGTTGCAGGAAGCGCTCGATACGGGCGCTGGAATGTTCCGGTCCCTGGCCTTCGTACCCGTGAGGCAGGAGGAGGACGACGCCGGAGAGCAGGTTCCACTTTGCTTCGCCGGCGGAGATAAACTGATCGATGATGGCCTGCGCCACGTTTACAAAGTCACCGAACTGAGCCTCCCAGAGGACGAGCGCTTCGGGATAATCGCGGCTGTAGCCGTATTCGAAGCCGAGCACTCCCGGTTCCGAGAGAGTTGAGTTGTGAATTCCGCAGCGGGCTTGGCCGGGCGCGATATTTTCCAGCGGGACGTATTCGTTTTCGTTCTCGATGTCGACAAGAACGGAGTGGCGCTGGTTGAAGGTGCCGCGGCGAGAGTCCTGCCCGGAGAGGCGAACCGGAATGCCGGCTTTTACCAGGCTGGCGAAGGCGAGAGCTTCAGCCATTCCGTAATCGACAGGACGTTTGCCTGTGCCCATCTCCGCGCGCTGCTCGAGCAATTTCTTTACCTTGGGATGAATGTGGAAACCTTCCGGATAGGCAGCAAGACGATTCGTAAGCTCTGCTAACTCTTCCGTTGAGACTCCGGTTTCTAGTTCGTACTCTGGTTTGTGCAGGCCTCCGTAGTACTGGTCCCAATACTTCGGCAAGTCGCGCATCAAAGGCTTCTTGGTGACCTTGCCCGCGCCTTTCTGCGCGGCTTCGAATTCCGCTTTTATGGCCGCGGCCCGGGCTGGAGCATCGGTAGCGCCAATGTCGTCGGCGTAGATTTCCCACAGAGGCGGATGCTCTTTGATTTTCTTGTAGAGCAGCGGTTGCGTGACAGTGGGATCGTCGACTTCGCTATGACCGTGGCGGCGGTAGCCGATGAGATCGATTACGACGTCGGTGCCGAACTGGTAGCGGTATTCGGTGGCGAGGCGGGCGACGCGGACGACGGCGTCCACATCTTCGCCATTGACGTGGAAGATGGGAATCGACTGGCGGCGGGCGATGCAGGCGGCGAACCGCGTGGAGTGCTCTTCGAGATAGCTGGTGGTGAATCCGAGGAGGTTGTTGACGATGACGTGGATCGTGCCGCCGACGGTGTAGCCGGGAAGGTCGGCGTAGTTCATGGTCTCGGCGAGGATGCCTTGTCCGGCGAACGCGGCATCGCCGTGGACGAGCAGCGGGAGATATTTTTCGCGGCCGCCTTCACCGGCACGGTCCTGCTTGGCGCGACTGCGGCCGACAGTAACGGGATCGACTGCTTCGAGATGGCTGGGATTTGAGACCAGATGGATGTGAACTTTGTTGCCGCTACGCGTGGTGTACTCGCCGGTCGCACCCATGTGGTACTTGACGTCGCCGGAACCGAGGACGCTGCGGGGGTCGACGTCTTCGAATCCGGCAAAGATTTCCTCAGTGGGCCGCCGGGCGACGTGAGCCATGACGTTGAGGCGGCCGCGATGGCTCATGCCCATGACGAGTTCACAGGCCCCGAGACGGGAACCGGTTTCCAGAAGCTCATCGACCAGCGGAATCAGCGCGGTGACGCCTTCCAGCGAAAACCGCTTGCTGCCGAGATATCGCTGCTGCATGACCTGCTCGAAGATGTCGGCGCGGATGAGAAGGTCGAGAATGCGCTGCTGGTCTTCCGGCTGAGGCTCGGACTCCATGCGCTCGTAAATCCAGCGGCGGCGTTCGGGAGAATAGATGTGGTTGATCTCGACGCCGATGGTGCTGGAATAAATGGCGCGAGCTTCACGAGCGTACTCGCCTTCGATCTGCAACTCAGGCGTGGCGCGGGGGCGGAGGAAACCGAGCGGGTCGAGATCGCCCTCGAGGTATCCCCACTGCCGGAAGGCATTGAAAACACTTTCGCCTTCGGGATTCGAACCGTTGGAGCCGTTGATGACAGCGGCCGTGCGGCCGGAAGTCTTAGATTTCGGGATAGCCATATGAGTACGGTACTAGGATAACGGATGCGCGATGGGGAGCGGGAGATTCTGGCTGCAAAAACCTTAAATACGGGGGCACGGTGGAACACGGGGTAGAACGAGAAAGCGGATGAACCGGGGATTCGGGACATCCGCTTTACTGTTCTCAAGTAAGGCCTGGTCTACTTAGATGGAGTCTGCAGAAGGACAAGCCCGGAACCGAGGCCACCGATTGCGAAGTCGAGCCGCCCGTCATGATTGAAGTCGGCCATGCCCAGTGGCGCGCAGCAGACTTCGCCGCTGCCTAAGACCTGAGTGACAGGACTTTGGAATGTTCCGTCGCCATTCCCCAACAGGATGTCCAGCATCATTTGGCTGGTCCCAAAATCGATGGCCGTGGTCGCCAAGTCGAGCTTTCCGTCCCCGTTAATGTCGCCGATTTCGAGGTTTCCGGCGGCGTGACTGTTAACGGGCATCGAGAACGTATTAACAAATGTTCCGTCGCCATTTCCGAGCAGCACTGAAGCGCCATTGGTAACGACGTCAAGTTTGCCGTCCCCGTTGATGTCGGCGGCAACGGCAAAACTGCCGCCGTAGCTTGAGCCGCCCGAAACTGGGTAATCAACTTCCGCCTGGAGAGTCCCATCGCCCTTTCCCAGGAAGACTGCCACCGCGGAGGTGCCTGGAATCGCCACGTCGAGGTTGCCGTCTCCGTTGAAATCGCCGATCACTGGCACTCCGCTTATCTTCCCGTTGACTAGAACGTCCTGGCCGTTATCCGTGAATGTGCCATCGCCGTTGCCGAGAGAAACGATAAGGGTAAACACCTGGTCGAAATTCATGGTTACAAAGTCGAGGATGCCATCGCCATTTACATCGGCAACCACTCCGGTTCCGAACACAACTCCCGGTGCGAGAGTGAAGCCACCACGTCCGTTTCCAAGATAAATTTTGTAGGTACCGTCAATGGATACCGCTACATCGAGATTTCCATCATTGTTGAAATCGCCGGTAACTTCGCCGGGACCGATAATCGAAGAATTCTGGAATTGCGGCCCTGCGATCTTCAGAAAGTTCCCCGTGCCATTGCTGAAGTAGGTATCGAGATAAGCGTTTCCCGCGTTGTCTTCTCCGAACACAGAAATGTCGGGCTTGTTATCCCGATTGAAATCGCACACCACGACCATGCCGCTTTCGATGGTGGCTGGGTCTGTGGCCAAAGTGACGGTAGAGGAGCGGTGACGAACCGGGAAATAAACAATGTTGGAGGCAATCCCGTGCGGGTTGGTAACGGTCACCGAACCAGTACCCGGCGTGGACACCAGGGCTGCGGGGACGATGGCTGCCAGAGCGCTGCTGGAAACGAATCTTGTGACCAGTGGTTGTCCGTTCCATTGGACAACAGCTCCGGAGACAAAGCCCGTCCCACGAACGCCGAGAGTGAAGGTCGCATGGCCGGGCGGGGCGCTGACTGGCCTGAGGGATTGATAAACCAGCGGAACCGGGTTCGATTGCGCCAGTAGCGCGGCGGAAACCAGAATCAGAAATGCAGATAAAAGCCAGGCGGGTTTCATGAGAGTTCTCCAGAATTGCGAGACGGTACTTAAACGAGAAGCGATGAACGTTAGGGGAGGATTCTCGTGACTCCAAGAATCCAAAGAACCATACATCAAATTCTCCGTCGCAGCAAATTCAAGTATTTCCGAATGCGAATGCATCGAGCGGTGCGAGCCGAGCTATTGTCGGCATGCGCGCGTTGCTATTGATTGGCTGAGTTGGGGAAAGAAATTGGCGTCAACCGGCGATAAGAGTTGCCGGTTGACGCCAACGTGGCTGGCATTTACTGACTGATAGTTACGACACTATTACTTTCCGTGCTCACCAAAGGTGAACAGATCCATCAGATCGCCGATGGCTGGACTATTCGTCGGAACGTAGGGATTCTGCTTGCTGGCTTTGGGATTGGGGAAATTGTCCCGGCTGCGGGCGGTCAGCGGAGCGAGTTTCCAGTTGGCTTCGATGAATTTCAAAATCGAAACGTGGTCGGTGTAGGTGTGCGAGATATGTCCGGCTTTGGTATGCGGAGAAACTACCAGCGTTGGTATGCGGGTGCCATCGCCGAAATAGTCGAGTGGTTGAATGTAGCCGGAATCGTAGTAACCTCCACCTTCGTCGAAGGTGACGATGATGGCCGTGCTCTCCCACAGTTCCCGGTTGGCTTTCACTTCGTCCACAATTTTCTTTACGAAGCCTTCGAACAGATTCAGTTTTGAAGAGGCGGGATGTCCGTCGAGCCAGCCGTCGGGTTTCACGTAGGAAACTGCCGGCAGCGTGCCGTTCTGGATTGCCTGGTAGAAAGACGTGGTGTCCTGCTGATGCGATCGGCCCGCCGCACTCGTCATGATCGAAGTCGAGTACAGGAATGGGTTGCAGATGTTGCAGTAGGTGTTATCCGGGGTCACATAATTGTTGTATGGATTGGCCAGATAGGCGGCCCACTGGTCTCCGTAGTAGGCCCAAGAGATGTTTTTCTCCATCAACTCGTCGCCGATATCTCGCAGTGGCGATGGAGGGATGGTGAAGACCGTTTCGTTCGGATTGCCGATGTCAGCGTAGGCGCTGGAGCCGTCGCCGTAGTATCCGGGGTTGTAGTTATTCAAAAGGTAGAAGCGATTGGGATCGCAGTTGGGGCTGATGGGCTTGCTGAGCGAACTCAGGTAGCCGGTGATCTCAGCGACTGCGGGCTGCGAGACGTCAGAGCAGTTGCTGTAGGTTCCTCCGCCGTAGGATGGAGAACCATAAGAACCGCCGCCGTAGCCATCTTCTATGTAGTAGTTATTGGTGCCAGACTGGGGATTCGGGTTCTCGATTTCGTCCACGATGCCAGCATTAGGGCTGCCCGCGGCAACCAATTCGTTGTGTGGCGGTTGAGCTGGATTGCCGTTGGAATCGCTAAACCAGATCGCATCGCCGGTGCCGAGCATGACGTGGTTGGCGCCGGTGCCACCCGTCACGGATTGGTGGAAATTGTCACTCATCGCGAAGTTGTCGGCGAGATACTTCAAGTAAGGTGCGTCGCCCTGCGACATGTTGTAAAAGCCCATCGAGGTTGAGCCTTCTTTGGTAGTGGTGTCGTTGAAGCCGGCGGGCTGAGCGAGGCCGTTGGATCCGGCGCCGATCGTGTCCTCGACCCAGGGGAAAAGATCGCCGCGGCATCCGCTGGGATTCAGTGTGGTGGCGTTTGCCGCGTTGCAATCAAACTGCTGCCACATCTGGTAGAAGCGGTGCACCGGGCTGTTGTCATAGGCATCGTAAGGATGCGTGGCGGAAGTCAACTGGAACGGGCCGGAAGGCAGTGTGGTCGCGTTCGGGACGCGAGTGTCGACATCTCCGTGATTGAGTCCGGTGCCGCCCGTGGTCAGGTAGACGTAATAGTCATTCGGCAAACCGTTCTCATAGAATTTAGCGGTTGCGACATCCGGAAAGGGTGGCGTGGTGTATCCGCCGGCAAGGACTGGCGGCAGTATCGTATATGCGGCGTTGCTGGAAGGACTCAATTGATACACGGTTGAGTCGTTGGCGGAGGACTGGCTGGCTAATGAGAAATTGGGACCGGGAGTACCGTCAGAATTGACAATGCCTTTGGACAGCAGGTTCGAGATGGTTTGCCCACGCTTCGGTTGATAGGTGGCGAAGACGTGATCGAACGTGCGATTTTCTCCGATGATTACGATGACATGTTTGATGGGCGTGGCTGTTTTTGAATGTTCTTTTGGCTCTTCAGCGGCGGATGTGACCGGCGCTCCAAGGTTGACAAGCAGAGCAAACAGGCTCGTGCCAACCACAAGATGCTGTCTGGCTTTTGCCAGATAACCAGGCGAAGACATGAATTCCCTCCTGAGAAATGCAGAACGGTTAAGTCGTTGGAAGAACTACAGAGCCCAAGGTAGTCGCGTGACTATTACGGGCAGGTGACACGGAGATTAATTGCACGTGAAAAGAAATCCACAGGTGGGGCTGCGGGCTTAATACCCAGCAGGGCGAGGAAGAGTAGCAAAACCTAAATGGGGCATCATTGTAGACTTCGGAGAATATTCTGTTGAAGCGCGAACAAAAACAAATGCCTACTCTTCTTGGAGTTCCGCTGGATGTGAACTCGTCTTATCTCCGTGGGCCGGCAGGTGCGCCGGGAAAGATTCGCGAGGCTTTGCGGAGCGACGCTTCCAACCAGTGGTCTGAGTTGGGGATCGATGTGGGAGCGAAGGATGCGGTTGAGGATGCAGGCGATTTGCCGTTGAGAAATTCGCGGGAAGAAGTTGGTCGGGATTTTGCGGAGATCGAGCGGACGGTGGGTGACTTGGTGCGGAAGGGCAGGCGGCCAGTATCGCTGGGCGGAGACCACTCGGTGACGTATCCCATTGTGAAAGCTTTTGCCTCCCACTATGCGGATCTCAGCATCATTCATTTTGACGCGCATCCGGATTTGTATGACGAGTTCGAAGGGAGCCCGGTCTCGCACGCGTGCCCGTTCGCGCGCATCATGGAAAAGAGGCTGGCGAAGCGACTGGTGCAGGTCGGAATACGCACGCTGAACCAGCATCAGCGCGAGCAGGCGGAGAAGTTCGGCGTGGAGATCGTGCAGATGTCCAAGCTTCCAGCGTACGAGCGACTTAAGATTCGGGGCCCGGTCTATATTTCGTTCGACCTGGATGTACTTGATCCCGCGTTTGCACCAGGAATTTCGCATTACGAGCCGGGAGGGATGACGGTGCGAGAGGCCATTGCACATCTGCACGCGATTGAGGGGACGATTGTTGGCGCGGATATTGTTGAGTACAACCCGGCACGGGATATTGCGGGCATGACTGCGACAGTGGCGGCGAAGATTCTGAAAGAAATTCTGGGGAAGATGATTGCGGAGCCGTGAAGGACGCATCGGGAAGGCAGACAAGTCATGCAAACAAACGGTCTGGTACAAGCGGCGAGCCGTTATTCAGTGGATGAAACCGTACAACGGCTTGAATCCTTTCTCGGCCAGAAGGGACTGCAGGTCTTTGCGGTGATTGACCACAGCGGAGAAGCTGCGAAAGTTGGGTTGAAAATGCGTCCGACGAAGGTGGTCATGTTCGGCAGTCCTAAGGGCGGAACGCCGTTGATGGTGGCGGCACCGTCGCTGGCGATTGATCTGCCGCTGAAGGCGCTGGTCGCGCAAGACGACAACGGGAAGGTATGGGTTTCCTGGAATAGTCCGGAATATCTGCAGCAGCGGCATGGCGTGCCGGGGGATTTGATCAAGAATATTGCGGGAGCAGGCGCGCTGCTGGCGAAGGCTGTGGAATAATGCTGCCGACATCGGAAGCGAATGTGGCGGAGAGTTCCAATCGAGCCCGTGATCACCTGGCTAACGAGCGAACGTTCCTGGCGTGGGTGCGGACGAGCGTGGCGATTGTGGTGTTCGGGTTTGCGATTGGGCGCTTTGCCATCGCGCTGCGGCAGCTGGCAAGGTTCCAAGGACAGACTCCCCGGACCACGGGGCTTTCCGTTTGGATGGGGACGATTTCCATTTTCGGAGGAGTCGCTCTGGTGGTAGCTGGGCTGGTGCGTTATCGAAAGACGCGCGCGCAACTTGAAGAAGGAAAGTTTGAGCCAGCAGGATTCATCCTGGATCTGGTGACGATTTTGACGGTGTTGTTTGGGCTGGCGCTGGCGGGATATTTGATCTACGTGGAGAAGAGTTTGGCATAGCGGCGCGGCTGTAGGCGGTAACCTTTCAAACCTTATGGCGAACGATCAGGAAAAAGAGGCAGCGGCGCGGGCAAGCTTGCGTTTTGTAAAGGATGGGCAAATCGTCGGACTGGGCACTGGATCGACCGCGGCTTACTTCATTCAATTGTTGGGCGAGGCGGTAAAGAATGGGCTGCGCGTGCGAGGAATTCCAACGTCAGTGCGGTCGCGTGAGCAGGCAGCGAGTCTGGGAATTCCGCTCACTACGCTCGATGAATGTCAGGAGATCGATGTGACTGTGGATGGAGCTGATGAAGTTGATCCGCAGTTGCGACTGATTAAAGGTGGCGGCGGTGCGCTGCTCAGGGAAAAAATTATTGCTTCAGCGACAAGACAATTGGTGATTGTGGCAGATGCGAGTAAGAGAGTTCCGGTGCTGGGAAAATTTCCGCTGCCGGTAGAAGTCGTCAAATTTGCGCAAGCATTGTTGATAAAGAAGATCGAGGGCTTGGGGGCGAAGGTTTCCTTGCGGCGGGCTGCGGATGGGAAACCATATTTGACGGACGAAAATAATCATATCCTCGACTGCCGGTTCGAACAGATTCCGGATGCTGAGGGGCTGGCCTGCCAGCTCAGCGATATGCCTGGAGTTGTGGAGCATGGTTTATTTATTGGCATGGCAAACATCGTGCTGCTGGCGAAGGGCAGCGAGATCGTAGAGTTGCGGAAAGAAGCAATCCGCAGGGGACGCTGAGAAAGGCCGCGGAGATCGCGGGACGGAAATTATTGGTGGCTGGGGCAGACGCACAAACGGCAGTAGCGGCACCGGCCTGGAGCCGGGATCAGCCGTCGCGGCGTCGGGGGCTGCGATACCGGGTGCAGGCGCCGCTGGATGTGACCGTGCTGCGTTCGGGCATTCCCGAGAGCCTGCCGGGGCGCTCGGTAAATCTTGGCGAGGGTGGGATTGCGGCCGTATTGGCTGGAGAATTGGTGCCGGGCGAAGCCGTTGGAGTTGAGATCCTGCTACCCCATGGATCGAATCGGTTGCACACGCGAGCGCTGGTGCGGCATCACGACAAGTTGCGTTCAGGCCTGGAATTTGTCGGGCTGTCGGCAGAGCAACAGGCGGCAATTCGCGATTGGGCGGGAGAGGTGAGAACGGAACCGGAACTGGGTATAGCGCCGAAGGCCGTCACGGAAGGCGGCGGAAGTTTCAAAACAGGAGGATTGGGAGGAGGGCGGCCTCCAGTCCGCCGGCGGCGAAGCCGGACATGGATCGTCTTACTGGTGTCGGCCGGAATCTTGCTGGCGATTTTGTGCTGGCGCTGGAATCGCGGATGGAAAGATCTGGAATCCACTATTCCGAAAGACGATAAGAAGGTTGAGGTGGAGCTGCCTCAAGCCCACGTTCCGGCCGACGTCATGCAAAAACTGGTGATTCACCGTGTCGATCCTGATTACCCGGCGGCGGCGCGTCCGGCGAAATTGAAAGCAGTAATCGCGCTCGATGTAGTCGTCGGAAGAGATGGATCAGTTGTGGAGATACATCCTCTGAATGGTCCTGATGTCCTAGCTAGGGCTGCCATGGAAGCTCTGCGCTGGTGGCGTTTTGAGCCTTACCGAGTTGATGGGAAGCCAGTAGCTGTCGAAACGACGGTCGCAGTTGAGTTCAAGCCCTGATGTAGGAAGAAGCAGGCGATTTCAAGAGCGAGGCTTGCGCAGCGCGTTCAGGACGATGGTGCCACTGATGGCAAAAGATACGACAGCGATGAGCGCGGCAATCAGCAGGATGTTTGGACTGAGATGGAGTACGTCCGCAAACAACGCCCCAACGGCAAAAACAGCTCCCAAAGCGTTAAGCCAAAGCGGACTGCGGTAAGAAGTTCGAACAGACGAGGAAAGACCGGGACGCAGCCGAAGTTGCAAGAGCAATGCCGCTACGCCAATGGCCGCGATCACTACCAACGCCACCGGACTCAGGAATGCTCCGCGTTCCGTATAAAGCACAACCAACGCAAGAGCCGCGAGCAGCAAGCCGGCTGCTATGAGGGTCGCCCCGCGAGGCGGACGATTGGAGCCGGAGGTTGAAGGCTCTTCAGGCATGGAGTTCCGTCCCCAGATTTATACAGGCGCAGGGTTAGGTTTTCAAACCTGGCGCCGAATTCTCCCAAATCTCTCAGGAGTCTGGCGTGGGGCGGCTCACGCCGGCAAGCCATTCTGCCTGAAGTGGAGCGCCGTGATTGACAGCATAGAGAACGAGTTCGACACGAGATGAGATGCCCAGCTTGTCGAAGATACGGAAGAGGTATTTCTTAACTGTGTGTTGACTGAGGTTGAGCTCCCGCGCCGTGTCGCGATTGCTAAGGCCCTCAGCTACCAGCGCGACGACTTGTTCCTCGCGAGGCGTAAGCATTTCTCGTCCACGGGAGTTAAGAACTCGCAATGAGGGCACTTCGGAAACCAGGTCGACTAAGAACGCCATCTGTTCCGCGTTGGCCCATACTTGTCCCTCAGAAACCCGTTGAATGCACCGGCAGAGCAAGCGGAAATTCGTATCCGAAATACAGAAAATGCCGCGCGCGCCTGAGCGAAAAGCATTCACTACCAGATCACGATCGTAAGACTCGACCAGGAGTACCTTCGCAATCGCGGGGTAGGACAGATGAACGCGGCGCATGGTCGCCATTTGCGTAGCCACCTCGACCGAATGATTGAGGGAAAGCACGACGACGCCCGCGGGCGTGGGGCGACTGCATGAACGATCGATGGTACGTCGACCGGGCAAGTGGAGATGTGAAACTCGGAGCGCCGCCGCAGCGCGCTAATGAGGAGCTGCGCTTGCATCCGATTGGAGTCGGCGACAAGGACGCTGATCTGCGACGAAGGCGCGGCTGAGGCCAGACTCATTGCAACAGGGCTCCGAATGAAACAAGGGTGATTTTATGGGTGCGACGAGGAGGACTCAAGGAAACATGTCACATAATTCGAGTGGGACTCTCAAATCGGGACAGATGGTTATGATGCTGTGGAAAAGGTGGCTTTCGCGAGCGCCGGGGGAAACCAAGCCCAAGATGGCATCGAACATTCCAATAATGTGGCGTAATACCAACTTCTTTGTATTTTTCCTGTCGGGTGCGGTGTGACGGCGTGAACATGCAAGTCTACTTTGGTAGGTAGCCAGGTAGAGAACAGTCTGGCGGCCCTACCAGCGTCAATGGTGGGGATGAAAGGCCCGCCAACGAGGGATGTTGTCTGATTCCCGCATTGGTGCGGCGTGACCACGTTGGTAGACCACACTTCCCATGTCTTGTCGCTCGATTCGCATGGGAATACCTTGCGCAGTAGAGAGCAGCCGGAAATGAGCTGCCCTCGAAATGCGGAGAAATGAGCCATCGCGCGATGAGACCTTTCATTAATTGGAAAACATTTGCGGGGATGGCGCTGGTTATACAACTTTGCGTGGCCGCATATTCCCAGGAAGAACAAAGAGAGAAGCACCTGGGAACCAGCCTGCAGTCTTCTCAGTACAGCCAAACCGGGGCTGAGCTGGGAAGCAAAGGGATGGCGGTCGCAAAACCCGGGAAAGCGGACGGCATGGGAAACCCTCAGCTCGGAGGGGAACGCCGTCCGCTTTACCGGCTCAATCGAAGCGATGTAGTCACGTTGAGCTTCACGCTGTCGCCGGAGTTCGATCAGACCCTCACCATACAACCCGATGGTTACCTTGCACTGAAGGATGCCGGGACGGTATTCGCCCAAGGACTAACAGTGGAGGAGCTCCGAGAGACCGTGCGCGGAGCGTACAGGGGGTATCTGCACGATCCGCAGGTTGCGGTTGCGCTGAAGGAATTTGAGCATCCATATTTTGTGGCAGGGGGCGAGGTCGGGAAGCCAGGCAAGTACGAGTTGCGGGCCGACACTACCGTCATTGAGGCGGTAGAAATCGCGGGCGGCTTTACTCATGAGGCAAAGCATTCCCAGGTTCTTCTATTTCGGCGGGTCAATGACGATCTAGTAGAGGCCCGGGTTTTTAACGTGAAGCGGATGCTGAAAGAGAAAAGCCTGGGCGAGGTTTCCCTGCTGCGGCCGGGCGACATGGTTTTCGTTCCGCAGAATTCTGTTTCGAAAGTCGAGCGTTTTCTCAGCAAGCCTTCCCTCAGCATGTACGTAAGCTCCACACAGTTCTGACGGCCACAGAAAATTCACATGGAAGAACGAGATGCAGCGCGCAAAGCGGAAGACTCCGTATCCCCGACTCTTCGGGAACTGGCGGGTGTGTTGTTCCGGCAGGGGACACTCTTTGTTGGCGTCTCGGTGCTGGTTTTCGTGTCGGCTATTGTTTACGCGTTTGCAGGCGCCAGCTACCGCGCCCACGCTCGCGTATTGGTGCGGCGGGGACGGGCGGATCCTCCTGTAGCCGCGCAGCAGAATGCTCCGCCTGATTTTTCACGGGTGGAAGTAAGTGAAGAAGAACTGAATTCAGAGGTGGAACTACTGAAGGACGACGACGTCTTGCGCCGCGTGGCCCAAGCCAATAACTTGGCGGCACATGACTGGTTGCGATGGCTGCGTCCGCATGAACCGGAAGCAGCGCGCTTGGAGCGGGCGGCCAAGAAACTGGCCGGGCGGTTAAAAGTTGAGCCGATCAAGAAGACGAATTTGATTGCAGTGAGTTATGACTCGCCTGACCCGCAAGCGGCAGCCCACGTCCTGCAATCGTTAACTGGTATCTACCTGGAAAAACATATCCAGGTGCACCGGCCAATGGGACAGCTTCATTTCTTTGATGTGCAGACCGAAGAATCTCGGCGGCAGATGGAGCAGGCTGAAGAAAAGCTCATCGACTTTACGAACCAACATGGCGTGGTGATGGCTGCGCACCAACGTGATCTGGTATTGCAACGCCTCGACGAAACAGAGGCAAATTACCGGCAGACTCAGGTAGAGATGTCTGAAACAAGACGCCGAGTCGAAGAACTTGACGCTCAGTTATCAAAGTTGCCGGAACGAGCGGTAACGCAGATCCGGACAGCGGACAATCCGGAACTCTTGCGGACGTTAAAGGCCAGCCTACTGGATCTTGAGTTGAAGAAGACTCAGCTACTCACAAAGTTTGAACCGAGTCACCGGCTCGTCCAAGAGATAGAGCAGCAAATCGTCCAGGCCAAAGGCGCGATAGCGGCGGAGAATCTGACGCCGGTTCGCGACGAAACTACGGATCGCGATGTGAATTATGCATGGGCTAATGCGGAACTACAGAGAGCGCGGGTTCAGATAACGGGACTAGAAGCACGTGAGGCAACCATGACTGCGCATCTGGCGAAATATCGCGTCCTCGCTCGGCAACTGGGTGAGGAGGCTATTAAGCAGGATGATCTGACTAGCAGTGAGAAGGCAGCTGAAGAAAACTATCTTCTATACGTGAAGAAGCGCGAGATAGCGCGGATGGGCGATGCGCTAGACGAGGGCGGCATCGTGAATGTGGCAATCGCCGAGCAACCGGTAGTGCCGGCGCTTCCGGTGTGGCCTGCCGGGCCCGTGATACTTGTGGGCTTCTTCGTAGGTCTCACATTGGGTACCGGTGTTGCATTTGCGGCAGATTATATCGACCCTGCGTTGCGCACGCCGGAAGAGGTGATGGCATGTTTGGAAATTCCTGTGCTGGCCTCGCTACCGCAAGAAATTAATCGGCGATTGTCAGCCTGAAGGAGATGAGATGAGCATGAACGCGAACGTACTTCCGACATCCGGACTAATAGGGACAGAGACGGAGACGACAGCGCTGCCACAAGCCCTGGCCGATTGCCCGATGCACGGCTTTAGCCCGGAAAACTTTGCACGCGAACAGATTCGTGGCTTGGTCAGGCGTGTGTTCTTTACTAATAAAGAACTGCCCGTAAAACAAGTCGTATTCAGCGCGGCAGAGCCCGATACCGATGTGAGTGTCATCTGCGACCGAGTGGGGCAGGCTCTGGCGCTGGAAACATCTGCTGATATCGCTATTGTTAGCCGGAGTTCGCCAGGCATCGGCGTGGATCTGGGGCGGGGCTATCCTCGTTCCCTGGAAAGCGCTGCCATCAAGTCCCGGTCAACTCAAATGGCAATCAACCTTTGGCGAGTGCCAGAGGCGGGACTCCGCGAACTGTTCCAGGAATCGGCGACGAGCCAGTACTGGATATCGAGTCTTGCCGAATTGCGAAAGCATTTTGAATATGTGGTGATACACGGACCGGCGGCGGGAATATCGAGTGACAGTGCGCTGCTGGCACAGCTGACCGACGGAATCATTCTCGTCCTTGAGGCTCATAGCACGCGCCGCGCAAGTGCACGCAAAATCAAGGAGACGCTGGAAGGTACGGACTCCCGAATCCTGGGAACCGTGCTGAGTGAAAGAACCTTTCCGATTCCGGAGATGATTTATCGCCGGCTGTAGAGGCTTAAGCAAGGAATACGAATAGTTTCTGGACGGATCAGATTCCAATCTGACGAAGAGCTGTACTCGCAGCCGCTGCGGTGTTAACGGGAACCGAACAAGTTTTGCAAAAGACAAAACTACTAATCGCGATGGGACTCAATGGGCGGTAGCTATGGGGTTGAGTCCACAGGACTTGAGGGCTGGACCCAAGCGCGACCAGCAGTAGAGGGTACCCAGCCCCAATGGTTCGCGGTGCAAACCAGATACCGGTTCGAAAAAAAAGTTGCCGCACAGCTTCACCAGAAAAATTTCCAAGTCTACCTGCCGCTGCGGACCGAACACCACAATTGGAGCGACCGGCAGACGGATGTGACCATCCCTCTGTTTCCCGGATACGCGTTTGTGCATCTCGACCAGTCGCGGGAGTCCCGAACGGCGGTATTACACACGGCAGGGTTGCTGGGCTTCGTGAGCTTCGGAGCAACAATTGTGCCGGTTCCGTCGAAACAGATTGAGCATCTGCAAACGCTTCTGCAAGAAAAAGTGCGATTTTCGCTGCACGCATTCGTGCATGTCGGACAGCGCGTCCGGATTCGCGGCGGTTGCCTGCATGGGTTTGAAGGCGTACTTCTGAAACACGAAAAAGGGAAGCTTGTGATCTCAATTGACTCAATCCAGCGCTCGCTGGCGATTGATATCCAAGGCTACGAGTTGGACTTGGTTTAGAAATGTTTTCTCCTTACTTAGATAGTCAGCGGAAATCTCACGGAATCGAATCGGCTGCGCGCTTGATCCCGGGGGCAGCTTTCGCTTCGCGCCTGAAGGCTCAGCGTGAGACAGCCGAGCACGCAGCATTTTCGTTGTTTGGGACTCTACGGTCTAGGCGGTCAGAGGGCCCCCAGCGGAAATTGCTCGCGGAGCGGAGCGCGCGGAATGTCCTGATCGTGGGAGCGGGCGGGCTTGGGCGTCGAATAGCAAATTATTTGGAAGCCCATCCGGAGATGGAGCGCGTATTTTGCGGTTTTCTGGATGACCGAAAGCCACTGGGGAATGGAATAGTTGGACGCACAATTCACCTCGCACAGTTGGCACGTACGGGATTTGTGGACGAAGTGATTCTGGCGGCGCCGACCGATCGGGACCTTACACTTCGTATTCTGCGCGCGGCCCGCCAACTTCGTCTCGACGTTAAGTTGGCGCCCGATCTGTTTGGCTGCGAGTCGGGGCGAGAAACGGAACGGATTGGCGCGATTCCTCTCATTTCCCTGCACAAAGAGCGACTACCGGTTGCGGGATTATTAATAAAACGCGCGCTGGATCTTATGGGAGCTCTGGCGGCTCTGGTGCTACTGGCGCCGGCGCTGATACTAACGGCAATCATCATCAAACTCAGCTCTGCAGGACCGGTGTTCTATACAGCGCAGCGAGCAGGCCGCAAAGGCAGACTGTTTCGCTGCTATAAATTCCGCACCATGGTAAGGGACGCAGACGCTTTAAAGGGTGAACTGCGAGACTGCAATCAAAGAGAGGGGCCATTTTTTAAGATCACCGACGATCCCCGCATCACTCGCATGGGGCGATTCCTGCGGCGCTATAGCCTGGATGAACTACCGCAGCTCTTCAATGTTCTGAAAGGTGAGATGAGCCTGGTGGGACCGCGCCCGCATCCGCTGGATGATTTTTCCGCCTACACCATCGAGCACCTGCCGCGATTGGATGTGACGCCGGGGATAACAGGGCTTTGGCAGGTCACGGCACGACGGAATCCTTCGTTTCAAGCCGGGATGAATTTGGATCTGGAGTACATCCATCGCTGGAGCCTGGGGATGGACTTCAGGATTTTATTAAAAACGGTCTGGGCTGTATTGCGCGGGAGCGGCGACTAATGTCCTCACGTCCATTGAAAATGGCACCGGCCGCGGGCTGGGCAGGCGAGGCGACATGGCAGGGTGTGAGGATAGGACTGCGTTCGCTGCAAGCCATGATGGCGGTGCCGACTGCGCTATTTCTGGGAGCTCTGGCGGCGATGTTGCTACGTCATCCAGATGTGTCCTTTTATGAGATCGACCGAATTGCATTCGTATTGCTGGTGGTAGGAGTGGCAGGACGGGCCGTCGTAACACGGCAGCGATTGCTGGTGATGGAAAGGGCGACCTGGCCCATGATCGCCCTGACATTGTTGGCGGTCGGGAGCGTTATACAACAACCATTCGACAATCACACCTGGTGCCTTCTCGCCGCAAAATTCATTGTGCCCTTCAGTCTGTTTCATCTGGCTGCACTGGTATTTCAGAAGGAACGGCGGTTGGAGCAGTTCGAAACCTTCGCACTGCTGGTGCTTGCGTATCTGTGTTTCACATCGATTGCGTTCCTTGTGGGAGCGAAGTCATTAATCTTTCCACGCTTCATTCTGGATGAAAGCCTCGGTTACCACGCCGATCGTGCGCGCGGGCCCTTATTGCAGGCAGTGGCGAATGGAGTTTCTTTGAATCTGCTTGGTGTGCTGGCGCTCCACTCGTTTCTGCGCGGGAGAATACGCGGACTGAAAGCTGCTGCTCTGCTGGCTTCCCTTCCAATCGCAATTCTGGCAACGATGACGCGTGCCGTGTGGCTCTCGTTCGCGGTCAGCATGGGAGTTCTGATTTTTCGGACGCGCAATCGAGGCCTGCGGCGGATCTGCCTTGGGGTGTCAATCGTTGGAGTTCTGGCCTTGCTCGTGATGCTGAGTTTTGCCGATCAGCGACGCGCGTTTTCAGACCGGCTGCAGGAGTCCGGTCCGCTCAATTTCCGCCAGGCAGTTTATTCCGGAGGATGGCAGATGTTTCTGGAGAAACCACTCACGGGATGGGGAGTGAATCAGATGCCCTCCGAGTTGGCCCGGCACGTTAGCGGCTATAAGGAAAGAGAACTTTATCCGCACAATACTTACCTGGAACTCCTTGTCGAACACGGGCTGGTGGGCTTTGCACTCTATGCCTGGTTGATGTGGGAGATTTTCAAGCTGCGACGCTGCGCGGTTCCTCACTCCGAACGTGATGGCTTTTTAAATCAGCAATTTCATGCCATCTGGCCTGTCCTACTCGGCGTCTACTGGGTGAATGCCGCAGTGGTGGTAATGAATTATCAATTTGTGAACGGGCTTCTGTTCACGATGGCGGGAATGCTTGCGGCGCAACGGCGGCGTGCGGCCGCTGAGGCCTCTTCTTAACTCTTCTCCAGAACTCTCTTCGTTAGTCCAGATAGTCAGCGTGTTAACGGTTGCTTATCTCGCCAACGAATTTCCCGTAGCCGTAGAGCCTTATGTGGGAGAGGAGATCGAGGAATTGCTGCAGCGCGGAGTCAACGTGATTGCCGGTAGCGTCCGAAGGCCACGTTCAAGCGAAGCTTCTCTCGCACTCTCTGGAACGAAGACTGTTTGCCTGGAGCCCATTCGGGGGGCAATTCTTCTGCGCGCTTTCTGGCTCCTGCTGCGCCGTCGCAAGGTGGTTGCCAGCTTATTTGTGCGAGTGCTCGTTCAAGGAACTGAATCACCGAAGCGTCGATTAAAGGCGCTTTTGCACACCTATCTTGGCGCGTGCTACGCCATTCGATTGCAAGAACATCGAGTGGATCACATCCATGTGCATCACGGCTACTTCGGGTCGTGGATTGCAATGGTGGCGGCACAACTGCTCGGAGTTGATTTCAGCTTGACCCTGCATGGATCTGACCTGCTGGTGCACAACGCTTATCTCGACGCGAAGCTGACTAGATGCTTGTTCTGCTTAACGATTTCGGAATACAACCGCTCCCATATTTTGCGGAATTTCCCTGCTGTCGAGCCGGGGAAAATTGTTTTGTCTCGGCTGGGCGTGGATGTGCCAACGAGTGGTGAGCTTCTCTGCCGGCCAACTGATTTGCACGAACGGCAGTCCTTCACTTTGCTAGCGGTAGGACGGCTGCATGCGGTAAAAGATCATGCGTTTCTGATTCGGGCCTGCGGTGAGCTACGAGATCGCGGTTTCGAATTTGAGTGCGCCATTGCAGGGGAGGGACCGGAGCGGCAACATCTCGAATTTCTCATAGGACAGAACGACCTGCAGGGCCGGCTTACGCTGCTGGGCCACGTGCCCAGGCAGCAAATGGATTCTCTTTACAGGCGCTCCGATGTCGTGGTTCTCACCAGCCGCAGCGAAGGCATTCCGCTTGTCCTGATGGAGGCCATGGCGCGGGGAAAAATCACGCTCGCACCCGCGATTACGGGTATCCCCGAGCTTGTGATTCCAGGAAAAACCGGATTTCTCTACACTCCCGGAGCGACCAACGATTTTGTGGAGAAGATCCTCTCTCTGGCGGAACAGATGCGAGGGGTGGACCGGGATGTCGTGAGCCGTCTGGAATGGTTACGACACGCGGCGCGGGCACAGGTTCTTCACAAATTTAGTCGCAGCAAAAACCTTTCACGCTTTGGCGATCTGTTTCTGCAACGGGTCGCTTCCCAGCAACTCTCTTCCCAGGATCGGAGCCTTCCCCATGAGGATCTTGTTTTGCAACAAATATAACTATCCCTTCAGCGGAACCGAGGTCTACTTGTTCGAGGCCATGGAGCTATTACGTTCCAAGGGTCATCAGGTAGCTTTATTTTCCATGGCGGATGAGCGCGGACAGCCCACTGCTTACGACCGCCATTTCGTCCCACACACTGACTTCAAGAATCCGGGCGCATGGTTTCATAAGTTGCGTCTGGCCGCGCAGGCGATCTATTCCCACGAAGCCCGGCAGCGGATTCGTGCGATGATCGCGGAATTCCGGCCCGACGTAGCGCACGTCCGCAACATCTATCACCACCTGTCGCCGTCGATCTTATGGGAGCTGAAGGCCCAGAAAGTTCCGGTCGTCTATCACCTGAACGACTTCAAGGTGTTATGTCCCAGCTACAACCTGGTATCGAGAGGCGAAGCGTGCGAGGCCTGTAAGGGCGGCAAATTCTGGCATGCGCTGCAGGAGAAGTGTTACCCCGGTTTAGGCGCGTCCATGCTGTTGGTAACTGAGGCCTACATCCACAAATGGCTTGGCACCTACCGCAAATGCGTGGACTGCTTTCTTGCTCCCAGCGAATTTGTGCGGGACAAATTCGTGGAGCATGGCTGGGACCCGACTAGATTCGAGGTTCTCCCTCACTTCCAAACGATAAAGCCTGGTATCGAGAGGACAGCAGATAATGCGCCGCTTCTTTACTTCGGACGTTTGTCCGCAGAAAAAGGAGTAGCGGACTTGCTGCACGCCATGCAGCGCCTGCCAGATCTACAGCTCGTGGTAGCGGGCGATGGGCCGGAACGCGGCCGATTGCAAGAACTGGCGGCCACTCTCGGATTGCGCAATGTCGACTTCGCCGGGCACATAGGTGGCGCGGAACTGGATCGTGCGATTGTCAGATCGCGCTTCACCGTGCTGCCATCGCACGCGTACGAAACGCTCGGCAAGACCATTCTTGAATCGTATGCACAAGCACGAACCGTGGTGGCTACCGACCTAGGCTCGCGAAGGGAGTTAGTGCAGGAAGGGAAAACAGGCCTGCTGTATAGCACCGGCGACGTCGAGCAGCTGACCGCAGCAATCCGGTTCCTCAGCTCACAACCGGAACTGGCGGAAAAGATGGGGCGAGCAGGTCAAGAACAAGTGCGCACGAGGTACAGGCCAGAAGCCCATTACAAGGCTTTGATCGGTCTTTATGAGAGCCTGATTGATGGAAAGCGCCGCTCGCCGCCTGCGCGAAAAGACTTTAGTCCCCGACGCGATGCTCTTACGGTGAGCGAAAGTCCGGGAGCATTTCAGAAACCCATGCTACGTGTCGCCTTCATCGGGGGACGTGGTGTGATTTCGAAGTACAGCGGCATCGAGACTTATTACGAAGAGGTGGGGCAGCGACTCTCTGGCATGGGTCACCATGTAACAGCGTACTGCCGGACCTACTTCACCCCACCAGGCAAGCAACACAATGGGATGCGAGTCATCCGCTTGCCAACCATCCGCTCCAAGCATCTGGAAACGTTGGTGCACACCTTCCTGAGCACGCTCCATGTTCTGACGCAACGGTGTGACGTTGTGCATTACCACGCGCTGGGACCGGCGCTATTTTCATTTATTCCCCGGCTCGCGGGAAAGACTACGGTGGTCACTGTGCAGGGTCTGGACTGGCAGCGAAAGAAATGGGGACGAATCGCGTCGACGGTGCTGCGGCTCGGGGAACGCGCTGCCGTGCGTCTGCCAACCAGAACAATGGTTGTGTCCCAGGAACTTCAGGATCGCTACGGGACGCGCTACGGAGCGAAGACCTCTTACGTACCGAACGGAGGAGTGCTGCGCGACCGACGCTTGCCTGACAAAATTATCGAGTGGGGACTTGAGCCCGAAGAATACATCCTGTTTCTGGGAAGATTTTCTCCGGAAAAGGGATGCCACATTCTGGTCGAGGCATACGAAAAGTTGAACACCAACGTCAAGCTCGTAATGGCTGGCGCGTCGAGCTATTGCGACGATTACTCGCGCCAGTTGCGGAGTCATGCCAGCGACCGTATCAAGATATTGGATTGGGTTTCAGGCTCGAACCTGGACGAGTTGCTCACGAACGCCATGCTGTTCGTCCTGCCATCCGATCTGGAGGGTCTGTCACTGGCATTGCTGGATGCGATGGGCGCCGGGCTTTGTGTGCTGAGCAGTGACATTCCGGAAAATCGTGAAGCCATCGCGGGCGCCGGATTCACCTTTCGGCGCGGGGACGTCGCAGATTTGGCTGACCGTCTGCGGTTTCTGATTGAGAATCCAACAGTGCGGGAGGCAGCAGGAGTGGCCGCAAAACGCCGCGTTCGCGAACATTACCAGTGGCCGAAGATTGCCACCGACATCGAGTGAGTGTATCTGGAAACAATGGGCATTGAGCCTGACCGGCCGTCCGCCAAGAAACCCAGCGACCGCGTGGAAGTGCCAGCATTGCCGATAAATCAAAAAGCGGGATAAGGACAGAAAGCATAATCTCGGACGAAGCTGAGACTTCATAAAATTCCGGATGCAACGTAGAGGACGGGGATTCCCGTCCTCTTTTTGTTTTATATTGTTTACAATTGGAAGTTCGTTCTAGTTTGGTGTCGCGAACTCATCGTTCATGGAAAATGTGATCCTCGTCACCGGCGGAGCAGGTTTCATAGGATCCAATTTCATCCTACACAGGATGGAACGGGATCCAGATTCAATTGTGAACCTGGACAAACTCACCTACGCAGGAAATCTGCGCAGCCTGGAAGCAATCGCGCATGACCAGCGCTATGAGTTTGTTCGCGGAGACATTGCCGATCGCGAACTGGTCCGAAGTTTGTTGGACCGGCGCAGGCCTCGGGCCGTCGTGCATTTCGCGGCAGAGAGCCATGTCGATCGCTCCATTCGCGGACCCGATGATTTCATTCATACAAATATTGATGGCACTTTTGCGCTGCTGGAAGAAGTACGTGCGTACTGGGGAAACCTGGATCGTCAGGAGCAGGCGGCGTTCCGCTTTCTGCATGTCTCAACGGACGAAGTGTTTGGGTCGCTGGGGCCAGGGGATCCGGCATTTTCCGAAACCACGCCCTATGCGCCTAACAGTCCGTACGCCGCATCAAAAGCCGCTTCCGATCATCTCGTCCGCGCCTATCACCATACTTATGGATTGCCGGTTCTCACCACAAATTGCTCGAACAACTACGGGCCACTTCAGTTTCCTGAGAAATTAATTCCGCTGATGATACTCAACGCGCGTGAAGGTAAGCCGCTGCCGGTTTATGGCGACGGTCAGAATGTTCGCGACTGGCTGTACGTTGAGGATCACTGCGAGGCGATAGCAATCGTGCTGGCCACAGGAGTATCGGGAGAGACGTATAACATTGGTGGCTGGAATGAGAAGCGGAATATTGAAATCGTAGAAATCGTGTGCGACCTTGTGGATGAGATCGCGGGCCGTCGCGGCAAATCGCGCCGCGACCTGATCACCTTCGTGAAAGACCGTCCCGGACATGACCGGCGTTATGCCATGAACGCGAGTAAGATCGAGCGGGAACTTGGCTGGCGTCCGCGTGAAACATTTGAGAGTGGAATTCGAAAGACGGTGCGCTGGTACCTGGAGAATGATTCTTGGGTGCGCGACGTAACCAGCGGCACCTACCGCCAGTGGATTGAGACGCAGTACTCCTCTTGAATCGCATCTCGCTGCTAAGAAATTGCCTATGAAACAATCGTCGAACAAGGCAGAGTATAAGGGAATCATCCTGGCGGGGGGGTCGGGAACTCGCCTCTATCCCGCGACCCACGCTCTGGGAAAAAGTCTATTACCGGTCTACAACAAACCGATGATTTATTACCCGCTGTGTACTTTGATGCTGGCGGGAATTCGCGACATCCTTCTTATTACTACGCCCGAGGACGTGCACAATTTTGAAAAGTTGCTGGGAGATGGAAGCCAGTTTGGCATTCGATTGCAATATGAAGTGCAGGCCAAGCCGGAAGGGATTGCACAGGCATTTTTAGTGGGCGAAACATTTCTCGGCGACAACGCCTGTGCCCTGGTACTGGGGGATAATATTTTCTATGGGCACGACCTGGCAAAGGACCTGCGCGAAGCTACAACTAAAATTCAAGGGGCGCGCGTATTTGCCTATCCCGTACACGACCCCGAGCGTTATGGGGTTGTGGAGTTCGACGCAGGGGGCCGCGCTCTCAGCATCGAGGAAAAGCCCAAACGGCCGAAATCGCGTTACGCTGTTACTGGACTCTACTTTTACGACAAGCGAGTCGTGTCGATCGCGAAATCGTTGAAGCCGAGTGCGCGGGGAGAGTTAGAGATTACTGATGTGAATAAGGCCTATTTGGAGCGGGGAGAACTGGAAGTTGTGGTCATGGGGCGCGGCATGGCGTGGCTGGATACGGGCACGCACGAGTCTCTGATGGACGCATCGCTATATATTCAAGCCATCGAAAAAAGGCAAGGCCTGATGGTGGCTTGTCCCGAAGAGATCGCGCTGCGCTTCGGCTACATCAAAGCGGAACAGGTCGAGAAGATTGGCAATTCGATGAAGAATAATAGTTACGGCGCCTACTTGCTGCAACTCCTGCGAGAGAAGGTATTCTGATGAATGCAGTTTCAGCACTCCGTCCTGCGATGGAAATAATCAAGAAAATCTCGACTTCATTACAGGGCGTATTCATCCTCGAGCCCCGAGTATTCGGTGACGAGCGTGGATTCTTCTTTGAAAGTTATAACCAGCAGAGCCTGGCGGAAATAGGAATTACCGAACAGTTTGTGCAGGACAATCATTCTTGCTCAGCCCGCAATGTTTTGCGTGGTTTGCATTATCAGGTAAAGCATCCGCAGGGAAAGCTTGTGCGCGTTGTCGAGGGAGAAATTCTTGACGTAGCCGTCGACCTGCGCCGTAGTTCTCCGAGTTTCGGCCGCTGGGAGGCAGTGCGACTGTCAGGCGAGAACAAACGTATGTTATGGATTCCGGCGGGGCTAGCGCACGGATTCGCCGTCCACTCGGAAAAAGCTCACGTGCTCTACAAGGCAACTGATTTCTACGCGCCCGAACACGAACGAACCCTCGCCTGGAACGACCCTGATCTCAAAATCAACTGGGAACTGGACGGCGAGCCGCTCGTATCAGCCAAAGACCAGCGCGGTGTGAAGTTCCGCGACGCTGAGAGATTCGATTAGATCCTCATGCGAGTCACACTTTTTGGCGCCTCTGGCCTGCTGGGCAAGGCTCTGACACGTGAGTGGCAAACAGATTCCGTGGTCGGCCTCAGCTCACGGGATGTGGACATTCGCGATCAGAAGCGAGTGCAGACGCTGGTGGAAGAGCAGCATCCAGAGTGGATCGTATTGGCGGCGGCTTACACCAATGTGGACGGCTGCGAAAGCAACCCAGAGCTTGCCTTTGGCGTAAACCGGGACGGCGCCGTAAATGTCGCGAAGGCTGCAAGGATGGTTGGATCGCGGCTTCTTTTCCTCAGTTCCGATTACGTATTCGACGGAAAGAAGACTTCGTCCTACGAGATCGGCGATGCGCGCAATCCGCAAAGCGTTTATGGACGTAGCAAAGCTGAGGCTGAACTCAAGTTGCTGGAGTTGCTGCCGAACTGCTGCATCGTGAGAACGTCGTGGCTTTTCGGGACCGGCGGAAAATGTTTTCCCGATACAATCTTGAAGCTAGCTGCAAGCCGCGCTACGCTGGACGTGGTCAATGACCAACGCGGTTCTCCGACCTATGTTGTAGACCTGGCACGAGCAATCATTCAGTTGTGCCGGAAGGAATCGGCCGGAATTGTGCATGCAACCAATACCGGAGACTGCACCTGGTTTGAGTTTGCGCAAGAAATTGTGCGCAACGCCGGGCTTAAGACCGAAATTCGACCGGTAAGCAGTGAGAAGATGGCGCGTCCAGCGCCTCGACCTGCGTATTCAGTGCTGTCGCCGGAGAGCATGCAAGCATTTGGAATCACAATGCCAGCCTGGCAAGATGCGTTGCGTCGCTACCTGGAAGAGCGCGCACGCTGAAAATCGGGCATCCCGATTGCTTCGCGTCCGAGCGTCCTGCTAGGATTGCCGGGGCCCGCCCGGGGATTTCGTGAAAGTAATCCAAAATTATATCGATGGCCGATTCGTGTCTGGAAAGCGGCAGTTTGCGGATGTAAATCCGGCCGACGGAACATTGATCGCTCAGGTCACCGAAGCTGACGACGCTCAAGTGGATGAAGCAGTAAACGCGGCGCGGCGCGCCGTGCAGGGCGAATGGGGGCGACTCGGAATCCGTGAACGCACGTCTCGCTTGCATCGCGTTGCAGACGCGATAGAAAAACGCTTTGATTGCTTTGTTCAGGCTGAAGTTGCGGACACGGGAAAGCCGATCTCTCTGGCTTCCAGGCTTGACGTTCCTCGCGCTGCGGCAAATTTCCGCGTATTCGCCGACCTGGTGAAAATGGCGGGATTGGAATCGTTTCAGGCGGAAACACCGGACGGCGCGGGCGCTCTGAACTACGCGGTGCGCAAGCCATTGGGGGTAGTTGGCGTGATCACACCGTGGAACCTGCCACTTCTGTTGCTTACCTGGAAAGTCGCGCCAGCCCTGGCATGCGGAAACTCAGTGGTAGTGAAACCGTCCGAAGAAACACCTGCTACCGCTACCTTACTTGCCGAGGCGATGCAGGATGCGGGAATCCCGCGCGGCGTCTACAACGTGCTGCACGGGTTTGGGCCGGGATCGGCGGGAGAGTTTCTGACGCAGCATTCAGGCGTGGACGCGATTACATTCACCGGCGAATCGAAAACCGGCGCGGCGATTATGAAGTCAGTGGCGTCCACAGTGAAGCCACTTTCCTTTGAACTGGGCGGAAAGAACGCCGCAATTGTTTTCGCAGACTGCAACTTTGAAGAAGCAGTCAGCGGCTTGTCTGATGCCGTGTTTCTGAATACAGGGCAGGTCTGCTTGTGTGCCGAGCGGGTTTATGTAGAGCGCAAAATCTTCGATTCATTTGTAGAGGCACTGAAGCGGAAGGCGGAGGGCTTGCATCCGGGATGGCCGAGCGATGAGAAGACTGATCTGGGCCCCTTGATTTCTGCGCAACATCGCGAGAAGGTGCTCTCCTACTACCGGCTTGCCGACGAAGAAGGTGCGACCGTTATAACTGGCGGAGGAGTTCCAAAGTTTGGCGACAATCGTGATCAGGGCTTTTACGTGCAGCCAACAATCTATACTGGGTTGCCGGAGTCGGCGCGCTGTGTAAAAGAAGAGATCTTTGGGCCGGTATGCCACGTTGCACCGTTTGATTCGGAAGAGCAAGCCGTCGCCATGGCCAATGATACGAAGTACGGACTCGCAGCCTCCATTTGGACGAGCGATCTTAAGCGCGGACATCGCGTGGCACAGCAGATGAAGGTGGGCATCACATGGGTGAACTGCTGGTTTCTACGTGACCTGCGCACGCCGTTTGGCGGCGCAGGCCTTTCGGGCATTGGCCGCGAAGGCGGGATGCATTCCTTAAATTTTTATTCTGAGCTGAACAACATCTGCATTCGGCTGTGACATGTGGCTCCGCAACCAGCAACGCGGCGGCTTACGATCAGAACACAATGACAGGGACCGACAGCAAAGTTATCGAGGGAAAGGCGGCGCCGCGCGGGAAGTATCCGCATGTGAAACGAGCGGGGGACTTTCTGTTCGTGTCTGGAACGAGTGCGCGCCGTGCCGACGATACTATTGCAGGAGCGGAAGTCGATTCAATGGGAACGACGCGCCTGGACATTCGTGTGCAAACGCGTGCGGTGATCGAGAATATTCGCGATATCCTGCGTAGCTGCGGAGCGGAACTGCAGGACCTGGTTGAGATTTCTACGTTCCTAGTGAGTATGGAGGATTTCGCCGGATACAACGAAGTGTATGGCGAATTCTTCGGGTACGATGGTCCGGCGAGAACCACTGTGGGCGTGCGTCAGCTGCCGCATCCGCACTTACTGATTGAGATTAGGGCTATGGCCTACAAACCGCTGAAATAGGAGGCGCGATGGCGTCGATCAAGAATTTGAAAGCTTTCAATTTTCAGGCGTGGATCGACCAGAACAAAGAGAAGCTCAAGCCTCCAGTCGGCAACGCACAAGTCTGGGAAGATGGCGAGGTGATGGTGACGGTCGTGGGCGGGCCGAACCATCGGCGAGATTATCACGACGATCCGACGGAAGAATTCTTCTATCAGTTAAAGGGCAATATTTCTCTTCGCATTATGGAAATGCCCGGAAAGCCTCCGCTGGAAATACCAATTAAGGAAGGCGAGATATTTCTTTTGCCTAAGCATATGCGGCATTCGCCGCAGCGGCCGGCAGACACGATCGGTGTTGTTGTCGAAGTGCCGCGTCCTGAAGGATCTCTCGACGCGTTCGAATGGTTTTGTCCTAACTGCCATCAGTTGATTTACCGCGCTGAGGTCAGACTGAAGAGCATTGTCAAAGATCTGCCGCCGCTGTTCGAACAGTTTTACAGCAATGAGAGTAATCGCAAATGCAAACATTGCGGCACCATCCATCCGGGCAAGTAAACATGCCAGTCATCGACATTCATAACCATTTTTTTCCCGAGGCATGGCCGGATCTCGCCGCACGCTATGGCACACCGAATTGGCCATGGATCAAACATACCGAAGCCGGGAAAGCGGACATCATGGTGGGCGATCGGTTTTTCCGTCACGTGTACTCGGCGTGTTGGGACCCGGAAGTCCGCCTTCAAGAGATGGATCGTGACGGCGTTGATTTGCAGATTATGTCAGCGACGCCGGTGTTATTCGCATATGAGCGTCCGCTCGAGCATGCTTTGGATTGTGCGCGATTGTTTAACGATGCCGCGCTTGAGCTTTGCAACCGGGGAAAGGGGAGGCTGAAGTCACTGTGCCAGGTGCCCCTGCAAGACATTGACGCGGCCAACAAGGAACTTAGCCGATGCATGAAGGCCGGACACTTGGGGGTGCAAATTGGTAATCATATTGGAAGCAAGAATCTGGATGACGCCGGCATCGTGACTTTTTTGCACCACTGCGCGGATGAGGGCGCGGCGGTACTTGTGCATCCCTGGGAAATGTTCGGGCAGGATCGCATGCCGAAATACATGATGCCGTGGACCGTGGGGATGCCGGCAGAAACACAACTGTCGGTAGTGGCGATGATTTTGAGTGGGGCGTTTGACCGGTTACCAAGCACGCTGCGAATTTGTTTCGCGCATGGCGGGGGAAGTTTTGCATTCCTGTTGGGGCGACTGGAAAATGCATGGCATCATCATCCAGTCGCGCGGGGTGACTGCCAACATCCTCCCAGCCACTACCTCAACCGTTTCTATGCGGACTCCGCAGTGTTCGACCAGCGTGCTTTAAAGTTTCTGATTGAGACGATGGGAGCGGATGGGGTGATGCTCGGGTCGGATTACCCTTTTCCGCTAGGCGAAGAACGTGTCGGCTCCCTCATCCGGCAAAGCAATTTGGCGAAGGATGCGAAGGCGAAGCTTCTAGGCGAGAACGCCGTACGTTTTCTTGCGCTGAAGACAGAGTCGCGGGCCGAGAGAGACAAGAACTTCAATACCGCTACCGGTCCAGTAGAAACTTCTGCTGAGTCTGGGCAGCTGACATACAGTTCATATCTGAAAGTTCCAGAACTGCTGGAGTTGCAACGTCCGCAATCTTTGCCTCCTCACCATGATGAGATGCTCTTCATTCTTGTGCATCAGACTTACGAATTGTGGTTCAAGGAGTTGTTGCATGATCTGGATGCCGTGGTTGCGAATCTGCTGAAGGCAGGTGCCGCTCAGCAGTCACGGGACGAAGTCTATGAGGCGGCTCGGCTGCTTCGGCGGTGCACCGAGATAACGCGAGTGTTGGTCGAGCAGTTCACCATACTGGAAACAATGTTGCCCACACATTTTCTGGCGTTTCGCAGCTTGCTTGAACCAGCGAGCGGATTCCAGTCTGAGCAGTTTCGAGAAATCGAATTTCTATGCGGATTGAAGGACGAGAAAATGCTGCGCTACCATCGTCCAACGCCAGAAGCCTTTGCAAGCCTGAAGCGCCGATTGGAAGAGCCCTCGCTGCGCGACGTTTTTTTCGGCGCCCTGGAGGCGATGGGAAAATTGCCGCGGGCCAAGGAGAGCGAAACCGAGCGGGAGCGCTTCGAAGCCCGGGCACGCGCAGTACATGCACTTTATAAAGACGAAAACCACCATCGTGATTGGATTGATGTTTGCGAGCGGCTGACTGAGTTTGACGAGCTGGTAGTGAGTTGGCGGCTGCGCCATATTCAACTGGTAGAACGAATCATCGGCGTCCGCATGGGCACTGGCGGGAGTGCCGGCGCTTCCTATCTGAAGCTGACGCTCGACAAGAAATTTTTCCCTGAATTGTGGGAGGCCAGGACCCTGCTCACTGAATAGCTGGATCCCTGCGCTCTGTTCGCGACAGTCGGTTCTCACGAGTTGTTAGACGAATCTCTCTGATGAAGTCC
The DNA here is from genome assembly GCA_025462865.1 of Candidatus Sulfotelmatobacter sp. Classification (GTDB taxonomy): domain Bacteria; phylum Acidobacteriota; class Terriglobia; order Terriglobales; family Acidobacteriaceae; genus Sulfotelmatobacter. The sequence continues at coordinate 2,711 of JAOAPI010000003.1, read as the reverse complement.
GCACCTGACAAAATCACCCTGATCGGCGCCGGATTGAACGGGCCATTGCTGGCAATTTTCTTAAGGCAGCGAGGATTCCCGGTTGAGATCTATGAGCGGCGTCCCGATATGCGGCAAGTGCCGATGAGCGCGGGGCGCTCGATCAACCTAGCTCTGTCTACGCGCGGCATACACGCATTGCAGCAGGCCGGCCTCTGGGATCGAATGCGGAAGATCATTATTCCGATGAAAGGCCGGATGATGCATTCGGTCGACGGTGATCTTACTTTCCAGCCTTACGGTAAAAACGAAACAGAGGTAATTAATTCGATTTCCAGGGCCGAACTGAACGTCGCCTTGATGAATGCGGCCGAAGAACAGGGCGCCACGATTCATTTCAATGAGCGCTGCACCGGTTACGATCTGAAGGCGGGGACGATACGAACGCGCAATGGAATAACGAGCGAGGAAAAGACTAGGGACGCTGGAGTCGTCATCGGATGCGATGGTTCAGCGTCGGCGATGCGAGCGGAAATGCTCAAGCTGAGCCGCTTCAACTTTTCGCAACAGTATCTGGACTATGGTTACAAGGAATTGACGATCCCGGCAGGCAGTCAGGGCGAGCATCAACTGGAAACTAATGCCCTGCACATTTGGCCGCGCGGCAATCACATGCTGATTGCCCTCCCTAACATTGATGGCACATTCGCCTGCATCCTGTTTCTGCCGTTTGAGGGCAAAGATAGTTTTTCAGGATTGACCACAGAGGAGAACCTCCTCGGATTTTTCGAGTCTCGCTTTCCGGATGCGACCCGTCTGATGCCGCGGCTCGCCGAAAACTACTTCACAAATCCGACGGGCGCTATGGTCACGGTCAAGTGTTCGCCCTGGCATGTGGAAGGAAAAACTCTGCTTCTAGGTGATGCGGCGCACGCAATTGTTCCCTTCTTTGGCCAGGGATTGAATTGTGGCTTCGAGGATTGTTCTTATCTTATGGATCTACTGGACCAGCACGATGGGGAGTGGACGCGGGTATTCGAGGAGTTCGAAAAAGCACGCAAGGTAAACACTGACGCCATCGCGGACATGGCCATTGAGAACTTCACGGAAATGAGGGATCGGGTTGCCGATCCGCGCTTTCTTTTTCGAAAAAAAGTCGAATTGGCACTCGAAGCGAAGTATCCCGAGCTCTTCGTGCCAAAGTACGCGATGGTAACTTTTCACCGCATTCCTTACTCCGTCGCGTTGGCGCGCGGTGTAGTTCAGGACCGAATACTTTCCGAGCTCTGCGAACACATTGATCGCATCGAGGACCTCGATTGGGGAAAGGCAGAGCGTTTAATTCGCCAAGATCTAACACTTTTGGAGATTTGCGGGTGAGCAGCTTCGAGTTCAAAACCGGCAAAGAGTTTGCAGTTGCGATGGACGAATGCGATCCCCTGAAGGGATTCCGCGAACGGTTCTTTTTTCCCCAGGCCGCGGGTGGGCGGTGCGTTTATCTGTGTGGTCACTCTCTGGGCCTGCAGCCGAGAAGCGCGCGCGCATGTATAGAGCGCGAGCTGAAAGATTGGGCGGATCTGGGTGTGGAGGCCCACTTTCGGGCGAACAATCCGTGGATGCCCTACCACAGACTGCTCACAGAACAGACAGCAGAACTTGTGGGGGCGAAGCCGATTGAAGTTGTGGTGATGAACTCGCTCACGGTGAATCTTCATCTGATGATGGCTTCGTTTTACCGTCCGACTCGCGATAGGCACAAGATTGTTATGGAACGCGGTGCTTTCCCGTCCGACCAGTACGCTGTGCAATCGCAGATCCGATTTCACGGCTACGATCCGGCGACGTCCCTGATCGAGTTGACGCCGCGGCCTGGTGAATCCTGTCTCCGCGAAGAAGAGATTGAGTCATTGATCGAGCAAACAGAGGGCATTGCTCTGATCATGCTTGGCGGAGTGAATTATGCGACCGGCCAGGCGTTTGACCTGGAGCGTATTACGCGAGCGGGCCATAAAAAAGGGTGCGTAGTTGGTTTCGATCTGGCGCATGCTGCCGGTAATTTGAAGTTAAAACTTCACGAGTGGAATCCCGACTTTGCCGTTTGGTGCAGTTATAAATATCTGAACGGTGGTCCGGGATGTACTGCTGGCTGTTTTGTTCATGAACGGCATGCCCGAGCCTGGGATCTGCCTCGTTTTGCGGGGTGGTGGGGACATGACGAACAGTCGCGATTCGAAATGGGGCCAAAGTTTCAACCAATACCAGGAGCGGAAGGTTGGCAGTTGAGTAACCCTTCAATCGTAAGCCTCGCTGTCCTGCGCGCCTCGATGGATCTTTTTCGCGAAGCGAGAATGGATCGTTTACGGGCCAAGAGCGAATTGCTGACTGGTTATATTGAGTTCTTGCTGAGCCAGACAAACACGAAACGGTTCTCTATTATCACGCCGCATGAAAAAGACCGACGAGGCGCACAACTATCCATACGTATCGAAGAGAACGGAAAAGCCCTTTGTGAACAGCTATCGCGCGAGGGCATTATTGGCGACTGGCGGGAGCCAGACACGTTTCGCGTAGCGCCCGTGCCTCTGTACAACTCCTTTCACGATGTCTTTCAGTTCGCTAGCCGATTTATCGCCGCGATCGGCTAGCAGAAACAGAGAAACACTTGTGACACCTGCACGATTACTTCCGTAATGCTCACGAGATTCCCGCGCGAACATACACTCTTAGCGTGG
>JAOAPI010000116.1 GCA_025462865.1 Candidatus Sulfotelmatobacter sp. | reverse complement strand
GTTCACAAACCGCCTCAACCGATGCCTGCGCCGAAGGAGGTCTGGATCAACAAGCCACAACAAACTCCAGAGAATAAAACTCAGTAAATTATGCTTCGAGCTGTCTCAAACACGTTGACACGCGCCGGATCGTCCCAATCCTCATCGGCACTTTGGATGTTTGCAATCCCCGGAATGATCTTGTCAGCTTTCTCAAGTGATATTTCCTTGAAGATGACCTTGGTCTTCGCTATGTTACCAAAGACGCTTTGGACGGTGATCTCGAGTCTTGCTGTGCCCTCGTGCACTGACACGTCCCAATTCGGATTGCCAAAAAATTCGGCTAGGTAGTAACAGAAGCCACTCATAGACGCACCCGACTTCACCATGGTGTCTCCGGCGAACTGAAGTCCTCGCACACCGAGCACAGGGTAGATCTTCGTGTAGGCTTCGCGGATCGTGATTTTCGGTTCCTGTATGCTCATAGGCTTCATTTCAAATCGCTTACCGCCTTTTGTTATTCCGTGCAGCCTCCAACCCGAAACACTCACATCACGGCGTCCGCAATTGACAATGTCAATATAAGCGAGGAATCCGTACCGCCTCGTCGGAAGCCCTTTGCACTCTCCTTCTGGCAGTCTGAAGAACCATTGGTACGTGTCCGGATGGACAGGCTCCACTTTCAGTATTGATCGATCGCGCAGATAGCCCCGCAGAAGCATGAGCCCGTTCACCAGGCCTAAAATCAAAGCAGCGAGTTCCAGAATGGACTTGACCAGTACTTGCACACTCCAAAAGTACACTGACTCCTTTAGCATGGGAGCACACCGCGCGACTGATAATCAACGCAGCAAGGAGATTTCAGGCGGGAGATACCGTGTCCGAGATCGCGGCGCCATGCGCCTTTCCTGGTCTCCCGCGCGCACCGGCGTGCTACTTGCAGATTGGGTAGATGAAACGCCGTTGACTGCAGCGCCGTTCCCTGTGCCCTCATATAAGGAAATCGGCTGCGAAAAGTGCGGGCCGCCATCTTAGGTGCCCAATTCTTTTTCAACCGACCGAAGCAGGCGTTTTACACCCCTGTGCCACGGAGAACGCTTCGATTCCTCAATCAGCCATTTCTTGGCAGTCTCGAGATACGATTTCGCGAGCGAATCACCGTAAACCTGCCAATACTGAACCGCTTGATCTGCGAAGGTAAGTGCATGGTAGCCCTTGCGTTTATCGTACTTGTAACATTCGGCCAAGATATCCATGCTTCGCTTCAGAGTGCCTGCAACCAGCTCTGAGCCAAAATCCGGAACGCTTATATTAGCTTTAAAGAGAATAATGGCGTGCGTATTTCGAATCGACGGAATCCGATTCCCGCTTGCCTCAATCGCCTCATCTATCCACTTAAATGCCTCCTTAAAATGGCGCTTGTGTGCCAAATAAAGAGCTGCCTGCTGACGGAGATATGGAGAGGGATCTCGAACGCATAGCATTTCGTAAAAGAGCTCGCCATCCTTCCAGTCTGTGAATGCTCGCGTTACAAATCGCTCGTCATATCCTTTGCGACGAAAGGCATCGAAGCGAGCAATTCGATAAGGGGAGACTTCATTGTGAAAACGAGTCAAAACCCGACGAAATGCGGCCGGTTGGACATTATTCACAATAGCCTCGGAAACAATCACCGACCTTGGCACGAAGTAGTCTTGATCCGTTTCAACTACGGTGGCCGAAGACTCGAAGACGAGGGAATTAAGGTCACTTACAATGCCGTACACCTCTTCAAAGCGATCGATAGTGTCTCGCAAGAACGCGAAGGCCATGTCGAACGAGACGGGCGTCCGGCAACAGTGAACATAGCAGCACATGATCAGGAAATCGTGTAGTACGCGGTTACGCTTGTCAAGATCCGCAAGAACTGCAACAAAGCGCTCGCTGAGTGCGGGAGCTATCATATTAGATTCGACAAGCTCGTATATCGATGGAGGAACACCCTCTTCCGTGACAGGCCGAATGAGGCGAGAGTACCGTAATTCCTGGGGTATGGCTGAAAAAATCGTCTGCACGTCAATATCTGTCAGGTTAGTCACTTCGACGATCCGGACGGCGCTGTTAGGCACTAAGTGCGAGATGCGCTCGAAGTAGTAGTCCCTATCTATTCCAACGATCTGAACGTTGGCACAGGCGCGGAGACATTCAAATGCCTGAACACTGTCGGCGAAATCATCTAAGAAGATTAGCGCTCGCTGCCCTCCGAGCTGTTTACGAATCAGAGCCGCCTTTTCTACAGTTAACGAAGCGCAGACGAGCTTGTGTCCGTCAAATGGCACCGCAGCGGCTACCTGCATTAGAAGCGTAGACTTCCCGCACGTTGGCATCCCCAAGACGACGACTGACCGCCCGGAGTTTATTGCTTCGATTACATGAGCATAGTGGCTGGTCCGAGGTACGCGATTAGAAAAAATATCATGCCAAGTAGGCGGAGCGCCACAATAGAAATCTCGAATTGGACGAACGGGAACAGAGGAGGGGTTCGGAATCGAATGCTCAGGAAACAGTTTTTGGGTCGAAAATGTTCCCACTTCCGTTCCAGCAACTGGATGCGGCAGGGAGTTTAGCCAGGAGAGGAATTGTGAACTGTCACTGGCGATAATATTGAAGCCCAGTGCGGAAAAATACGCTTTCGTTCCCTCGTCCGGCTCTCGAAGGACAATCCACTTGTCCTGGTGCAACCGGCCTTTGACTGATGCAGGACTTAGTGCTTGCAATACTCCCGCATCAGCCAAGCCATACCCCCAGAATACCGTCGGAAATCTCTGTAACCGCTGGGTAAGAACTCGCCACTTGTCCGGGTCCGAAGAAAAGGCTGTGGCCAACTCCATCGGGTTGAACACGAAATTTGACGAGCTGTGGGTAACGCTCCCATGCAGAGCGATGTAATCAACCGCTGATCGATCGCCAAAAGCCGGGCCCGTGATGTCTATATCATTGAGGTAGTGAGTGTCGCTCTTTTCATAGATTCGGAAAAACAAGTCATCAATGTTCGTAGTAAATATGGTCTTAATCGGCAGGGACCAGATTGCTTCGTAACGTGAATCAAAAGTGACCACTGAAAATCGCGCCTTAAGGAAACTGCGGAACGCATCGGCTTGGGTGGCTTCCAGCATTGCACATACCTGCGCTAAATCCAGCCGTTTGGCGTCCACCATACGAAAAAAAGCTAGAAGCTCATCTTTGAGGGTATTTCCAACTGGCAAAGACCTGCCGTGCTTGTCGTTCGCGAGCACCGAAAAGCCGGCCCCCGCAAATAAATTAATTCCGGGGCCAGCGATGGCTGCGCGAAGCGTGAGCTCATTCTGTATCACCGGCTGCGAAGGCATTTGATCACGATACCAGATGTTCTAGAAAACACGATAGGCTGGGGCTGTCTGGTTTTGCCATCACGGGCAGCGCAGAACAGCGGACATACTAGGGCTAAAGTCTGCAGGCCCGCCGACGATCTTCGAGCTTTCCCGAAGTAAGTTCGCTCTATTGTTGCAATCCGGAGCGGCTTTGAGAGAAGGAGGGATACGAGTAAGTTTGCCTTTGCTTTGGCTATCCTGTTCCTCGGCGCACTTCCCCCGGGTCGTTCGGGGGCGCGCGGCCGACACCCTGACATTGACGCAGACGGGCGCCAATACCGCGTTCGCGATTACGGGGACATTTCCGGCTGACTTCGCAACAACGCCTTGGTCTCCATGGAATGCAGTCCGTCAGGCTATAACCCTTGTCCAGACGCGCGCGGTAAAGATTCAAGCCTACTGAAAACGAAGCGGTCGTTTTGCGGTACGATCTGAACCGTCCGGCTTTCCAGCACGTTCTGGATGTTAATTGCGGCTTTGCGCCGGAAATTCGATCCCCAGGCGGCAAAGTAATTCAAATACTCGTCAGCACTACTTCGGTGGTGCAGATGGCCCCCGGTGCGGTGGAAAAAGCGAACCCTTTCGCCCTTTCGTGGGCGATGTCCTGAGGGTTAGTGACCGCGATCCAGTAGAAACGTATCGGCGAAGATCGCGTTCATCAGGCGCGCTTGGGATGGCCGTAGAGATAGTGATCGTGCTCGCTGGCTCCGTCTCTCGGAAGCTTCGCAAATTCCTCCGGGGGAACATCCTTCATGTTGTCAAGGATCACCTCCCAGATGGGGCGGGATTCAAGCTTCGGTTCCTCGGACTGATCCGGCGCGTCAGCGAGTATCTTGTCGAGTATCTGGTCGAGAGCCTCGCGAACAAGAGCATCTGGCGAGACGCCCTTTGCCTGCGCGATGGCAATGAGCTTAGCTTCCTCCTGCGGTTGAAGGGGCACAGTGATCGTCATCGAGTGGCTCCTACAAATCATTATCGTCAATCCCATGTGCGACGCGCAGCTTTGGCCCAGACGGATCGCAACGGCGGGCCGCTCTCAAAAATCCAAATCTACTGCAGCGGCACTTCAAGGGCGGAACGGATTTTCAGCTGGGCAACTCACGCGTCAGGCGTCTGTTTGCACGTCAGGACTGCGCAGCAATGCTGCGAGAGAAGCAAATGTGGTAAGCGCCAGTATCAGTGGACCGTAGGTCTTGGCTGGTTCATGCGTCAGAAAACCAATGCCGGCGTCAAAGCCCTGC
>JAOAPI010000085.1 GCA_025462865.1 Candidatus Sulfotelmatobacter sp. | reverse complement strand
CGCGCGTCAACGCGGCGTCGGGTTTTTAGTGCCAGCTTTCCCACGCTGATCGATGATTATGTGTTGCGGGATTTTTTTGTTTACCTGGGGATGATTGTTTCTACTTTCCTTGTCCTACTGTTAGTTTTTACTTTGTTCGAGTTGTTGGGCGACATCCTTCGCAATCAGACCCCGGCATTGGTCGTGGCGGCCTATCTGCTCAACGTAGCCCCATACCTGCTTTACAGCGTTGCGCCGCTGATCATGCTGCTGGCGGTGCTGATCACCTTCGGACTGATGAACCGGTCAAACGAGATCACCGCGATCAAAGCCACAGGGACGAGCGTCTATCGGATCGTGACGCCGGTGTTGGTTGCGGCTACGCTGCTGGCGGCTGGGCTGTTTTTTGTCGATCAGGTCTACCTGCCCCATACCAACAAGCGCCAGGAGGCGCTGCACAATCAGATTAAGGGCAAGCCGGCGCAAACCTACCTTCGGCCCGACCGCCGTTGGATTTTCGGACAACACAATGACATTTACTACTACCAGTTCTTCGACGCGGATCGCGATCAGTTCGCGAACCTGACGATTTTTCAATTGGACCCCGCCAGCTTCGCCATCAAGCAACGAATCCACGCCGAGCGTGCCCACTGGACTGACACCATGAATCGCTGGATCTTCGAGCAGGGCTGGCAGCGCACGTTGCAAGGCGCCGCGATCGGCGGATATCACACCTTCGATGTCTCTACTTTTCCCGAACTCAGCGAGACGCCGTCCTATTTCAAAAAGGAAGTGAAGCAATATTCCGAAATGAATTATGAGGAACTGCGGCGCTACATCCGCGATCTACAGCAAAGCGGCTTTGATGTGGTGCGGCTTCGGGTGCAGTTGAATAAGAAGCTTTCCTACCCGCTGATCACGCTGATCATGGCGGTGCTTGCGGTTCCTTTTTCTCTATCGGCGGCCAAGAAGGGAGCTGTCACCGGAGTTGCAATAGCGGTGGGAATCGCTGTGGTTTACACCGTGGTGTCGCGGTTGTTCGAGGCAATGGGCGACATCAGCCAACTACCGCCGGCCCTCGCCGCCTGGTCACCCGACCTGATCTTCGCCCTGGCGGGGGCTTATCTTATTTTAAAAATCCCAACTTAATCGGAACCATGCAGGCCGTGATCGGGCATGCCGCCGATTACTTCACAGCCACTCCCGTAGGGTAATTCAGCGAGGTGAATGGTGTTTGCGGAGTCAATCCTCCGGTAGCCTGGGTGATAGCGTACTGCGAAACGTTCGCGGCATTAAGGTTGGCCACGAAAATCCAACTGCCATCGGAGCGAATCGCAATTGAGTTAGCCCCCGAGTTCGTCGCGATGGGCGTGCCGGTGATCGCAGTCAACGATCCATCGGACGCACTGATTCGAAATCCTGAAAGCTGACTCGATCCAGTGTCGACCACGTATACATACTTTGCGAAAGGATCGACGGCGATTGGTCCGGGCGTATCGCCCACACTGAAGGGCGAGCTCAAGACCGGCTGGAGGCTGTAGTCCCCCTGCAGGCAATTCTGAGAAACCGCCGTGCAGATGGTGAAAGCGCTGACAGTGTTGGATACCGAGTTCGCAACGTAAACAAACTGACCACAAGGGTCTACCGCCACGCCCGAGGGTGTGGTGCCAGTGGAAACACCCGGAGTCGTAGCTGTCGGGACGGCCGCCAACGTTCCATCCGATGCGACCGTATAATTCAAGACGATGTTATTAGCAGAATCTGTGACGTAGAGATTCTCTGTCGTGGGCGCCGCATGCCCCGAACAAGCTGCAAATTCAATTGGAAAGGCAGTTGGAGTCACGGCCAGCGCTGACGCGCTTCCGGCAGTGCCTCCCGCCTCGTTCGGCAGGGCGAAAGGCGAACCGGCAATTTCAGTGAGGCTGCCGCTGCTTACAGAAAATACCGTCACTGCTCCTGGCACCGGGACTGTCGCAGTCTCCGTTACGTTAGTGCATGGGTTGAGATAGGGCAGCGTTTGCCCAGAAGTGACTACATCCGCCACAAAGAGGTATTTGCCCGCGGAATCGATGGCCAAGGCATGAGGGACCACAGGAGCGGGCTGCACGCTGACCGCAAAAGTATCCTGCACGTTAGTTGATGTGGTGCACGTGATGTTTGCCGTAGTAGGGCCCGTGGAATTTAAAGTGGGTGACATCGTGCCCGCCGCCAACTTACCGTCCGATCCTATTTTAAAACTGACGACGCCAGTCGCACTGCCGGGCAGCGTCGCATTCTGGTTGACGACGACATAGGCAAACGCACCCGTAGGATCAAGAATCACCGCGCCCGGCAATCCCGGGATGGGAGGGCCGCTGGTGTTATTGATCTGCGAAACGTGGCCATTGCCCAGGTTGAGGCTGAAGGTTTGCATTACGGCTGAACCCTGCGCAGGGACAACGATCAGTCCATTCGAAGAAGGCTTGTACTTGGTGCTGCACGCCATCAAAAAGCCAATTGCAACCAGAACCAGCATCGCGCCAATCCAGGTGAACCTTGTCCGCATTCTTCGCTTTATCTCCTGTGAACGTACTGATGCATTCCCCGGGCCGCCCCAAACCGGGCATGAACGCTATCTTAAGGCGGGAATGGCCATCCATTTATGTATCAGGAATGCGCGGGAAGAGCAAACCGCTTCAGCAGTATTGGAACCATGAGAACGGGTGGCGAGTTGCCTGAGCAGTGATCAGTGGCCAGTGATCAGTTGTCAGTGAGCAGAGATTGGGGATTTGAACCGAAAGGAAGTGGTGACTGTCCACTGAACACTGCCCACTGACTACGCTAAACTTGCGGGGATGCCTTCCAGATGACGTTCCGCGCTGAAGGCTGCCGAAATCAGGGGAAGGTGAATCTCAACCATGAGTCCGCCTTCGGCGCGATTTCTGGCTGAGACCCGGCCGCCGTGGAAACGTACCGCGCGCTCGGTGATGGCGAGCCCAAGACCGACGCCTCCCGTCTGACGGCCTCGAGCATCGTCGAGACGATAGAAGGGCTGAAATAATTTTTGCAGCGCGTCGGAGGGAACACCGTCGCCGTGATCAGTAACCCGAACCACGGCTTCGCTGCCTTTGACGGCGCTGGTGGTCCTCTCCAAATGAATTTCAACCGTAGAGCCTTCGCGCGTATAACGAATAGCATTGCGCACAACATTCTCGATCGCACTGTGAAGCAGGGACGCATCTCCGCGAACTTCCCAGCTCCCGGCGGGGATTTCGCTGCGCACATGGCAATGCCTAGCTTGCGCTTCGAACTCCGCATCTTCGGCCACGCTTAGCACCACATCTTGCAGAGGAACCGGCGTGGAGGGGATGTGCCGATCGCCATCTTCCATACGCGCCAGAGTGAGCAAGCGGCCAATCAGTTCGTTCAGGCGTCCCGCTTCGAGCTCGATGCGATCGAGCATTGTGGCGCTGTCCGGATTAGCGCGTTGGCGAGCGAGCCCCAAAGCCACATTCAGCCGGGCGAGGGGAGAGCGTAGCTCATGCGAAATATCATTGAGCAGACGGGATTGCGCCTTCACCAGATTCTCCAGGCGCCCCGCCATCGCGTCAAAATCCCGCATTAGTCCCGCAACCTCGTCGCGCCGGCGGGCGTTGGGCGCGCCGGCCCGCGCCGTGAGATCACCCGCGGCCAATTGACGGGTAGCGGCGCGCAGGCGAACCACGGGCATGGTCAGCAACCATGCGAGCAGGTAGCAAACCAGTCCCGAAGAAATAACTGCAATGATCAGTCCTGGGATTGGTAATCCTCGCGGGCCCAGGAAGAGGCGCGGGCCAGGGGGAGGAGACAAAATCAGCGTGTAGCGGTGCAATCCGTCAGACGAAGCACGTGAATCACGTAGCACCGGCGGAGGAGCCGGAAAGATGTATCCTTCGTGCGGGGTTCTGGAACCGCCGCTTGCCACGCGTGCAGCCCAATCCGGTGCACCGCGGTGCGAAACCTCCTCCATATTCTCGTTGAACAGAAATGCGCGGACGTGTTGCGTGCTCTCCAGAGTGTTCAGATATTCCCGAACCCCGGCGGAGCCTCGCTGTTCGTAGGCGGTCACCGAGTCATTCAACGCGCCTGCCAGAAGAGCTTCCCAACTGGAGGTTCGAGGACGAAAGGCCAGCGTCACAAGAATGGCAAGCACCAGAAATAAAGCCTGCGCCACCCAGAAGGAAAGAAAAATCTTGAGAAACAGACTTTTCATGACGTGCTCTTCACTTTTTCTCCAGCCTTTTCGTCGGCTCTGTCGCGTGGCCGGGCGAAGATATAACCTACACCGCGAATGGTCTTAATGTGCTCATCGTTGTCGGTGTCCCCAATCTTTTTCCGGACCTTGCTGACGTGCATGTCGATGCTGCGGTCAAAGGGAGAAAACTTGCGGCTGAGCACAGCATTTACCAGGCGCTCGCGCGGCACCACGCGTCCAGCTTCACGTAGCAGCACTTCCAGCAGGTTGAATTCGACTGACGTGAGATCAAGAAGCTGGCCATGGCGGCGCACGCTGCGGGCTGCAGGATCGAGTTCGATCTCGCCAACCCGAACAATATCCGGAGTTGAGGGAGCCGTCTTGTCGGTGCGAGTGCGGCGCAAAATCGCTCGAATACGCGCCACCAGTTCGCGGGGATTAAACGGCTTTGGCAGATAGTCGTCGGCGCCGATCTCGAGACCGACAATGCGATCTACGTCTTCACCGCGCGCCGTAAGCAGCAACACGGGCAGCCGCGAGGTCGCGCGGATTCGGCGTAGTACCTCGAAGCCGTTGATGCCGGGCAGCATCACGTCCAGCACCACGAGCAAGTAGCCGCCGTTGCTGGCGCGCTGCAGGCCACTTTCGCCGTCATGCACCGCTTCCACCGTGAACCCTTCGGCGTGCAGGTACTCACCTACCAGCGTGCAGAGTTCGACATCGTCGTCAATAACAAGGATGCGTTCCATTTGTGCAGTTCTCATTGTGCACTACAGAGCGTGCTGTCAACGGTAAAGAATTGTCAAACCCTTGTCCAGCGCGGTGTTACGCATTGACAAAACTTTACCCGGCTTGACTGACTTTTTACCACTTTTCGGCCCGAACCGTGTTTGTATCAGTGTACGGAAAAGTCCCAGGTTCCGGGAAGGAACCGGTATTCAGAAGCTTAGGAGTAACAACCTTATGAAATCGATTCGTTTTCGGTTCCTCGTAGCGGCGCTGGCAGTGACGTTATGCGCCGCAATCGCCAAATCACAAACCGCTGATACAACTCCGCCTCCATCAGCGCATGAACACGGACACGGATTCGGCATGGAAGGCCACAAGCTGGAATTCTATGCCAAGTATCTCAACATCACCGACGCCCAGCGAACGCAGATGAAAGACGTACTGCATCAAGAACATGCGACGATGAAACCTCTGATGCAGCAAATGCACGCGATGGAGCAGCAGCTCAAACAGTATGAGGAAGGCACCTACGACGAAGCCAAGGTGCAGGCTGTAGTCGCACAGCAGGCGCAGAACCTGGTGCAATTGAAAGTGCAAGAGACCAGGATTCATAATGAGCTCTTTCAATTGCTCACGCCTGACCAACAGGCCAAGTTGAAGGAGTTGGAAGCTAATCGCGAGGCGCGCATGCAGAATCACATGCACAGTACGCCGGCAAGCGCTCCGCAGCAGTAAGCGGTTCGGCCGGGGTTAAGGTCTCTCCTAACCCCGGCTTTTTTAACGCACGTGTACCGGAACGACTTATGGAAATGTCTGAGGTCTTCGTCTTCGACGCTGGATGGGTCTTCTTTGCCGCGTGGGGAATCGTTTTGGCGGCGGTGAGCGTAATCGCTTTCGGGCAGGATGTCGTGGGACTTGGATACGTCGAAATCGAAGAAACAAAATCAAAAGACTAACCACTAAGGACACGAAGGTTCACCAAGGAAACCTTTTGGGAACCAAGCTTTCATGATTCGTTCTTTCCTTAATTCTGAGGCCCCGCTTCCCTGCTGAATCCTGCACCTCCGCCTGCTAGAATTTCATCTACACAACCTGCATGATTCCCAAGAGTATGCGTCCGCTACTGCCCTACCTCAAGCGCTATCGCTGGGGATTTGTGGCGGGAGCATTGTGCATCGTTCTGAGCAATGGTGCCCAGGCTGGACTTCCGCGCGTGATCGGCAACGCCGCGCAGAGCCTGGCCAGCGGCGTCACTCGGCACAAGCTTCTGATCTTCACGCTTCAGGTGCTGGCACTGGCCGTGATCAGGGGCATTTTTCTATTCCTCACGCGGTGGATCGTGATCGGCATCTCGCGTGACATCGAATTTGATTTGCGTAACGACCTCTTCGCGCACCTGGAGACTCTTTCCTACTCCTACTATCAGCGAATGCGCACCGGCGACATCATGGCCCGGGTTACCAACGATCTGAATGCGGTACGCATGCTGATGGGCCCGGCCATCATGTATTCGGCGAACACGCTTGTGTTTACTGCCGCGGCGTTATGGTTCATGGTTCACACCAGTCCCAAGCTGACGATGTATGCATTCCTACCGCTGCCGGTGGTGAGCGTCGTCATTCAATACTTCGGGCGGCGAATTCACGAGCGCTTCGAGAGAATTCAGGCAATGTTCTCTGACATCTCGGCGCGGGCGCAGGAGAATTTTTCCGGGGCTCGCGTGATTCGCGCCTATGTGCAGGAAGATGCGGAGATTGCTGCGTTTGAAACCGCGAATCAAGAATACGTCGCCCGCAGTCTCAAACTGGTCCGGCTTATGGGGATGCTCTGGCCCACGCTCGAACTCATGCTTGGGTTGGCGCTGGTACTGGTTTTGTGGATTGGAGGCCGCGAAGTGCTGGCCGGCCGCATGCAGATTGGCGCCTTTACCGCCTTCAACATTTACATGATGCAGCTGACGTTTCCGATCATCGCGCTGGGATGGGTGGTGAATATTTTCCAGCGTGGGACGGCATCATTGGTGCGACTGAATGAAATTCTTCACGAACAGCCCGAGATCAAGGATGAGAGTGGGGCCGATGAGAGTAGGGCCGGCAATCCGCAGGTGAAGGGTGAAATCGAATTTCGTAATCTGAATTTCGAATATGAAGGCAAGGTCGTACTGCACAATCTCAGCCTTCGCATTCCCGCGGGTACCAGCATGGCAATCGTTGGTCCCACAGGATCGGGAAAAACCACGCTGGTGAATCTGATCCCGCGCATTTATGACGCTGCGCCTGGAACGGTCTTGCTGGATGGCCGTCCAATCCGCGAATTTTCACTGGCATCGCTACGCAAGAGCATTGGCTTCGTTCCGCAGGAAACATTTTTGTTCAGCGACCGCATCCGGGAGAATATTGCGCTGGGCGTGGATTCCGCTACAGATCAGTCGATTCATGACGCGGCCGAAGCCGCCAACATCGCGAGCGACATCGAGAGTTTTCCCGAGCGTTATCAAACTATGGTCGGAGAGCGCGGCATCACGCTCTCGGGAGGGCAAAAGCAGCGCACGGCAATTGCGCGTGCGCTCATTCGTAATCCTCGCATTCTCATTCTCGATGATGCACTCTCCAGCGTCGACACGCATACGGAAGACAAGATTCTCAATCATCTGCGTGAGGTAATGCAGGGCCGCACCACCATCTTCATCTCCCACCGCGTTTCGACGGTACGCAACGCTGATCGCATTGCGGTTCTGCACGATGGACGCATCGTCGAATCCGGCACGCATGACGAACTGCTCGCCTTGAATGGCTACTATTCCGACCTGTATAACAAGCAGTTGCTGGAAGAAGAGCTGGCCGAAGTTTAGGGCCTGACGCACCCAGCAACTCCGGCAACCTTCCATGCAGCGAGTCGACGCAGACGAGATTCTCGATTCCGATGGCTGTTCGGCTCGTGACGTTCAAGGCGCACTCGCCGTTCTGGGCCGCATCAATCGCTGGTTCGGCGGCGTAGCCACCACGCGTAAGATGGTGGAGCGTGTCGGGCAGGTAACGGGTGAGAAACACTTCTCGATGTTGGAAGTGGCCGCCGGGCTGGGACAGGTTCCAGAGGAGGTTTGCGCTGAAGTTGGGCGACGTGGAATCAAGCTGGATGTGACGCTGCTGGACCGGGCCCCGTCTCACCTGCCGACTAAAAATCAGAACAAAACAGGCGTAATAACACACCAGATTGTTGCCGACGCGCTGGCTCTGCCGTTCCCTGACCGAGCTTTCGATCTTGTCAGCTGCAGCCTTTTCGCCCATCATCTGAACGCGCAGCCGCTGGCGCAGTTCATGCGTGAGGGTCTGCGGGTGAGCCGGCGAGCCTTGCTAATCAACGACCTCATTCGGCATCCCCTTCATCTCGCCTTGACCTATGCGAGCTATCCGATCATGCGCAACCGGGTAGCGTGGCTGGATGGACTAACGTCGGTGCGCCGCGCCTATGTTCCGGAGGAAATTCGCAGCGTCCTCGCGTCAGCACTCTGCTGCGAGATGCAGGTGGAGATTTCGCGCAACTATCTTTTCCGCATGGGAGTAATTGTGTGGAAAGATCAAGGTGCCCCGCGAGAGGCTACCGCACGACCAACACTTCCCTGATACTGTCGCGGGCGAGAAAGAATTTGATGGAAGCAAAATCGCGAAATAGATTTTCGATGTGGCGGTTGTTGAAGACGCGTTGCAACTGGAAGCCTTCCGAAAGGGCCGTGGGCGCCGCTCCAGTCGCTCCCCGTCGCGACTCCCGGCGAAGCTCAATTTTCTGCATCTCGAGGACATCCCCGCCCACGATGTGAAAACGGTGACAAGGCGAGTCAGGCCCGGCGTCGCGGGTATGGAAGAATGCAAGCAGCATGCCCCCGGGCTTCAGCACCGACCAAAGCCGTCCCACCACCGGTTTTACTAGAGACTCATCCAGGTAGTCCGGAAGGTTCCAGCACAGAATCACATCGAACTGCGCCGCGGGATAGACGAGGTTATCAGCTAGAAACTTACGGCTGTCGAGGATGTCATTTCCCTCTTCGTCTTTGATGGCAAGTTCGGGATCGGTAGACGCGGTGAGTAGATCTTCGCTATAGATTCGATGGCCGCGCTCGGTGAAATGCCGAATGTTGTTTGGAGAGGTCGAGCCCAGGTCGAGAACGCAGAGACCTTCTGCGGACTCCCAGCTACGCGAGAGCTCCGCCAGACCGCTGGAGCGGCGGGTTACCTTTTGTGAACTCTGTGCCGGGGTGGTCGGCGGGCCGGATGAACCACGAAAAAGTTTCATGAAATTCTGCGAGACTGACGACATTCTGACTTCATAGCCCCTGGATAATTCTCTCAGAGAAAAGCGTCTCTGGATGTTTTTGCAGCTCACTTAAGCCGGTTAACTTGGGGGACCGGCGAAAGCTTATTTGGTATCGGTACGGTGAATATCCACCTTCCCTTTCAAGAAGGCGCCTTCTTCAATGGAGATGCGCTGGGTACTGATATCCCCATTAACCACTGCCGACTTCCGCAGTTCGACCCGGTCGCTGGCCTGAATGTTGCCATCCAGCTTTCCCTGTACAACCACGCCCTTGGCTTCCACGCTGGCCTTGACCTGGCCGTTGGGACCAACCGTTAAATTGTTTCCTTTTAAGGCGATACTGCCATCGACGTGACCATCCAGATACAGATCTTCGCTGCCGGAAAGTTCGCCCTTGATAAAGACAGACTTGCCGATTTGTGCCAACCCGCTGGCGGGTGCGCTCATTTGACGCTCTCCTGATGCCTGGGAATCAGTGACGGTCACCTCCGGCGTTAGCATCTGAGATACAACCGGAAAGGCCACCCACTGCAACGACTATACGCAAGGCACGGAGGGCGCGGCAAGCGGCAGAAGCGGTTCTCGCCCGTACTGCCTCCGCTGTAGGGAACGGAATATGGTCAATTGGTACACTAGGTGAGGCGGGTGAACATGACTTCGCGGATGCTGATCGCGGTTTCAATCGTTTTCTTCGCCGGCATGGGCGCCTCACAGCCTGCCGGGGCGCAGTCGAATGCTATCGAAAAGCTCCCTCCTCCCGTGGAACTGGTGCGCGCGACCGTGGCAAAGGAAGTTGCCGCCGCCAACAACCCCGCCGTGAAGCACATGTTCCGCGATCACAAGAAGTCGGTGCAGGGCTCGCAGACACGGCTCTACGTGGAAACGCGACAAGCGATGGCCGGCATGACGATTGCGTACAACGACAAGCCTCTCACTCCCCAACAGCAACAAAGCGAAGAGGAGCGGCTAGCGGGCCTGGTGAGCAATCCTCAGCAACTCGAGCGCAAACGGAAGCAGGAGAAAGAAGAAGCTGACCATACCCTCTGCATCGTGAAGGCATTACCCGACGCATTTTTGTTTGAGTACGACGGTACTGAAGCCGGAACGGCCACATTAGGGCGCGAGGGAGTTCGGCTGCTGCGGTTAAAATTCCGGCCTAATCCAACGTACCGTCCGCCCTCTCACGTGGAAGAAGTTCTCGTCGGCATGCACGGCGTTGTGCTGATCGATTCCGAGTCACGGAGAATTGCAAGAATTGACGGCACGCTGTTCAAGGAAGTTACTTTTGGGTGGGGAATCCTGGGACATCTCGACAAGGGCGGGCATTTTCTTGTGGAACAGGCGGAGCTTGGCGACGGCTCATGGGACATTTCACGAATGTCTCTCAGTTTCAACGGCAAGATTCTTTTGTTCAAGAGCATTGCAATCCGATCGGATGAAGTGTTCAGTAACTTCCTGCGCGTTCCCGCCGATACCTCCTTCGCACAAGGCGTCCAGATGCTGAAGGCGGAACGAGCGAGGCTGGCCACCGGCGGCGCTGAAACGGCCAAAGCTGAGACTGGATCGCGATAGCGAAGTTTAACCGTGGCTCGCTTGCGCGTCCGCCCGTACGGTTTCTTTTCGTACCGTCAATTTCTCGATGAGATCTTCTTTGATGCTGTAGCCAGTCCCGGGCAGGTTGCTGATCGGAATGGTGCCTTGCGGGGAAACCTGCACTTCCGGGTCGATGATGTCTTCCTTCCAGTATCGCTTGGACGCAGAAACGTC
>JAOAPI010000072.1 GCA_025462865.1 Candidatus Sulfotelmatobacter sp. | reverse complement strand
CTGCCGCATATCCTTGGCAGCGATGTTGCCGGCGAGGTGGTCGAGCTCGGGGAGTACGTCAGCGGCTTCAAGGTGGGACAGCGAGTGTTGCTGGCACCGATGCATTTCTGCGGGCATTGTGAAAAATGTGTCGCCGGATTGCAGAATCAGTGCCGTGAATTTACCGTGCTGGGAAATGCCGTGGATGGCGGAAACTGCGAATTGATCGCAGCTCCAGCGGCCAACGTAATTCCGATCCCTGACTCGCTCGACTTCAACCAGGCCGCCAGTGTGCCGCTCGTGTTTGTGACAGCGTGGCACATGCTCGTCGGAAGAGCCGGCATCCGTCCCGGCCAGACGGTGCTGGTGCTCGGGGCGAGCTCCGGCGTGGGCATCGCCGCCATTCAAATTGCAAAACTCTTTCACTGCCGCGTAATCACGACCGCCGGAGATGAAACGAAACTGGCAAAGGGTCGTGAACTCGGCGCCGACTACGGTATCGATCACTACAAACAAAAAATTTCCGAAGAAGTGCGCAAAATCACAAACAAAGAGGGCGTCGACATTGTTGTTGAACATGTCGGTGCGGCAACTTGGAACGAGAGTATAAAGTCTCTCAAAAGCGGCGGCACTCTGGTGACATGTGGAGCGACCACGGGGCCGAATGTCGACATCGATTTGCGGCACCTGTTTGCGCGGCAGTTGTCGCTACTCGGGTCTTACATGGGAACCATGGGCGAGTTGCACGAAGTGCTGAAACACGTATTTGCGGGGAGGCTGAGGCCGGTAGTGGACCGTGTTTTTCCGCTCAGTGAGTTACGTTCGGCTCACGAGTATTTGGAGAAGAGCCAGATGTTTGGGAAGATCGTGGTGAATCCGTAAAAAGGGCTTATCGCGGAGGGCCGCTGAGGTGCGGAGAGAATCGCGCGGAGAGACTTACGGGTCAATGAAAATGAAACGCCTTCTACCTGATGTGGTTTAAAATAATCGCATGGCTCCCGAATTGAATTTTGGCCCTTACGTCGACGTCGAAAATGGTAAGAGGGTCGTTAAGGACTTAACCTTCGGCAATCCCACTCCGGAAGGCGTGGTGCTGACCACGCTCGATTCAGCCGTCAACTGGATGCGCAAGGGCTCCATCTGGCCGATGACTTTTGGACTAGCCTGTTGCGCCATCGAGATGATGTCGATGGGTGCTTCCCGCTTCGATATCGCTCGCTTCGGGGCGGAGGTGTTTCGCCCATCCCCGCGCCAAAGCGATCTGATGATCATCGCCGGCCGGGTATCGAATAAGATGGCGCCCGTAATCCGGCTTCTGTGGGAACAGATGCCGGAGCCCAAGTGGGTAATTTCCATGGGCGCTTGTGCCACTTCCGGCGGCGTTTTCAATAATTATGCGCTGGTGCAGAGCGTCAACCAAGTGATCCCTGTCGACATTTATGTTCCTGGCTGCCCGCCTCGCCCGGAGCAGCTCATTTACAGCATCACCCTTCTCCAGGAGAAGATCCAGAAAGAGCGCGGGACCATCCGCAAGGCGTTGAACCTCACGTAAATCTCAGATTGGGACGCCGCCCGCCGGATGTGCAAATTTTTGCTACCAACTCTCAGCCGCACCTGCGCATTCAAGCGGTTACAAATTCACGAAACCATTTTTCTGTCCGATGAATCTAAGGGATTGAGTGTAGAGTGACATCGGGTATCGCCAGCACTCGAAGACCATCGTGGCGACCCGGTCGTGGAAGGTGCTTCATGATCGCAAGACTGATTGACTTGCTTTTTGGCTGCAGTCACCCTCGTTACAGTTTCCCAGTCACCATCCGGGGATCGGCGCGCAGGCCTCAGGCTGGCTCGTTGACCGGAACATATGTGGCCTGTCTCGATTGTGGAAGAGAATTCCCCTACGACTGGCAGGAGATGAAGGTTATCACCTCGCAGGCAGACAAGCGTGAATACGTCGCTGCGCTCGCAACCAGGCACGCCGCCTGAGTGGACTGATCTTTCGCTCTTAGCCTGAATCTTCTACCGCGTGGGAACGGTTGCTGCGATTCTCTTCTCCATCGGCACAAACTCTCTCACGTCATGCCCGGTATAAACCTGTCGCGGCCGCGTGATTTTCTGCTCCGAGTCTGTGATCAACTCCTGCCACTGCGCCAGCCATCCCGCGGTGCGCGGAATGGCGAACAACACCGTAAACATTTCCGGCGGAAATCCCATTGCCTGGTACATGATTCCGGAATAAAAGTCGACATTCGGATACAACTTCCGCTTCACGAAATACTCGTCTTCCAGAGCAATGCGTTCTAGTTCAAGAGCGATGTCCAGCTTCGGGTTGCGACCCGTAACCTGAAAAACCTGCTCGGCAGTCCACTTGATGATCTTCGCACGCGGATCGTAATTCTTGTAAACGCGATGACCGAATCCCATCAGTTTGCCGCGCCCCTCTTTCACCTGCTTAATGTAGGCAGGCACGTTCTCCTTGGACCCAATCTGATCAAGCATCTTGAGAACTTCCTCGTTGGCTCCGCCGTGTAGCGGGCCGGCCAGAGCCGCAGCAGCCGAAGCCGTCGACAGGTAAGGATCGGTCTGGGCGCTCCCCACGGTGCGCATCGCGCTGGTGCCGCAGTTCTGCTCGTGGTCCGCATGCAAAATGAATAGGATGTCGAGTGCCCGCGAGAGCACGGGATTTGCCACATACTTCGGCTCGACCATCTTCCACAACATATTCATGAAATTTTCGGTATAGCTCAGGTCGTTGTCGGGATATACGTAGGGGAATCCGACGTTGTAGCGGTAGGACATCCCAGCGATAGAAGGCACTTTGCCAATTAATCGCTTGATCTGCAACAGCCGGTTTCTCGCATCGTGCACTTCCCGGGCTTCCGGATACGCGCTCGAGAGCGCCGCCACGGTGCTCACAAACATCACCATCGGGTGAGAGTCATAGCGAAACCCTTCCATGAACTTCTTGGTCGCCTCATGCAGCATCGTGTGATGGGTGATGTCATGCACCCACGTTTGGAGCTCGGACTTTGTAGGCAGTTCTCCAAACAGCAGCAGGTAAGCAACTTCCAGAAAAGTACAACGCTCGGCCAGCACTTCAATGGGATATCCGCGATAGCGCAGAATCCCCCGATCCCCATCGATGTAGGTAATGCTGCTGCGGCACGACGCTGTATTCATGAACGCCGGATCGTAGGTCATCAGCCCAAAGTCTTCCGGCCCGGTTTTGATCTGCCGCAGGTTCATCGCCCGGATGGTGCCGTTCTCGACCGGTACCGTATACGTCTGGCCGGTGCGATTGTCGGTGATGGTGAGTGTGTTCTCTGGCATGGAAAGAGCTGCTCCTTGGCCTTTGACGATAAAACGCTAGCGTAACTTAACTTGGTTCCCCCGACAATGGGCCGCCTGCCGGATACGCGTAACGATAGTGCACGGAAACAGGCATTCCCGTACTGGCACAAATACAAAACCGGCGGCCGCAGCCGCCGGTTCCGCAATTCCTACTGTCCTAGTTCGACGAATCATCCCTACGCTTCAACGTGGGACGATCATCATCACTCTTGTTATCGCCGTTTTTATCGTCGCTGCTGGCGGAAGTTCGCCGCAGGCTCGGCTTATTCGCGTCTTTCTGATCAAGTACCTTATGGCGATTTTCGATTGAGGCCAATCGCGCCTTTACCTCGTCAAATTCCGAGGTGGTCACAACATATTGCTGCTTCGAGGGCAGAATCTTTCCAATTTCCTCCTGAGTCTTCTGGATTCGGTCAGGGGTCTGAGGATGCGTGTCGAATGCCTTCGAAAGTGTCCCCGGCTTCTTCTTCTCCATCGCCTGAATCTTTTCGAAGAACGAAACGAATGCCGACGGGTCATAACCCGCGCGGTACATGTATTCCACCCCCAGGTAGTCTGCTTCCGCCTCGAAACCGCGGGAGAACTTCAAGAACGTCATGGGAATCGCCAGCCCGGCTGCTTCGTATCCGGCATAGCCAATAGCGCCGCCCATAAAGATGAACGGAATCGAGGCCATCTGCAGCAGGTTCGCCCGGGTCATTTCGCGGCCATAGTGGCATGCCGCCACGTGGGCAATTTCATGCGCCATTACGCCCGCCATTTCGGCTTCCTCGTCGGCTGCCAGGATCAAGCCAGAATTCACATAAAAGAATCCGCCGGGAAGTGCCATGGCATTCACGACGTCGGAGTCGATTACTTTAATAGTAAAGGGCACTTGCGCATCCGAGTTCCGCACCAGATTCTGGCCGACCCGGTTGACGTACTCAGTGATCACGGGGTCGTTCACTAGTTTGATCTGTGACTCGATCTGCTGGGCATAAACCCGACCCCGCGCGACCTGACCTTCGACGGTGTACCAGTTACCCACGCCGCGTCCGCAACCGACATTGCGGTTTCCTACCGCGTCGACGTCGGTCTTAGTCCCATTGTGTTTGATTTGGCTGTCGTCCTGGGTAGGCAGCGCCGCTGGTGCCTGCTTCGGAGCATTCTGAACATCCCCCGCTTTAGGCTGGTTCTTATCCTGATCTTGTACTTGAGCCCACGTCCAAGGTCCCGCACTGAACGCCGCCAACGCCACAGCGATTGCCAACCGTCGCAATTTCATAAATACCCCTTCGCGGCCGAAACGGACTCTTGCTTCGATTATACGCCCGATCCGAACGCCCCACGCCCGGACTTATCCTCCCTTTTAGACGCCGACTTTGCCGTCCGGGTTATCCAAGGTCCCGCTATCGCAACGCGGCTACGCCCCCACATTCTCCTTGAGCATTCTTCCCTTCAGCCGTAACATATCGCGTCCATCTTCCACTCACCCGGAGGTTCCTTTGATCGACCGCCGCAGCTTCTTGACCGCCACTACGGGCCTGGCCGCAACCATAACGCTCCGCGGCAATCTCCTCGCGCAACTCGAAAAGACTCCGCCCCTGCCCGATCGTTCTCTGTTCAACAAGAACGAAGACGACTACTGGACCGAGATGCGCAAACAATTTCTCATCCCCGCCGACGAAATCTACCTGAATAACGGCACGGTCGGCTCAAGCCCTGCTCCCGTGTTGCGCGCTATCTTCGACGGTTACACCTCCACCGAAAAAATGGACCAGCAGGATCCCGAAGATTATCCCATCTGGGGATATGCCTCCTGGAACGAGTTCCGCGATCCCTTGGCTGCTTTTGTGGGATGCCGTCGCGACGAAATTGCTCTGCTTCGGAACGCCACGGAGGCAAACAGCTACATCGCTAACGGAATCGACATGAAGCCTGGGGACGAAGTCCTGATGACTGATCAGGAGCATCCCGGCGGCGAGCACCCTTGGAACCTGAAAGCCAAACGCTACGGCATCGTCGTGAAGAAAATCACGCTCCCCCGTCCCGTCAAAGACGCTGGCCAGGTACTTAATCTCTTCAATGACTCCATCACTCCGCGCACACGGGTAATTTTCTTTAGTCACATCACCACGTTCTCTGGGGTCGTTTTACCGGCAAAAGAAATCAGCGCGCTCGCGCGGTCGAAAGGTATTCTTTCTGCCGTCGACGGAGCCCACGTTCCGGGCATGATGCGCCTCAACATCGGCGAACTTGGGTGCGACATGTATTCTGCGAGCCCGCACAAATGGTTGCAGGCGCCCAAAGGATCGGGATTCCTCTATGTGCGCGATGAAGTGATTGACCGCCTGTGGAACACGATCGCCACCGAAGGCTGGGACGACCCCAAGCTTCGCGCCGAACGTTTCCAGCGCATCGGCAGTTCCAATGTTCCCGCGCTCTGGGGTCTGCGAGCCTCAATCAAGCTCGCCAACGATATCGGTATGGACCGTATCGAGCGCCGCCATCGCAAGCTTGCCGACTACATGCTCGATGAAATGAAAAAACGCGGCGCCGAATCCTGGACATCTCCAGATCCCGCCCTGCGCTGCGCCATCGTAACCGTCAATGTTCCACCCGTGCGTCGAATGGATTTGGAGAATTGGATGTGGAAGACGCATAAGATTCGCATTCGAGGAGCGGAACCAAATAAGTTGCGGTTGTCGACACCTTATTACTTGCAGAAGAAGGACATCGACCGGTTTCTGGAGAAATTTGACGAGTACCGGCGGGAGAGAAGGATCGCGTAACGTTGTAGAAGTCTACTCGACAAGAGAACCGATGCTTGTCACTAGACGCGGTAAAGCGATTGCTTATGTTGCGCCGGCCGGGAAGCCGGAGAAATTTATTAGGAGTTTAAAAGCATCATCAAAATCGTCGGCGACATCGAGTCGCCGGTCGTGCCGCCTGAGGCTTGGGAATACGACTGAGATGCTTAAAATTACCGCCACTCAGTCGTAATACTCCAGCCCCAGGTGCGTGATCAGTTCCTCGCCCTTCAAATGCCGCAGTGTGTTCTTCAGTTTCATCAATTGAATAAACAAATCATGTTCAGGATAGAGTCCCGGTGCCGACATTGGGGACTTAAAGTAAAAGCTTAGCCACTCCTGAATTCCCAGGCTGCGAAGGTCCGAACAGCGCTTCGCCAAATCCATCAGCAGCACCAGGTCGAGCACAATGGGCGCGGCGAGGATCGAGTCGCGACACAGGAAATCGACCTTGATCTGCATCGGATAGCCCAGCCATCCGAAAATATCAATATTGTCCCAACCCTCTTTGTTATCGCCGCGCGGGGGGTAGTAGTTAATGCGGACTTTGTGATACATGTCGCCGTAGAGTTCAGGATAAAGGTCCGGCTGCAGAATGTGCTCCAGCACAGAAAGCTTGGACTCTTCCTTAGTCTTGAACGATCCCGGATCATCCAGCACTTCGCCATCCCGGTTGCCGAGAATGTTGGTGGAAAACCAGCCGTTCAACCCCAACATGCGCGCCTTGAATCCGGGCGCGAGGATGGTCTTCATCAGCGTCTGTCCGGTCTTGAAGTCTTTGCCGCAGATGGGAGCGTCGTTCTGACGGGAGAGTTCGAGCATTACAGGCAAATCAACCGTGAGATTCGGCGCTCCATTAGCGAAAGGCACACCCTCCAAAAGTGACGCATACGCATACACCATTGACGGCGCGATCATTTCATCATTCTCACGCAGCGCCTTCTCGAATGCCTTCACTGACTGATGCGCTTCGCCCGCCGCAATGTACGATTCTGTCGATCCGCACCACATCGTAATCAGCCGGCTCGCCCCACTTGTCTTTTTGAAGTCGCGGATGTCGTCCCGCAACTGCTCGGCAAGATCCATCTTTGTCTTGCCTTTCTTCACGTTCGGCCCATCGATCTTTTTCACGTAGTTGTGATCAAACACTGCCGCGCGTGGCGTGACCGTCGAAAGGAACGGCTTCAACTGATCGAGCAGCCGCTGATCGAGCACGCCCGCATTCGATGCCGCTTCATACATGTTGTCTTCGAAGATGTCCCAACCCGTGAAAACGAGGTCGTCCAGCCCGGCCAGCGGCACAAATTCCTTGATCTTCGGCGAACGTCCATCGGTCCGCTTGCCCAGCCGCACCGTGCCCATCTGCGTGAGTGATCCAATCGGTTTTGCCAGGCCTTTGCGAATCGCTTCCACGCCGGCGACAAACGTTGTTGCCACCGCGCCCATACCCGGAATCATCACGCCAAGCTTCCCTTTCGCTGGCTCGATGGTCGTGTTATTCCTGAAACTGCCGGGCTTGCTCGCGGATTTCACTTCATTCCTTCGTTCACTCTTAACTTCTACCTGCGATCTTTTCACCGACGCTTTCGCAGACTTATTCCGTGTCGCCATATGTTGGCCGCTTCCTCAGTAAGGATCTGTATGGATATGCAAACCCTGTATGTTCTCGTATCCGATAGAGTTTGGCAAACCAGACCAGCCAAAACGCACAGAAGATGACTTCAACGGCGCATGCGCAACATCAAGCGGAGACTATGTAGAGACAGCCGCCTCGGCTGTCCCGCAAGGGCGAAGCCGAGCGGACCTCAATCAAATCTCGCGTCCCCACCGATGCGGACAATGAATTTTTTGCGTTGGACTCGATCTTCAACTTCCTTCATAGTGAAATCACTTCGCACACCAGCTATGCAGCCGGTTCCGCGAAGCTGATATTTTGCCTGCCTGCCCTGAAGCGGCATTGCAATTTCCTGACCTCGTTGTTTTCCACTCAACTTGAACCACGCCACTCGGGCCTTATGCCGGGCGGCGGTGTTCTTCCACATACAACAGAACAGGAGATCCCATGAACTCGATTCGCAAGTTCGCTTATGCCGTTGTCTTAACCTTGAGTGCTCTGAACTTTGCGCCCAGTCTGGCTTCAGCGCAGTCTGCGGGCGGAACTTTCGTTCTGAGCCATGAAGTTCACTGGCAGAATGCCATTGTGCCCGCGGGAAAGTACCGCTTCGCTGTGGAACCCAACGGTCCTGCCGACATAATCACGCTGCGCAAACTTAGCGGAGCGGGAGCAGGATTCGTAATGATGGCGACCGACACGGTGAACTCCAAACCGTTGGACCTCAGCCGCCTCGTTATGGTTTCACGACCGAGTGGAAGCTTTGTCGAGCAGATGCAGCTTCCTGAGTTCGGAGTAACGCTGCATTTCGCAGTTCCGTCGGAAACTCGTGAATTGGCGCAGTCAGTCGCAACCTCGACTGCATCCGCCGCCCGCTAGTTTTCTGGCGCTTACCCCGAGGACGGATAACCCCTATCCGTCCTCGGGCCTTCCTTAGTTTCGTTTATGCGGGTTTCTGGGGAATCGAACTTCCCTTTACTTCTTCACTCAAAACAATTGCTTCGGCAATTTCCTTCATCGGCTTGCGCTTCTGCCGGCTCTGCCGTTGCAACGTCAGGTAGGCCTGCTCCTCGCTCAGTCCCAGATCGCGCTGCAGAATTCCTTTGGCGCGCTCGACCACCTTCCGTGTCTGTAATTGTTCTGACAGATCGGAGTTCGCTTCCTCCAGTCGCGCCATCTCGATTTCTGCGCCGACCAAAAACCCTACCGTCGAAATTAACCGGATTTCCCGGCGCCGGTATACATGATGCTGGCGATGCTGCAGGTTGATTACTCCTACAACGCGACCGCGGCACATCAGAGGCACTGACAGGAATGCCTCGTAGCTATCCTCGGGCAGTTCGTGAAAAATCTGAAAGCGCGGATCGAGCGAAGCTTTCTCGGCGACTGCCACTGGCTCCTGGTGCTCAGCAACCCAGCCCGTAATCCCCTGCCCAACGCGCAGTTTAAGGCGATCTACAATTTCGGGGTGCGGGGTCTTCGACGCTCGCAAGACCAGGTCAGAGCCCTCGAGCACATAAATCAGGCAGGAGTCGCACCTCACGAGAGCAGAAGCAAATTCGACGACGCGAGTCAGTACCTCGTGAAAACCATCCGCTGTCGCGAGGCGATTGCCGATCTCGTGCAGTAAATCAACATGTGATTCCTCAACCGATAATAATGGGTCCATGGTTAAGAATATGGACTGTGCTCACACTCTGTCTAACTCCAAATTTCAATCGCTGTGATAAAGGATTTGCGGCGAGTTGTCACGGTTCATTAACATCTTTCACGCTATCACCGCATCGGTAGGTCCTCCGGCGTCACGGCCTCGCATCCACGTCCACGGGCTTTACTGGCAAATCCCAATGCCCGTCCAGGATTTCGAACCGGCGCTGCTCTTCCCGCTGAAACGTGTCCTGGTCAGGGTACATCTGCTTCTGCAACGTAGCTTCATCGAACGGCTCGTTGGCTACAGTCGCACTCTTGAAGATGATGGTCACGCGGAAGTCCCAGCGCCCGTCTTCCGTAGTGTGATAGCGGGGTTGATCGACCCACACTTTCGCAATTCGTCCAAGTTCGATTTCTTTCTTGAGAATCGGATAGTGATTCTTCTTGAACAGTTTCAGAAATTCATCCGCATGCCCCCATTTGGCTTTGTAGTAGTACTCAACGACAAAAGGCTTGTCGGAGGGAGGAGAGACGGACTGAGCAGGGGAGATGATCGGCAGAGTGATCGTCAGAAACAGTAGGAATGCTAGAGCGCGCGGCGTTGACATGACAAACTCCTCCTCTTGAATTTCAGCTAGTACACTACCAAAAGTCTCGCAGAGACGTTGCTTGCAACGTCTGTACGGATTGGGCTGGGAGATCGATTTTGCAAAGTGACGAACAGAAAATCGTGCAACTCTTCGAAGATGGCGACCGCGCTCTGATCGCCGCCGACGTCGAAGAACTCTCACGCATCTTCGCCGACGACTACGTCCAATACGACGAGTCCGGCAAAGCCTTCACCAAGACAGAGGTCATTGAAAATCTGAGGTCCGGCTCCATCCGTTACCTCTCGATGGTGTCCACCAGCCGCCGCATTCGCCTGTTGAGTGACGACGTAGCCATCGTCAACGGCTCAGAGGACGACGAAGTCGAGCAAGGAGGGCGCCGCTCCCTTCTTCGCTATGTCTACATGGATGTCGTCGTGAAGCATGCGGGCCAGTGGCAGATCGTAGGATCACAGTTGGCGATGAGTAGGGATCAAGAGGCAACCGAACTCCGCTGACAAGCTGACTAACTCTCAGTCCGCATCCGATGCTGAAAGTGGCTCCAAATAAACCACGCTACGCCTGCCAACAGCACCACCCCTATCACCGCGTCAAATTTGTGAAAATATTTTCCCAGCTCGCGCCAGTTCTCGCCAAGTTTCATGCCCAGATACGCAAGACCCAGGCACCACGGCCACGACCCGAGGAATGTGTAAAGATGAAACCTTCCTCGAGGCATCCGGGCCACGCCCGCGGGAAGCGCGATGAAGGTGCGAATCACTGGCAGCATCCGGCCAACGAAAACCGCCACGTATCCCCAGCGGGCGAAAAATTTCTCGGACCAATCGAGTTCGCGTTTGCCCATCAGAATCCAGCGACCGTAGCGCTCGACGAGCGGACGTCCACCATAACAACCAATCTCGTAAGCTACAAGCGACCCCAGATTGCAGCCGAGCGCTCCCACCGTGGCCACCCAGAGCAACTTGAACCTGCCGGTGAAAACCAGGTACCCGGCAAAGGGCATGATTAATTCCGACGGCAACGGGATGCACGCCGACTCAATCGCCATCAGCAACATCACCCCTGCGTAGCCAGTCGTGGTGATTACGGAATTGATGAACACAAAAATGACACCCAGAAGTTTTTCGGTCATGAAGGCAGTTCTCGCTTCTCGGGATCCAGCTCCCGGCAACAGCCGTTGACTGGGACCTGAGAACCATTAGTGTATCGGAGTAGTGAACGAAAGGCGGCTAGAAGGAGCCATCCTGGGTGAAGGTGTAGCCGGGCAGCGAAGCCCCTTGAGGACTCTTCGCGACCTTGATTCGCACCGTGGGAGCGTCCGGAGCGGTAATCCCCGCTGGACGCAGCATGGCGTACTGCGTGAACACTTCGCTATACACCTTGGTGACCAAGTAGTCCTGGCCATCGCCATCATTGCGCCAAACCTGCCCGAGTTGAATGGAATTCACGGCCACGATTAATTTTCCTGAATGTTGTGAGGTTGATTCCAGACTACCGGGGCGCATGGTGGGAGTCAATTGGCCGCGTGGTTACCGAGGTCTCTGCTAAGATGTGGCCCTCATGCCCCGCGGACGCACACCCCGCCAACCCGCCCGCACCGGTCGTCAAGACCGTGTGGCACGGCCACTCCTGCCCGCGAAAGCC
>JAOAPI010000050.1 GCA_025462865.1 Candidatus Sulfotelmatobacter sp. | reverse complement strand
TGGCGTCGATCACATTTCTGGCGCGCTCCCTACCATGTTGTCTCAGGCCAACATTTACCGTCGGTAACGGGAGAGATGCAGTTTCCATGATCCCACTGCTTGAGTTGCCCACCATTAGGTCAACACTCGCTAGCAAACTCCAGTAAACCACTGCACTCAGGTTGACAAAGATGCGCCCGCTACTCCCTGCTTCCAAAAACCTCCGGGTTTGCTCAATTAATGAACGACTCCCAGCATCCGCATTGGGATAGCAAAAGAGAATTTGTTCAGTCCTCTCGCTAAGCGCTGCGAATAAAGAGGATGCTTCATAGATGGTATCTTTTGCGATTGTGACCGGGTGATAAGCAACGATCATGGTGGGTTTGGCCAGATCTAATTTGAGATCCCTTTCCAGTTCACTACGCGTGTGCAATTTGCTGCGCCTGACATGATCTAGCGATGGAGCGCCCGCGCGATGCACTCGCCAAGACTCCTCTCCCATGGAAATGATGCGCCCCCGGGCTTTCTCGGTTGAGGCGAAGTGAATATGGCTCATTTTCGTGAGAGCATTCCGGACAGCGTCATCGATCGCACCCTCACTGATTTCCCCACCTTCAATATGGGCAATCGGTATGCGCAGTGCCAGAGCAACACTTGCCGGCGCGAGTATTTCGTATCGGTCAGCGATCAGAAGGAGAATGTCAGGACGCATGCGTCCAAGAAGGTCCGAAAGGGAAAGTACTGCAACGCCGATGCTCTTTGCCATGCCAATATCGGTATCAGAGCTGAGGAGCGTTTCCACGGAAGCAGCAATAGCAAAGCCGTCTTTCCGAATCTCCTGGGCACTGAGGCCGAACTCCGGAGACAAATGTGATCCCATGACAATAAGCTTGAGATCAACATCCGGATGGGCTGCCAGTTCGCGCAGAGGCCAGTAGAGATGACTATAGTCTGCTCTTGAAGTCGTAATCGCAGCAATGGTCCGCTTTTGATTCACTTGCAGAGCTCTATTTGGCGTTTGACCTCAACCGCCTGCTGGAGCGCGTGGCTGGGTCGATATTGTGGCACAACTTCACAGATGCTCTCCAACAGAAGCCGCAAGTCTCTCCGCTGGATACTAATGGTTATTTGTTCCACAAGCGCTCGCAGAGCCGTGATGCCCAATATTTGCGGTCGTACAGTGGAGAAAACACCATTCTCTTGTGCAATGCCACTCTCATGAGGCGATAAGAGCATCTCTTCAACCTTGTCTCCCGGCCGTAGTTCGGTGAAAATAATCTCGATGCCCTTCTGCTCTCTACCCGTTGCTGCGATGAGATAACGTGCAAGCTCCTCGACAGTTCGGGCCGGGCCTAGATCGGGAATCAAAATCCCTGTTTCATACTCCGTCGATAACGCGGTCATCAGGAGAATAACCGCATGGTTGAGGGTTAGAAAGAAACGGCAAGCGGCAGGGTGTGTAACCGTCACCGGACCGCCTTCTATAATTTGCTTGAGAAAGAGCGGACCTACACTCCCGTTCGAACCGAGTACGTTGCCCAATCGCACTGCCTTTCGTTGCAAGGCTTTCTCTGGGTGTGCAAACAAAAGCAATTCAGCCACACGCTTTGTGGCGCCCATGATGCTTACGGGCAAGACAGCTTTGTCTGTGGAGACCATTATGAACTCGGCGACGCCGTAAGCTGAGGCTGCCTGAAGCAAAGCGTAGGTGCCGAGAATGTTGGTGCTTGCTGCTGCGAGCGGATTCAATTCCATCAATGGAACGTGCTTGCATGCTGCAGCATGAAGGATGATTTGCGGGCGGTGGAGTGCGAATATCTCAGCGAGCAAAACCGAATCGGAGATGCTGCCTAGAATTGGTATATGCACTACTTTCGATGAAATGTCGAAAGATTGTTCAAGAGCATGCAAGTTATGTTCGTTGCTGTCAAGAAGGATCAAGGTCTTGGCATTGCATGCGGTTGCGCAGCAAGCCAGTGCCGAGCCGATAGAGCCCCCGGCACCCGTAATCAACAAGGTCTTCTCTGAGACGTACTCCTTTAATGGCAGGAAAGAGGGTACGCGGCTCGAATTGCCAGCAAATTCTGTCCAAATGCTGTCCGTGTCCTGCATTTTGTCCATCATTGCGGTAGACGTTTACTGTGAATACGATGGTTAATCGCAGGGCTCATCTTGGCGAGGTGGACTGTTTCCAGAATTCCCCTGTAGGGCCAAAAATATCCTTCAAGACTAGAAATATCGCGCCAGAGCCAAGGACGCAGGCAGTGATTGGAGATTCAAGCGGGACTGACCATGCTTCCATTTTCTGTGCTTCTCGTCATCAAGCGAGGCTACACCGCGGGGATTGCCGTGAAAGAACAGATCGCAGCGGGCATTTTCAGCTCAAACGGCAGTCTTTTACCCACGCCCAGGATTCTCGGATTGACTAGAAAGGGACATGATAAATCGCGGCGGTTCCCACGGTGGCAACCAGCGCACTGGCATTCAGCGCGCTTTTAACCCCGCTAGTCGGAACAAACAATATATCGTTGTTGCGAACAGAAACATCCTGAGCTTTGCCGCGCAGAAGTTTTTTCAGATCTATTGGTTGCTCTTGAAAACCATTTTCGGTACGACGAAGCAGTCTGGCTTTTCCGGCCGACGCCACGTGAGTCGGACCACCAGCCACAGCTACGACCTGCAAAACCGTGATTCCTCCAGTGGAATTGAGCACGTACCCGCCCGGTCGGGTTACCTCTCCAAGCACGTACACAATACCTGCTTTCGGAACTACAACCGTATCGCCCGGCCGAAGGACCACGTTACTTCTGGCCATTTCGACAGGATCTTTTGAGATATCAAGGGTTGCGGTTTCTGTTTGGTCGCGGTGGCTGATCACCACTTTACTGGCTGCTCTATCAGTCGGTCCGCCGGCTGCTTGCAACACATCGAATAAGCGGTGCGGACCGATAGCAGAGTAGTACCCCGGCTTAGCGACCTCACCAGCGACAGAGATTCCGCTGCTTGTGTATTCCTTCACGAATACCGAGACTCGCGGGTCGTTCACAATATTGTTCTGACGCAATCGACTTTCGATAGCCGCTTCCGCCTCGCTACTGGTGAGTCCTGCCACTCGAACGTAACCGATCAGGGGCATCGAAATATTTCCCTCTGCCCCTACACGAGAGCGGCCGGAAAGATCAGGGGCACCATATACGGTCACCTCCGCTTCATCCCCTGGACCAAGAATCAGTGCCGAGGAATTGCTTTCCGAAGGATTCGCTTTTTGTGCAACGACATCCAGTGTCTGTATCGTGGGTGCGCTGTCGTCGTGACTGCGGTCTCCTTGATGGCTGACGTCTTGCGGAGGATTGCCGTCTTGAGCGACAGCCAATCTGAAAAAACCAAATATTGCAAATGCCAGCACAAAGATTAACGTTCGAGGTAGAGGGCTTAGGACACGCTGCATAGGTGTCACCGATTCTAATGCGACGCAGTGCCTGCGCACAACCCGTACTCCACTTTTTTGCGCGGGTATAGAAGGCTGATGTTGCAAAGCGCAAGCTTGTCCATTAGCCTTGTCGCTACTTATGTATGAGGATTGTTGAACTCCGGGAGGACGGAACGTGTCGGCAGCATGCGCCCTTTTCAAGTGTTGATACAGTTGCGTCTCCATAAACAACAACGTTTGTCATTCGACGCTTTTTTGCGTGCCGATCGGGACGCGAAGAACGAAACAGGCAACTCTGCAATGAAAACGTCAAGACCGGCATCCGCGAAGAGTCGAGATTTCGTAGGTTAGGAGAGTGGTGTATGGCGGACCCCATGCCCGTCCGATTTGAGTTCCTTAACCGAATGGTGTCAGCAATGCTGAGACGTCCGCACGACTTACAAGCCCACAGTCGCATGGTCGGACATCCGCCGCTTGTTGTGGCGCAGCGCCACGTTCATAAACACGTTTCCTAAAGAGGTTTCAAAACACATCATCAGCGCTTCTACGTCTTCGCTTGTCTTGTCACCTTCCGCGGCAGTCAGAAGCATCGGAGGGTGCACGCGGAAATGAAAACCCTGATCATTGAGTGCGCAGACAGCGTTGCCGACAACTTGGTTCGCCAACTCAAAGATAGTTTCCTTGATCAGCCCGTCGGATTCCGGTAGGTCGGCGCCCGCATAGTGGCTGGCCACGCGCACCGCGGTTTGCGGTTCGAGGTCCAGAATGATGCGGCCCTCAATGTCGCCGGTAAGGGCGACCATGCCGGCTACGCCTTTGCGGCGATAGGCGTCCTCTTCCATCGAGAGGTTGCCCACCTTCGTGGTACCCGACAGACCTTGCGACAGCACGGCGTCGGCCGCGTTGATGAAAGGCTGAATCAGTTCCATCTTCATTGCGATTAAACTCCCGCGCCGGCCCCAGTCGCCACGGCGCCGTCTTCTCCCAGCACATACTTGATGACTTCGTACAGCACTTCCGGCTTCACCGGCTTCTGGACGAAATGCCTCGCCCCGCGCTGCAATGCCGCCACAATGTTTTCCTGGTAGCCGACCGAAGAGACCATCACAATGCGGGCCTCCGGGTGAGCCTGGACGATTTTTTCGGCGGCCTCAATGCCTTCCATCTGCGGCATGGTGATGTCCATGAGCACGATGTCGGGATGGGTACGCTCGAACTCGCTGATGGCAGTCAAGCCGTCACCGGCCTCGGCCGCCACCTGCCCGCCAAAACTTTCAATCATGCGGGCCAGATTCTTGCGCGCGAACACAGAATCGTCCACGATCAAGTAGCGGACGGGTTGGCCGTCCTTGCTGCGCTTTATTGGTGCAAACTGCTCCATAACAGCCTCCTCTAACAGATTCCATCACGGCGGTTCCCCGTCGGCCAGATGACGCAAGTCACAAGACAAATAGCAAGATCAATATCTAAAGCCCGGCGCGAAGTCCCTTTCCTACGC
The DNA here is from genome assembly GCA_025462865.1 of Candidatus Sulfotelmatobacter sp. Classification (GTDB taxonomy): domain Bacteria; phylum Acidobacteriota; class Terriglobia; order Terriglobales; family Acidobacteriaceae; genus Sulfotelmatobacter. The sequence continues at coordinate 119,400 of JAOAPI010000050.1, read as the reverse complement.
TGCCGTTCATTCCGCGGCCTTCATTGCGGGCACAAAGCGCCTGCAACGTCCCCGCGAGTACATCCAAAGCCACCACACGCATGGCATAGCCGCGTTCGATGGCCGCCTTGGGCATTCCAAAAACTACGCAAGACTCTTCGCTTTGGGCAATGGTGATGCCGCCAGCCTTCTTTACTGCTCCCAAACCTTCGGCGCCATCGTCGCCCATGCCCGTCATTAATGCAGCGACCGCGTGCGAGCCATATTCCGCGGCTACGCTGCGGAACAAAACATCCACGCTGGGGCGGTGGCCGTTTACTCGTTCCTCGTCACTCAGAACGACAACGTCCCCCTTGGCCATGCGCTTAACTTTGATATGTCGGCTACCGGGACAAATGAGGACGCGTCCGGCCTGCAACGGATCGCCCGATTGGGCTTCCTTCACCCGCAGCGAACAGACTTCATCGAGACGGCGCGCAAACATCTCGGTGAAGCCTTCAGGCATATGTTGAACGGCCACAATCGATCCCGGAAAATCCGGGGGAAGCTGCGCCAGCAAGAACTCGAGGGCTTGCGGTCCGCCGGTGGAAATCCCGATTGCGACCAGTTTGCTGGGCGGCGGGTCAAACTTTGCGGCAGAAATTTTTTCTGGACGCGCCGGAGCGCCCGCTAAAGTTCCGGGGCGAACGACTTTGCCGCCAGCGGCCGCCTTGATTTTGGCAATCAACTCCGTCGCTGTTTCAGCCATGTGCGTCGAAGCGTCCCGCGGCTTGGTCACGAAATCGAATGCACCCAGCCCCAGCGCTTTTAAAGTGACCGATGCACCTTCCGTGCTATGCGAACTGACTACGATTACCGGAAGCGGGTTCCGCCGCATGATTTCCTTCAGAGTGTCGATACCGTTCATGCCCGGCATTTGCAGATCGAGGGTAACGACGTGAGGCTGCAGTTCTTCGATCTTTTTCAAGCAGAAGGTTCCGTCCATTGCCGTACCGACGACTTCGATTGAAGAGTCGGCTTCCAGCATCTGCGGGATCAGCTTCCGCATCAGCGCTGAATCGTCCACTACCAGCACCCGTACTCGGCTCATGCCTGGCCTCCTGCTGCACTTAGAGCAAGCCGGGCGCGATCGGCATGGTTCAATAGGAGCCCAGAACTGGACAGGCCCGCGTCCTGCGGACGGGTTCGCGCAACGTGTTCCACGACCGCAGGCAGATTCAGGATCAGTACAACTTTTCCATCTCCGAGAATTGAAGCGCCGTTCACCAGATCAGTGGAGAAAGTCTGGTCGTCCAAAGCCTTGATCACCAACTCTTCTTCGCCTTCCAAAGCGTCGACAATCAAACCATATTTTTTCTCGCCGACGGTAATGACTAGAACGAACAACTTACTGGACTTGCGGTCAATATCCGGAACTGATGGCCGACCCAGGCGCAGCAGGGGCAGAACCTGATTCCGCAGTTGCAGCACTTCGTAGTTGTCGACCTGATGAACTTCGGATTCACGAGTGCGGGCAATCTGGTTTACTGCGTTCAATGGGATCGCGTACAAGCGCTGCTCAACCCAGAACATCAGGGCTTTGATGATCGCGAGGGTGAGCGGCAGTTTCAGGCGGAATGTCGTGCCACGCCCCAGATGAGTCTCCAGGTGGATTGTCGCCTTCAGCCGCTGAAGCACGCTCTGCACAATGTCCATGCCCACACCGCGTCCAGAGACTTGCGTAACCTCTTCTGCCGTGCTGAACCCGGGCCGGAAAATGAAATCCAAAGTCTCGCTTTCGCTCAGACGGTTTGCCTCTTCCGCCGTCACCATTCCAAGTTCTATCGCTTTGCCGCGAATCTTCTGCGCATCGATTCCGCGCCCATCGTCGCTGATCTCGACCACTACCTGATTGCCCTGGTGGTAGGCATGTAGGCGGATTTTCCCGCGCGGAGCTTTTCCCTGCGCCTTGCGTTGCTCGACGGGTTCGATGCCGTGACTTACGGCATTGCGCACCAGATGCGTGAGGGGCTCGGCGATGGCGTCGAGAATCCCTTTGTCCAGATCGGTCTCCAGGCCGCTGAGATCGAGATCCACTTCGCGACCGCACTGCCGCGCTACATCGCGGACCATGCGAGGGAAGCGCCGGAACAACTGGTCCACAGGCACCATGCGGATCTTCATCACCGAGCGTTGCAGGTCGTTCAGCACTCGCGCCTGAAATGCCATGGCATCAGCAAACTTGCCGCGGAGCAATTCCTTGGGATAGCGCTTACCGAACTCGTTGAGCGCTTGCTGCAGCATCGATTTGCCGATGATCAGCTCCCCGACCAGATTGAGCACACTGTCGATCCGTCCCGCTTCGACGCGCAGCATATTTTCCGTGGAAGCTTGCTGTTGGCCGGTTTCGGTAGTTGGGAATTGCACTTCGGGAGAAGCGTTAGGAACCGATGCGGCCGCTGCCGTCGCCAAACCTGGACTGGATGGGGAATTTGTAACCGCAGCATCAAGCCCAAGAGCCGCAGGTTGATCAACGATTTTCGCCGAAGCTTTTGCTGTTCGGGCGGCATGGATGAGGCTGACATTAACTTCGCCTGCAATCGTCGGGATGTGGCACTTGGCCGCAATCTGTTGGTTCGCCTGTGCGGTGGCAAATACGAACTCGACTTGCTTCGAAGCGGCAGGCGATTTCGCATCAGGCCGCACCACAAGGACTTCCCCCATGGAACTTATCGCATTGTGAATCAGTTGCCGCGCCGCGATCGGCATCGCGCAGTGAGGATCAATTTTCACCACGACGTTGTACAGACCAAGTCCGGCAGTTTTTGCCTGAGCTATGGCGCGCTTCTCGGCTTCCGTCCAATTTTTGCTGGACTGCGGAAGAGGATCCGCGGATTTTGCCTTGCCTCGAGTTTTCTTCGCGGCCGGCGCTGCGGTCAGCTCCGTGATTCTTTTTCGCAGAACTTCCGTGGCGGGCATTGGGCTTTCTCGACGGTAGGAGGAGAGCATTTCAGCAAAAATATCTGCCGCGGCAAAAGCAATTTCTGGCAACGCGCTATGGGCGGCGGCGCTTTCCAGAGACAGCGCATCTTCGAACTGGTGGGCCAATTCGCTCAACTCCTGCAGGCCGCAGGCCGCCGAGTCCCCCTTCAGCGTGTGCACCGTCCGCCGGATCGAACGCACAATCTCCTCATCGCCGGGATGATTCTCCAGCTTCAGAGATTCTTCGTTCAGCGCCTGGATGAGCTCCTGCGAAGTCTCAAAGAAGAGCTCTCGCAGTTCCGCTCCGCGCTCATCGGGAAGATTCGTCACTCAGATGCCTCAATTCGCTGATACGCCGTTCCGCTGTCCTTGTGCACCATACGGAACTTTTCGGTAAGGCCGAGCAGGCTCTCCGCATGTCCCACAAACAGGTAACCGCCGGGGTTCAGGCAGCGGTAGAACTTTTCGATCAGCCGTTTCTGTTCGGCCTCGTCGAAATACATCATCACGTTGCGGCAGAAGATCACATCATTGCGCTGGGGCAGGTACTCGGTCTTCAAGTTGTGAAAATCGAAATGAACCATTTCCTTCAACGTTTTTTTGACCGCATACCGATCACCTATCTTGTCGAAGTAGCGCAGACGAAAACCGTAGTCCACTGTCGCCATTTGGTGGTCGTTGTAAGCGCCCTCTTGCCCCGTGCGCAGAACTGCATAACTGATGTCGCTGGCCAGAATTTCCACTCGCCAGGGTGGGGGGATCAAGGGCTTGGGCAAAACCACCTCGACCGGAAGCGGATTGCGCAGGTAGTAATAAGCCAGCGTGTCGGCCGCCATCATGCCCAGGGTGTAAGCCTCCTGCCCAGTAGAACAGCCTGCGCTCCACACTCGAATTGAATACTCCCGGTGCGCCTGCTTATATTTCAGCATCTCTTCGAGGACGAACTTCTGGAACAAATCCAACTGAGCCTTGTGCCGGAAGAAACTGGTTTCATTGACTGTTAGGTTTTCGACCAGCTTTGCTAATTCCGTCTTTCCTTCCTGGCTGATCAGCAGCCGGTAATAGGAGTAGAAGGAATCGACGCGACACTCTTTCAGTCGCCGCAGCAGGCGGTCCTGCAGGAAATGCGTGCGGCGCTCGTCGAAGTGCATGCCGCATTCCTGATACACCAGTGCCTGTAACAGTCGCAGTTCCGCTTCCGTCAAGACAGGAGCTGGTGCCGCTCCGAATGTGCTCATCGTTCTCTCATTTCCCTATCGTGCTCCGCGCCTCGCCGATCTTGCGGCGCTCAACGCGCGGCAGCTCCCCGGACTTCCGGTTTTGCGATCTTTGTCTCCGTGTTATCACTTTGCTGTAGCAGGCTGACTGGCGACAACAATTTGGTCATATCAAGCAACACGACCAGGCGGCCTTTAACTTTTCCCAAACCCGTCACGCAGTTCAGCCCGCCTTCCTGAAATACTGCCGGCGGCGCTTCGACATCCTCACTGGGAATTTTCAGGACTTCCGATGCCGAGTCGACGATTAATCCCGCCAGCTTGCCGGAGTGCTCCACGACTAGAATGCGATTCTGTTTTTTCAGCGTGGCATGCTTGTCTCCGAAACGCTTGCGTAGATCCATCACCGAGACGATTTTGCCCCGCAGATTGATCACTCCCTCCAGATAATCGGGCGCGTCGGGAACAGCAGTAATTTCGGGTACGCGCACGATTTCATGCAGCGAGGTAATAGGCACGCCATAGATCTCGCGCCCCACCTGGAAGCCCACGATATGAAGTTCGCGGTTCATGGTCTGTCCTAGAAGCGGGACGCTGCCGCAGCCCTGCGGCCCGGTTGCGCTTTTTTCTCATCTGTCGTGGCTTGTCGCGCAGCTTCTTCCAGCGTGAAGCGGTCCATGAAATCGAGCAGCCCACGCGACATTTTCGACATCTGCTCGGCTGAGGCCGCGAGTTCGGTTGATCCCGAGGTTGACTGCTGTACCAGTTCGCGCATACGTTCCATGGCTTTCACCACGGCCTGCGCTCCCGAGGCTTGCTCTTCGACGGCTGAGTTGATTTCGTGAGTGATTTCGTTCAACCGGGTTGTAGCCCGGGCAATCTGCGAGGATCCGTGAGATTGTTCGTTCGTGGCCGCGCCGATTTCCTGCGCAAACTTGTAAACCTCGGTGACCACATTCGAGATTTTGCGGAGCGCTCCGTTCAATTCGCCGCCCAGATCCAGGCCTTCATTCACGATGCCGGTTGAACGGTCCATATTCTCTACTGCCTTGCGAGCTTCTTTCTGAATACTCTGAATCAGTTCCGAGATTTCCTTGGTGGATTGGGCCGACTTTTCCGCCAGTTTGCGGACTTCGTCCGCCACTACGGCAAAACCCAAACCGTGCTCGCCCGCTCGCGCCGCTTCGATCGCCGCATTCAGCGCCAGCAGGTTCGTCTGCTCCGCCAAATCGTCGATGACTTCAATGATCTTGCCGATATCATCGGCGCGTTGGCCGAGCGCCCCAATGATTTCTCCCGAGCTGGTGATAGTCGCATTGATCCGGTTGAGGCCATCGGTAGCCTTCTCCATGGTGGTAATACCGTTGTGGACTTCTTCGCGAGAACGGTTTGAGATGTCGAGCAACACTTTGGCTGTATCGGCCACGCGCTGAATGGAAGCCACCATCTGATCGATGGAGGCCGACGTTTCGCTGACGCTGGAAGCTTGTACCTGCGTGCTCTTCACCATGTTTTGCACGTTGACGCTCATCTCGTGCATGGTGCTCGTGACCTCATCGATGGCCGAGGAAGCCTGCAATCCAACCTTGGCGGAATCGTCGGAAGCGTTAGCCACCTGCCCGCTGGCGCTTGCCACTTGTGCCGATGCATCGCGCACGCTTCGTACCAGCCGACCAAGACCTTCAACCATCCGCGCAAATGCGTTGCCTAAGGTGTCATGCGGAGATCGCGGCTTCACCTCGACGGTAAGGTCGCCGCCGGCAATTGATTCCGAGACGCTGGCCATCTCTTTCAGATAAGTGACCATCTTGGCAAAGGTACGTGCCAGTTCTCCAATTTCATCCTCGCGCTTCACGTCGATGCTGTGTTCCAGATCGCCGGTGTCGCCAATTTGCCGGGAGACCTTCATCAAGTTATTGAGAGGTTCGGTAATGGATTTCGCAGTGGTAAAGGCAATCGCCACGCCCAAGCCGAGAGCAAGGAGGGTGCTGACGATGGCAGCGAGGATGGTCCAGGTACTGGCGGTCTCATCAAATTTGCGCCGGGCTTCGACCAGCTTGCGATTTTCTCCGTCGGCCAAATCGAGCGCATCCGTGGAATTTTTCACCCATGAGGAAGCGTCTTTTTGGAGGTAATAAATCTGCAGTTCGGCGACGGTTGCGTTTCCAGAATCCACATCCTTGCGCTTCTCGATCAGAGGCTGGGCAAATTCCTTACCCCATGATTGTTCCAGTTGTTCCACCTTGGTAAGCGCCGCGCGCTCCTGCTCGGAGTTGGCCAGAACTTTAGCTTGCTGCAGTTTCTCGTTAAGTGTCCGCTGGCCGTCATTCATTCGTTCGACTTCCCGGGTATCGCCGCTCAGTAAGTAGTTGCTCAGGTAAAGGCGGTTCTGCATCATCTGAAAACGCACACCATCGGTGGCATCCACTAACTGGAGAGAGGCCGCGGCCGCAGCCTTGGCGGCATGCTCTCGTTGCACGGCCAGCAGGTTCACCAGGAACAGAACTACCACCATGCTCAGGATGATTCCGAAATTTAGGTAAAGCTTTTTGCCGATCGTCATGCCGTTTTCTCCCGGCCGCTTGTTTTATCGTTTCCTAATTGCGAGGTTCGAATTTGAAATCCAAAACGCCTGAGCTCTCGACCGATGAGGGCTCGAAGCGCCACTTCTTGATGGCCTCCATGGCAGCGTTAGCCAGCACTGGATGTCCGCCTATCACTTTTGCATTCTTGACGCTGCCAGCCGGGGAGACCACAACTTCCAGCTTCACGGTGCCGGTAATATTCATCTTTCGCGCCAGTTCGGGATAAACAGGCTGCACTTTGCTCTTGGCGCGCCGCATCATCTCACTTTGCGCGTCTTGACCTAGCATCCTTGCCGCACCAAGACCTGTGACTAGCGCCATTGCAGCTAACAACAGTCCTGTCTTACGTAAAGACACAGTTCCTCCCTGGCATTAATCCCGGTAAACCCATAGGAGCAAGGTCGTGGCCACGCACGATCTTTTGAAAAAACCATGGTAACGAGCGGGATATGCCTGAAACTAAAAGCCTTTCTGCGCGAGGACGGGTTGCTTCGCGAGCAGAACTGGGGGTTAATGGCGTCTCATCGCCGTGCCTGCGAGCGTCCGATTCTCATCCTGAGATCGTTTTCCGGTGTTTTTCTCGGGATTTCACACTTAGGCACCCCCGCCAGCATTTCACTTGACTCAAATTGAGATGACGGATATTTTTCCATTAGATTCAATCACTTGTGAGAATAGGAAAATGCCGAATCCAGCGGTGACGCCCTGACAGGTTTCGAAGGCAATTCGATGCCAGTGTCGGAAGGCCGAGCTGCGCACGGTTCGGACGAGGGTTTTCAAAACCTGCTGTTGCGGATTGCGGCCAAGGCCGCCGAGCGACCGAATTCAGCCGCCTTAATTCACCTTTTCTGCGCTGCCACGCGTGAATTTTTCCAGGTCAGCGGCGTATATTTTTGGCGACGCCACCCGGGCGATGAACTTGTCGGTGAGCAGGCCGACGGTAAGCTGGCCGAGCGTTTTATCGGCCTGCGATTGCTTCCCCAGCAAAGCGCTGTCACCGCAGAGGCTGTGCGAAATCGCCGCACGATTTTCATCAACCGGGTCCAAGCGACTCCTACGTTTCCTGCGGCGCGACAGTTTGAAGCCAGATCACTGATGGCCGCCCCGCTGGTCGTCTTCGATGAAGTCATCGGCGCGGCAACATTTTTGCATGATTTTGACGAAGCATTTTTCAATGAAGACCTCGCCGCCAAAGCGACCATTCTGGCGGGACAACTAGGCAGCTTGCTGGAAGCCACGCGGCTCGGCGAAGCCTCCCGCGAAGAGCATCGTCGTGCCGAAATTCTAGCTGAGGTCGCCAACGCTCTGCATGGCACTCCGGATGTAGCCGCGGTAATCGAAGCATTGGCAGATCGGCTTCGGCTGTTGTTACGAACCCGTTTAGTTTCGGTGCTTTTGCGTCGCGAAGGACCGTTTGAACTTCGCGCGGTGTCGGCCGAAAACGCTCAGCTGGCAAATACTTTCCGCGCTGGCCATGACCGGCAGACCATTCGCTTTGCCGCAGACATGGCGCAACGTGCCGTTTCCGCGGGAGAGGTCATCACAATTTCGATCAGCAGCGAGCAGCACTCACTCGGCAGCATGGTTTCTCCCGGGATGCTGATCGCCGCGCCGTTCCGCACTTCACGCACGCAGGGCGCGATCCTGATCTATCCGCGCCAAGAGGGAACCTTTAGCTCCGATGAAAAGTCGCTTGTAGCGGCCATCGCCGGCTTTGGTGCCGTCGCACTGGCTCACGCCGAACTTTCAGCTACGGCGCAAGCGCAGGCGCACGAACTGCATCAGTTGCTCGAGATTTCCTCCGACCTTAGCTCCAGTGGAGATCTCGAACATTTTCTCCAGGCTTTCGTGGTTCGAGCTGCGGATTTTCTCGGCTTTGGCCGCTGCTTCATCGCCCTGCTCGAGGATGGCGAGTTTCGAGTGCGCTACGGCGTGGAACAGGGCCAGCCCCGCCGGCTGGATCTTCTTTTTCCGGAAGGGCCAGCCACCCGATCGCTCCGAGCCAAGGAAGTTTATTGGACTGACGAGGCCGGGCAGGTCCCGGGCTCTAATCTGGTAGCAATCTCGAAATATCAGATCCGGCAACTCTTAGCCGTTCCCCTGTTGGGCGCCGATGGCCAGCTATTGGGCATGTGTTGCGTGCTGGATAGACTCGACGGAACCGGGATTTCTCAGCAAGATATTCGGCGCTCCCGAGCTCTGGCCGCCCAAGTTTCGGTGGTCCTTGAGGTAGCACACAACCTGCATCAATCCGAGCAGCACCGCCGCCGCGCGGAAGCGCTAACGCAACTGGCGCGGGACATCGACGGACTGTTGCGTCTGCCGGATTTTGCTAGGAGATTTGTCGAGCGCGCCATTGAAATAGCGGAAGCTCGCGCCGGTGCGGTAGCCCTGTTTCAGGATGGACGAGTTCAAACCGTGGCGCTGCATCCCCTGCCCGAAGATCGGCAGGGCCAGGATGGTTCTCAGGCATTCGCTGAAGGTCGTGTGGTGCAGCAGCAATTTGCGCAAGCTCTTTCCGAGCTGACTTCAAAGCGGACGGAAACTCTCATCGCCGGCTCCGCAGCCGATTTGCTTGGCCATGAATTAGCCGCAAACTTGGGCTGGAACGATTTGGTGATAGTGCGTCTTCCCGGTCCTGACGGTGAGCTTGCCGGTTTGCTCTGTCTGTCAGGACGCTCCCGTCCTCTACGGACGGAAGATCGCGAGCTGCTCGAGGCCATTGCCGGCCATGCAGCGATGGCCTTGGAAAATTCCCGCTTGTTCACTCGCATTGAACAGGCGAATCGGCACTGGCTGGAAATCTTCGACGCAATCACCGACTTCATCGTCGTGCATGACGAGGTTGATAAAGTCCTGCGCGTAAATCGCTCTTTGGCAGCGATGATTGGCGTTGCACCCAGCGAGCTGATTGGCGTCAACATGCGCGCGCTGCTGGCTTTGACCAATGAAGGTACGCTTTATTCCTGCCCATTTTGTCGATCCATGGGCGAAGACAGCGACGAATTCGTTCATCCCGCACTGGACCGTACTTATTTGGTCTCGACGTCGCGAGTGCACGGCGCTTCTGGTGAAAGACTGCAAACCATTCACGTGCTCAAGGACATCACCGATCGCCGCGAGGCGGAACGCCGTTACCGCGAGTTGTTCGACAACATTCAGGAGGGGCTATTCTTCAGCACTCCCCAAGGACGGTTTATCGAGGTCAATGATGCGTTGGTCGCGATGCTCGGATATTCGAGCCGTGAAGAACTGTTGCAAGTGGACATTACCGCTCAGGTTTATTTTTCTCCCGAACAGCGCGAGAGGCACACCGAAATTCTCGCTCGAGATGGCCAGCTCAAGAATTTCGAAGCTACGCTTCGCCGCAAGAATGGTACTCCGATCTATGTATTGATCAATGCCTTCGGCATGTACGACAGCCTCGGCCACATGATACAAATTCGCGGTTTAATGCTCGACGTCACCGGCCTGCATACCTACCAGTCAGAACTGCAGCGCGAGCGGGACTTCTCGGGAAAAATTCTCAGCAATACGCAAAGTCTCATTCTGGTCGCCGACACCGCCGGCCTAATCAGCTATGCCAACCGGCGCTGGTACGAAGCGGGTTTTGAGCAGCGTGAACTTCTGGGGCGTCCGCTTCTGGAACTGGCTGCTCCGGGCTATGTTCGTCCTCTGGCGGATGCGCTCCAAGCCATTCTGCGTGGCGGACAGGTCGACAATCTGGAATTGCAAATCGTGCGCGCTCAAGGTCCCGCGGGGCAGTTCTCGGTGAATCTGAGTCCGATGCGCGACGAGCAGGGCAGCATCAATAGCATCGTGGTGGTCATGACCGACATCACTGATTCCGCCGATCTGCGCGACAAACTCGTGCATGCCGAGAAGATGGCGGCGGTTGGACAACTCGTGTCCGGCGTGGCGCACGAAGTCAACAATCCTCTGACTGCGATTCTCGGCTTTGCCGACCTGCTGATGGAAAATCCCGAGGTTCCAGAAACTGCGCGGAAAGACTTGCGAGTCATTCTGCTGGAAGCGCAGCGTACCAAGCAGATCGTGCAAAACCTGCTGAGCTTCGCGCGCCAGATGCCGCCGCAACGCAACCCGGTGCAGCTCAATCTCATCCTCCGGCGAACGATCCAGTTGCGTTCTTACGATTTCAATAGTCATGGAGTAGATGTGATCGAACATCTTGATGAAGGATTACCTGATGTGATTGGAGACGCTCACCAGTTGCAGCAGGTCTTCCTTAACATCCTGAATAATGCCTACGACGCTGTACACGAAATCGGCCGTCCGGCCCGCATCGAAATCATGAGCACGAAATCTGCGGATGCCGTGGAAGTTTCCTTTTGCGATAACGGATACGGCATTTCGCATGCCGATAAGATTTTCGATCCTTTCTTCACCACCAAAGAGGTTGGCAAGGGAACCGGCCTCGGCCTGAGCATCTGCTATGGCATCGTGAAGGAACACGGAGGCGAAATTCTCTGCCACAACAACGCCGACGGGCAGGGAGCCACCTTCATCGTCCGCTTTCCCGCCGCGCCGCACACTGCCTCTCTGGGTGTGGCCGCAGGAGTCAATCAGCCATGACCACCCCCGCCATCCAACGCGCCCTGTTGCCCGTGCTTCTCATCGAAGATGAGCCTTCCATCATGGCCCTGGTTAGCGCCACTCTGGAACGCAATGGCTATCAGGTCGTATGCACGGAGTCGGGCGCTGATGCTCTTCGTTTGCTGGAAGCTGGACAGTTCCTGGGCGTAGTCTCCGACATGCGCACGCCCGGCGGCGTCGACGGCGCGCAGGTGCATAGCTGGATTTCCGAGCATCGTCCCGATCTGGTGGACAAAGTTGTTATCATCACCGGCGACTACGCGAACGAAGAAACGGTTAGCACTTTGCGAAAGATTGGAGCTCTTTATCTGGAGAAGCCTTTTCGTGTTCAGGATCTCATCTCCGCTGTCGAGAAGACCATGGGGAAGGCCCGATGAACGCTGCCCCAAGAAAATCGCCGATCGGGAAAGATGACCTTCGCGTGCGCCTGTTGATCGTCGACGACGAGCAGAGCATCCGCAAGCTCTGCGTCACCGTTGGAGAAGCGTTGGGATTTATCTGCCTGGAAGCTGACAGCGGCGAGTCGGCTCTCAGCCTGCTCGAAGAGCAGCCGGTTCATATGGTGCTCAGCGACATGGTGATGCCGCACATGTCGGGCCTGGAATTTCTGGAGAAGGTTAAGAAACTTCTGCCGCGCACTGAAGTCGCGTTGATGACCGGGCATGGATCGATTGAGACCGCGGTTCAAGCCATGAAGCTCGGCGCCTACGATTACATCACCAAGCCATTTTCTCCGCTGGAAGAATTGCGGCTGTTTCTGCGACGTATGGCGGAAAAAGTTCGGCTGGTTGAGGAAAACGAATTTCTGCGCGAGCGTATCGATTCCGAGACTGCGGTGCATGGCATCATCGGATCGTCCGCCAAGATTCAGGAAGTGCTGCGCGTGGCTTCGCGGCTTAAGGACACACGCACTGCCGTTCTGATCTCCGGCGAGAGCGGGACGGGCAAAGAACTGATTGCGCGGGCGATTCATTTTCGCGGCGCTTTTGCGAATCGTCCATTTGTGGCGGTGGACTGCGGATCGCTCGTGCCAACGCTGATCGAAAGCGAGCTTTTTGGTTATGAGAAGGGAGCTTTCACGGGCGCATTGAAATCTAAAGAGGGACTTTTTCAGGCGGCCGATACAGGCTCGGTTTTCCTGGACGAAATCGGTGAATTGCCTTTGGAGTTGCAAGCCAAACTGCTGCGCGTGTTGCAGGAAAAAGAAGTGCGTCCCGTGGGCAGCAACCAGCGCGTGAAGGTGGACGTGCGCATCATCGCCGCCACGAACCGCGATCTGGAGACCGCTTACAAGAATGGAACCTTCCGCAAAGATCTTTATTTTCGGCTTAACGTGGTCACGGTTCATGTCCCTGCATTGCGCGAGCGGCGTAGCGATATTCCGATGCTGGTGAACTGGTTCTGCGAGCGTTATGCGCCGGGCTCGGATCTGCGCGTCTCCAACGCCGCCATGAAAGCTCTGATGAATTACGACTGGCCGGGCAACGTGCGCGAGCTGGAAAACTGTGTCGAACGCGCCGTCGCTCTGGGCAACGGAACGCTCATCGATCTCGGCGATTTGCCACCCTCCATCGCCGCGTTAGATTCAGCTTCGCGGCCCCGCTCGGACTCCGCGCCAGAACTGGTTTCTGAACTCGCGGCTGCAGCCGAGCTAAGTTCGGGCGGGGGCACGGCCGCTGCTCCGCTCTCCACCACCGATCTGGAAGACATTGAACGTGCCACCATCCAGCGCGTCTTCGAGCAAGTCCATGGCGATAAAGCTCTCGCGGGACGCATGCTCGGCATCAGCCGCGCCACCCTCTACCGCAAACTGAAACGCTACAACATCAGTGGCGGCTCGGGGCCGGGTCCGTCGAGCCACACGCTGCAGTAATTACGCCCGCAAGCTGGAGGATTTGAAGGGGCGCGGCTTCAGCCGCCTTCACCGCGCAGATTGCTGGCGCCACCACCGGAACCGTCACCATCAGAGACAGTGCTTCTACAAAGCCGGGACTGGAACTCTCCAGCGGTCCGGAAGGCACCCCTTGTCGTGCCCCTTTCCGGCGGCACCAAAGCTCTGAGGTACCCTAAACCCAGCCACTTTCACGGTCCTGAATTTTCCCGTAGACAACGTAGAAAAAGCTATGGATGAACTGAGCCAATACGGCGTGCGATTTGAAGTCTATAACGAACCCCACTTGAAAACGGACGCGCGCGGGATTTCTCGCGGGAATGGGCCGACGATCGCGTGGTTCAAGATCCAGCGGGGAATATCTTGTCGGTGCTGGAAGCGGCTTAGCGGATCGCTTGTCTTTCGCCTAACCGTGGGGCGCAAGACTTGCCGAAAGTTCCCGGCGCAAATTCCTTGCGAAGCCGAGGGCTCGGCGAAGTGTTGGGGTCCCTCGACTACGTGCGGGATGACGGAGTCCGAGTCGAAAGCGAACCGCAGCGGCTGAAGCCGTGCTTTCTAATGGGCTGATGCCGGCACGACTGAACGTCGTGCCCTTCGCGGTCGCTCTGCCCAGGGAATCGTGGAATGGGTGACTCAGGTAAAAACCTAAGAAGGTTGGGCCCGTGGAATCCCACGTCTCGCAAGGGAAGCGAGACATGGGAGCACCCGGCTGCGAGACTAATGCGGTACTCTTAATTTTGGGATCAAGGTCAACGAGGCTGAGTTGATGACAAAGCGATTCTGGAGCTGCGCTCTCATCACGCTCCTGAGTGCCGGCGTGAGCGCCGGCTTTTCTCTTGCAGGTCTGCTCGGCCCAGGCAGGGAGGACAGTTTCGCCCGGTATGCGGCTTCGCGAAGCGTCGCCTTGTTGCTGACGGTCCTGATCGCGATGGGTATTCGTTCCCGCATGGCAATTGTGTTTCTGGGAATCACGATGACGTTCGTGCAAGCGTTTGACGGCGTTATCGGCGCGCTCGCTCACGATCCTTCGAAGACCTACGGACCGTTTGCCTTTGCTGTCCTTAACGCGCTCGCGGTGGTGTGGCTCCTGCGAGGAGAGGCGAGTCGTCCAAACGAGCCTGCGAAAAGCTAGGCGCTGCTCGACCAGTGGATGGCTCGTCTGTCCAGTTTCCCATCGTAAGGGATAGCATCCAGACCGCCCTAGAATCCTCAGAGCGATACGTCAGTGGAATCCCACGTCTCGCAAAGGACGCGAGACGTAGGGCACCCGTCAGTTTTTTCGTTATGACAAAGCCCACAAATTAAGGGTAGAGGATGCGCCACCGGATTATCCGAATCCCAAAAAAAAATGCGAGGCCGGGATGAGCGGCCTCGCAGTGCAGCGCGGATTTAGCTCTAGTAGACAGTAACGCCTCCATCCACCAGGCTGCCGCTGTTGGTGTATCCATCGCTGAGCGTGATGCTGAACAATCCGGGAGCCGCCAGCGAACTATCGGCAGCGACGATGGTGAACGATACCGGGTTGCCATTATCGGTGCCGTTGCCGGTGAGGGTCACGGTGTGTGCAACCTGGTCAAAAGTTGCGGCCGTGATCTGCGTCGCCTGGAAGTTGATGCCGGAACCGGAATCGCTGTATGACGCGCTTCCAGTTGACTGGTTGGAATCATCGTAATTGAAGCTGTACGAACCTCGGCCGCTCTTCTTGCCGTTCACGTGGCCGTTCCCCCCAGCTTCGTGAGAGGTTCCGGCACACTTACCTTTGGTGGAGATGCCGGAAGCTGCCGTCTTCTCGCGTGTGAAGTAGCTGACGGCGGGACCGGCATGATTATCCGCGAAGGCAATGTTCACGAGATGGTTCGGATCCATCGCAATCTGGAAAAAGTCGGCCAGGCTTCGGTCGGAGGCACCCGTCAGGCCGCCAGTTGAGATTTGCCCGGTGTGGTTGGAGTGATCCGTCGCTTGGCTGACCACGAAGACCGGCGAGACCGCATGGGCGTTGACGCTCTCGGCAACAAACACGTTCCAGTGTGTGTTGGTGGTCGAGACTGTGTTTGAGTTCCCGGCCTGATCGGCGCCGTACCACGCGATAGCGACGTGGCCGTTCGCATCAGCTGCGATCCAGGGATATACGTTCGACTTTCCCGCTTGAGACGAGTTCCGGGTGACCTTGATGGCTGGGGACCACCGCGTCCCCAGATTGGTCGAGAACGAATAATAGATGTCCGTGTTATCCGACCACGTGGTGTAAACGTAGCCGAAGTTGTCGACGGCGAGCCCGGGGAACAAATTGCCGAGACCCGCGCCTGAAGGACACGTCGAACCCGCGCCACAACTGAAAACTTTGTGGTCGGTGAACGTGAGTGTGGGATTAGTGAGACTAACGCCCGTGGCCACGCCAACATAAGCAGCATTCATATAGGCGCTGCTGTTTTGCGTATTGTCCATGGGATTGTCGGGGCCGACGAAAATCTGGTAGAGATTGCCGTGGCTTGCACAACTGCTGTTGTCCACTTTGATTTGGCCGGCGATGTTGCCGGTCGGAGGGCCGACGCTGGGCTCGGTGGCGGCGTCGATTGCCACTCCCAGCGCGTCAGTGTAGGTTACGCCTCCGTCTGCGGAGCGTTGCACGAAGATTTGAGAGGTGGTCCCAAAATCGTGGTATTCCATGTAGACGTGCGAGGCATCGCTGAGGCCATCGAGCCACATGCGATCGTCGAAGGGCACCCCGGCGGTGGCCGGGTTCGGCGTACTAAATGTATCCGCACGGTTGATGGAGTGACTGCCTGTCACTTCCGCTGCGCTAAGGCTGACCACAGCCAGGTTTGGAATATTCGCGTTACTGGGGTCGGGATTGTTCACGGCGACGTCGCCATCGCCTCCCCCTGGAGCCACACCGCTCGCGGTGCAAAACGGGGTTACGAACATGCCGCAATCCGGCTGACCTTCATATTTGAAGGGCAATGTTCCGTCAGCGTTCGGGCCGGCGTCTGCTGTTTTATACCAGCGCCATAGATCGAGACCTCCGGGGACTCCGCGGATGGACTCGATATAGATGTTGCCCTGCGAGTCCACAGTCATGCTGGGCTCGACAGCCTGGCCGGCTCCCGCAGGCAGACACAGACTTTCATTCGGAGTGTAATTCGCGGTTCCAGTACCGACGTATGCCGTTGCAGCTTGACCGTTCGGGCAATTGTGCTGGCCTGTGGGGTTGCTGGGCGGAGTAGCCTTTGCGGGATTAATTCGGATCGGGTAATTGGAGATTCCGGTTGTCGCGTTGAATCCGACCGTATTCCTGAGAAAGTCTCCGTTGGCCGTGGATATGGCAAATACCGGGATGGCTGATGGCGCGGTGACTGCGCTATCACGTATGAGGAGAAGAGCGACGCCTCCGGCGGCTTGGCAGTTCACGGCGATTTGAGCGAACGGCGTAGTCCCGGTGAGATCGCGGGTGTCGGCCAAGCAGATTTGGCCGCTCGTCGCGGCCGGAAAATCAGTGGGCGAAGCCCCGCCGTTGGAGGCGAAAACGAAGGTGGCGGTGATCGGCGCGGCAATGTCGGTGCCGGCGTTGGAGGTGGTAGACCAGACCGCCGGTATGCATTGTGGATTCACGGCGCAGCCGGCGGTGTTCGTAGGCTGAGGGCCGTTACTCAGTACGTCGACGCTGTTCTGAGCGGCGACCGGATTCCCGACAAGTAATAATAGGACTCCCAAGAAGGGCAACATCAGCAGCTTTTTCATCAGTTCTCCTTATGCTGTCGCTCAACTGCGGAGCACAGCTGCTGTAACTACGCCAAGCGGAGTGTGGAATGAGTTAGAAACATTTCGTTCCCAACATTTCGGTTCCCGGAAATGAAATAAGGCCAGCCTGCGTAAGATGGACGAAGCAACAAAAAATTGCGCAGCCGGGCGGTCATTCAACCTCGGCTGATCAGAGCGGAACCAGCATCGCAAAGATGCTCTGAGCGGCACTAGGGTTGGTTTCGGACACTGGTTTTTATCGGGGAAGCGGCTAGCGACGAGTAGAGAACCGCAACTTTAAGCCGGGTTGCACGGAATTTGGCGGATGGCTTCGCGCTTATCAGGGGCTACTGAGCAATAAAAAAGCACCCTGAGAAAAAAATCTCAGGGTGCTGGATGATCTCGAAGCGAGCCCTTCCAGCTTCTAGATTCCCGGCGGTTTTTGCTGTTCTTGCTTCTTCTTCTCCTCTGGAGTCTGCGGTCTCGGCTGCTCCCTTTGCGGAGGAGGGGCAGGCCGCTGTGCCGCCGGAGGAGGCGTACGTTCCTGGGGATGGTTTTGAGGTTGCGCGGCAGGCTGCCGATTCGGCTCGGGACGGTTGTTTGGTTGGGCTGCAGGAGGACGACTTTCGGGACGGTTCGCCTCCGGTGATCGGCTCGGCTGACTGGGCTGAGGACGGCTTGGTTCTGCCGCCGGACGATTCGGTTCGGGCCGATTGTTTGGTTGATTCGGCTGAGGACGGTTCGGTTCTGCAGCAGGAGGACGGTTCGCCTCCGGCCGATTGTTCGGCTGATTCGGTTGCGGACGGTTCGGTTCCGCAGCAGTCGGACGATTCGCTTCTGGCCGGTTGTTAGGCTGATTCGGCTGAGGGCGATTGGGTTCCGCGGCAGGCGGCCGATTCGGTTCGGGACGATTGTTCGGTTGATTCGGCTGAGGACGATTGGGCTCTGCAGCAGGCGGCCGATTCGCTTCGGGCCGATTGTTTGGCTGGTTGGGTTGAGGCTGATTGTTCGGTTGTCCCGGCCGATTGGCTTCCGGCTGATTCGGCTGTCCCGGGCGATTGTTCGGTTGATTGGGCTGAGGCTGATTCGGCTGTCCTGGACGGTTGTTTGGTTGATTGGCTTCAGGACGATTGTTTGGTTGCCCTGGCCGATTGGCTTCCGGCTGATTTGGCTGTCCCGGGCGATTGTTCGGCTGATTCGGCTGGTTGGCCGCACCGGGACGTTCATTCGGCGCCGGCTGATTTCCCGGACGATTCCCAGGTTGATTCGCGGGCGCTCCTGGAGCAGGCTGTCCCGGACGTCCAGCATTATTTGCGGGTTGGTTATTAGGATGCCCTGTGGTCGGCGTCGCAGGCTTACCCGGAGGCGCGACTCTGACCATTGGGTGAGCGGCCGCGGCCGGGGCGGGTCGCAGGGTTGCCACTTCGCGCCTGGGCAGAGGCTGTCCCGGATGTGCCGCCATTGCTTGCTGCCTCTCGGCGAACGGTGCCGGCGGAGGCGGCGGAGCTTTCCTGGCGATCACTTGCCGGTTCATTACTGCCGGCGGCGGCGCAGTTACACGATTCGCCGTCCCGGCTCTCGCTCCGAGTACTGCCTCACGCGTAGGATTCACAGCAACCCTGTGAGTTACTGGAACGGATGCGATGTCGCGCGCATTCATCTGTACGGCTGACCGGGCAACAGGTTGCGCGCTGGCGAAGGCGCGTTGCGGGACTGCCGTCACTGCTCCCTGTACATTTCTGTTCACGTACGTAACGTTGGTGACGTTCGTAGTGTTTCTGTTAATGACCGTGGTGGTATAGACGTTGTTAATGGTGGTGGTGTTGACCGTGGTATTGCTGATGTTCACCCGGTTCATGTATTCGCGGCTTACAGGATAGGAAGGCGCATATACTTCCCGGGGACCGAGCGGAAACCATCCAACATTTCCGCCGAAACCTCCGCCGCCTCCACCCACGAATACAACCAGTGCGGGTGCATAAACGGCGCGCTCTTCTCGAGGACCGGCAATCCAGCCCCATCGTCCGCCGACACTTGCCCAGCGTCCATAGTGGAAGGGCGCGTAACCCCAGTTGGAATCATCAACCCACGTGTATCCCCAGGGATCGATCCAGTCCCAATGGCCCTGGTGATAAGGAGCCCAACCAGCTTCTACGTGCGGGTACCAGACGTGTCCGTAATTGGAATCATCGCGCCAGTCGCCGTTGTCATCGAGATCGTCGTAGCCGACCATATCGTTCGACACATATTGAGCCGAGCGTGAACTCTCGTAGCGGTGATCGCGGTTATTGGCCCAGTTGTCAAACTGATCGGGCTCGCCGAGTTGCTCCACGTCGGCATTCAGTGATTCGGATCCGTTGAAAGTGCCTCTCTGTCCGTTGTGAAGAGTGTAGGTTTGGCCGTTACCAGTGGCCTGGCCTTCGCCTTCACGAATGGTGACCACCGAGTAGCCACCGTCTTCACTGGCTTCCAGCCGATAGCTTCCAGGCTGTTGAATGGTGAACGCCAGATTGGGAGTGTCAATCTCGATGTCGTCATCGCGGTCGAGGCGTCGCACGCGAACGTTAACCGAGCCCGAACTCAGCTGTAACTGGACGGTACGATCGTCCAGGTTCAGGAAGGAAACGCCGGTATTCTCCGACAAACGAATTACGGCGGATCCCAGTTGCAGTTCGGCGCGGGAACCCTTATCGGCCCAGAGTTTGTCGCCGGTGGTCATTGGCCGGTTCTCCACCGCGCCTACCCAATCGTTCTCGCCAGCCGGCTGGAATGAAACAGAACCTTCGAGGTAACCAAGCCGAGCAACGCGGCTCGGCGGATCGTCCTGCTGTTGGTAATCTTGGGCGGCTGCATGTAAAGGCAGGATGACAATCGCCAATGTGAGCGCCAACAGGGCGCTCCACCAACCCAACTGTTTTTTTGTATTCTTCATAGGTTTTCGTTCCCTCAAGCTTCGTATTCGCGAACCCGAAACGCGGAAATCTCTACTAAAGTTTGATGCCTTTTGTAAAAACTACGTCTATTTGTGTATATGCCATACGTGCAACCCGATGATAAGACTTTAATTAGTCGGTCGTAAGTTGTGATTTGAGCTCCCTGGAACTTGTGTATCCAACTCAGTGGCCGACTTGGCTCTGAGGAAAAGCGGCCGGGCTCCTGATTGTTAAGGTGAGATTTTGTCGCATCTTGAGATTCTTGGTTCCGTTCAGTTTTTCTGCTTAAGACGAAATGCGGTTAACCTGCTGAGAAATATAGCTCCCGAGTGCTAATCCTTCCGTTCCGCACGATGGTCGCGTTCGTGCTTCTCCATCTCCCATAACCGCGTGTTCTGGCTCCCCAACGCTCTTTCTAACCGGGAAGAGGGGGAGCCCAACCGCACTTTTTGAAATGGGCGGGACGGCAGTTTTCTTCCCTCCGCTCCCCTCCCGTTCGGGAATGGGAAGGCTCCGGTCGGAATGACATATTTCCGGCTGGATGCGGGTGGTGGATGTAAGAACTGCGGACGAGTCCAGGGAAGGGGTCGAAATCGCTTGGGGCAACGAGGCACAGCTGTATCGCGCGTGTCACAGACCAGCACGGTAGCCGATCTGGCCCGCTTCTTTCCTGAAGCTACGCCGGTTCGCATTCCCGTTCAGTTCACACGTACTGGCAGCCAGCCGGGAGGACCGGGCGTCCACGAAAGTACGGTTATTGAATTCGGAACCTGCCGTGAGGTTTTGTTTGCGTGTAACACCCCGCTGGAGTTCGCAGATGTCTTAAGGCTACGCAACTCAGATGGCTCGCTCGACACTGAGGCCTCGGTGGTTGCTGTGCAATACCACCCTGGAACGACGATTGTGGCAGCCCGCTTTCTCAATGCAGTTCCCAACTGGATCGTGAAACAATGACTTCCTCGCAACCTGAATCGACAGTTCCCGACCTCGCAGCAATATGGGAAGAGGCGCGCCGGCTGCATCCTATTTATTCCGAGTTGGCTCGTGAGTTCGCCATTGACCTGACCGCTTGCCACGCGCTGGAAGCCGCGGAGTTATCGCCAGACGCGGACACCGTGAAGCAGGCCCAGCAATGGCTTGACGAAATGGATGAGCGGCTGCAGGTTCACCAACTGCGGCAGTTTCTGCAGACCAGTTCGGTGGTTAGTCCTGAGGGCTTGATTGCCCTGTTGCAGCACTTTCTTACCAAGACCACGCGAACCGACGCAATGCGCGACAAGATTGATTTTCTGCTGGTGCAATATTTCAGCCAGGGCGCGCCTACGGATCTCGATGACGATAGCGCCGATACCGCTTTCGTGGCGCAAGGGTTAGAGCCGGTTCTCGGCAAAGTGGATATTAAGTCCCCGGTTTGGTTGAACGCTCTGGATCGCGTACTCGAGGCGGCGCGGCGCTGCCGCTCGCTCGACGAATTGCTGCATGGCGGCGTGCTCGAACAGGGACGCAAAGCGAAAGCTCAGGCGGGCGACTTGTTTTACCTGCCTGTGGCGCTGATCGCGTTTACTCGTTTCGGATATCTGATGCGGCGAGTCTTCTTCCGCCTAATGCTCGCTGACCTCAACCGTATTTTGGATGGGCTTACTGAACTGGAAGAACAAAGGGTTGAAACGATTGATTGCCGGCGCGCGCAATTCTCCGCGCAGGAACCAATCCTACGGCTGCGCATGATCTGCCAATCATGGAAAGTCATGTTCCAGGCGGAATATTCCTCCGGCCAGCCATTGCGCATGCTGGTAGACCTGCGTGCCTCAGTGGAAGCAGCGCTGGGTCAGGGTTCAACTTCCGGAGACGAGGGATCGGCGGGACGATCTGGCGCGAAGGCAAAGGCGGCGCGAGCGGCATCGGCAGGCGCTTCAGTTTCGACATCGGGGAAGGCTTATGGAGCCCAGGCCAAGACGACTGCGGATGCTTTGCCCGTGGTAACCGCTGATGTTGCTGAATTCGAGGTGGCCGCGGCAACACCAGAGTGGAATCCAGATTCGGATGGGCATAAGAAATAAATCGTCGGCGCATCCACAGGTCGACGACGAACCGAGAGCTTAAACAGAGGGAATCTTGCAAGTGCATCATCCAACCGTACTCATAATCTCCGACGAACCGGAGGTGTCTCGCAGCATCACGGCGCGCTGGCAGATGGAACGCCATGTGCCGACCTTCACGCTGCTCAGCGGAGACATCTGGCCGCGTATCGTCGATAATTTTTCCGTTGCCATTGTGGGCCCGCTTCGCCGCGAATTGCTTTCCGTGGTGCTCGAACCGCTGCACTCGACGCAACAGCCGCTGTTCTGCATCTGCCATGACGCGGCTATAGCTCAACTGGTGCGCGAGCGCTGGCCCCGCACCTCAGTGCTGCGCTGTGAGGGAAATTGGCTGGATGTATTGATATTGGCGGCGAGCGAAGCTGTGTTGCGCGCCGCGGCCGAGGACCGAGCCCGCGCGGCTGAAGAAGCTTGTGCCGCACTCGAACGGCAGGCGATGCTTGGCCGCTATATCCTGGATATGCGGCACGGCCTGAACAACGCGCTTACTTCGCTTCTTGGGAATTCCGATCTGCTGCTGATTGAACCTGGCAGCCTTTCGGCGCAATCCCGCGCGCAGATTGAAACCATTCGCAATATGACCTTGCGCATTCACGAAGTACTGCAGCGTTTTTCGTCGCTGGAAAAAGAAATGAACGTGGTCGCCCAGCAGGTTGAACGGGATTCGGGCAAGTATCGGCTAGCCGTTGCGGCCGGCGACTGAACAGGTGTGAGAAGCAAAAACGGAATCGTTACCCCCGGCTTGAGCGTGAGCTTACTCGGCGCTCTTGGGGAAAGGCTCTATGCATAAGTTAATTGCGACCAGCACCATACTCGAGCATGAACTCTCGGAACTGCGCCTGCTGGTCGAGCGCCAAACCGGAGTCGTTCTTGACTGTCCCAACAGCGCTCTGGCAGCGCATGTCGCCGATTACGTTGAGGCGCAAGGCTTGGGATCGTCGACCACACTGCTCGAACGCCTTCGCTCTTCTGATCAGGATCCCTCAAAACTGCCGTCGTTGCTCGATGGCTTAATCAATATAAATACGGGATTCTTTCGTCATCCCGGAGCCCTCAATGCCCTGGTGAGGCATGTAATGCCGCAGCTTTGCGCTCGCAAATCTGTGGACGGCCCCAGTCCCCTTCGCATCTGGAGTGCCGGTTGTTCCACGGGAGAAGAGGCTTACACCATCGCCATGGCTGTTTGCGATGCCTTGAGCCAAAGTAGCGCCGCACATAATGGAAGCGGAGCGGGGAACTGCAATACGAGCGGAAACGGGAAGTCCGCCGCGCGCAACGGAGGCATTGCCGGTAGCGCGCTGACCACGACGGAGACGGGAAAGCTGAGTTCGTCCTTATCCGTTCACATCGTGGGTAGCGACTTGCTGCCGCACAATATCGACGCCGCCGACCGGGGTGTATACCGGCAGTCGGCTCTCGATGGATTGCCGCCAGCGACCATCAAGAACTATTTCTCAAAGATCAGTTCGCCGTCACTGTCGGTGAATCAACCACAGAATGAAATCGAGGACGGAGGGCCGAGACTAATTAAGAAGGGCTCTGCCAACGGATGCGAGAGTGTTCCGAACGCGGCGCACCTATTGGTGAAGCCCAGACTGCGCAGCCTGGTGACATTCAATTGTATGAATCTGGCTAGGCCGAGTTATATCGGACGCTTCGATTGCATTTACTGCATGGACGTACTGCCGCATTTTTCCCGGGCTCAGCGGATCGCGCTGATCGAACGTCTGCATCTTTACCTGGAACCCGGCGGATATCTTTTTCTGAGCCAAACCGAAAAACTCATCACCTCGAACCTTAACTTCCGCTCCGAGACCTTCGACGGCTATACGTTTCACCGGAAGCCGCTCGCGGCGAGTGCGGCGTACGGGCGCTAGGGCAGCTGCGCTGAGAAGTCGCCATGCTTTCCTATCTTCCTATCACTTCTATATCAGCTTTCCCGCACGCGCGAATCAAGTCTCCATCTAAAGTAGCCAATGGCAGCCCGTTGTCCTTGGCAAGATCAAGATAAGCGGCGTCGTAGGCGGTCAATCCGTGCTGGCGGCTCATTCGCTGGATCCGATCGAACACGGCATCAGCCGGCAATCCCTGCAAAACAATCGGAAGCGACGCCAAGTCTGTAAGAAAGGTCTGTACAAGGTCGCCGGAAATCCTCTTGCGCTTTTCACCAACGAGCAAAGCATTAAGGACTTCATGCGGCCAGAAGGAGGGCGTTATTGCGGAGTTGCCCTGTTTGAACATTCTGGCGACCGCGTCCGCAACGGCAGAGTTTTCGTCGGGGAAGCACCAGGTAAGCACGACCGATGCATCGACAACAAATCGCTTCACCGGCGTCCTTCGTTAATCAGATCCTTGATCTTGAGCCCGCGCAATGACAACCTATGACGCTTACCAAAAGTGGCGAGCCGCCCCGCCGCATCTGCAGCCGGAGTTTTCCTCGCAACCTTTCCCATACGTTCTTTCAGCAATTCTCCCAGAAGCCTTGAAACGCTCGTGTCGAGGCGGGCAGCTTCGACTCGCGCCCATCGGGCGACGTCTTCTTCGAGCGTCACGGTAACATTGCGCAAGCGAATAATGGTTGACACGAAAACAGTGTAACACGAAAATCCTGTTGCTGAAAGAACGTCCGAGAGGGTGGCGATTTCGGCTGGCCGGCAAAGTAAGGCCTTCGGCCGCCTCGTTAACTAGGTCCTAAGCGAACAAAAATTCCTTCGTCCTCAACTCCTTGATCGTGTCCCTCAACTTCGCCGCTTTCTCGAATTCAAACCGTTTAGCCGCTTCGCGCATATCACACTCAAGTTTGACGATGTAGCCGTCGAGTTCCTCCTGCGATTTGAATTCAGGCATCCCATCGGCTTCGCTGGTCAAGTCGGTATAGTCGGCCGCGACAATTCCCGCCAGTGTCATGTCCAATGGGCGGACGATGGATTCCGGAGTGATCCCATGCTCTTTGTTGTATGCGGTCTGGATGGCGCGCCGACGCAGAGTCTCATCCATGGCCCGCTTCATCGAATCGGTTTTACGATCGGCATAAAGGATGGCGCGGCCGTTCAGATGGCGGGCGCAACGTCCGATCGTCTGGATTAAGGATCCTTGCGACCGCAGGAAGCCTTCTTTATCCGCGTCGAGAATCGCCACCAAGGAAACTTCCGGAAGGTCTAGGCCTTCGCGCAGCAGATTGATGCCGATCAATACATCGAATTCGCCCTTGCGTAAGTCGCGGAGGATTTTCACTCGCTCCAGCGTCTCGATCTCGGAGTGCATGTAGCGGCATTTCACTCCCACTTCGGCATAATATTCGGCCAGGTCTTCGGCCATGCGTTTGGTGAGAGTGGTCACCAGCACGCGCTCCCCGCGCTCCACGCGGGCGCGAATTTCGTGCAGCAGGTCGTCGATCTGTCCTTTTACCGGACGCACTTCAACTTCAGGATCGATGAGCCCCGTGGGCCGGATAATCTGCTCCACCACCACGCCCGCTGATTTCGTCAGTTCATACGGACCCGGTGTCGCCGAAACGTAAACGAGTTGGTTGGTGCGATGTTGAAACTCCTCAAACGTCAGCGGACGATTGTCCAGCGCCGAGGGCAGACGGAAGCCATACTCGACCAAAGTCTCCTTACGCGAGCGGTCCCCGGCATGCATGCCACGCAGTTGTGGAATTGTCTGATGCGATTCGTCGATGAACATCAGGAAGTCGCGCGGGAAATAATCGAGAAGAGTGGGCGGAGGCTCACCCGGCATGCGTCCCGTAAAATGCCGTGAATAGTTCTCGATGCCATGGCAGTATCCCATCACCTTGATCATTTCCAGATCAAATTTCACGCGCTGGTGAATGCGCTGCGATTCGACCATCCGGCCTTGCTTCTCGAGCTCCACTTCCCACCACGCCATTTCTTTCTTGATCGATTCCACGGCGGTCGCGCGAGTTTCGTCCTTCATCACGTAGTGGGTCTTGGGATAAAGCGGCAGCCGCATGTACTTTTGCTTCACCGTACCAAACAGCGGATCGACCTGCGACAACGATTCGACCTGATCTCCCCACAACTCGATGCGGTACGCCATGTCGTCATAGGTGGGGAAGACTTCGATCACGTCTCCGCGGACACGAAATGTCCCGCGCCGGAACTCGCCATTGGTGCGTTCGTAGAGAATGTCTACCAGCTTGCGCGTGATGTCATCGCGCGTGATTTTCTGGCCCTTTTCCAGAAACAGCATCATGCCGTAATAGGCTTCGGGCGATCCCAAGCCGTAGATGCAGCTCACCGAAGCGACAATCAGGGCGTCGCGCCGCTCAAATAAAGATCGGGTCGCAGAGAGTCGCAGCTTGTCGAGTTCATCATTGATGGTCGCTTCTTTTTCGATAAACAAGTCCGCGGCCGGAACGTATGCCTCGGGCTGGTAGTAGTCGTAATAGGAAACGAAATACTCAACGGCATTGTGTGGAAAGAAATTCTTGAACTCGTGATAGAGCTGCGCCGCCAGAGTCTTGTTATGCGCCATCACCAGCGCCGGACGGTTCACCGCCTCAATCACCTTGGCCATGGTGTAGGTCTTACCCGAGCCGGTAACGCCCAGCAACACCTGGTGCTCCTCACGGTCGTACACGCCGCGCAGCAGCGCTTCAATCGCGCGCCCCTGATCCCCCTGCGGTTTGTAGTCGGAAACGAGTTTGAAGTCCATGGAAGAAGCTTTTAGCTTTAGCTCTTAGTCTTTAGCGAGTACAGTTGCGCTCGGCAATGCTCATGTAGAGACAGCCGCCCCGGCTGTCCGTGCCGAGCAAAGCTCGGGTCGGTTTCCTCGCCCAACTAGATACTGCCTTCACAGAGAGCAATAACGGCGAGCGAGAATCTTTCTATTATAAACGCTCATTAGCGGTGGCTTGCCTCAAGCAAGGAGAGGAAGAAAATCTAATGGGTCCTGCTCTAGTGGGAGATTGAGTCAATCCACTATGTCCACTTCAGCGTAGGTCCCTGGCCGTGCCGCATTCACCGCGGCGACAATCGCCGGAATAGCAGGCCGTATAAGCCGCCAGCGTGCTCTGCCCAACACGACTACTGCTATCTTGCGCCCCGTTAGGTTCTGTTGATAACGGATATTTTTGTCGGTGGTGAGCAGCACATCGAAACCGGCTTCCTCTGCGGCAGTTAGCAACTCACCGTTAGTGAGCCGGTCCCAACCTTGCGCTTTCGCCTCTCTAACTTCATGGCCCGCGAGCGAACGGATGATCCCTCTTGGCGTGCCGTGGTCAAAGAGAATGAGCATCAGGAGAATGAGTGTCAGCGATGCTTCGAGTAGCATCCAAGCTCCGGGCCGCGAATTCCAAGACTGCCTTGACCTGCTCTGAGGTGACGTCGAACTGTTCAACCACTTCTTGAATAGTCATTCCATCTTCGAGATTCTCAAACACAGTGGACACCGGCATCCGCGTTCCTCGGAAAACCCATGCGCCGCCGACCCTGCCGGGAACACTTTCTACCGCGGAACATTGCGACCAGTCGAGCGGCATACTATCCTCCATCCCGTTCTGATGGCTAATTCTATCTCACCCATCCCGTAGCCGGCAGGAAGCGCCTACAGTTCCGCCAACACCCGGTGAACCAGATAGATCGATATCGATCCTTCCCCCACGGCAGAGGCTACACGTTTTACATTTCCGGCGCGGACATCGCCCACGGCAAACACTCCCGGCAGGCTCGTCTCCAACATTTGCGGCACGCGTTGAAGCGGCCAATGGTAGTTCTGGATCACGGGATCCAAGTCTCTGCCGGTGAGAATGAAGCCCTTGTTGTCGAGGGCAACGCATCCCTGCAGCCAGTCGGTGCGAGGAGAAGCTCCGGCCATGATGAACACGTGCCGGATATCGTGGGCTGAAGTCTCGCCCGTCCTGTTGTCCCGCCAGGTCACGCGCTCGAGTTGCGTATCGCCGTCGAGACCAACGATCTCGGTGCAGTAGTGCATCTCGATTGCTGGATTTTCCTCGATGCGCTGGATCAAATAGCGCGACATCGTGTCGGACAACTGACTAGACCGCACCAGCATATGAACTTTGCCCGAGGTCTGCGAAAGGTAAACCGCCGCCTGACCCGCCGAATTGCCACCGCCCACCACGACTGCATCTTCTTTGCCGCACACTTGCGCCTCAATGAAGGTCGCCCCGTAATAAACGCCCTGGCCTTCGAACTTCTTCAGGTTGTCGATGTTCGGTTTGTTGTATTGCGCGCCACTGGCAATCACGACCGTGCTCGCGCGAATGACCTGACCGCAGTCCACACTCAACTCGTAGGGACGGCGCTCGCAATTCAATTTCGTTACGTTGTTGGCGACCAGCATCTTGGCGCCAAACTTCTGAGCCTGCGCGGAGGCGCGGCCCGCCAATTCCTGGCCGGAAATTCCCATTGGGAACCCCAGATAGTTTTCGATCCTGGAACTCGATCCCGCCTGCCCGCCGGGAGACTCGGCCTCAATCACAAGCACGTCCAGACCTTCCGAAGCCCCGTAAACCGCCGCTGCCAAACCGGACGGCCCGGCACCTACGATCACCAGATCCCTCACTTCCGAGGCCGTAATGTGAGCGTTCAGTCCCAAGCACCTGGCCAGTTCCTGAATCGAGGGCCGGCGCAGCACCGTGCTGTTGTTGCATATGACCACGGGAACTTCATCCGGCGTAACCTGAAAGTGGTCGAGCAGATCCTGATAGCTGGTATCTGTATCGAGGTCCACGTAGGTGTGCGGATGTCCATTGCGGGTGAGGAACTCGCGCAACCGCAGCGTCTGCGCCGAGTGCCGCGATCCCAGCAGAATTACGTTTCCCAGGTGGCGGTCGATGAGCGCTACCCGGCGCAGGATGAAAGCGCGCATGAAGATTTCGCTCAGCTCGGCGTCTCTTGCGACCAGCGTTCTCAGATCATGGTTGCTCATTTGGAGGAATTCGCCGGCTTCCGTAACCCGCCCACGGACCAGGGCGAGCCGGCCGGAGAGCGTGGTCATCTCTCCGGTGAAACCTCCCGCCTCGTGCTTGACGATCGCCCTCTCGCCATTCCGGTCCGGCTGCACAATTTCCATACTGCCCGAGAGCAGCACGAAAAATGGGACGTCACCGTCCCCCGGCTCAAACAGGATGTCGCCCGCTTTCACCGGCCGTACCTTGCTTAGCGGACGGATTCGGCTGATCTGTTCCGGCGTCAGCCGGGGAAAAGCTTCAGCCTGGACCTCGGGGGACAAAGGTGTTATCTGGGAAGACATAGTTCCTCCGGATCGAGTCTAAACTGACGAGTGAGATTAGTAGATGATGCTCGCGGTCGTTCGGCTTCAGGGGAGCCAGTTGGAGAGCGGGTCGTCCCGATTCAGGCTTTCTTCTACTTATCCTGTACCTCAACCACCCCCAAAATCCTCGTAGTAGCGCCGAACTTCTTGTAATCGCGGAAGGTCTGATCTGCTTCCACGTTAAAGTTCTTGAGCAGGGCGAGGCGCACGTCCACCTTGATCGCGACGTGCTTGGGCAACCACACTTCATGGTTGACCCGCGTCTGCTCGATCACGATGCGCGAGCCTTTGTGAACCCGCGCCAGGAACCAGCCCAGGGAAACCGTATCGATGCATTCGATATCCATTTTCGACCACTGAGCTTCCGCCTTATCGATCCATACGCGGCCGCGAAACTTGGGCAGGAATTTCGCCTCCTTCATGTGAGGTTCGTATCCGGGGCGGGGCTCGGCGTCAATTGCCCAAGCTTCGCGGCCACCCACGGACTCTGTTCCTGCTAAATGGAAGATGTATGCATCGGCAACCTCAAGAACGAATTTCCGACCGTCTTCCCGTTCTTTTTCTTCTTTCCGTTCGCGCTTCTGGCGCGTTTCCTCGGACTCGTTCTTGCGTTTGTCGATGAGCTTTTGGATCTTCTCTTCTTCCCGGGCCGCGTCTTTCGTTTCGAGATCCTTATCGTTTTTCTGGATCAGGCGCTGTACCTGTTCTCCGTAGATTTCCATCACGTCATAGGTTTTTGTTTCGGTGGATTTCACTTCTCCCTTGCCGTCGAGTTTGTGCTCCTCGTCGCGCTCAACGTAGGTGTAATTCCTGAGCCGCTTTTCGTTTTCTATGTCTTTGTCAGCGGCCACACGAAATAACTGCTGCATCTGCTCTTGCGATAAATTGCCATTGGCATCGGGGGTTAACGCGAGCGAGAAAGTGGCGGTGGGCGTGTCGGGCGCATCCTGTTCCGATGTCGCTTGCTGAGCGAAGGTGAAGATGCAAGCCAGTGGAATGACGAGCGTTACAAGCGCAGCCAGGCCCGGCTTGTTCGTGGTGGACATTAAGTTCTTAGAAGACGGCGAGTTCCCTAAAGATGCACCGACCTTCTACTCGCTCGCCGTTTTATAAGCCTTGCCCAGAATTTCTCCCTGAAACAGCCGTTCGTCCACGCGATGCAGGCCTTTCGCCATGGCTGGCGTGATCAGCGGGTAGTGTCTGATGTCAAACAAGTGATACACGAGAAACCATACCGGTTTGTCGGTGGTCATCCAGTTCTGGCGATCGAAGCGCTTCAGATTCACCGGCACCGAAAAACGCCGCAGCGTGCGCTCGCGCCGCAGGTTGACGTAGGTATTGAAGTAGGTCAACGCCAGTTCGCGAAGGGTGCGATGGATCGGCTCGCGCCAGCGGCATCCTGTGTAGTTCGATTTGGCCACAGCGCCCCAGCACCCTTTTTCGCGGAAGATGGCGATCACATGATCCGTGTCATGTTCCGCTTCGAAATCAAGCAACAGAGGAGGGTATCCGTTTGCCCGCAAGGCCGCCGCGGCAAAGATCGCGCCTTCGAGGCAGTGAGCAGTTTGTTCCGCCAGCACACGCCGCGGCGACCATGCCGTATCCGCAAGGTGATACGGAGCGTCATCGAGAAACTTCTGGATGCCGTGAGGATCTTTCATGCCGCGCAGCTTGCGCAGTTCGGAAGGCGTGAAGCTGTTAAGGGGATCGCTCATCGTCGGATGAGTTTACATGAGTGTGTGTCACGAGAAGAACACGCGACTAGCCAGCTTCTTTCGGCCGCTCTTCGTTGAATACTTCCGCCAATTCGCGAGGCGTCTCGATGAGCACGTCGGGCGGTTCATCCAGCAAAGTATGTGGAGCAAAACCGTAGTTGACGCCTATCGTCCACAAGCCGGCGTTGCGTCCGGTTTCAACGTCCACATGAGAATCTCCGACAATTACAGCCTCTTCCGGTCGCACGCCGACTTCCTCCAGCAATTTGCGGGCGCCTTCGGGGTCGGGCTTCTTCGTAGCGAAACTATTTCCTCCATAAATCTGAATGAAGAATTGGCCTAGGCCGAGTGCTTCGACAATGGCCCGCGAAGGAACTACCGGCTTGTTCGAAAGAACGGCCATCTTTCGCGGCACGCCGTTGGACGCATGCTGAATAGCTTCGAGCGATTCCTGCACGCCCTCGTAGACGGTTGTGTGATCAAGCTTGTGTTCTCGATAATAAGAAAGGAAAAACTGCAAGCCCTGGCGGACGACCGCGTCGTCCACCGTCTCCCCTCCCAGGGCCCGCTGAATCAGAATTGGCGCTCCGTCTCCCACATAGCTGGCAATAACGTCGTCGGGCAAACCAGGCCGGCCGATGTGACGCAGCGCGGCATTCACCGAATGCACCAGATCGAGCCGCGAGTCAATCAGCGTGCCATCCAGATCGAAGATCACCAACTTGATTGATCGCGGATCGAAAGCGCGGCGGGTTCGGATCATGCTAGTCCTAGAATAAATGATTGCGCCTTGACCCGGAGCAAGTACGAAGTGTCTGACGGTTGACTGTAATCCATAGTTCTAGTAATGTCGAAATATGCAGACGTCTTCCGCGGTAAAAGCCAGCGAACGCGTGGTCAAGTATGCTGACATGTTCTCTGCCATGGGAACCGAGCCGAGGCTGCGCATCATGCAGTTGCTGCTCTCGGCGCATCCTGAAGGTCTCGTGGTCGGTGAAATTCAAGCCGAGCTGGATATTCCGAACTCCACTCTCTCTCACCATCTGGAAAAGTTGAAGAGTGAAGGCTTGGTGCAAGTACAGCGCGAGAAAACATTTCTGCGTTATACCGCCGATACGATCGCTCTCCAGGAATTGCTGCAATTCCTCTATGCCGAGTGCTGCACTCGAAATAAGGCAGTTAAGCCTGAACACATCGTTCGAATCTGCAAATAGGAGAATCATTCATGGGCTCCATCGATACCGGGGTTGAAGCCAACAGCCTCAAATCGGTCGTTAAAGAAAAATATGGGCAGGCGGCTCTGCGTGTGAAATCCGGGGGCAGTTCCTGCTGCGGAGCGACTGCTGGCACTGGGTGCGATCCGATTACAACCAACCTGTACGATGCCTGGCAGGCCGGACAAATTCCGGAAGAAGCTCTGCTGGCTTCTCTTGGCTGTGGCAATCCGACCGCGCTGGCCAAACTGAATCCAGGCGAAACTGTTCTGGATCTCGGTTCAGGCGGCGGCATTGACGTGCTCTTGTCGGCGAGGCGGGTCGGCGCAACCGGCAAGGCCTACGGCCTCGATATGACCGACGAAATGCTCGCTTTGGCCAACGAAAACAAACGGAAAGCCGGTGTGGCGAACGTAGAGTTCCTGAAGGGCGACATCGAAAATATTCCCCTACCTGACAATTCGGTGGACGTGATCATTTCGAATTGCGTGATTAACCTGTCCGCTGACAAGGATCGCGTTCTGCGCGAGGCGTTTCGCGTACTTAGGCCCGGCGGACGCTTCGCGGTGTCGGATGTGGTAACCAGCGGCGAGATTTTGCCGGAGATTCGTCAGAGCGTGCTGGCATGGGTCGGTTGTATTGCGGGCGCACTCGAAGAAAATGATTACCGTAACAAATTAACCGCGGCCGGCTTCGACACAATCGAGGTGGAATCAACTCGCATTTATCGGACGGAAGATGCGCGGGAGTTCCTCTCGGGGCAGGGAATCGACGTCGATGCGCTCGCCCCGCAAGTGGACGGCAAATTCTTTAGCGCTTTTATCCGCGCCCATAAGCCGGAAGCGAAGCAAGCGTGCTGCGGTCCGACCTGCTGCAGTTGAGCGCAGACGTCCCGGAACTTAGGCGATGATGGCAATCCAAAAACCCTACAACGTTTTGTTCTTGTGCACCGGCAATTCAGCCCGCTCAATCACGGCTGAGGCCATCATGAATCACAGGGGCGGCCCCAATTTTGTTGCATACAGCGCGGGCAGCCATCCGTCAGGATCAGTTCGACCCGAGGCTTTGCGACAGCTAGAAGCAGCTCACTTGCCAGTCAGCGGTCTTCGGAGCAAAGCCTGGGAGGAATTCTCGCGGCAAGATTCTCCGAAGATGGATTTTGTTTTTATAGTATGTGACAACGCGGCCAACGAGGTCTGCCCAGTGTGGCCGGGGCAGCCAATGACCGCGCACTGGGGTGTTCCGGATCCGGCGGGAGTGCAAGGCACACCAGAGCAAGTGCAGAAGGCTTTCCGCGATGCATTCTTCCTATTGGATCGAAGAATCAGTCTGTTCCTGAGCTTGCCACTCTCCACCCTGAGCGGGCTTTCGTTGAAGAAAGAAATCGACAATATCGGGCGGCAATGATTCGTCCGGTTGACGCTCCTGGCTTCATCGCCGCTCAACTCGCTGGGGCATTAACTGCGACGGCTCTCTTCCGCTGGCTCGTTCCCGGAGAGCTAACGCGAGTCGATTAGTTCCCAATGTCATCAAACAAAAGTTGTATGTTTTCCAATCTCCAATTCCGATTTACAATGCAACTACGCGGCAACGCCCGGCACCTTATTACAATTAAAGGCCGCAGTTTTCATAACGCATTCATCAGGAAACCGGATGGCGACGACAAAAACTGATCCAAAACTGACTATTCCGGGCCATAGCGGCAAAAAGTCCCGCAACTATGAAGGACTTAGCCGTGAGCAACTGATCGAAGCCTACCGCCTCATGTATACCTCCCGGCGCATCGACGACCGGGAAATCCTGCTGAAGCGGCAGCAAAAAATCTTTTTCCAGATGTCGGGAGCTGGACACGAGGCCATCGGCGTCGCGGCCGGAATGGCGCTGAAGCCGGGTTACGACTGGTTCTATCCTTACTATCGGGATCGTGCATTGTGCCTGGCGCTCGGCGTTAAGCCGCTGGAGATGTTTTTGCAGGCGGTAGGAGCAGCCGACGATCCCAGTTCCGGCGGCCGCCAGATGCCCTCTCACTGGGGCTACAAGCGGCTGAATATTGTCACCCAGTCGTCGCCGACGGGCTCACAGATTCTGCAGGCGGTTGGATGCGCCGAGGCAGGGCGGTATTTTACCCGGCGTCCAAAAGCCGCAGAAGTTCCAAGTTCAAAGAGCGCGCCCGATTATCGTCAATTCAAAGACGTTAAATTCCAGGGCGACGAAGTCTCCTACGTTTCTCTCGGCGATGGAACGACCAGCGAAGGCGAATTCTGGGAGGCCATGAATGCCGCCGCGTTGAACAAGCTGCCGGTAATTTTCTCCGTGCAGGACAACGGTTATGCGATCTCGGTTCCGGTCGAAGTACAAACCGCCGGGGGAAGCATTTCGCGGTTGGTTTCAGGCTTCCCGAATTTCCATTTTGAGGAAGTCGATGGCACCGATCCGGTAGCGAGTAGCGCCGCGTTCCGGCGTGCCGTTAAATATTGCCGCGAGGGCCACGGGCCGGCATTTGTACACGCACACGTGATCCGTCCATATTCGCATTCCCTCTCTGATGATGAGCGTTTGTATCGCCCAGATTCTGAGCGCGAGCGAGATGCAGCCCGCGATCCCGTTTCGCGCACCCAGATGTTTTTGCTGCGCGAGGGAATTCTCGACGAAAAGGGAATCAACGAACTGGAGAAGAAAGTCGAGGAAGAGTTACAGATCGCGGTGGACAAGGCACTCGAGGCTCTCCCACCCGCTCCAGAGAGCGTGATGGAGTATGTATATTCCCCCGACCTCGACCCCACGTCCCAGGCGTTTGAGACGCAAGCCATAGTCGGACCAGATTCCGCTGACGGCAAGAAACCTGCCGCGAAAACCATGGCCGACCTGATCAATGTAACGTTACGCGACGAAATGAAGCGTGATGAACGCATCGTGATCTTTGGCGAGGATGTGGCCGACTGCAGCCGCGAAGAATATTTGAAGCGCAAGCTTGTGAAAGGGAAGGGCGGAGTTTTCAAACTCACCTTCGGCCTGCAGTGTGATTTTGGCAATGATCGTGTTTTCAATTCGCCACTTGCAGAAGCCGCCATCGTAGGTCGCGCCACCGGCATGGCGACCCGCGGTCTGAAACCAGTAGTCGAAATTCAATTCTTCGACTACATCTGGCCAGCGGTGATGCAGATTCGCGACGAGCTTTCGGTAATTCGCTGGCGCTCGAATAATGCATTCTCTTGCCCGGTTGTAATTCGGGTCGCAATCGGCGGATATCTCACCGGAGGCGCCATTTATCATTCGCAATGCGGGGAAAGCATCTTCACGCATATGCCGGGGCTGCGCGTGGTTTTTCCGTCCAATGCCCTGGATGCGGCTGGACTGCTGCGTACCGCGATTCGCTGCGATGATCCGGTGCTATTTCTGGAGCACAAGCGCTTGTACCGCGAAACCTACGGTCGTGCGCCATATCCGGGGCCGGATTACATGATCCCGTTCGGCAAGGCGAAAGTCGTTCAACCCGGCACGGACTTGACCGTCATTACTTATGGTGCTGTGGTGCCGCGAGCCTTGCAGGCGGCGCAGAAACTGGAGCGCGAACACGGAGTTAAGGTTGAGTTGATCGATCTACGCTGCCTCAATCCGTTTGACTGGGAGACGATTGCCGCATCCGTGGGAAAAACGAATCGCGCTCTCGTGGCCTACGAGGATACTTTGAGTTGGGGCTACGGCGCGGAGATTGCGGCGCGCATCGCCGATCACCTGTTCAATGAATTGGATGCACCGGTCCGCAGGGTCGCCGCCGCCGATACATTTGTCGCCTACCAGCCGATTCTTGAAGATGCAATCCTTCCGCAGGCAAACGATCTTTTCCGCGCGATGAAAGAACTGGCGGAATACTGAGATTTTCCAGGTTACGAAGGCTTTTTCCGCAAGCTACTTATCGTTGATCGTTCCACTCTGCGATGCTAGGCTGCCAGCAGTGAGTTCCGCATACAACCATCCCGTGAATTCTGTCCAAAACGGAGGCGCCGGCCCGATTGCATGGCTGCAATCGGCTTCGGCAGAAGTGTGGGTAAAGTTTCTACTTGCATTGCTGGGATTGGGACTAGCGTTCGGGGCAGCGTTGCTTTCGACAGCCTCGGGAGAGGCGGGCAATGTATGGGCGTCGGTGATTCTGGCGTCCATGGCGCTGTTGATGGCTGCGTTTGTCGGGTTGGTCACGGTTCCATATTTGGCGCGGCGAGTCGCGATGGAACGCTTGCGCCAGACGTTTCGCTACGAAGTGACAAAGGTAGGCGTGGTCTATGTGCTAGTCACGCTGGTCATTGGTATCGCGGCGCTTAATACCGGAAACAATCTGCTGTACATCGTGGTGGCGGCGATGCTGGCGGCGATCCTGGTCTCAGGAATCGTATCCGCGATGATCTTGCGCAACCTGGAACTGGATGTCCACCTTCCCGAGCATGTATTCGCCGGGCGACCGGTGGTGGGACGGATCGCATTGCGAAATCCACGACGATTCCTGCCTGCGTTTTCCCTGCGCGTAATGCCGGCCCGCAAAGAAAAAAAGATCCAGAAGCAGTGGAGGTGGGAGAAAACAACGTTCGCGTTTCCCCTCAACCGGGCTCCGGAGAATCAATGGGTACGGATGCGTGACTGGAAGGTAAGGCGGGTCGATGTGTTGCCAACGCCTCCGGGAATTTTCGAGGGAATGGTTTATTTTCCTTATTTGCCGCCGAAAACAGAACTGCCGGCCGAGCTGCAACTGCGCTTTGAGAGGCGTGGCCGATATTGCGAATCGAGTTTCGCACTGGGGACGCGCTTTCCGTTTGCCTTTCTGACGAAATTGCGAGACGTCGCGCTGGAGCGCGAGGTTATCGTGTATCCGTCAATCGAACCCGCCGATGAACTATTCGAGATTCTGCCGTTAGTCCGAGGCGAGTGGGAGAGCTTTGTGCGCGGACGCGGCTCCGATTTATATCGCATTCGCGAATACATGCCGGAGGATTCGGCGCGGCACGTGGACTGGAAGGCTACAGCGAAGTCGGGTTCGTTGAAGGTTCGCGAATATAGCCGCGAAGATGAGCGCAAGGTGTGCATTGTTTTTGATAATCCTGAGGCCGGACAGATCTCCGGCCAGGCATACGAGCGCGCGGTAAACCTGACAGCCTCACTGGCATGGCATTTCTCCACTCAGAATGCGGAGATTTCGTTTGTCGCACCGGGACATGGGCGTAGCGTAAACCTGCATGAGTTCCTGGCGCGGTTGGCAGTGATTGAGCCCAAGCAGAGCTCTCAGTTTCATGGAGCGCAAGCTGATATTTTCAGAGAAGGTAACCTGGGCGGCGGCGGCGAATACAATATTATTCTTACGGCACGGCGGCGTGGCAGTCTTCCAACAGGACTATGGAACTGCTCGTATTTCGTGTTCCTTGGGGATCAGGCTGCCGGGATGTAACGTTTCCGCTAGGTCCTACACGGTGATGCTCTACCCCCCCCTGGAATGAACGTTTTTTCATCTTCTTTCATCCCAACCTTTTAGTCCTTTCCTTGCATCTTTTTCGGCGTATACTCTCGCTCCGGTATTGCTTTCGGATAGTTCAAGTCCGAACCTGGAAAGGACAAGATGCGGATCTTCGATCTAATCAAGAATCAGGAAATCTACCAGGCAGAGATGGGCGATACGGTCCTCAAGACTGTGCGCGCCATGGTGGAACGCAATATTGGCGCGGTGCCCGTATTGCACAATGGCAAATTGGTCGGAATTTTTTCCGAGCGCGATTTGATGAAGC
The DNA here is from genome assembly GCA_025462865.1 of Candidatus Sulfotelmatobacter sp. Classification (GTDB taxonomy): domain Bacteria; phylum Acidobacteriota; class Terriglobia; order Terriglobales; family Acidobacteriaceae; genus Sulfotelmatobacter. Next base: position 81,423 of record JAOAPI010000050.1, on the reverse strand, counting down.
GCGTGGTAGCGGAAAGCCGTGATTCCCGCTCTACCTGCCTCGCCGAGGTTATGACGGAAAATCCGCTCACCGTCAACATGAACGAAGAGCTGGAAGGTTGTATGGCGCTGATGCGGTTGCACAGCTTCCGTCATCTGCCCGTTTGCCATGAGGGACACCTGATCGGCATCGTCTCGCTGCGTGACATTCTGCTGCACGACCTAAGCGAAAAAGATGATGAAGTACGGATGATGAGAGCCTATATTAACTGCGTCCCAGACGCATAACTATTGTGTTGTTTCGATGACGAACCGGTTCTGATCGGATCTCACCCCTCCCATTCCCGATAGCGCGCCCGCGTATGGCACGAAGGTAACGTTACTTTGGGTTACCTGAGTACATTGAACGCTTGGACCAGATGATTTAACTTCCTCTTAGATCGATTGGAGCTGTCCATAAGTAAGCAGTGCTGCGAAAGGTGGTAATGGCACTGCGGTTTAGAAAGAGCAAGAAGCTGCCCCCATGAGCGATAAGATCAAGATTTTGTATTATGCACTCTGGCTCGCACATCCCGTTCTCCAAACGGTCATAGCCATTTCTATGTTCCGGCGCGGGCAGCACCGGGCGTTCAAGTTTTTCTTCGCTTACATCGTCAGTCAAATTTTAACGTTTCTCGTGGTGTTTCCCGCGTCAAGGTACAACTACTTCATATACTTTTATTTTTCCTGGCTCGGTACTGCGGTCAGTGTAGCGTTGGGATTCCAGGTAATTCACGAAGCCTTTCTCGATGTATTCCGCCCCTTTCATACGCTGCGAGACTTGGGCACGGTATTGTTCAAGTGGGCGGGTCTGGTAATGCTGTTAGTCGCCGGGGTTGTATCGGTTTCCACAAACTCGTCGGATACCGCTCCCTGGATCCAGGCCATCCTTACTGCCCAGCGTTGCGTCCGCATTATCCAGGTGGGAATGGTGTTGTTTTTGATCTCGTTCGCTCACTATCTCGGAGTCAACCGCCGCCAACACAGTTTCGGCATCGCTCTGGGATTTGGAACTTTTGCCATGGTGGAACTGGGCCTCATAGCTTCCTGGGCTGGGTCGCATCTCGGCGGTCTTTCAGTGGACCTGATTAATATGGCTGCGTATAACTGCGCGCTGGTAATCTGGCTGGGCTATACGATGGCGAAGAGTACCGTGCGCGAAGCCGGCTCGATCCTGTTACGGCCACAGCGATGGGAGCAATCGCTATCTGACTTGCAGAACCCGCTGCCAGCCGACTCTTTAATCCCGATGTTTGAAGGGATGGTAGACCGTGCACTCTCCCGCCAGGCACCGCCATCCGGTGCAAACGAAAACGATGGATCGGCATCCCATGCCGGCCCGATGTCTGGAGTGGGTGTTTCTGGAGTACCCGTGACCTCGCGTTACATGAAAAAATAATTGCTTTCGCGATTTAGCCGCGCGGTCGGCTTTTTTGGCTCGTAGGATATTATTCCGGATTTCGTAAATTCCTCTCTTCTAACCACGCAAGGGACGAACTCGCAGGGCTTTCCCCATAATCGATATACGTATGGAATCATTGCATCTCATTGACTATGCTGTAGTTGAATTGTAGTCGCCAGGCTTGACTAATAACGAACGTCAAACATGGGAGTAAGAGCGTTTGCCTGTCAATCTGAGAGGATTTGAGTGCGGGGCTTGACGAGTAGCTTATAATTCCTCACCGCGTCACGGATCCCAGTTCTTGAAAGCCACGACGCGGTAAGGAGAAAACCCATGAAGCAAACAATCAGGATTGCTATCCTGATGTGTGGATTAGTAGGCACATATGTAGCAGCCGCCGTTCCGCAGGTTCCCGCCCCGGACGGAGGGCCAATACTAACGTGCCCACCACAACTCAACCTTCGATGCAGCAGCGGTCCACCGATGGTGAAGTAGTAGTTAATCGGATGACCGGCTAGGCTGCAAGATCACCAAAGTAACCTAGAGTAACTTGGGCCGAACCTAGGGCTCGCACTTTTTGGGCTGACGGAATCTCATACAATCCGTCAGCCTCGTTTTTTGCAATCAACGTTCTTTAGATTTGTGTCTTGAGCGAAGAATCGACCGCCTGCCGGAGCTTGGCGGGATCCGTGATGGGTGCTTGGCAGGAAAATCCTGAACAAAGAACGGTAAACACTTCGTCCGAGTTCAACCGGGGCAAGTTCGGGATGGTGGCCGCCAGCGCAGGGGGAAGATTCCCGGCGACCGCCTGGTTTTCTGTCAGTCGCAACACGCTCTTATTGAAAGCGAACGTAGTGGCGGCAACCGCCGCGAGGTTAGTTGCTTTCTCTTGCGAGTTAGAGCCAGCGACAACTACGACTTGCACGGGACTCTGCAACAGATGGACGACCGCGATTCCGTAGGTCGCTGCGAAAATTCCGAATTGGTCGGCTGCGCCGGCAAAAACTTCCAAAGTCTGTTCCGCCTTCTCCCGATAAGCATTGTCTCCCGTGTAGTGATGCAGGCGCAGCAAGGCGATTGCGGCCATGGGATTTCCTGCTGGCGTGGGGGAATCCTGCAGAGGCTTCCGTCGCGTGGCGAGCACGCCCAGAGCTTTGCCGTTGGCTGGCGGTTCGGCGTCAAAGAAACCTCCCGAGACCGCATCGAAAAATCTGCCTATCATTGCGTCAGCGATTGCGCGAGCGAATTTGAAGTAGCTGAGATCGGCTGTAGCTTCGTAAGCATCCAGGCAAGCGAGCGCGGTCGCCGCATAATCATCAAGCAGACCGGAAACCTCTCGATGTTCCGCCTTGGGATCTGAATAAGCCACGACGTGCAATAGCCTGGAATTTTCTAGTGTGAGCCCTGCGCCTTCGACTGAGTTTTCCGGATGCGTTTTCCACGCTTGCGCCAGGATGCGATCCAGCGAGCGCAGTGCGAATCGGCGGGCCTCATCGAGATTAAGGACCTTCGCCGCTTCCAGATAAGCGGACACCGACATGCTGTTCCATCCCACATAAACCGTTTTGTCGACGTACGGGGTTGGTCTCTTCAACCGCGCGGCGTACATCTTTTTCTTCGCAGAATCCAGCAGGTCCTTCACCCGATCGGCGCCGAGGCTCATGCGGCGCGCTATCTCCTCAATCGGCGCCCGCACGTAAAGCACATTCTTCGCCGGGTTGTGATGCATCTCGCCGACTTCGTTGATGTCGTAGTGCAGAGCGGCGACCTGTGCTTCTTCTTCGGTGAGCGCGGCGCGCGTTTCCTCGAGCGTCCAGGTGAAGTAATCGCCGTCGTCGTCCATGGAAATGTCGGCGTCCTGGGAAGCATAAAAGCCTCCACGCTCACGATCGCTCAACCACTCGTCCATCCAGCGGATAATGTCCCGCGCGACATCCGCGAAAAATTCCGATCCTGTCGCTTGATAAGCATGCACGTAATTCTTCAGCAGTTCAGAGTTGTCATAGGACATCTTCTCGAAATGCGGCACGACCCAACGTTCGTCCACCGAGTAGCGGTGAAATCCTCCCGCTAGCTGGTCGTAGACTCCGCCGTTCGCCATGTGCTTGAGACTGGTGACGATCAGGTTGCGGGAATCCTCGTCGCCCGTTCTCGCATAACGCTCGATCAATAAGTCGAGCGCAGAAGGATGGGGAAACTTGGGAGCCTGGCCGAAGCCGCCGTGCTGAGGATCAAACATTTTGAAAGCAGACTTCTGAATTGCCGCGACGATACTGGGGGAGACGCGCCCATCGCGCCCTGAAAACGATTCCGCCTGCCCGATCGCGCTTTCGACCATCTTCGCCTGCTCGACTACGTCTCCGTTTTTTTCTTTGTAAGCATTCGCGATGCTGAGCAGGACGCGTTTGAAACTTGGCCGGCCGTAGCCATCGGTGGGCGGAAAATAGGTGCCGCCATAAAACGGTTTTCCATCGGGCGTAAGAAAAGCTGTTAGCGGCCATCCCCCCTGCCCGCTGACCGCGCTCACCGCAGCCTGGTACCGGCTGTCGATGTCAGGGCGCTCGTCCCGATCAACCTTCATAGCGATGAAATGCTGATTCACGATTGCAGCAACTTCAGGATCGTCGTAGGACTCGCGGTCCATCACATGACACCAGTGGCACCACACCGCGCCAATGTCGAGCAGCATGGGTTTGTTTTCCCGCTTCGCCGCCGCGAACGCTTCGTCGCCCCACTCATGCCACTGGATCGGCTGGTGCATTGCAGAGCGCAGGTAAGCGGAAGACGCGCGGGCGAGGGAGTTTAGGGTTTGGGTAGTCATGGTTAAAGTTTATACGTAAGGATCTATGAGAGCATCCGAGGCACGTACGCATCCTCCGAACCGCTGGTTACTCCCTACGAAGCGTCAAACCGAAAGACTCGGCTGAATTATGTGATGCTCACTTCCGTATACGTCCCGTACACCTCTCGCAATGCCTCAGAAATTTCACCGACCGTGGCATATGCCCGCACAGCGTCCACGATGTAAGACATGGTGTTTGCAGAAGAGACGCTGCCGTTCGAGTGCGCTTTCGGTTCCTGCGCGGCCGCTTTTTTTAACGCGCTGAGGGTGCGTTGCACTTCTTCATTCGATCGCCGCGCCCGTAAAGCCTTCAGCTTCGCCGTCTGCTGTCTCGCCACCGTTTCATCGATGTAGAGAATGTGGGGGGACTCCTCCTCGATTACAAACTCGTTCACGCCTACGATCACTTTTTCTTTCGCCTCTGCAGCACGCTGGTACTGGTAAGACGCTTCCGCGATTTCTTTTTGCGGATAGCCACGCTCGATGGCTTTTACCATTCCTCCCATCGCGTCCATCTTGGAGAAGTAATCGAATGCGCCTTTTTCCATTGCGAGCGTCAGGTTCTCAAGAAAATATGACCCGCCCAGCGGATCGACCGTTTGCGTCACGCCTGATTCATACGCGATGATCTGTTGGGTGCGCAGAGCGATGCGGGCCGCCTCTTCTGTCGGTAGCGCCAGCGCTTCGTCGTAGGAGTCGCAGTGCAGCGACTGGGTTCCGCCGAGCACCGCAGCCAGAGCCTGTAGCGCCACGCGCGCAATGTTATTCATCGGTTGCTGCGCCGGTAGCGAGACTCCGGCGGTCTGGGTGTGAAAACGCATCAGCCAGGTGCGCTGGTTCTTCGCTCCGAATCGCTCCTGCATGACGCGGCCCCAAATCTTGCGGGCCGCGCGGTACTTCGCAATCTCCTCGAAGAAGTCATTGTGTGCGTTGAAGAAGAAACTGAGTCGCGGACCGAAGTCGTCGACATCGAGTCCACGCCGCTGCGCCCACTCTACATATTCGATGCCGTCATATAAGGTGAAAGCGAGTTCCTGGAGCGCGGTCGAACCGGCCTCGCGAATGTGATAGCCGCTGATCGAAATTGTGTTGAAGCGCGGCGTGAATTTCGATCCGAATTCGAAGGTGTCGATTACCAGCCGCATCGAGGGCGCTGGCGGATAAATGTATTCCTTCTGCGCGATGTATTCCTTGAGAATGTCGTTCTGAATCGTGCCGGAAATCTTCTTCCAGTCCGCGCCCTGTTTCTCTGCAACCACCAAATACATCGCCCACAGCACGGATGCCGGCGAATTGATCGTCATCGAAACCGTAGTCTTTTCCAGATCGATGCCGCCAAAGAGAATTTCCATATCTTCCAGGGAGTCAATTGCCACGCCGCATTTGCCAACTTCGCCTTCGCTTGCGGGATGGTCGGAGTCGTAGCCCATCAGCGTTGGCAAATCGAAAGCGACCGAGAGACCGCCGCCGCCATGCTCCAGCAAATATTTGTAGCGCTGGTTGGTCTCCTCGGGCGATGCGAATCCGGAAAACTGCCGCATGGTGTACAGCTTGCCGCGATACCCCGTGGCGTGAATGCCGCGGGTGAAGGGCGGCGCTCCGGGATATCCCAGATATTTTTCCTCGCTCCAGTCTTCCGGCAGATCGGCCTTCGTGTACAAACGGCGCACTGGGACGCCGGAAATTGTTGTGAAGCGCGCGTGCCCGTGCTCGTCAAGGTTCACACCAGTTGGCGCGCCGATCGGCCGTTCCGGAGCCTTTTCTAGTGTGGGCGCTAGCATCTCTTCGGCCCACTTCTTCTCGGCAGTGGAGGGGTGGCGATTCTCAAAAACATCGGCGATGGGAGTCTCCGCGACAACCTGCGGCTTGGACGGCTTTTTCTCCGGCATGAATACCCCAGTGTTCTCTTGTGATGATAGGGAAGCGCGCGCTGGCGAGCAAGGCGAGCGGACGCCATTAGAACGACCGGTCGGTCAGCGACTCTCGGTCACTTCGACTGTTCGCGACTCAGTTCCCATGCCTTCGCATATTTCCACGAGACATAGCCAGCATGGTAGAGATGCAGCAGCAGGCCTTCGCGGCCGTCGAGGAATCCTAGCCGCAGAAAGTAGTTATAGACGAACGTCACCAGCGGTCGCATAACTATGTTGATGAAGCTGAAGCTTTGGTGGCCTTCGCGGATCGCTAACTCCGCGCCCAGCGATGAATAGCGATTCATGTGATTGAGGTAGAGAGTGAGAGTGGGATAGGTGTAATGAATGAGCGCATTGTTGAACTGGTGTACTCGTTGCGGCGCTTCTTTCGATGCTTCAGGCTTCAGATCGCAGCGGTCATGCGGGTCGTGGCCGGTGACGAATCCCTGGCCTCGGCGGAAGAGTCGCAGCTTGGGATCGGGGTAGAAGCCGCCATGACGAATCCACCGGCCGAGAAACAGATTCTTGCGCGGGAGTTTGTAGCCGCTTGCGGCGTTCGGATCCGCGATTGCTGAGCGAATCTCTTCTGCGAGGCCGGGACTCACCTCTTCGTCGGCATCAAGCAGCAGCACCCAATCCTTGCTGCACAGTTCGATCGCATACTGCTTCTGAGCCACGTAGCCGCGCCACGGTTCAAGCACAACCCGGGCTCCGTGTTCCCGCGCGATCTCGCACGTGCGATCTTTCGAGCCGGAATCGACGAGCACGATTTCATCGGCCCAGCGCACGCTAGCGAGGGTTCGGCCGATATTGGCCTCTTCATCCACCGCAACGATGGCGACAGAAATCGTCATAGCGAGGACTGCCTCCGAACTTCAGAAAGCAAAAACACCGCCAGCATGAACAACTCCGGTTCGATGGGATGGCGATATCGTGCGTGCGGAAATACGAAGTAATAAACCGTGGGATAGGTTGCGATCAATCCGGCGAAGAGCCAGGCCCCGGGCCGTTTCTGTTTCAGCGCGCGTCCCAGTCCCCAGATCGCCAGAATCGAAGACGCCAGGAACAACGAACTGCGAAAGTCCCAAGTAGCACGACTGTCAGTCGGACGCGGCACGCCGTTCCAATAATAGAAAAATCGCTTCATGCTGATGATGGCGAAACGTTCCGGATTGTCCCGGATCCATTCGAACGCCAGTCGCCGGCAATCTGCCTCATACGCAAGTTCGCCCATGCGCTGGAACTTCTCAAACTCCAGCTTGTTGAGATTCGGTTGCAAAGTTGCAAACAGCATCCCGTCAGACATCTTGTTATTGCCCAGGCGAAACTGCAATCCGAAATCGTCGCGAATAAAAACGAAGTGTCCGAAGACTTGGTAATTCCGTATCAGCCATGGCGAAAGGACCAGAAAGAATACGAATGAAGAGAGTACGACTCCGCCCAGCGACGGCAGGCCGTGCTCATGTCTTCCCCACCATATCCACAGGCCGCAGAACGGGAGAAACGACAGCATCGCGGGATTGCCTAACGCACCCACGCCCCACAATGCGCCAAATAATATCCAGCCTCGCCAACCCGGCCACTGCTCCAGTTCCAACGCGACCAGAAAAATCAATGCCAGTATGAGTGGAGTGAAGGTCGTGTCCCATATCCAATGAATCGACCAATACCAAACGTAGGGATTGAATGCCCAGGCCCGCGCCGAACAGATCGCAACCCGCGGACCAAAACTTCTGTGCGCGATCAGATAAACCGGAATCGTGGTGAGAGAAGCGAAAAGACTGTTGATCGTGAGCAGAGCCCACGCTGAGGCGTATGTATAAATCCCAAAAACCCTGAACACCGCTGCGATCAGATAAGGATAAAGCGGGGGTTCCCATGCGGTCGGTCCTGTGCTGTCGCCATACGGATTGCTGAAGCCCTGCCCCAGCGCAATCGACCGAGCCACGCGGCCCATCTCAAACCCGAAGCCGAAGTGATCTTCCCCAACCCGCGTGTGATATTGCCGGAAAATTCCAATCGCCGCGACCTGGAGCACGAAAGAAATCAGGACCATCCAGAAAACGGAGCGGGGAATAGCCGGCAGGCTTGGTCGTTCCATCACGGGCGAGTTTATCAGTTCTCGGCGATAACCGAGTTTACTGAACTCGCTCTCGGTTGGCGAAGCAACTTCAGGGGACGCTGGTTTCTGAAAAGGTCGCAAGGCTGGCAGATGATTGCCGCGCAATCAGCGCATATGCAGTGACGGCAGCCGCGAAGAATTGGCAATTGTTAGTTGGCAATTAACAGTTAGAGTCAACGTTCGAAGACTATCTGCTAATTGATAAGCGCTGTGTGCAAACACTCAAGCTGCGTCATCATTCTTTCCAAATGCTTCCCGGTCCGCGTCAGCGAGCAGCGCCCACGCGAGCTTGGCATCCCGATTGTGCACCCAGAGAATTATGTCCGCCGGCAGGCCGGGAAGTGGCATGGGGCTTAGTTCGCAAGCGACACCGTTCGAGCGAAGAAGACCACAGGCGAGTTGGGCCTCATCCCAGCGCTCGAACCGGTCCAATTCAATTCGATTATTTGGATCGACATAATGCAGCGCCAGATCGTCGATAAAATTGTCGCCGGTCCAGTTCATAGGATTTCCTTCGACTGATAGTGAAGCCAGGGCTAGTGTGAATTCAATCAGACAAGACGGAAGCAATTTAGTAATACTTTGAGCCTACGCGAACTGGCCAACAAGTCTAATCGCGGAATGGAACTTTGTGGCTAGCTCGATTCCATCTTCTGGCGGATTGTTTGAACTGTGTCTTGTTCGCTAGCATGCTGATCTGAGGGCAAACTTGTCCTCCTGAAGAGGCTGACCCGTCGACTGCATGACGGGAGGGAAGTTAGCTCAAGAGTCCCGAGCGCCGACACAGAAAGCTGGAAACTATGGGAGTGATTCTGAACAGGAGGGGGTTCGAGCACGCGAAAGATCTCGTCAGCAAAGGAAAAGCCGTCTCCGATGACAGGGACGCGTGGAGTGAACATCAGCCATCGGCTCAACAGGAAAATGACTTCATCGACGCACACGGGTTCGCGGAGTATGGGAAATGGCATTTGGGAATTGACGACGAGGCGGACGAAGACACCAAGCGACGGTATAAATTCCCCTATGGAGACTTCGAGAAAGTCCACCGCTGCGCAGTGCTTTCCGCGGAGAGTCGAGCAGGACAATACAAGCACCTCGATATTGAGCGCGCGGCGGCACACTTGCACGGCATGATTGAGGAACTGGCAGAAGGCCGCCCGACACATTTGGATTTAGCGACCCGGCAATTCTGAGGCACACTCCAGAGCAAACAGGCGACTCCTTCATTCCGAACCGCGCTACCCCGCCTTCAGGCTGCTTTCGGTTTGCATTGCACGCAGTCGGCCCGGATGTCGTCTTTGTTAAGTCGCAGGTAGTTTTCGAATGACTCCCACCAGCGAGGTTTCAGCAGGGCCACTCCTGATGCGGCCTCCTCCGCGCGAGCCACGGGTTTGGGACGCAAGGTGACTTTTCCACTGCCGGGAGCCGTATCAGAGAATACTTTGCTGATGCGGTTGGGGAAAAGATCAGCTACATTCACTTCGCGATCGGTCGACACGCCACCGTCCCGGGCCGCACTTGCTGGCGGCGAACTTGCCCGAGTGGAAGGACTTTGGTCGGGCGGCGTGATTATTCGGTCGGAGCCCTTGAGGTGCATCACTGGCTCCTCCTCCCAGTACTGCTTGAACGCCTGTTCGTATTTCTTCCATTCATCTTCTGACTGCAATGTGTTTTTGTTATATTGCGGAGAATTTTCGATCTGTTGCTTGGTCACTTTCGCAGCAAGACCATCGTCGTCGCTTTCGTCGATTGAAACGCCATCGGCGGGAAGCACGAACGTTCCAGTCGCCAACCAACCACCGCTATCCACCACGAGGTAGCGAATCTCCATCGTATCGTGATCAAAGATCACGTCATTTACAGTGCCGAGTTTCTCGCCGTCGGATCCTCGAACAGTGGAACTACGCACATCGTGAACATCATCCGACACTGGCTGAGTATTAAGACTGCCACAATGAGCCATTAGGGGCCTCCGTCTTTTTCGTCTCTATGATCAAATGACTGCAGGAGAAAACGCGCTGAGGCTGCGCCCGCCGATCAGAGGAGGCCGAACCCCTCGCGATTTACTCCAGCAGAAAGAATGGGACGATCGAGGAACAAAATCAATTCAACAGGACTCATAACCGGGTCTACATCTTCCGGATTAGAGAGAGACCGACTATTTTGTAACCGCTTCAGGCTGATTCCCGAAGTCGCAGTCTAAGGTTGGCTTGTTGGCGGTTGCGCCGGTTGCTGCGCGGGCTGCCCTCCTGGTACGACATCGGGTCGTGGCGCAACGTAGGGAATACTCGGTTGGTGTGTGACTTGGCCGCGCGTGGCATCGGCAACGTCAATGCCCGAGTGGTCCAGCAGCAGTCCGGTAGCGCGATCCAGTTCGATGCGCGACTTTTCATAAGCAGCCTTCGCCGATACCAGATTCGATTCGGATCCCGTTAGTGTAGAAGCGTCCTGCAGGATCGCCGTCTGCGTGGTGAGTCCAACTTTCAATTTTTGTTGGTCAGCGTCCAGCGTTTGCCTCGCGAGGTCCACCGCGGACTGCGCAGCTTGCACGGCGGCGCGGTTCTGCTTGACGTCAAATTGCGCGTTCCGCACCTCGATCCTCACCTGATTTTCAAGCTGATGCAGCCGCACCTGGGCCTGCCGGTATTCCAATTCCGAGCGTATCTGGTTCGATTGCGCCGCGCGATTGCGCAACGGGATATTAAGCGTAAGCCCAACTCCTTTATCGGGCGCAGTAGAGTTTACGAGTTGATTGAGCGTGCCGCCGTAGCCGACGGTATTGCTGGTTTGGAACGGCGGCGGAGCTTTGGCGGGATTAAAACAGAAAGTGCTGCTGGTGGTGCCGCAAGTGGGGACAGCCGGGTTGACTGAGCCACCGACTCCTGACCCGCCGTAATAAGCAAAGGCATCCAACGTGGGCAGCATCGCATTGCGGACGGCTTTGCTGCTCAGGTCGCGGGAGTTGAGATCGATGCGCGACTCGGCCAACTCCGCACGATGCTGCAGCGCATCATTGATCATCTCCTGGATAGGCACCACAGGCTCTTCCTGCGGCACCTGCATTGTGGATGTGGGCACGACGTCAGCTTCAGCGAGAGCAGGATCTTCAATGCTGCGGCTCACCGCATTTTTCATCAGCAGCTGTTGCAATTGCAAATTGTTCTGCGCCACGATCAAATTTTGCTGATCGGTGGCGACCGTGCTCTGCGAACTCACCACCTGAATCGGCGGTACGGTGCCTACCTGTGCCTGCCGCTTCGAATCTTCCAGCGCCTTCTGCGCGTAAGTGAGAGCTTCCTGCTGCACCCGTACGTTCTCGTATGCAAAGACGAGATCCCAATACATATTCTCGATCTGGTCAACCGTGGTGATGATCTGCAGGCGAAACGCGACGTCGGAGATTTCCCGGTTATTCTTGGCAATGCGGATGAACCGCGTGTTCGGTAGAAATCCAAAACCCTGCAAAAGATTCTGAGTAAAGCGGAACTGGAAGTTCGAGCCTAACTGCGGCGTGAGCAGGCTGGTGGGATTGTTAGTAGTGACGTGAGTGTTGTTGAAGCCGCCGGTCAGAGCGCCGCCCCATTGGAATCCCTGAGTGTAGGCGAAGTCTGAGGTGTAGGTGTTTTGCGCCACGACCGGAACCGGGCTGAACACGCTCACCGATTCCGTATCATTCTTATCGAGCTGTAGCGTGCCCGTTAGAACCGGATCAAAGCTGGTAATTGGTGAGCCGATGCCGAGTGTCGAGCTGACCAGGCCGTTGGTTCCGCTCCCAGCGCCACCAGCAGCGACCGTCGTTCCTCCCGTTCCCGAGCCGACGGTTCCGCCCAGACCGCCCACGCCGCCTCCGGGAGTGTTCTGCACAATGCCGGTATTGATGCCGAGAACGTTGGACCCGGATTTGGCGCGCAGCAGGTCTGCGGCCGCGATGTTCAAGTTATAGCGGGCGATATCAATATCGAGATTGTTCTCGAGCGCGAGCGCCACGGCGTCGTCAATGGAAAGATAAATTTTTCCGTCGCGCATGAGCGAATCGATCCGCGGCGAGTTCCCAAACTCCGGCTGTGCCAACTCCTTCGGCAGGTAAGGTCCCACGAAGTGCGGGAATGACGACCGGGGCTTCGAATAATCTTCCAGGTGAACTGCCTGAGGTTGTGCGGGAGCGGGCGTGGGCTGCTGTGCAGGCGCCGACGGAACATCCTGAGCGTACAACGCTGGCTGCCACTGCATGCAGGACAGGATCACAAACAGCGCAAACAATAAGGGTCGCGGGCAATTCGTCACCGCGTTTCGGGACAAAGGAAAAGACATGGTTCGTCTCCTTGAGTAAAAACAGTCGTTCAGAGTGTTGAAAACGGACAGATGTCAAAGTTGGATGCAGGAAACATGAAAGCGTCACTCCATCTTAGCGGTCGTAAGCAGTGGAATGAACTGCGGTTTGTAAAGAATTGTGGGAAAAGGGTGAAGACAAAGAAAGAGGCGCGGCCGTGGCCGCGCCCCTCTTGCAAGTAAGGCTTACTGCGGTTGCTGTTGCGGCGCCGAAGGCTGCGGCGCCGGCTCGCTTGCCGGCGGCACATCTTTGCGGGGCGCAATGTAGGGCACGTTGGGCAGGCGCGTTACCTGTCCTCGCGCCGCATCATCGATGCTGACGCCGGTGTGGTCAAGCAGTTCTCCGGTAGCTCGATCCAGTTCCACGCGCGACTTTTCATAAGCCACCATGGCATTCACCAGAGTCGATTCTGCCGTCGCTAACTGGCTCTGATACTGCAGAACCAGAGTGTTTGTCGAAGTGCCGAATTTAAATTTCTTTTGCTCCGCGTCCAGCGACTGATGGCCCAGTTCGACTGCGGCTCGCGCTGAATCCACGCTGGCGCGATTCTGCTGCACCGCATACTGCGCGTTGCGGATTTCAATTCCCACCTGGTTCTCAATCTGCTGGAGCCGCATCTGCGCCTGACGAAACTCTAGTTCAGACCGAACCTGCGTTGCCTGGGCCGCACGATTACGCAGAGGAATAGTCAGTGAAAGTCCTACACCCTTGTCAGGCGCCGCGGAGGTGACAAGATTGTCCAGCGTGGTTCCGTAACTGACAGGCCTGCCACTTTGAAACTGAGACGCGACAACGGCACAACCAGTGAGCAGCGGATTTTCACCGGGAGAGCATAAGATCAACCCAGGTTTTTCGTTGCCTCCCAATCCTGATCCCCCGTAGTAAGCGAATAAATCCAATGTCGGCAACAAAGCGCTTCGCACGGCCTTATTGCTCAGATCCCGGCTGTTAAGGTCGATGCGGGATTCCACCAGCTCTGCCCGATGGCGCAGTGCAGCGTTAATAAGATCTTCCGTCGGAACCACCTGTTCTTCCGCCGGAACGTCCATCGTTGAAGTCGGAATGACCTCGGCAGTGGCTAGCACAGGGTCTTTCAAAGTGCGCGTCAGTGCGTTCTTCATCAACAGTTGCTCCAACTGCAGGTTCGTGCGCGCCGTTGTAACCAGTTGTTGATCCTGGGCGACGGTGCTCTGTGCGCGGACTACCTCAATAGGAGCAAGGCTGCCGATCTCCACCTGCTTCTTTGTGTCCGACAGAGTTTTCTGGGCAAAGGCCAGCGATTCATTTTGCACGCGAACGTTTTCGTAGGCATAAACCAGATCCCAGTAGATATTTTCGATCTGGTCGACCGAATCGATGATCTGCAGACGAAACGCCACGTCGGAAAGCTCGCGGTTATTTTTCGCGATACTAATAAAGCGATTATTGGCGGCTAAACCGAACCCTTGCAGCAGGTGTTGCGTTACCTTGACCTGAAAGCTTGAAGAAACCAGTGGGCTGAATGTGGTGAAGGGGATATTGGTTGTTTGGTGCGAGTTATTGAATCCAACGGACACATTTGTCCCCCATGCAAAACCTTGCTGGTAGGCGAAGTTCGCCGTCCCGGTATTCTGATTGATGATGGGCACCCCATTGAACGCGCTACTCGAGAGCTGGTGCGCCCTATCCATTTGCAAAGTCCCGGCAATGATGGGATCGAAGCTCGTGATCAGCGGCCCCTGACCGAGAGTCGAACTTACTAAACCGTTCGTACCGCCGCCTACTCCACCTGCTCCCAAGTTGGTGCCGCCCGTTGATGCCCCGGAACTAGCGCCAATGCCTCCGACGCCGCCTCCCGGTGTGTTCAACACCACTCCAGCATTAACGCCAAAAATATTGGCGCCAGCCCGGGCCCGCAGAACATCGGTATCGGCGATATTTAAGTTGAAACGTGCGATCGCGATATCGAGATTATTCTCCAAAGCCAGTGCAACGGCGTCATTCAGCGAAAGATACAACTTGCCGTCGTGCATCAGCGAGTCAATACGCGCCGTATTGGCGAGATTCGGCTCAGCCAGATGCCTTGGCTTGTAAGGTCCAATCGGGTTGGGAAAATGCGATACCGGCTTCGTATAATTCAGGACCGGAAGGGATCGCGTCTCCGGCGTGGTTTGCGGTACGGGCGCCGCGGGCGGTTCCTGCGCCCAACATGCGATTGCAAAGGTTGCAAAGATAACGCCGACGATGGGCAGCCGGAATCTCAAGGCTAAGCGTGCGAATGGCATCTACTCGTCTCCGTTCGTTAAAAGCTTTTAGAAAATGACTGTGCAACAGAAAGACGTGGTTGCAACAGTAAAGTAACCGATTCCACCTTAGAGAAACTTCCACTCAGGCGTTGATACGCATCTAGATGCACCAAGGTTCCTGAAAAGCGCAGAATCAGCGAAAGATTTCGCACGCGACAGGGACACCTTTGGTTACGGCGGCTGGCTATCCCGCTCTGGGAAATCCAATAATTATGTGCTGAGACAGTCTAAACGAAGGGATCCGATAGCGCGCGCAGCGGGGAAGTCTGCTGGATATGGGCTTTTTTGCAATGAGTCTGCCATATGACTATAATGACCATCAGGACCATCAGGAGAATTCTGCAATGGATCGACAGATCTGGACGGTAGCGGAAGCCAAGGCAAAATTCAGCGAAGTGATCGAGCGTGCCATGTCTTTGGGCCCGCAAACCATTACGCGCAAGGGTCGCACGGCGGCCGTTGTTGTTGGGGCAGAGGAGTGGCAGCGCAAAACAAAGCGCGTGGGAAATCTGGCGGAGTTCCTGGCCGCATCTCCACTGCGTGGTTCAAACCTGAAGGTCCGTCGGCTTAAGGACCGGCCTCGCAAAATCAGTCTATGACCTTTCTCCTGGATACGAATGCCATCTCCGAGTGGGTCAAAACACGGCCTAATGCAGGCCTCATGAACTGGATGGAATTGGCCGACGAAGATCGTGTCTATGTAAGTGTCATCTCTTTAGCAGAACTGCGGTACGGCGTTGAGCGCATGCCGGCTGGAAGCCGTAGAAGCCGGCTCGAGCAATGGCTTCAGCACGAACTGCCGTTACGGTTTGAAAGCCGAATCTTGACCGTCGACACTGTGGTTGCGGAGCTTTGGGGCCGCATCGTTTCACGCAGCGATGCCGCAGGACGCCCGATCGGCGTGATGGACGCTTTTCTCGCGGCAACCGCGGAGGTCCATCAGTTAACGCTGGTGACCAGGAATGTTTCAGATTTTTCACTCCTGAAAGGCGTTCTCAATCCCTGGACCTAGAAATACCGGTTCTCAGCGCAACGGCCGCGGCTTACTCTGCCAGCCGCCGGCACTGCGCACAAAATCGTGGCAGGAGAGAACGTACGTTTGCTAAAGCGGAGCCTTGCGGGCGCGGACTCCCTCGGGCGCTCGGCGTCGCGGTGTAGGCAACGCGCGCCTGTTCCGGGCGTGAGTGGATGTGGCAATAGCAGTACTCGGGGTGTTATTGTCGTCGTGCAGCACAATGTTCAGTAACGAGCTGTGGACAAATACATTCTTTCCCACGTCGTAGTTGATGAACCCGAGGCGCCTGAATCGGTTCATGAAGAAGCTTACCCGCGAACGTGTGGTTCCCACCATCTCGGCCAGAGTTTCCTGGCTCAATCGAGGAATCGACATTTCCGACACGCCCTCCGTGCCGAAGTGCGCCATAAGCAGCAGAATTCGCGCCAGCCTCTTTTCGCTGGAGTTGAAAAGCTGGTCGACCAAATCGTCTTGATAGCGGATATTTCGTTTCAGCAGATATTTCAGAAACATAGCCGATAATTTTGGCTCCCGCTTCATTGCCAGCATCATGGCAGCCTTCTCAATGTGAAGAACGCCGCATTTGTTCATCGCTGTGGCTGACGACATGCGCACCTGTTGTCCGGCAAGTCCGCCTTCTCCAAAAAAATCGCCGTCCCCCAGAATGCCAAGGGTGGCTTCTTTTCCCGCTTCCGAAACCACGCTGAGCCTTACTTTCCCGTTCTGAATAAAAAACAGTCCGTCCGTTGAATCGCCCTGGGAGAAGACAGTATCCCTTCCTTCGAAGAACCGGAAATCCCTACCCTTCCCGATGGTGGAGAGAAACACATAGGGATCGAACCTTACGATTTTATTCGAGCTGTCGATTTGCTTAATCAAAGTTGTCCCAAGACAATACAAATTTCCCAGTATTCATCCTACATTCGCGGGGGAATCGATACTGGTCACTAATGCTCAGATTTCTCAATTTTACGCTCTTTTTCCCCTGATCCAGTTTTAGTTCCAATCGAGCGTTCGGCAAGATGCGGCGCGCGCAGCTCCGCATCTTGACGGTTGGTAATCTGAGCAATTGTGAACAGCAGTTAGAAATTCACTATGGGATAATTCCCGCATTGGCACAGAAAGATTGTTGGTCTCCCGACCGCTCTCAGGAGGACTCATGTGGATTCTTTCAAAACAATCGAAGCAGTTGGCGCTTTCCCATGCCCAGCTTGAATCGGTGATCCTGGAACGCACGGCCGAACTGCAGATCTTGTCGCAGCGACTCCTCAAGGTACAGGATGAAGAGCGGCGTAAGATGGCTCGTGACTTGCATGACAGTACTGGACAGACTCTGGCGGCACTGAAAATAAACATCTCGTTGCTCAAGGAGGAATGCAAGCAGGATAAACGGGTTATGGTGATTGTGACCGACGTTGCTGAACTAGCAGACACGGCCATCGAAGAGATTCGCACCATGTCGTACCTTCTTCATCCCCCGCTGTTGGATGAGGTAGGTTTTACTTGCGCCGCCGAGTGGTATGTCGAAGGCTTCGCCACGCGCAGCGGCATTAACGTAAGTTTGGAGCTTGACTCACAACGCATGCGCTTGCCGACGAGTGTGGAGATCGCCCTCTTCCGAGTCCTTCAGGAGAGCCTGACCAACGTGCATCGTCATTCCGGTGCCACGGAGGCGAGTGTTTCGTTCAAGCGACTGCCCGAGGTCGCGATTCTGGAAGTAAAGGATTTTGGATGCGGCATACCAACTGAGCGCTTGGCCCGGCTTCGTCAAACCAGCGCGGAAACCGGCGTTGGTCTGGCGGGAATGCGCGAGCGTCTGAACGAACTGAGCGGCAAGCTGGAAATCGAATCGACAGGGCACGAAACCACCATGCGGGCTACGGTTCCTCTATTCCCACGCTTGCAGCAGGCTGACTTCGGGAACAGGGAGGGGATCGTCCATGCGCCGGCACCGACAGATGCCATTTCGAATTTTGCCGCCGCACCTGATTAGGGTTTGAATCTTAAGCACCAGACTCGGGGGGCTAAAGGAAGGGAATCGCGGACCCGAGACTCTGATCCCGACGTTCATTCCGGCCCTGTCGATGGGCCGGACGTTTTCATTTCAGGCAGTGCTGCCGTTTTCCACAATCAGCCCGCAGGGCTACTCAGCTTTCGGAACTCCGCACAAATCGCCTCGACGCTCGTAAATATTGCATCGCCAGCGAATTCGAGGCTGGCCAGGGAGCGCGCTGCCGCATCATTGTGGCCGTAGCCGCAAGCATCCTTCACCACCACCGGAATGTAGCTCAAGTCAGCGCCGTGCCGCTCTGTCGGCTCGATACCGATTTCCATGGCGATGCCAACGACCGCAAAAGCATTGATCCCGCAATCGTGGAGCGCGATATCCAGAGGCGTGCCTTCAAACGCTGACATAGTGATTTTGTCAAAGATCGCTTCGCTCGGCAGCGGAGTCATTTCTGGAATCAGATGAAATCCCGGAGAGTCCCGCAAGAACCACGCCTTAACCTCGTCGACCGATTTCACCTTCTGCCAGGCCATCGCCATTCGCAATTGAGACACTCCCGCCAACTCTTTGGGGAGCGACATGTGGCGCGTGAAAAAGATCCGAATGCGCGCTGCACGAGCCGCTTCTAGAACCTGAAGCACTTTCGCTGTAATTTCCGGCCCGTTTCCAATCTGGTTGACGATTCCGACTTGCATGTCATAGACGACCAGCGCCATCCGTGTCGGATCACAAACATCTTCCAGAGTTTGCGGAATGTTCAGGCCGAATGCGCGCTGCATTGTGAATCCTCCCTCAGTAGTGACAGAACCCCATTCTACTGAAAGAGAATCTGCGCGGACTTCTCATGACAAAACGCTTATGCAGGATTGGAACCTGAACGGCGATTCACTAAGGTTGGAATTTTACGCGGGCAATGCAAGTCCAAAAACCCAGCACGAAAGCCGGAGCTCGACTTTATCCCCTCACGCTGATTCTAGAAAACGACAGCACCGCGCGTGATGAAATGGGCCGGCCCATCGACATCGCCGGACGGAATGTAGTGAAGATCAACATCCGTTTCACTTGCGGCAACAACTCCTGAGACTCGCCAGGATCAGAGAGGATCCGATAATCCTGCACGCGTCCGTTCCTATCCACGTAGGCTTCAATCACCAGCGAATCCGTATTCATCGAACTCAGCGTCGTACCGAAGACGCTCTGCTGCAATTCCGGGCCGGTATTTAAAACCAGCGGTACATCTTCGTTGTTCGCTTGCACTTGTACCGGCATCGCCAGAATTGCCGTTACCAAACCAAAAATCAGCAGAGCGCACACCAGTCCGGCTGTCGCAGGCACCATGAACGCGTTGAGCGCATTCTCCGCTCGCATGCGCAAGCCTTCGTACCGCGGACGACGCAACTCCGCTGCCTCGCGCGAAATGGCCAGACGCAGCTTCAGCCCAAGGTCCGCCGGTTCCTTCACCCGGCCAACATTCATCAACAGTTGCTGTGTCTGACGCAGCAACTTGTATTCCCGCATGCACGCGTCACACTCGCCTAGATGGGCCTGCAGGCCCAGCATCTCAGCCCCAGTGACTACCCCATCCAGATAGGGAGACAACAATCCCTTCACGTCCGTGCACTTCACCGTCACGCGTTTCGCAAAGCTGGACTTCGTGGCCATGTACTTCATGGCATCACCTCGACCCTTCTACCCCCTCCAGCAACCCGTTTCCCAAGACTCTCTTCCTTCTCCGGTGCGGTCAGCCCTAGTTGTCCGCCACCCTCACGCACGTATGGAGCCAGCCGCTGTTTCAGCGCCTGCCGTCCGCGTGTCAATCTCGATTTCACCGTCCCCAACGAGATCTGCAGAACTTCCGCGATTTCTTCATATGACATTTCTTCCAGGTCGCGCAGAATTAGCGTTGTCCGGTAGGGCTCGGCTAGTTTCCTCAGCTCGGCGTCTACGCGATGTTGCACTTCCCGGTGAGCCACGCTGTCGAATGGCGAATCACGCTGGTCGGTCATCGCGCTCTGCATCGCTTCATCATTCCCCGCAAATCCGTCCGCATCAGCCGGTTCAATCGAAGTCTCTTGCGCCTTATGCCGGAACCACCACCTTCGGCGGTTTGCAGCCTCATGCAACGCAATGCGGTAAATCCATGTCTTCAAACTTGACTCGCCGTGGAATTGCTTCATCCCGCGAAAAACTTTCAGGAAAACATCCTGCGTGGTATCCGCTGCGTCCGCTGGATCGCTGACCATTCGATACACCAGCCCGTACACTGGACGCTGAAATTCTCCAATCAGCCACGCGTAAGCCTCTTCCGAGCCGGCCTTGAGCTCTGCCACAACCGCCGCTTCCTCGAGTCGTGCTCCGATCGCGCTTGCCAATTCGCCCAAGATTGTCACTCCCACGGTGCCGCGTCCTGACATCTGCTAAAAGACGATTATAGGTTTTCTCACTCCATTCCAAACCGAAAAATCTCGGAGAGGCGATTTAATGTCCTAACCAGCATAGACTCCGACCCTGCCCTCAGAGTTCCCGCTCTAAGTGTCTTATTTCCAATGTCGTTGTTCGAAGTGGAACTTGCGTAACCGCGTGATATTGAGGACAGGGTGCGACCCGGCGACTGTCACGGCGGCGGCGATTTCCCAATTCAGCCGCGTTGGCCGCACAGTGGACAGTCGAGATTAGCAGGCGGAGTACACCACCCGATAATCTCCATTTATCCACCGAAATAGCTTGACATTCATCGTCCTGTAACAGTATGTAGGTCGGCATCCGGCTAAGTGTCTGGACCACCGGACCGATTTCAGAACTTTGGCCAGCGCCCAGCCGGTCAGCGCTCCCAGTCCACGAGCCACAAGACTGGATCGCCTCGGAGGTCTTCTTGCAAATCTCTTTCGATCACTCGGCAATGTGAGGCTAATTACTGCAGCACAGTTCCCGGGCCGGATCTTAAGACCTGTTATCGAGTCAACGGTCTCAAAATTTTATCCGGAGGCTGTACCCAATGAAGAAAGTCGCATCGCGTTTGCTCGTGTCGATTTCCGCCGTTGTCCTGACCTTCCCGGCCATGGCGCAGCAGCAGGAGAACCGTCCACCCAGTAACAATCCTCTCGCATTGTTGCTTCAATCGAAGGGAATCCTATCTCCCGGCGAAGTGGCGATGATCAATCAGGCGTCTTCAGCAGAGGAGGCCAATGCCCGCCTCGCGCATCTCCTGATGGAAAAAGGCCTGATCAGCACGCAGGAATACTCGTCCACGGTCGAGCCCGCCAGCGTTGCGCCCGTCAGCATGGAGGCTTCCTCGGGGGCGCGGCTCTCAAATGCAGTGCTGCAGACCCAGAGCCCTGCTCAAACCGGGCAAATTCCCACGGGCACGCCTCCAGCTCCGAAAGAACCGATGGGAATTCCAGCAGTTGCACCCCTCCGCGTATTGCCCATCGACCTGCCCAAGCAAGGAGGAATGATTCCGGATATCCATCTCGGAAGCGGCGCGAATATGAAGATCTATGGCTTCTTCAAGGCAAGCGCGGTTTCTGAAACAGCTTCCAGCGGAGGACCCACGTTCGGTAGCCAGGACTGGCCGTTGCCCCTGCTGCTCGGCGATACCGGTCCGACTTCCGACCCGCAATTCCATATCAAAGCTCGCAGCTTCCGCATCGGCTCCCAAGCTGAATGGGTGCCGAAGAACTCCGGCTTCACCATCACTGGCCGGGTGGAAGGCGACTTTGAAGGCGACTATACCGACGTCAGCAACCGCAACATCAGCTCCTATCGCTCCAACCAGTTCACCATGCGACTCGCCTGGATGCGCCTCGACCACAAAATTGCCGGCCTGCCCTGGTACGTGCTGTTTGGACAAGACTGGTCGCTCATCTCATCCACTCTTCCCAACCTATTTGAAACCACCGGATTGGGCATCGGCATGGGCTCTCTCTGGGAGCGCACTCCGCAATTCAGAACCGGTGTTCAATTTCATGCCGGTGATCTCAAAATTGAGCCGGAGTTCGCCATCGTGATGCCGGTCGCGGGCTCGGCCGGTCTTACCACCGATCAGCGTTTGCGTTTCGGCGACCGCGCTGGCGCGGAGTCAAATCAGCCCGGATTGGAGGGGCGTCTGGTCTTTCAGTTTCCGCTCTCGCATAACTGGAAGGGTGTGGCGCCGGCTCAGTTCATTGTCAGCGGCCACCACTCCCGCGTGAACGAAATCATTCCTCATGCGGCAGAGGTCGCAAACAGTGTGATTTGCGCTGCTCTAAATACGCCATGCACAATAACCGCTTTCACCAGTGCCACCGTTCCGAATGTCGGATTCACAACCACCACCAACATAATCGGGGCCAGCAACTGCGGGGAAGCGTCAGGAACCTGCAACCTGGAGCAGCTATTTCCTCATGGCACCCAGGTCGGCAATCCGCAGAATCTCTATACCGCTGAGATTCAGTTGCCCACACCCTGGGTCACTTTTGTCGCCAAGTTCTATCGCGGAGATGACATGCGATATTTCTTCGGCGCTCAACTCAACGATGTCTACTCCAACCTGCGCGGCTTGTTCGAGGTGGGAAATGGAGTGTCTGAAAGTGGCAGGGCCATCCTGTTCGGCTGCGCGGGTGGAACGACAGCCGGTCAACCCGCCGCCACTATTAATTGCCAGGGCACTCCTGTGCAATCCGCGTACCTGCAACCCGTCGGGGGGACAGGTGGATTTGCCGAAATGAGCTTCCCGCTCTCGCGCATCTTCCGTGCCAACCCCGAGGGTCCGAATTCCGGATGGGTACTACACCTGCAATACGGTACCGACCGGGCCAAATATGCCGAAGCGCGGCATGGGAACAACCTGGGCCGCACCGACCTCGACACGGTTTCGATCACTTACCGGCTCAACAAATGGGTCACGTTTGTGCACGAAGCGAGTTACATCGCAACCTTCACTGCGCAGCATGACATAACCAAAGCCCCGTTGTTTGAAGGTCGCCACACGTTCCAGGCACACAACTGGCGCAACGAGTTCGGTCCGATTTTCACCTTCTAACCTCAGGCCTTACACTCACTGAGGCATGCCCCGTCCTTGTCTCTCCGTTCTTGGAGACAGGACGGGGATTTTTTCATGCAGCGGGATTCTTTCTTGTTCCGGAAGAACCCCCGCTCGCAATAACGTGGAAGAGTGGCGCTTCAGCGCCGCGATGAGCATTTAATTGAATTTGGGCTTTAGCCCCGTGTTCCGCTTCTAACAGCACCCCATCTTGACTTCTCCTGCTGCGGTTATCGGCGGCCCGAACGCGTCCTGCGGGGCCGGTGCTCCATTCATTACCGCAATCCAACGTCGCACCGCATCGAACACGACTAAAATCACGCCCGCAATAAAGATGCTCATCAGTACCGTGTCCAGATAGCCCGTAAATACCTGTCCCGGTTTCGCCGTCAGCGGCCAGAAAATATTCTTGATCGAGAGCACGCCAGCCGTCAGCGTGGTTACTCCCACGAAACACATCGGTATCCCCGTAATCCATGCATATTTCTGTTTGCCCATGTTAATAAGGAAGGTCGTCGTAACCGCCAGCGCGATGGTCGCCAAGAGTTGGTTACCGGTTCCGAACAGCGGCCATATCGTCGAAATGTTTCCTGTGTAAATCAAATATCCCCATCCCATCACTACTACAAAGCTGGTGATTAGATTTCCCGGCAGCCACGAACTATTTCCGAATGGCTTGTGCACTTTCCCCATTAATTCCTGCAGGACGTAGCGCGCTACGCGTGTTCCCGTGTCCACCGTGGTTAAGATGAAGAGCGCTTCAAACATGATGGCGTAGTGATACCAATAGCCCATCAGCCGGGCCATTCCGGGCAAGCCGCGAAAAATCTGTGCCATGCCAATCGCCAGTGAAACCGCGCCCCCGGTGCGTCCCGCAAGCTTCTCTCCCACTTCTTGCGAGAACATATCCAGATTCACTGTGCTCAATCCGAGATGGCTGAAGACCGCCGGTGTGGTATTGATCGCGAAGTAGTCGCCTGGCGCGAGCGAGCAAGCCGCGATCAGCGCCAGCACGCCCACCAGCGATTCCGCGATCATCGCTCCATAGCCGATGAACCGGGCGTCCGTCTCTTTATCGAGCATCTTCGGTGTCGTGCCCGACGATACCAGCGAGTGGAAGCCCGAAATCGCCCCGCACGCAATCGTTACAAATAAGAATGGGAACAATTTCCCCTTGATGATCGGCCCCCCGCCATGCACGAACGGAGTGAAATTCGGAAACTGAATATTGGGATGCACCACGAAAACGCCAATCACCAGCACCGCAATCGTCCCTAGCTTTACGTAAGTCGAAAGATAGTCGCGCGGTTCCAGAACCAGCCACACCGGAAGCACCGACGCCACCAGCCCATAAATCCCCATGAGAATCGTGATCTGGTGCGGCGTAAAAGTAAGCGCCCCCGCCCAGCTTGTTTGCGCCACCCAATGTCCCGCGATCACGCTGGCGAGCAAAAGAACAACTCCAAAAATGCTCGGCCCGGTAACCGTAATCTTTCCCGCATGGCTCTTGAACATCCACCATCCCATAATGACGGCAATCGGAATGGTCATGCCAATGGTGAACACTCCCCACGGACTGTTCGACAGCGCATTCACCACCACAATGCCAAGCCCCGCGAGCGTGACCAGCAAAATAAAAAGCACCGCAATCATTGCGACCAGCCCGGCAAACGGACTGATCTCCGTCCGGGCTACATCCGCTATCGAGCGGCCCTTATGCCGCACCGACGCCACCAGCACAGTGAAATCTTGCACACATCCGGCCAGCACGGCCCCGATCAGAATCCATAGGAATCCCGGCGCGAATCCGAACTGCGCAGCCAGAGTCGGTCCAATCAGCGGCCCCGCTCCCGCGATCGCCGCGAAGTGATGTCCAAACAAAACCCATTTGGGCGAAGCGACGTAGTTATGCCCATCTGGATAAGCGTGCGCGGGAGTTGTGCGCCGGTCATCAAGCGCCAAAGCCTTCGCCGCAATGAATGCGCTGTAGTAACGATAGCCAATTGCGTATACGCACAGCGCGCCCAGCAAGACCGGAAAAGTATTCATGAATCCGCTCCCAAGCAGGCAGGAATGGCTGATCCCATCAGCCCAATCGAAGGCATCCTACACCTATTTCAGAATGCGGCACAAACTAAGGACGACCGATGCAAGGGCGTTATGCTGCTGGACGCACCCGACGCCTGACTGCGTCAACCTCTTCGCTGCCATGCCGCCGAAATATTTCCCGCGCTCGCGCCGCGAGGTCTTCATTATCGGCATTGGCAATCAAGACCGAGCGGCCGGCCCGCAACAGCTCGCGATAAAACTCCGTATCGTTTTTCTCGATGCCCGCGCCTGCTTCTTTTTCCGCCGCGCCTCCAAGTTTCGCTCCCGCCGCCGCGCCCCCCAAACCCAACAGCGCCGCCGCACCAGCGCCGATCGCGAAGATGGCTCCCAGCCCAGGGACCATCAAAGTCGCAGCCGTGGCCCCTGCCGCAAATCCGGCGCTCCCGCCGACCCATGCTCCCAGGTTTGCTCCCACTTCTTTTCCTGATCCTTCGTTCTTCACTTCCCGGGTGGGAACATGCTCGTGCTCAATATCCTTTTCCGAAGCCTGGTTCACCTTGGTCCTCGTAGGAGCTTGATTGCTCAGCAAAGTGAGTGAACGTTCCGAGATGCCGCTTTCCATCAACTCTTCCGCGGCCTGCTCTGCAGAAGACACCGATTGAAAAACTCCGACTACGCTCTCCATAATTCCTCCGCTGCAAAAATTTGCTATCCCTCGAAAGTAAGATTGTCGTCCCCGCGAAAGAGTTGCCGGAGGACGCGAAGTGCCTGCCTCCCCCCGCATGAATCGGCGGCTTCGCCACTAAGGGATTTCCCTCATCAAATTTTCACGAACTATTGATCTTCCTCTCCAGGCTGAAATGGCATCAATTCTTCACTCATTCCAAGTAGGAGGCCGTTCGTGACAATCTCCCGCGGTGCACATCTCGCAATATCCTTCGCCCTCTGCTTACTCCCCGCAAGCCTGGCATTCGCCGACGGAAGTCTGACCAAGGTCAATCACATCATCATCGTTATGCAGGAAAACCATTCTTTCGACAATTACTTCGGAGCACTCCCTTACGCGCCAGGCAGTCCTTATCACAGCGGGAATGGAGCCTGTGCCAGCACCGACCACCAATGTGTCGACGGCCTCACCTGCACCATCGCAAGTGACGGCAGCTTAACCTGCACCAACAGCAATCTCGACGACGATGGCAGCACCGTCTACTCTTTCCACAATCCCTCGCGTTGTGTAATTCCCGACCTCGATCACAGTTGGGTCGGCACTCACATTGAAATGAACTTCGCAAATCCTAACGGCACGCTGTCCAACTCTTTGAGCGATGGCTTTGTCCGCCGCAACGACGCTACCGAGCAAAAAGATAATGGCGAGAGTGCCACGGACGACCAAACCATCGGCTTTTATACTCAGGGCGATCTCCCTTTTTATTACAGCCTGGCCCAGACCTTCGCCATGAGTGACCGTCAGTTCTCCTCAGTGCTGGCGCAAACCTTTCCCAATCGCTCCTACTTGATGGCTGCAACTTCATTCGGACATCTCACTACGAACGACACCGTACCGCCTCCCGGAGGTTACAAGCCGATCACTGGAACCATCTTCGATCTCTTCGATCGAAACGGCGTCACTTGGGGCGACTTCTTTGAGGATGTCCCGCAGTCTGGAAGTTTTCGTCCCTCTGATGTTCATAACTTGCCGCTCTCAACTTTCATGCTGGAAGCCTCCGGCGTCGGTTCGCTGCCGCAAGTCTCTTTCGTCGATCCGGATTTCGGCGTGGAAGGCCATGCTCTTGAAGACGACGAGCATCCGCCCACCGACATTCAGCGCGGCCAGTACCATGTCTCCCAGATCGTGAACGCCGTCCGCAACGGTCCCTTCTGGAAGGATTCGATTATTTTTATTGTTTACGATGAACATGGCGGCGCCTACGATCACGCCAAACCGCCCGCCGCTCCGCAGAAAAACGCGCGCACTCCCGACGGAATCAATCCCGGCCAGTGCGAGGATCTCTCCGCGCCCCCATACAGCGAGCAGCCCGGCCAGGGCGCGGAATGTTCCTACAACTTCACCAGCGTCACCGACACGAGCCTGCTTGACGCCGAGGCTCTTTGTCCCGCTTTAACCGCCAATCCTACTGGACCGTTTCCCAAGACCTGCGCCAGCTTCGATCAGCTTGGAGTGCGGATTCCTTTCATTGCGGTCTCTCCATTCTCGAAGCCGAGCTATGTCTCTCATCAAGTCGGAGATCACACTTCCATGCTCGCTTTGATTGAAAAACGTTTTCTAAATTCCGGCAAGAACCCGCTTTATCTGACCAAGCGCGATCAGAATGCGAATGACCTTGAGAGTATGTTCGATTTCACTAACTCGCCGTCGTTGAATACGCCGGTGGGTCAGGCTCAACCGCCGCTAACGGACTGCACTCCGCAGTAAATCGGCTGAGAAACATAGGAATAGTTGAACTTTGAGTGCCCCACTTCTCGCGTCCTTTGCGAGAAGTGGGGCACTTCCTCTCGCGCGGGGCGTAAGCCATGGTCGAAAAGTGGAGCGACAAACAGCTCCAAAGCGCCTCAACACCCGCTACAATTTATGCATGCAACGCTCCGGCATCGCCGACCTTCCTCTTCACGGCGGAAGCGTGCCCAAGTGGCTGGCCGATCGCATGACCATGCTGGGCACGGCGATTGTCGAGAATGTTGTGCACCACTACGGCAGATCCGCGCTGATGTCACGCCTCGCCGACCCTTTCTGGTTTCAGGCGCTCGGCTCGGTCATGGGAATGGATTGGCACTCCTCCGGCATCACCACCTCGGTCCTGGGAGCGCTCAAACGAGGATTGAATCCCCGCGCTCATGAACTAGGAATTTATGTTTGCGGAGGCCGTGGACGGCATTCCCGCCGGACCCCTGACGAATTACGCGGTTACGCGGACCGCACCAGCCTCAACGGAGATTCCTTGGTACGCGCCAGCCGTCTCGCGGCGCGCGTCGACAACAATGCCATTGCCGACGGGTTTCAGCTTTATCTTCACGGCTTCATCTTAACTGCGAATGGCGAGTGGACTATTGTTCAGCAGGGAATGAATGGCGCCAGCGGACTCGCTCGCCGCTATCATTGGCATTCTGCCACGGTTAAAAATTTCATCGACGAGCCTCATACAGGTATTGTCGGCGAGCATCAGGGCACGATCATGAATTTGGTCGCATCCCCCGCGGCGCCGGCGCAACACGCTCTGCTCGATGTCGTGCGAGAGCGTCCCGAAGTCACTCTGAGTAATGTCCGCAAGCTGACGATGCCCACGCACCATGACGTCAGACCGTCGAACGTGGATCTGAAACGACTCGGTGCGGTTCTGGCAGTTGCCTACGAGCGCGAGTTCAATGATTTTGCGTCATTGCTGCTTCTCGAGAAGCTTGGCCCGAGAACTCTGCAATCGCTGGCCCTGGTTGCCGAGGTGGTCCATGGAACCCCCACACGATTTTCTGATCCCGCACGTTTTTCTTTCGCACACGGCGGCAAGGACGGCCATCCCTTTCCCGTTCCTCTTAAAACTTACGACGAAACCATCCATGTATTACGGCGGTCGCTGGAATCCGCAAAGCTCGGGAACATCGAAAAAATCGACGGGCTGCGCAGGCTTGATCGTTTTGTTCAAGCCATAGAATACTCAAATGCTCCCCACGCCGATTTCGATCAGACTCTGGCTCGCGAGAAGGCCATCTCCCGTTCACTGGGCGGCAAGACTGTAGGGGGCAAGACTGTAGGGGGCAAGGCTGTAGGGGGCAAGGCTGTACGCGGCAAGACTGTTGCTCCAAAATCCCGGCCCGGCGCCGCCATTCAACTGTCGCTGTTCTAAGTTCCGTCTCGACCCGATGTGTCCCGGTTACTTGCGGACCATAGTCGGTCGCCCATCCTGAAAAGACTGCTACAAAAAAGACTGCTACAACGGAAGCCGCCGTTCGGACATCGAAGCTAGCGATCTAAATGAAGCCCCAACGCTCCGCCGATCCTGCTGTCTTGTTTGATCTCGACGGCACCCTAGTCGACACGGTTTACGAGCATGTGATTGCATGGTCCACAGCGCTCAAATCTGCATGCATCGTCATACCTGATTGGAAAATCCATCACCGTGTTGGCATGAGTGGAAAATCCATGCTCCGGCAACTGTTCCGTGAACACCGTTCAACCAAACGCAAAATCAGCGAAGACGCTTTAGAAGAAAAGCACGATACCGAATTCACCCGGATCAGCCGCGACGTCCGCCCGCTCCCCGGAGCCCAGGAGTTGCTCCGTTATCTGAGCCGCCACAAAGTCCGTTGGGCAATTGCAACTACCGGCAATAAGAAACAGACTACGCGCCTGCTGCGAACTTTTAATATCCCTGCACACACTGTGATTGCCACTGGAGACGACGTCGAGAAAGCCAAGCCTTCACCCGATGTATTTGTCCTGGCTGCCGAACGCCTCGGCGTTCCGATTGAAAACTGCATTGTTACGGGCGATAGCGTGTGGGACATGCTCGCCGCAGGCCGCGGGCGGGCACTCGGTGTAGGTTTTCTCTCAGGCGGCTACGGTCAGGAAGAGCTACAGCAGTCCGGAGCTTTTCGCGTCTACTCCGATCCCGCCGATATGCTGCTGCATATCGAAGACCTGGGCATCGCGAGCAAATAATTGTCGCGTGCCAGATGATGCCTCTACGGACGTCGCGCCGTCGCCCTACGCCGCTTCCCGCAACTCGCGCCGTGTGGCATCGACATCTTCACTTCCTTGTTGCTTGAACACTGCTTTCGCCTTCGCAGCATCTTCTTCGCTTTCCACGTTCGCGATCACCACGGCATGACCGCGCCGCAATACTTCGTGATAAAACTGCACATCGTCTTTCGGAACGCCGACGTCCATCGCATGTTCGGCGACGTCGCCGGCCTTCGCTCCAGCCGCCGCGCCTCCCAGACCTAGAGCCGCGGCCGCGCCCACGCCAATGGCAAAAATCGTTCCCACTCCCGGAACCATCAAACTTGCCACCGCGGCGCCGCCCGCCAATCCGGCACTTGCTCCCATTGCTCCGCCCATCACCGCGCCCATGGCCTTCCCCATGCCGTCGCGTTCCGCATCGTCTGTCGGAACTTTGTCGAGTTCTTTCTCCGACACCGTTCGCATTCCGCCGCCAGCCGGCGCTTCGTTGCTTAGAAAGATGATGGATTGCTCCGTCATCCCGCTTCCCACCAACTCTTCCACCGCCTGTTCCGCCGAATTCAACGAATGAAAAATTCCCACAACACTTTCCATAAGGCCTCCGCCGACAATCCTCAGTGATGTAAGATTCTCCCCCGCATGGAAAGAGTTGCCGCGATTAGTTCGTGAGGATAGTTCTTGCTGAGCCAGTCCGTGTGGAAGCGGGCGACTCGCCCGCTGAAGCCAGTGCCCCCGGGAGTGTTTATGCAGACTGTGAGGGCGATGTGATTATTGACATCCACAGGGCGGAGGTCTAGTCTCCGTGGAACCCGCGAGCTGGACTCCCAGGCCGACGGCTTTCTGTTTCGTCCCCGACGTCCTCCTCGCCGCTTTCTCCTGAAGCTAGAATAGAAGTGAACGGCTCAGATGGTGCTGTTTCGGTCTGCCATGATTGTACCGAGCATCTGGGAGGTTTGTTATGCGCAAACGACAGGAAGAATGGGAACAAGATGTTAGAGCGCGCCAACAAAACTTGGTATTTCCAGATACCATTCAAAACGAGGGGAGGTTTTGGCGCAATCTTGCGAGCGGTAAACAAAAGATTACGATCGTGCAAGTCGTTGGGATTGCATTATTCTTCCTCACAGTAGGCGTCATCTTCTGGAGCGACGCAGTCGAGAAATTCCGCTATGCGGCGTCGGGATCCACGTTTGACCGGCTCGTTCCAGTTTTTCTTAACTGGGGCATCATATTGGTACTGTTTGTGGTCTTCTTTCTCCTTTTGCGTTGGAGAGTCCGGCGAGCATTGCTTTCTGGAAGGCGTCGAGATCGTCCCCGCTGACCTAGTTGGATTCATCGACGGAAGGCTGGCCCACCCTTTGCATCTCTCTCAAAGAGTGGGTCTTCCGGTTAGCCTTTTGATGGAGGTTGCATCGGATGAGGGCACTGACTGGTTCAGCCGGCACGTCAGGCAACAGGAGCGTCCGAGTGTGGTCCGGAACTGGCCCGGCCGGCGCCTCTTAGCTTGACCGCGGAAAAGGTTGACCAGGGTGAGGTCCTCCACAACAAGCTCAGAAATGCCCTGATCGCCATGAATTGTAGCGGTCTCGACAAACGTATCCATGCAGGAACGGTTCGTGATACCCGCTCTGGGAAGCAGGGAGTTGCCGGTGGTAGACTGCGCATATATGCCCAACAAGAAAACCAGGAAAAAGAACGCACGGTTGAGGAAACCTGCCGCCAAAAAGGGAAGGGCAGTAAAGAAGACCCTCCGAAAGAAACGGGCCACAAAAAGCACCGCGCCCAAGAAGAAACAAACCGCCTCGAAAACGAAATCTTCCGGCAAGAAGAAAGCTATTGCGAAAAAGCCGGCTCGTGGCACGAAAACGGCTCGCGGCAGTAAGCCTGCGCCGGCGGAAACTCAAAACCCGGAAAGAGACACGTTTAGACTGCAACGGCGAGGTCAGCGTTCGGACGTGCAGTCCGGAGATTTGCAGGGCTTGTCCCACGCCGAAGCCGCGGATTCAGAGAGCGTGGACGAGTTACTCGAGGAAGGCAATGCCTTCGAGGCCGATGTTGTGAGTGGCGTGGAAAGCGCCGACAACACTGACGAGAAGGAAGTTCGCACGCACGAAGTACCGGAAGACGATGTACCCGGGGAATATCTGGACGAAAAATAATCCCGCGTCCCTGAAGTCGTCTTTACCGATTGGCCGCGTCGCGCAGCCTTCGTGTTGTTAAGCACGCTTCAGGCTTACGCTTCTTCTGCTCCTCACTGCTTTCCTACGACCAGCACTTCGAACTGGTTCGCTTCTGCCGTGGAGAGAAACAGCTGATGCGTTTTCAAATCCAGCGCCATCGTCTTGGCCTTCGGGAAAGTCTTCACAGTTTCAACCACCGAATATTTATCGGGGCTTTCCTGGCGGATCACAGTGATACTGCCTTCGCCATTCGCATTGAAGATCATCTTCGTCTCCGGATCGTAGACTGTTGCGTCCACGTGATCGCCAATCGGTAACGTGGTAATGACCTTGCCGGTATCGGCATTCATCACTGCCATCACTTTGCTGCGGCACCCAATGAAAAGACGATGGTTGGCAATATCCATTCCCATGCTGCTGGGGGCCGAGCAAGGGGCTGTAGGCCAACGCTGTTCGACGCTGAGTTTGCGGGAATCGATCTTGAGGACGAGACTCTCTTCTTCCAGGTTGTCGTAAACGAAGCCATTGCCATCCGCGGCAGCATATTCCGGTCCGCCGCCGAGAGCGACTGTGCCCGCGACTTTGCCGGTTGCGGCATCAATGGCGGTCGCGCTGTCACTTTCCCCGTTGAAGGCGAAGACGCGTGAAGTAGCGGGATCGAAGATGATTGCGTCGGGCTTCTTCCCCGTCGGTACCTCGGCAATGGGCTTCAGTGTCTTCAGATCAAAAATTGTGACGCTCGAGGACTTCCCGTTGCTGACGAACCCACGGCCAAGTTGATCCGCGAGCGCGACTCCGTGTACGCCGGGCATATTGGGGATATTGCCGACAATAGCCCCCGAATCAACGTCAAGCACTTCCACCTGGGTGCCGTGAGAAACGTACAGCCGTCGCGCGCTTTCATCGACTATGAGATAGTCCCAACTGTCCTGGCCGGGGATCGGAATCTTTTTGACGATGGAATAGCTATCTGCGGGAGCAGCACTCACCGCCGGAACAAAACATGACAGCCCAATGACTCCGGTCATCAACAATCGTGACAAAATAGCAGTCCCGTTTCTCATAGTGTTTTTCGTTTCCTCTGGGAAGAACCCTGTGGACACCGTCAGAAAGAAATCTATCCGGTCAACCTGAAAGGTACCTGAACCCTCTTTCTTGGCCTGGGGTGGCTGCTCCGGCCACCCTCTAAACTAAAAATCAACGACATCGCAACCTCGAAGGATTTATCCTACTCTTTCATAAGGTGCGATTACCGGGCCCGCCCACCAAGAGTCGAATACGCCTGGAAATGCAATCGCGGCTGAGAGAAAGGGTGGCCATGATCCAGCTTAAAATCAACGGAGTTGCTCGATCCTTCAGCGGCAGTCCCGACATGCCGCTGCTCTGGTACCTTCGCGACGAACTGGGTCTCACCGGAACAAAGTTTGGATGCGGCGTCGCCTTGTGCGGCGCCTGTACGGTTCACCGCAACGGAGAAGCGGTGCGGTCCTGCGTCACGCCCATGAGTTCTGTTGCAGGCGCCGATGTCACCACCATTGAAGCGGTCGGCGGCAATGGTCTGCATCCGGTTCAAGCGGCGTGGATGAAGCACAATGTTCCGCAATGCGGCTACTGCCAATCAGGACAGATCATGCAGGCGATCGCCCTTTTGCGCGCTACGCCGAAGCCAACCGATGAGCAAATTGATGACGGCATGGCAGGGAACATCTGCCGCTGCGGAACTTATCAACGAATTCGGGCCGCCATCAAAACCGCGGCCAAGGAGTCCGTATGACCGCCATTTCGAACCTCAGCCGCCGCGGATTCCTCAAGGGAATCGTCGGATCGGGAGCGCTGATTCTGGGAGCGCATTATGTACCCACGCTGCTCTGGGCAGATGAGTCGGCTCCCAATCGTACGCAAGTGGATCTCGCCACTCTTCATCCCAATATATTTGTGGGCGTCGATACCGATGGCACGGTCCACATTGTGGCCCACCGCTCTGAGATGGGGACAGTGATCCGCACATCCCTGCCCATGGTGGTTGCTGACGAACTGGATGCCGACTGGAAGCGAGTGAAGGTGGAACAGGCTATCGGGGATGCTCGCTACGGCGATCAGAACACGGACGGCTCTCATTCCATTCGCAGTTTTTACGACACTATGCGTCAGGCGGGCGCCACGGCGCGCTTCATGCTGATCCAGGCCGCCGCACAGCAGTGGGGAGTTCCCGCATCAGAGTGCAAAACTGATCTTCATGTCGTGGTTCATTCCGCAAGTGGACGCCAGATTGGATACGGTGAACTTGCCACCGCCGCATCGAAGTTGCCTGTTCCTAAAAAAGAAGAATTGCAGCTAAAGAAGAAAGATGCGTGGCGTTACATTGGCAAGGGAATGGATAGCATCGACCTCACCGACCTCTGCACCGGCAAAGCGCTCTATGGCATGGACGTCCGACTGGACGGCATGCTATACGCATCCATTGAACATCCGCCAGTCTTCGGAGGAAAAGTTAAATCGTACGACGACAAAGCGCCCTTGCAAGTCGCTGGAGTTCAGCAGACCGTTCCCATCGATGCTTTCAAGCCGCCTTGCGGCTTTCAACCGTTAGGCGGTATCGCAGTTATTGCCGACAACACCTGGTCGGCATTTCAAGGCCGCAAGAAACTGAATATTGCCTGGGAGCACGGCGCTAATGAAACATACGATTCTGGCGCCTATGAGAAGGAGTTGCACGAAACAGCGCGCCAGCCGGGAAAGGCCATACGCACTGAAGGTGACGTGGATTCCGAGTTTGCCAAGGCGGGACCGGTTTTTGAAGGGGACTACTATGTCCCGCTCCTGGCGCACGCTTCCATGGAGCCGCTGGTTGCTTTGGCCGATTTTAAAGATGGCAAAGCTACAGTGTGGGCTCCCACACAGAATCCGCAAGCGGTGCAAGCCATCGTTTCGCAGCAGCTGGGAATATCAAAGGAAGATGTGATTTGCCACGTAACTTTGCTGGGTGGCGGCTTTGGACGAAAATCCAAGCCCGACTATGTCGCCGAAGCGGCGGTGCTTTCGAAAAAGACGGGCCATCCGGTAAAAGTCGTGTGGACTCGCGAAGACGATATCAAGTTCGATTACTACAATGCCGTCGCAGCCATGTACCTGAAAGCTTCGCTCGACGCCAAAGGCAAGCCCACCGCCTGGTTGCAGCGATCCGTATTTCCGCCCATTCCTTCCATCTTCGATGTGAATGCCGTCTACGGGGATGCGAGCCATCTGCAGCAGGGGTGGACCGACATGCCTTATAACATTCCCAACATTCGCGTAGAAAACGGACCCGCCAAAGCGCACGTCCGGATCGGCTGGCTGCGCTCCGTCGCGAATATCTATCACGCTTTTGCAGTGCAAACGTTTACCGATGAACTCGCTCACCGTGCAGGCCGCGATCCCGCCGACTATTTGCTCGAGCTCATCGGTTCGCCGCGGACTCTGAATTTGAAAGCAACGGGCTATCCCAATTACGGAGCATCTCCCGACACTTATCCCTGGGAAACAGGACGCCTCCGGCGGGTGACGGAGATGGCGATAGAAAAATCGGGTTGGGGAAAAAGAAAGCTGCGCAAAGGCTCTGGCATGGGCATTGCCGCGCACCGTAGCTTTTTAACTTATGTGGCTGCCGTAGTTGAAGTAGAAGTAAGCGCCGACGGGGACATCACAATTCCGCGCGTCGACATGGCAGTGGACGCGGGCCTGGTGGTTAATCCAGAAATTACCCGTGCGCAGTTCGAGGGAGCCGCCGTGTTCGGAACTAGCGTGGCGCGTAGTGGAGAGATCACAGCAAAGGATGGCAGGATCGTGCAATCGAATTTTTACGATTATCCGGTTGCCCGCATCAACGAGGCTCCGTATCAGACTAATGTTTACCTCGTCGAGAGTGACGCCCCTCCGGCTGGCGTTGGGGAGCCCGGCGTGCCGCCATTCGTTCCTGCGTTGTGCAATGCAATCTTCGCTGCCACAGGAAAACGAATTCGTCAGCTGCCGCTGAGCAGAACGAATCTGGCACGCGGCGTTGATTCATCGCGCACCCAAGCCGCAAACGGACGGCCCTGGTTATCTCTCTCCGAATAGAGCCCTCTAAGTTATATGATTAAGGCATTGTCATGCCGCATCGATTCCCAGCCACCAAAGATCAGGCGCTCATACAGATCGTAAATACAGCCTTCGCGGCAGCGGCACACCGCAGCGGAGATTGGCTGCTGTGCCGGTCCGGATGCACACAATGCTGCGTCGGAGTTTTTCCCATCAATCAGCTCGATGCCCGGCGCTTGCAACGAGGACTCTCCGATCTGGGAAAGCGCGCTCCAGAACGCGCTAATCGCGTACGCGAACGGGCGCGAAACATGCTCAGTCGCCTTTCGCCACATTTTCCCGGCGATCCCGTCACTGGTATTTTGGACGAAGGTCAGGACGCTGGCGAACGATTTTCTGACTTCGCGAACCATGAGCCCTGTCCCGCTCTCGATCCTGAGACAGGCACTTGTGAACTCTACGAATCTCGCCCCATGACCTGCCGGGTATTTGGGCCGCCAGTCCGTTCCGAAGAAGGCTTGGGCATCTGCGAGCTCTGCTATCAGGGCGCTTCCGATAAAGAGATTGCCGCCTGCGAGATGAAGCCTGATCCCGACGACCTCGAATCAGCATTACTCAAGAAAGTTGAGGACAGTACGGGAGTCAGAGGAGATACGATTATCGCTTTTTGTCTTGCAACTTAATCAGCTTCCTGCCAAGAAGTCAGCTCTTCTTCCTCTCTAGCTCTGCCCAGCGCGCGTATAGGGTATCTACTTTTTCCTGGGCGTCTTCCATCTCTGAGTTGGCTGTCAGCAGCCTCGGACCATCGCATGCGATCTCGGGATCTTCAAGCTGTTCCCGCTTGGACTGTAAAATTTGTTCTGCTTCCGCGACGCGATGCTCAATCGTTTCGTATTCGCGCGCCTCTAAATATGAAAGCTTCTTTTTGCTCGCCGATTGCCGGGCGGGCTCCGCGGAGATCGCACTGCGGTCTGCAGAACGCGCATCGGTCCTCGCGGTCGCTGCGCGTTCCTCCAGCCATGTTTCCCATTGCGAGTAATCGGCGAAGAGTCCCGCGGCTCCCTCTCCGTCAAGACCAACAACCAAAGTCGACACGCGATCGAGCATATAACGATCATGTGTGACCAGTACGAGTGATCCACGAAACTCCAGCAGGCTTTCCTCGAGGATGTCGAGCGTCGGAATATCAAGATCGTTGGTGGGTTCGTCCAGTAGCAAAACGTCCGCAGGCTGCAGCATCAGCTGAGCGATCAAAACCCGCGCCCGTTCGCCGCCGGAAAGTTTTCCTACCGGTTGATTGAGCTGCTCACCCGCAAACAGGAACTTTGCCGCCCAGGCGGCCACGTGGATCATGCGGTCCTGGTAAACCACGGAATCGCCTTCCGGAGCGAGTGCGCGGCGCAGGGTTACATCAGGATCCAGTTCACGGCTCTGGTCAAAATACACAATGCGTAACCAGTCAGCACGACGAATCTCTCCGCTGCTGGGGGAGGACTCACCGCGCACCAGCCGCAGCAAGCTCGTCTTGCCGCTCCCGTTCGGCCCCACCAGCCCTACTCTCATTCCCGCCGTGATCACGAAATTAAGGCCGGCAAAAAGCGTGCGACCGCCCATCTCGCAAGAGACATCTTGCAGTTCAACCAGTCGTTTGGTCTTTCGATCGGTGGCCGAGAAATCGATTTGCGCCGATGTGCTCCGCCGCCTGTCATTCAAATCCGCAAGTTCACTCATCAGCTCGCCGGCTTTGTCGATTCGCGCCTTCGACTTTCTGGTGCGCGCTTTGGCTCCCCGGCGCAGCCACTCGATCTCCCGATGAACCAGATTCTCCAGCGCCTCCTGCCGCTTGCCCTGCGCGTGCAGGAATTCTTCCTTCTTTTCAAGGAACCGGCTGTAGCCGCCGGAAACGCGCAAGAGCCCGTCTGGATAAGTCCGGTTCAACTCTGCCATTTCGGTGGCCACGTTCTCGAGAAAATAGCGGTCATGGCTGACCACAACGCAGGCGAACGATGCCGCCGCCAGCAAGTCTTCCAACCATTCAATTCCAGCCAGGTCCAAATGATTAGTGGGCTCATCGAGCAGCAGAATATCTGGACCCTGAACCAGAGCCTCGACGATCGCCAGCCGCTTCTGCCATCCTCCAGATAACGTGGACGCTACGACATCAAGTTCTTCAAAGCCCGCCCGCCCCAGAGTTTCTGCGAAGCGAGTGCCGCGCTCAGACTCTGGCACGGCGGCATTCTCCATCGCACTTTGCGCCACAGATCGCACCGTAGCGCCGGACTTGAATGTTGAATCCTGCTCCACATAACTGAGGCGAATCCGTTTTCGCACCGCGATTTCGCCGCTATCCGGACGCTCATCGCCGGCCAGAATTCGCAACAGGGTCGATTTCCCCGATCCATTTGGACCGATCAGACCAATGCGATTGCCTTCTGAAACCGTGAAAGAAACATTCTGGAAGAGCGGATTTGCCCCAAAGGCTTTCGAAATTCCTTGCGCATTGATGATCGGCGGCAACGACTTGGTCTCTCCTGGTGACTAGCTTGAGATTATCAGGAAACTCGCATTGCGAATTGAGTCGGAACGTCGGACAATACCCGCTGCACGAAAGCGAACTTTCCTTCAGCCAGTTACGGGAGAAGCTTGATGCAACGATTCTGCACGATGTTTGCAATTCTGATGGCCTGCCTGATGTTGCTGATCGCGTCCAGCGCGCAAACTGCCGGTAAACCCGATTTGAGCAAACAACCCACTCTTTATGTGGTCGGCTACTCTCACCTCGATACGGAATGGCGCTGGGAATATCCGCAGGTCATCGACGAATATCTCCGCAAGACAATGGAAGACAATTTCAAGCTTCTCGATAAATATCCGCACTACATTTTCAATTTCAGCGGCGCCAATCGTTACCGCCTTATGAAGGAATATTTTCCCGCCGACTTCGCGAGACTGAAGAAATATGTCGATGAAGGACGATGGTTTCCGGCAGGCTCGTCCATGGAAGAGGGCGACGTCAATACCCCGAGCGCCGAGACTATCATCCGGCAAATTCTTTATGGGAATAACTGGTTCCGCAAAGAATTGGGCAAGGCCAGCGCGGAGTACATGCTGCCTGATTGCTTTGGCTTTCCATCTTCGCTGCCCACCATTCTGGCGCACTCAGGGGTAAAGGGATTCTCCACGCAGAAGCTGGTCTGGGGATCGTCCGCCAACGCTGGCGGACCGGACTCACCGGAGAAAACTCCCGAAGGCACACCCTTCAACGTAGGCGTGTGGGTGGGCCCCGATGGTGAGAGCGTGCTCGCAGGATTGAATCCGGGCGCCTATGACGGCGGCATCGATACCGACCTCAGCAAACCGCTTGCGCCCTCGCCACTCAACCCGACTCTCGAAGAGCTCACGAGAAAGCTTCAGTCGCTGCAACAAAAATTGGAACAGACCGACAAGAGCGGACAATCACCAGACCCGCAACAGATTCAGGAATTCGCCGCTTTGCGGGCGCAGCGAAAAGCTTTCGCGAGCCTTGAGCAGGATCAACAACTCAGCCGCTATCAAGGGGATTGGGCGGCGCGCGTCGACCGCAACGGAAAAGTCAGCGGCGTATTCACCGACTATCACTATTACGGTACCGGCGACATCGGTGGCGCGCCGAACGAAGACTACGTGCGGCGACTTGAAGCGATCGTGACAAAATCATCGACCAGTTTGCCACAAGAAATACCACGTCTCTTCGAACATCAATCAAATCCTCACGGACCTGTGGTGAAAGTTGGAGACGGCCCGGTGCAGGTGATCTCGACAAATGCCGAGCAGATGTTTCTCGACATCACTCCCGCGCAAGCTGCCGGACTTCCGCGCTATACCGGAGAGATGGAGTTGACTAACCACTCCGCCGGTTCGCTGACGTCGCAAGCGTATCAGAAGCGTTGGTTGCGCAAAGAAGAATTGCTGGCCGACGCAGCTGAAAAAGCTTCCGTTGCCGCCGAATGGCTGGGTGCGCGCCCCTATCCTCTGCAACGGCTGAATGACGCGTGGACACTGGTAATGGGCGGCCAATTCCATGACATCGCCGCCGGCACCGCCACTCCAAAATCTTACGAGTTCGCCTGGAACGATGACGTCATCGCGATGAACCAGTTCGCCGGTGTCCTTACCAACGCTACCGAAGCCGTCGCCGCGGCGCTGAACACCGAAACCAGAGGGATACCGATCGTTGTCTTCAATCCGCTGAACATCCCCCGGGAGGACATAGTGGAAGCCAGCATCAGCTTTCCTGGCGATATCCCGCAAGCCGTGCATGTCATCGGTCCGGATAACAATGAAGTTGCAGCACAGATTTCGAATGGCAAGGTGATTTTTATGGCGAGTGTGCCATCTGTGGGCTACAGCGTTTACGATGTGCAGCCGGGCAGGGGTGCCACTGACACGTACCGTTTACAAGTTTCGGAGAATTCGCTCGAGAACCAGTACTATCGCGTAAGTCTAAACTCTGACGGCGACGTCGCCAGTATTTTCGACAAATCCATCGGAAGGGAACTGCTCGCCGCTCCAGCGCGCCTAGCCATTTCGTACGACAATCCCGAGCATTGGCCGGCCTGGAATATGGATTGGGATCAAGAGCAGGCCGCTCCCAAAGCCTTTGTCGGCGGTCCGGCGACAATTCGAATCGTAGAGAGCGGGCCCGCCCGCGTAGCCGTTGAGGTTTCGCGCGAAGCCGCTGGCTCGAAGTTCATCCAGACCATCAGCCTTTCGGCTGGCGACGCAGGCAAGCGCGTGGAGTTCGCGAACGTAATCGATTGGAATACTAAAGAGGCAAATCTAAAAGCGACTTTTCCTCTGGCAGCCTCTAACGAAGTCGCCACCTATAACTGGGATATTGGCACCATTGAGCGCCCCACCGCCCAGCCCAAGAAGTTTGAAGTGCCCTCCCACCAATGGATTGACTTGACCGATATGAGCGGAGAATTCGGCACCACCATCCTCACCGACTGCAAGAACGGATCGGATAAGCCAAACGACCACACAATCCGGGTTACGCTTCTTCGCACTCCGGGCACGCGCGGAGGTTATGCCGACCAGGGCACGCAGGATCTGGGGCATCACGAATTCACTTACGGAATTGCTGGACATCCCGGTGGTTGGCGTCAGGCCCAAACCGACTGGCAGGCGCAGCGCCTCAATGCTCCTCTTGTCGCCTTTGAAACGGCGAAGCACACCGGCGTGCTAGGCCCGGAATTTTCTTTGCTGAAAGTCAGCAACCCACGCATTCGAGTTCTTGCGTTGAAAAAGGCCGAACAGGGCGACGAGATCATCGTGCGGATGGTAGAACTCGATGGCACGCCGCAACCGGAAGTTCGAGTGTCGTTCAACTCTCCAATCGCCGCAGCGCGAGAAGTCAACGGCCAGGAACAAGCGGTCAGACAAGCGACAGTGAACACTGGTGCTCTCATCACCTCGTTCTCCGCGTATCAGCCGCGCACGTTCGCCATTCGGCTGGCTGCACCGCAAGCCAGACCTGTTCCAGTGCGGGCCGTTCCAGTCGCGTTACGATTCGACCTCGCGACTGCCAGCAATGACGGCGCAAAGTCACAGGGCGGCTTTGACCGTGAGGGCAATTCACTACCCGCAGAAATGCTGCCCTCGCAGATCACCTTCAACAATGTGCAATTTCAACTTGCTCCCGCAAAGACGGGAACTCCCAACGCTCTTGTCCCCAAAGGGCAGACAATCGATCTTCCGGCCGGCCGTCATAACCGCTTATACCTGCTCGCAGCCTCTGCGGATGGTGATCAGAAAGCAATTTTCAAAGTCGGCGACTCTAGCGTCAGCCTCAACATTCAAAACTGGGGCGGATTTATCGGGCAGTGGGATGATCGAACGTGGAGCTCGACCGATACCTCGCACGATGACTATGGGGAGATGACGGAAATCAGGCCGGGATACATCAAGCGCGCCGACTTAGCCTGGTTCTGCACTCATCATCACAATGCTACGGGGCAGAACGTACCTTATAGTTATTCTTACCTATTCGCTTATCCCGTCGACCTTCCCGCCGGCGCTAAGACAGTCACTTTGCCAGATAATGACAAAATTCGTATTCTTGCAATGTCTGTTATCGATGAAGATACTCGGGTTATTCCAGTAGATGCCCCCTATGACGTGCTTCCTCCAGTACATCTTTTGCGTTGACTTACGTGTAGGCCTCGATGGATAATTCCCCGCACTCGGCGGGATGACCGTGATAAGACCCGCTCCAACCAAAACGTTTCTGTGCCCACCCCGAAGGAGGGTAATCTATGAAGACGACGTGGTTGCTTCCGTGCTTGTTTGTCTTATTGCTCGCGACATTTTCACTTGGCCAAAGTTCCAATTCGGTAGCTGGTCCAGAAGATCTTTCGTCCTTGAATACGCAGCACGAGGCGCCAATGCTCGGAATCCATTGGGCTCGCGGGTTCAGTCCTTTTTCACGCGGCATACCGCCAGCGAGCAATCCCAACATGACTTACCATGGTGGTGTGATCATGCCCTCAGTTGTGAGCGAAGCAATTTACTGGGGCCCCAGTTGGACAAACTCGACTTTTGTCGGAGATAAGATTACCGGCCTCGATTCCTGGTACACAGGTTTCAATAACTCCAACTATGCCAGGACATCGGACGAATACACAGGCTCTAATGGACAGGTGGGATCATCCGTAACTCACAACGGTCATCTTATCGATACATCGACGGCGGCCAATGGTAGTTCCACCTCCGCCATTGTTGCCGAAGTGTGTAAAGAAATTAAGAGTCCTGTTAGCAACGGTTATTACCCTGTATATGTCGATGTCAAACGCGGCAATGCTGGCTACTGCGCCTACCACAGTTACGGCTCGTGTAGTGGCGTGACCGTGCAAGTCGCCTTCTTCTTCAATCTTGATGGAGACGCGGGCTGCGATCCGCAAGATACCTCCGGCTTGCACTCGCAAGGTCTCGCCGCATTATCGAATGTGAGCGGACACGAACTGTCGGAGGCTCGATCAGATCCCGACAATCCCGGCGCCTGGTATGACAGAAGAGGCCAGGAGAACGGAGATAAATGCGCGTGGACCTTCAATGTTCCGCTGGTGACTTTCAGCAATAGCACCAGGTGGAAGATTCAAGGCGAATGGTCCAACAATGCGTACAACACCGGCACTGGCTATCCCAACAGCTCAGGCCAACGCGGATGCCTCGACGGTCACTAAGTTTCATTCGCTTCTGATAAAAAATCGCCGAGCCAACACACCGCAAAAGACTGGCTCGGCGATTATTTTCCAGCAACGCCCCAGCGGCGCCATCGGTGCGGCATCCCCAGCCTTCTTCAATGACCCGCGGCCGCATTCACTCTTCCGCGCGGCGTTGACATCTGCGTCCTCCGCTAATCACACTCCGAACAGTTGAATTGGCAGACTCTTCCGCGTATCGTCAACCTTTTGTTCACAAATCAAGTTGAAGAAATTGTGAACAGCAATTATTTTCTGATGCCTTTACCTTCTTCCTCAGCTCGACCCAAAAAGACGACTGGCCTCCGCTACTGGATGTCCCGGGTTCTCGAAGAATGCGACAACGTTTCCGCTGATTTCAGTCCTGATTCCGTTCACGACCTTCGCGTTTCTCTGCGCCGCTGTCGCTCCCTGGCCGATGGCTTGATGGCGCTCGATCCCTATCCCGATTGGAAAGCGATGAAGAAGGCCGGCAAGCGCCTGTTCCAGCGTCTTGGCGACCTTCGCGACATCCATGTAATGGAAGAGTGGGTCGAGAAGCTGGAGAAAACGGACGTGGAGCGGGCGCCCTCGCCCGCTTTGCCGGCAGAGCCTCAAAATCCCGAGTCCACCGCAGATAAAGCCGATCAGCAAACCCATGCTGCCAAACCCGGGGCGCCCGCCCAGGCGCTCCTCAAAATCCTGAAAGCTCGCGAGGTTGAACAAAAGCACGAAGCTAAAGCTGCTCTCGAAGAATTCGATCGCAAGCAGTGGCGGCGCTGGAGCAAGTCTCTTCCCGCGCGCGCCGCCCGCATCCGTCCCGGCAGCCCTTTGTACAAGCACCTCGCCCTTGAACGGTGGACCGAAGCTCGCCAGCTGCACACCCGCGCCCTGCGCAACCGCTCTGGAACCGCCCTTCACAGCCTGCGCATCGGAATCAAGCGCTTCCGCTATACCGTCGAGAATTTTCTTCCTGAAGAGCACAAAGCGTGGAGCGATGACCTCAAAGAAATGCAGGACTTACTCGGCGAAATCCACGACCTTGATGTCCTCTGG
Source organism: Candidatus Sulfotelmatobacter sp. (assembly GCA_025462865.1). Classification (GTDB taxonomy): domain Bacteria; phylum Acidobacteriota; class Terriglobia; order Terriglobales; family Acidobacteriaceae; genus Sulfotelmatobacter. The sequence goes on along the minus strand of JAOAPI010000050.1, from coordinate 37,215 downwards.
TCGACCGCCATTTCCTGTCACGTTTTTCCCGACGAACCTTCGCGCCAGCGTTGGCATGAAAGAATCGTCTCCCAGAGATCCAAGCGCATCGAGCGCTATCGCGCGAAAATGGTGGGAGAAAATTCTCTTTGGCAGGTCTGGCGAGCCGCCCTGCCGCAGGGCAAGCAGATTCAGGAGCTTGCCACGCGCCGCATGAAGCTGTGGGCGAACAATCTTGATCCTGATTTTCCTCACTCCGAGCGCGTTGCCGCCCTGGCCCTCCAGCTCTACGACGGTCTTCTGCTCACCGGGTGGAAGCCCGCAGTAGAAGCCGCGTCTGCCCGCTTCAGCCTGCTTGCCGCAGCCCTGCTGCATGACGTCGGCAAATCCAAAGGCGAGAAAAATCATCACAAAAAATCTTTCAAATTGCTTGAAGCCCACGGCAACCCGCTCGGTTGGAACGCTGCGGAATTTCGCCGAGCCGCCATCGTCGCCCGATTCCACCGCGGAGCTTTGCCTACCAGACGCCACAAGCTATTGCGTGATCTTCTGCCGGACGAGCAACACGCCAGCATTCAACTGGCCGCAATCCTGCGACTGAGCAACGCCATGGACGCCGCACATGACGGCCACATCCGGCGCGTTCAAATTGGAAATGTTGGGAGCGATAAAGAAAAGCATCGCGCGAGGCGTACTGCGGGATTTTTGCTCAAGCCCCAAGTTCTCAACCGGAATGAACCTCTGGTAGTCGCAGCTGACGGCTACAATCCCTTTGGCCCTTCCGCCCAAGCAATCGCCGCCGAGCGCCATTTGCTCGAAACCGTGCTGCACCGTGCTCTGATTGTGAGAGCGTTAAAGGATACGAAGGACAATTCTTCGAAATCCTGAGAAGCAGCCGGGAAGCTACCCGGTCACTTCCACGCATCATGTTATCCGGCTACAAATACTTTGTCCCCATTTGCAGTTGCTATTTAGTCTTGGTGCCCTAAGCGGAAAAGCCGACATGACCCACTCTCAACTAGTCGAGAAAGCCGTCCACTGGCTGCGACGCTACCGCTGCGGAGTAGTCCTCTCGGAGCAAGCCTGTGTCAGCGGAGAAATGCCCGATGCCATCGGCTGGAAACGCGCCTGCCACTCCGTCCTGGTCGAGTGCAAGTTGACGCGCTCTGACTTCCTCGCCGATCGTGCCAAGCCCTTCCGCCTCAAGCCCAATCACGGAGTCGGTTGCGAGCGCTTCTACCTGGTCCCCGCTGGACTCGTTCGTCGCGACGAACTGCCCAAAGACTGGGGTCTACTCGAACACCGGGGAGGCAGAATCGAAATCGCGCATCCCTCCGCCAAGAATCTCCGCAGCGCCACCGGCTTTCGCTACGAAATGAATCTTCTGCTCGCCAGCCTGCGCCGCGTTGAAGTCCGCGTTGAACCGCAAAGCATCACTGACTTTCTGAAATGGAAAAATCGCATGGCCGGGTACAATCGCGGCACTCTCCCAGAAGGCCTCGCATCGGCTGAAGAAGAACTCAATGTTTTTCTTGAACCGGACGTCACCGTGTAACTTCGCGTCGCTGCCCGCCCCTTACTCCGCCGGGGCCCGCCCCCTGCTTGACTCCTTGCGCTCCTGCTTCTATAGTGACGTTCTTCCCCTACGCGGTACGCCCCTATGATGTCCACTTACCTACTAATCAACTGAGCGCGTACAGAACGTGCTTCTGCTAGGGGCATAGCCGAGGAGAACTTTCATGCAATGCAAGAAACTTTCCGGTGCCTTTGCGTTAATGGCAATTCTTGGATTCACTCCATTCGCGATGACCCTTCGCGCAGCCGCTCAACAAGAAAAAGTTGTTCATAGTTTCAGCCCTGCTGGCAGGGTCGGGGCCTACCCTTCGGCCCCGTTGACCTTCGACGCGGCTGGCAATCTCTACGGAAGCACGGGATTAGGCGGCGCGTACAACTTCGGCACGATCTTCGAACTCATGCCCGCAGTCAGCGGCGGCTGGACCTTGAAAGTTCTGCATAACTTCGGCAACGGCACCGACGGCCAAAGTCCCAGCGGCGTCCTTATTTTCGACACCGCCGGCAATCTCTACGGCACCACGAGCGGCGGTGGTAGTCATGGCAACGCTGGTACGGTTTTTAAACTGTCGCCTCAACCGAGCGGCGCCTGGAAAGAGACGATTCTGCATAGTTTCAATCCGAACGCTTCTGATGGATACAATCCCGCCGGCGGCGTTGTCTTGGACGCTTCTGGCAATCTCTACGGCACGACTAACTTGGGAGGCTCGAATAACACCGGTAGCGTCTTCAAATTGTCGGCGGCAGGTGGCACTTGGGCCGAAACGTTGCTACATAGCTTCGGCAACAGCAATACCTCCGACGGCCAGGAGCCCTACTTGGTTCAGTTGAGCATCGACGCTGCTGGCAATCTCTACGGCACCACCGAATACGGAGGTGCTTACAAAAACGGCGCGGTGTTCGAAGTATCGCCCGTAGGCGGCGGAGGCTGGACCGAAAGCGTTCTCTACAGCTTCAATCCAAATTCAAGTGAGGGATACAGTCCCAGCTCCGGCGTGATTATGGACTCTGCCGGCAATCTCTACGGAACGCTTTATTTTGGTGGCGCCAACAATGCCGGTTCCGTTTTTAAGTTATCGCCGGCGTCGGGCGGCGGCTGGACGGAAACGACCATTCACAACTTCAAGAACGACGGTATCGACGGCCGGAACCCCGCTGCCAGTCTCATTTTTGACTTGGCCGGTAGTCTCTACGGCAACACCAACGACGGGGGCGCTTACGGCTACGGTACTGCATTCGTATTGATCCGCGCGGGAGGAGGTGGGTGGGCAGAAAAATTGCTTCACACCTTTAACCACGATGGTGAAGACGGATATTATCCCTTCGCACCGCTGACGCTGAGCGCACTCGGGATTCTCTACGGCACGACGAATATTGGAGGCATCTATAACGAGGGTACTGTATTTGCAATCAAACCTTAGTTTGAAATTATCGAAGCGGCTGCTCCGCGAGACACATCGAGGTTACTGACTTAAGCGAAGTAGCCGGGGCGCGATCACAACTCCCGCCGTCCTTCCATCGCCTTGAGCATGGTGATTTCGTCCGTGTATTCAATATCGCTGCCGACCGGAATCCCCATCGCGATCCGCGTGACTTTCACTCCTACGCGCTTGAGTTGCTGCGAGAGATAAGTCGCCGTGGCTTCGCCTTCCACAGTGGGGTTGGTGGCCACAATCACTTCATCCACATTGCCCGCATCCACGCGCGCAATCAGATTCGCAATCCGCAACTGCTCCGGCCCGATTCCGTGCAAAGGGGAGATTGCCCCATGCAGCACATGGAAAACGCCGTTGAAGTGCTTGGTCTTTTCGATTGAGGAAATATTGGTAGGCTCTTCCACCACGCACACCAGGCGCTGATTGCGCGTAGCGCTGGTGCAATAGACGCAAGGATCAACGTCGGTGATGTTGTTGCAGACCGAACATAGCCGCAGGCTGGCCTTGACGTCCCGCACCGCCGCCGCCAGCGCCTCCGCGTCATCATCGCTCGAACGCAGGATGTAAAACGCCAGCCGCTGCGCGCTCTTCGAGCCCACGCCTGGCAACTTCTTCAACTCATCAATCAACCGCGACATCGGCTCGGCAAATTTTGACATAAGAATTAGGAATTGAGTAATTGTGCGATCGGGCGATTTTGCAATTTAGAAACACAACACAGGGTTAGTCAGCGGTAGACGGGATAATACCAATCACACAATTGCCCAATGTCTAGAGTCCGCCCATCCCGCCTAGCATGCCGCCAACGGTCGACTGCATTGCGCCATCAATCTTTCGCGCCGCCTCGTTCACCGCAGCCAGTACCAGGTCCTGCAGCATCTCCACGTCACCCGACTTGATCGCTTCCGGATCGATACGCAGGCTCAGCAATTGCTTACGGCCATCCATCTTCGCCGTGACGGTGCCCCCGCCGGACGAAGCCTCAACCACCGTCTCCTGCATCTTTTTCTGCAGGGTCTCGTACTGCGACTTAGCCTTCGACATCAATTCTTGTAGATTGAATCCGCCCATAAGACCTCTGCTCTCGGCGGTCGGCTTGGAGTTAACTTCCGGAAGCCGGAGGCCGAACGCCGCTTTTCCTACCGCTTCTCCTTATAATCAATCACCGTACGAATTTCCGCGCCAAATTTTTCCTGCAGCCGCCGCACTACTGAATCCTGCTCCGCTCGGCTGCGGCCCCCGGGTCCAGAACCCGCACTGCTGGCTCGGCTAGCTCCATTGCGTTTTTCTGACGATGTCACAGCCGCTCCAGGAACAATTTTCAGCCGGACCGCGCGTCCGAGGATCCCGCTGGCCGACGCAACCGCCAGACGCCTGGCATCGGCGCTTAACGACATGTCGATCACAGTCTGCGACTCCGCTACCCTGATCACAACTTCGTTTCCTTCGACTGCCCATTCGCCCGCTTCCAGCATCGATACCAGAATGCGTTGATTACCATCCATGAGGGCCTGCAGTACTGCGCCTTGTAGCCTTTCAATCGGCGCCGCCGAAGCAGTCGATGTGGATACTACCTGCTCCGGTCGCGGACTGGATTGACCCTCCGGAGCGCTCTCCATCAGATCTGCAGGTGCGGCAGCGCCCATGATTACCCGCGGCGCAGTGCTTCCGCTCGCAACAATGCGTGGACCAGTCGCCGGAGCTGCTTCCGCCACGGACTCCTGCCGTGGACCGCCCTTCCGCGCTGAGTCGGCCGCAAACGGTGAAATCTGATTCGGACGCGCAGGCGCGACCGCTTCACTCCTCCGCGCTTCGCCCGCCGTACCCGTAGCCGATGAGACAATCGAAGGCCGCGCCAATGTTTTCGGGGCGCTCCCCGCTGCGCTAGAAGAACCAGCCACCTCGCTGAGCAATTGCTCAATCGGCAGCAACCGCTGCGCATGTGCCATTTTCAGCAGTCCCAACTCCAGATGAAACCGCTGCTCCTGCTTATATCCAAGTTCGCCGTGCGTGCGCAGCATGATCTGCAAATGCCGTGTCAGGTCTTCTTCTCCGAAAAGTTCCGCCACGCGTTCCACGCGCTCCCGCTCGTCGCCTGATATCTGCAGCAGGGAAGAGTCCTTGCCCGCAATTTTGGCTACAGTTGCGTTACGCAGGAAGCGAACCATCTGCCGCGCGAAATGTGTCGGGCTGTGGCCTTCGCTGATGAGATGATCGACCTGCCGCAGCACTTCATCGCTCTTGCCCCGCGCCACCGCCTGCATCACTTCCTCAAGAATGTGTGCCGGTGCGGCCCCAACAAGATTACGCACGGAACCCGCCGTGACCTTTCCCGCCGACGACGCAATCGCCTGATCCAGAATCGACAGCGCATCGCGCATGGATCCGTCGCCAGCCTCGGCCAGCAGAGCCAGAGCATCATCGTCGGCCTCGATGTTTTCCCGCCCCACAAGATCGCGCAATTGGCCGACGATATCGTCAAACTTTACCGCCCGGAAACTGAAATGCTGGCAGCGCGAGCGAATCGTCTGCGGAATATCTTCCGGCTGCGTCGTCGCCAGCATGAAAACAATATGATCCGGTGGCTCTTCCAGCGTCTTGAGTAAAGCGTTGAAGGCGGCGTCGGTAATCTGATGGGCTTCGTCGAGGATGTAAATCTTGAAGCGGTCGCGTGCCGGACGGTAGCGCGCCCCCTCCCGCAGTTCGCGAATCTCATCAATCCCGCGATTGGTGGCCGCGTCGATCTCGATCACATCAACCGCGTTTCCCGCGCGAATCTCGGTGCACGATTCGCACACGCCGCACGGCTCCGCCACCGGCTTGTCGGACGAGCGGCAATTCAACGCAGCGGCCAGGATCCGCGCCACGGTGGTCTTTCCAATCCCCCGATGCCCGCTGAAAATATAGCCGTGCGCTGTCCGTCCCTGTTCCAGGGCGTTCTGCAAGGTGCGCGTGACGTGCTCTTGTCCGATCACCTCGGAGAACTTCTGCGGACGGTATTTTCGCGCCAGGACGGTGTAGCTCATGAGCCGGAGAGACGATTATACGTGATGGCAGAAGGAGCGGCGATCCAGTGGTGCCGGATCGCCGCGAAGCACGTGGTCGATAAACAGATGAAACACCTTCTTCAGCGGAGCGCTGAAGTTGCACAGAGTGAACATCAAGCGCCGAACTGTCGGCTCACCGCCGGTTAAGGCGTAAACGTCGCTGTAACATAGTCATGCGTGCCCACAATCACTGTACAAGTTGTGGCTCCGCTGCACGCACCGCCCCATCCCGTGAATGTCCCGCCACCGTTCGGCGTCGCAGTGAGCGTGACTGAGGTTCCAGTGGCATAGAGACCAGTGCACTCGGTCGTGCAGCTACCGATGGCGGAACTAGGACTGCTGGTGACATTTCCGCCACCTTTCACCGTGACCGTCAGCTCGGGCGGCTCATTCCAACTTGCGGCCGGGGTCTGATCGCAAATGCCATTCGTACTCTGTTCGGGAAGAGTTGGCGCCGGCGCAGGTTGAGTCACGAAGTCAAAAAACTCTTCCATTGAGTTATCGGTCCCAGTGGTGCTCGGCATGTAGTAGGCATCTCGATTGGTAAGCGGAGCGAGCCCGAAGCGTGCCTCCACCAGCGCGAGAACTGCCGTAGTGTCTCGCACCGTGTGAGAAACAAAGTTCCTCTTGGCGAAGGGAGAAATTACGACCAGCGGAACGCGGTAGCCTGTCCAACCAAAGGTGCAGGTTCCTTGGCCAAGTGTTTGGCCGGAATTTGTGCAGATATCGCCTTGTATCAGGTCTGTCGGGGAATCGAAGTCGCCCGGAGGCGGTACCGGTTGCGGCGCTACGTGGTCGTAGAGCCCGCCAGCCTCATCGTAAGTGTAGATCATTGCCGAGTCTGCCCAGACTGGGCTGTTGATGAACGGATTGATAATTGTGTCCTCTACATACTTAGCACCCTGCTGAATGTTGACCGGGAAAAGGTCGTCATCGGAAGGATGCTCATCGAGACCCGCGGCGGAAGCCGGTTCGATCATCGCGAACTGCGGAAACGTTGCCTCACTCTGGGCATCGGTGGCGAACTGCGTGATAGGGGCGAAATGCTGCCACAGTCCCGTAGATGCATTCTGAACCTGGCTTTCATAGACGAACTGGTTCAAGTAGGAGGCTCCGGCCAGACACAGGTCCTGCGCCTGTCCTGCTGCTGCAGTAGCGCAGTTCATCCCCTTATACGAATTCCCTATCGGATTCACATAGACCTTCCAGGTGATGCCTGCATCCTGCAGCGCCTCAACAATCGTCTTCGCACTGAACGGCGCATTGTCGTTGTTGCCTCCGCCCGGCGGATAAGCGTATCCCTGCGACGTCGCCGCATAAATATAAGCGCGGTTGATCTGCGTGCGGTCCATCACCGGAGAGAACCAGCGGTCCGAAGTCGCGAAGTTGGTGGCCAGGGAATAAAAGAAATTCAAGTCTGAATCTTCGTAATACCCCATGGCTCGAACGCCATTTACATCCTGGAAAGCATTGGACCGCGCGTCATACGCAGCCGTGAACACAAAGCCATTCAGCGGAGGACTCGCTTCCGCCGGCTGATCGGCAGCGTTTGCGTAATCCCAATCGTTATGAGCTTCGTTCCAGAAGGGACTCTGATTCTCCTCGCACACGGTACCCTGCTTGCCGGAAGGCAACAATACTGAGTGGAAGGAAAACGACGTAATAAGATTGGTGGGATCAACGGTGCAGCCGGTCAAATCCTTCGCAAGATTGCAGCCAGGGATGGACGGCGCAGTACCTGGCACTGGGTTGAACTGCGGCAAACCGTCGAAAGCCTGATCGGTGATGCCATTGTTGGCCCAGTACTGGCGCATGAATCCGAAGTAGTGATCGAGCGAGCGGTTTTCATCCGCGAAGAGAATAATATGGTTCAAACTTTGCAGCGTTCCCGACAAACCGAACGTTGCGGTCACTGAAACGGCAGATGAACCCACGGCCACCGCACAAGGTGCAAGACCCGTACACCCCGCCCCCGACCAGCCTGAGAAAATGCTTCCATTCGCCGGAGTCGCAGTCAAAGTCACTGTACCCGGGAGAAAACCCGCCGAGCACGTCGTCGGGCAACTGATCCCCGTCGGGTTGCTCGTAACGGTTCCCGTTCCCGTGCCCGACACGGTGACGGTCAACCCCGTACCGGCAGTGAAGGTGGGCGTCACCGATACCGCTGCATTCATGGTGACGGTGCAAGTGGTTGTACCAGTACAACCGCCGCTCCAGCCGCTGAAAAAATAATTGGTGCCTGGGGTTTCCGTGAGAGTGACCTGAGTCCCTTGGGTAAAACTGGCCGTGCATGTGCTCGGGCAACTGATTCCCGCCGGGCTGCTGGTGACGGTGCCCGCGCCCGTAGCCGGGGCAGTAACGGTCAGCTGAAAGGTTGTGGGCACTGGAGGCGTCGTCCTTCCAACGCCAACGCATCCCGTCAGCATCAGGCCAGATACGACGGTCAACAAGGTTAAAAAACTGTAGCAGGATTTCATGGCGCGCGGCTCCTACAGACGCAGACTCGTACGACTGGACTTGGATGACGGCGGCTACCCTGCGGTTGGTTTGCTGTACCGAGTACTGGTACGATTACTGACGCGCCTAATGGTTATTCCCCGGTGGGGATACGGTACTCTCCCGATAGTTTGCAACATTCTTATAGGCATGCTCCTTGAGCTGGCGGTTCTTCGGGCAGATGGAAGAACTCCAGGAACATAAAGTAGCGTGTTTCGGGATCACGCCGTCCTGACTTCTCCTCAACCTTGCTAAACCTCCATGCAAGCGATAGGCTGGTGCGTCTGGAAGTGAAGAGTTTAGGAGCGTTTCTATGCAACTGAAACTGGCAACACGAGCCAAGGACGGGGTCCTCGTCGTAGATTGCACCGGCCGCGTAGTTTTCGGCGAAGAGTCTTCTCTGCTGCGCGACTCGGTGAAGAAGGCTATCTCGGAAAATAATCGGATCGTGCTCAACCTCGGCGAAGTGAATTACATCGACTCCGGCGGGCTAGGCACTCTCGTCGCTTTGCGCACGACCGCGCAAAATGCCGGCGGCACCATCAAGCTGGCCAACCTGACCAAGCGCGTCGGCGACCTGCTGCAAGTCACCAAGCTGCTCACGGTTTTTGACGTCTACAACTCAGAGGCGGAAGCGATTGATTCCTTCCGCAAGGCGGCTTAGCCCGGGAAGGGCCGATGTTCGGAACTGGGGCGTGGAACGGAAGTACTGCGCCCGCAGATTCCGCAACCCATACCTGGCTTCTACGAATGCTCGCGCGCATCGTCTTTCTTCTCTGCCTGCTGGTCAGTGCCAGCGGCTTCGTGTCTCCACCCATCGCTCTGACGATGGGCCTTTTATTCGGGCTGGCACTTCCGCATCCTTTCAACCGCGCGGCCAGGAGATTCTCCAGGTTCTTGCTGCAAGCCTCAGTCGTGGGCCTCGGCTTCGGAATGAATCTCGACCAGGTCGTCCGGGCCGGACGCAGCGGCTTCGTTTACACCATGCTGGGCATCAGCTTTACTCTGCTCGTCGGTATGGGCCTGGGCGCGCTACTGCGTGTGCCACGGGTTCCGGCGTTTCTCATCGCTACCGGCACCGCAATCTGCGGCGGCAGCGCCATTGCCGCCGTCGGCCCCATCACGCAAGCCAGCGACGAAGAGATGGCGGTCGCGCTGGGCACGGTCTTCGTCCTCAATTCCGTAGCGCTGCTGATTTTTCCCGTCATCGGTGCGGCGCTCAAGCTGACCCAATCGCAGTTCGGACTCTGGGCCGCACTCGCCATTCATGACACCAGTTCCGTGGTGGGCGCTGCGGCAAAGTATGGTGCCGTAGCCTTGGCGATAGCGACCACGGTGAAACTTGCGCGCGCCTTGTGGATCGTTCCACTCTCGCTTGCAACGGCAATCGTGCGCGGCGCCAAAGCCAAAATTCAATGGCCCTGGTTCATTGCCCTGTTCTGTCTCGCCGCCGTATGCAAGACGTATCTGCCGTCCGGAATTCACGCCTACATGCTTGCGGTAAAGCTCGCCAAAATTGGATTGACCGTCACCTTATTCCTGATCGGCAGCGGCATCTCCGTGGAGACCATTAAGCGCGTTGGCCCTCGTCCGCTATTGCAAGGAATCATCTTGTGGCTGCTTGTGTCCGTGGGATCGCTGTGGCTGATTCGCATCGGATGGATTTCCTTGTGACGAATGGACGCAAGACGAAGCCAAGAAAGAAGAAGGGAAGCGGTGCGTCGGGAAAGCCCGCGAAAAAACATGGTGTCAAATCTTCGCGCGAATCTGTTCGCGGAAAATCCTCTCCCAAAAAATCTTCAAACCCGCGCATACGCATCGAAGCAGCCATTCGCAGCATTCCCCAAGGCAAGGTCTCAACCTACGGAGCAATTGCGCGCGCCGCCGGTCTTCCAGGAATGGCGCGCCAGGTAGCCCAAGTATTACATCGCGGCTTCGGATTACCCTGGCAACGCGTACTCGGTGCCGGCGGAGAGATCAAGCTGCGCGGAGACTCCGCCATCGAACAGCGCCTCCGCCTCGAAGCCGAAGGCGTCTGCTTCCGTGGCCGCAGGGTGAATATGAAGCAGTGTGAATTCAAGTTTCGGCGAGTAGCATAGGTCGAGAGGCGTCTATGCGAGTCCAGCCCCGAAGGGGCGGCATGTGAAAGCCCGGCACGGAGTGCCGGGTGGACATGGGTAATTGGAACGAGTCCCGTAGGGACGGCACGTCCGCTCTAACGCCCGCCCTTAAACTGCTCGTCAATCTCCACCTGATATCCCGTCACCATCCGATTAGTCTCATTCGCCATTCCCACCACCGCCATCAGCTCCTTGAACATCGCATCCGTCATTCCCTTCTTCTGCGCCGATACCGTATGCGACGCGATGCAGTAGTGACACTGATTCGTCACGCTCACCGCAACATAAACCATCTCCTTGGTCAGCGGATCGAGCGCGCCCGGCGCCATGATCTGCTTGATGTCTTCCCACGTCCGCTTCAGCGTGACCGGATCGTGCGCGATCGCCTTCCAGAAATTATTCACCCAATCCGTCTTGCGCGTCGCCATGATGTCGTCATAAACCGCGCGCACCTCCGGGCTTGCATCTTTATATTCAATGAGTCCCAACGTTGCCATCAGTTCTTCCTCAAATCACTCAACCACAGAGTCACAGAGACACAGAAGAAAGCAACCAAGAGAGGTTTTCTCTGTGACCCAGTGTCTCTGTGGTGAAAAGTTTTCTAATTCTGGCTCGGCAGCTATTTCGGCAGATCTCCGCTCAGAAGCTTCTCCAACCCAGCCGCGGGGCATCGCACTCCCACATAGAACTGACCAAACAATGCATACACCGCGCTCACGTGATCGAAGCGCATTTCGTAAATCAGTTTTTTGAAAACCAGCGGATCATCAGCAAACAGATCAACACCCCACTCCCAGTCATCAAAGCCAATCGATCCGGTAATAATCTGTTTCACCTCACCCGCGTATCGGCGGCCGACCAGTCCGTGATCGCTCATCTGCCGCGCGCGCTCCTCGATGGGCAGCGTATACCAGTTTTTCTCTTCGCCCCGCCGACGGTCCATGGGATAAAAACAGATGTAGCGATTCGGCGGAATCTCCGGAAACAACCTCGGATGCATCGCCTCGCGATGCCGGTCCAGCTTGCACTCAATTTCAGCCCTCCACTGATCGGAGTGCGGCTGAATGCCCTGATCGGTCAGCTCCTTATAAATCTTCAGCGTCGAATCATAAAGCCCGAGCTCGATGATCGAAAGATAGGACGACGTGGGCTCCAGATATTCGCTCAGCCGCAGCCCCGCCAGCTTCAGTTCCGCCTGATTGAGATCGGCAAACGATTTGCGGAAGTGCACCAGCAGCAGATCGCCCTTGTGACCGATCAATGAAAAGAGCGCCGATTGACCCTCAGTATTCTTTTCCATTTCGCCAAGAACTGTCGTCGCTTCCTGTGCGACTTCTTTTCGCGTCGCATCCGGTAAAGCCCGCCAGGCGGTCCGGCGGAAGCGCATCATTTGGTGCAGGACGCTGTAACCCTCGGTGGTCAACGGCACTTCAGGAATCTGCGCGGCAGTATTCTGCGGACGTCCCGGGTGAGTAGTAGCAGTCATTGGATTCTCGTGGTGTGCGCTCATTTCTGTTTCAGCATCCATTGTACGCAAGACCCTCACAGCCAGCGAATCCCATTACAATAACTAGCGAAGATGAGCCGAAGCCCGTTGGATTCCCTTCGTGTAACTTAGTGTCCTTCGTGGTTAATTAAAGACGTTATGCCCCTCGAAAAACTCTTCCCACGAAACACAATGGCAGCGGTCGCTATCATCATCGCCTTAGCCACCACGCTGCCAGCGCAGACCAAGCGCCTTTGGGTACTCCGCGCGCCGGGCGAGATGGCAGAGTACGACCCCGCAACCTTCGCAGCCCGGCAGACCGTAAAGGTGCCGCCAGAAGCCATATCTTCCCCGCAGGCTCTCTCAGTCAATCATCTCGGCCAGATGCTGTTTGCCCCTCCCGTATCACTGCCGCTCGCGGAAGATGACCTGACAGCCGAAAAGAAAGTCTGGTTCTGGGACGGCCACATCGCAACTACTCTCACTCGCGACGTCTCCCGCACCACGTCGACGACCGGATCAAATCTCGCCATCACCGAGTCAGCGCCGTCCCCTTATCTCTCCGCTGACGGCACGCATCTCTATTGGTTTTCAAACCAGGCGCGCCGCCTGCAACGCGACGGTATCGACCTCTCCACTAAGACCACATGGGAAGCGTGGCGAACCGATCTGACCGAAGCCGGACGTCAAGATCTGGCCTCCGTCGCGTTACCCGACTGCTCCTGCCCCACCGGAAGCTGCGAGGAAACTTGCCCCTACGGCGAAGCGTGGACACCCGACAACGGCGTTGAAGATTTTTTTCTGCTGACTCAATTCGTCGCAGGAAAAACTCAGCCTCTCTACAAGTCAACCTTTCTTTACGAAGAAAACGCCGGCAAATGGACTGCAACCGCACTCGATCCGCCACTGCATCGCGTGTTGGACGCCGCAAATGCCACAACCATTCTGGAAGCAATCCCCGACACCGCATGCTGCGGCTGGGAGAATGAGGGTGACGATCAAACGCTGCTTCGTCTCAGCGGAAAAACACTTACCGTTTTCGATGAACAGCTCACCTACAAAAATCCCGACTACGATGTCAGCTTCTACACCCAGAACGGCAAGTTGTCCCCCGATCTCAGCTCGGTAGCCGTCACCATCGTCGCCACCGCGCAGCCAAACAAGCCCATTCAACTCTCCGAACTGGGCCAAGCCAATCCCGAAGAATCGCTGCGGATTCGCAAAGCTTTGCTCGATCTGCCCGCGGTCGAAGTGAAAAGCGTCGAAGACGTTCCGCGGCGCAAGGCATATCTGCCGCACACCACGCTGGTAGGCTGGATCACTGACAAAGAGATTCTGATTGTCGACGGCCGGCTTCTCGTCGTCTTCAACGTCGCCACCGGCACTCGCCGCAAGTCAAACATTCATGTTGAGGACGCCACTCACACGTTTTTGCGCTGAAAACGTGTCATGAATCTCGCAAGCTGCCTTCCGCCCCTCCCCTATTCTCCGGCTTCAGTAGCAAACCCTGATAGTCAAAACTGAAATCCGACGGCGGAAAAACGGCTGGGACAAAAAAAGGTAGGTGCCCAAACACCCGCCCGCGCGACCAGGCAGCAACCTAGTGCCGGTCGTGATCCTCGTGACTATGTCGCCAAGTCCAGTATTCTTTTTGTTCCTCCGGACGCAACCTGCGAAAGTCTCTGTTTTCCTCACGGTGATTTTCCCGCGCCCATTGGTGGTAGTAGACGACTTCGTCATTGTTCCACACGTGATAGTCGCTGTAGTAGGGATCGTAAACCCGGTAGTGACGGTGTTCGGAACAAGCCGCGCCGAACACACAAGATGCCAGCGCGGCGGCCAACACCCATGAACTGAGAAATCGTGACTTCTTCATATGCGAAGACGCTCCTTCAAAATTAACTCAGCAATCTACTCTCTAGCGGTCGACGATTGGTTGCCGCAAGAACAACTCTGGGTTGCCCTTCGTTAAGACAACAACGCACGGAGTTACCCTTATCCGTCCTCCGCATTCTGCGTTAGAATCGATACGCTGAACCAGTCTCCTGGCCGACTTTCTCATCCAAAAATGATTCGATCCCGGACGTCTTACCCCGTTATAGCAAGCCTCCTACCCCTTGCTGCAATGCTCGCCATTCTCCCTGCCTGCCGCAATTCCGCGCGGGCAAAAGAGCATGTCGAGAAGGGCAATGAATACTTCGCGCAAAAGCAATTTTCCTCGGCCGAAAGCGAGTACCGGCGAGCTTCTCAGATCGATCCCGATTCCGCCCACGCCTACTACGGGCTCGGCCTATTGGAGGTGCAACTGAAACATCCGACCGCGGCCCTCCAGTCATTCGCTCGCGCCGTAGACCTCGATCCCAAAAATCTGGACGCGCGTTTACACCTTGGGGAACTTCAAGTCTCTTCCACACAGTACCCCGAGGCGCGTCAGCAAGCCGAGGCTGTGCTTCAACGCGACGGTAAGAATGCAACTGCCCACCGCCTGCTGGGCGAGGTCGCTCTTCATGAGCGGCAATACATCGCTGCGGAAAACGAGTTGAAGCAGGCCATCAGCCTCGATCCGCATGACTCGCGGGCTTACGAGGATTTAGGTCTCGCCCAGTTGCTCGACGCGGAATCTGGCGCTGCGGAAAAAACCTTTCAGACCTCCATCGACCTTCAACCCGGTGACCCCCGCCCTTACATTAATCTCGCCAGCTTTTACAAAGGCCAGAATGCTGCGGATCGTGCCGAACTTGTTTTGCAACGCGGAATGGCCCGCGCTCCAAACACAGTTGAGCCACCCGTTGCCCTCGCCGGCCTTTACATCGAGCGCAACCGCGCCGCAGAAGCGAAACATCTGCTCGATCAAGTGGAAGCTGATAAAAATCACTACCCGGACGGCCACCGCGCTGTCGCTACTTTTTATTTAGAGAATGGCGACGCCGCCTCTGCTCTCGATCGCTTTCGCGCTCTGGTAGCCGGGAACGAAAGCGATCTGGACGCCGCTCAAAAGGTTGCGGAGTGCTATTTGCAGTTGAGCCGCTGGCATGATGCCGACCTATGGATCGAGCAGCATGACAAGAATCACGACAATGCAGACTTTCGGCTGCTCCGCGCCAGAAGCTATCTTGGCGCGTTTCGCCTGCGGGAAGCCGCTGCGGAACTTCAAAGTCTGGTCAGAGATTCTCCCGATCTGCCGGCTGTTTATTTTTATCAGTCGCAGGTTTACTCCGCACAAGAACAGGACGCGCCGGCGCAGCAGGCTCTCATCAATGCCCTCCGGGTTCAACCCGGCTACTTGCCCGCCTTGCTGGGTCTCGGCAATATCAGCTTGCAGCAAAATAATCCGAATGCGGCTTTGGCTTATGCCAGCCAGGTAATTGCCACCAGTTTTTGGGTCGCTGACGCTCACGTTCTCGCGGGAAGCTCTTATCTGATGCTGGGAGATCAGAACCAGGCGCAGCGTGCCTTCGAGCTCGCGGCCGGACTCAACCCCCGCAACCCAGCGGCTCAAGAACGTCTCGGCCGCGTCCTCGCAATGCGGGGAAACTATGCCGATGCGGAGAAAGCGTACGAGACTTCTCTTGCAATAGCGCCGGATTATGCGCCTGCACTCAACGGCTTGTCAGAACTTCTCTCCAAACAGGGGAAGGCGAAGCAGGCGAGCACGCGGATCGATCGCCAAATTTCCGCGCAGCCCAGGGCTTACCAGTTGTATGTCGCGAAAGCCGAAGCCTGCATCGCTCAGAAGGAATGGACCTGCGCTGAGCATACTTATCAGCAAGTCCTGGGGTTGAATCCCTATTATGTGAATGCATACTTGGCTCTGGCGCACATCTATGCTGCGACGAATCGTCCGCAAAGCATGATTCAGGAGTACGAAGCCGCTCGCAACAAGTTTCCTGAATACCTTCCCACCTACGCGCTGCTCGCTCAAGTTTATGAATTCGTCGGAAATGTGGACGGCGCACGTCAAACCTATCAAGCAGCGTTGAAAGTCGACCCCAATTCGTATCAGTCCATGAGCAGTCTCGCTCGTCTCTACGCCGATCACGGAGGCTCTCTCAGCGACGCCCTCCAGCTCGCGGAAAAAGCCAAGACTGAGCAACCTGACGACGCCGCCGTTAACGATACTTTGGGCTGGGTCTACTATAAGCAGGGCCTGTATCGTTCCGCGGTTCCTGCGTTGGAGGCTGCGGTCGCCAAGAATCCGCAGATCGCCAAGTTCCAATTTCATCTGGGGATGGCTTATCTTGCCGCTGGTCAACCGTCTCAAGCCCACACCAGCCTTCAAGCCGCGCTGCAATCCGGACTCACCGGCGATGACGCCCGCTCCGCGCAAACCGCATTGCAGAAATCCGGGTCATGACCTGCCAGCGCCTCCACTGACTTCAAAAGCGTTTCCATCACTGCTCTACGCCTTCGATCTCCCTTGTATCCAGCATCTCCGCGTCAATTCTGAGATAGAATCAACTTAGCGATCTGAATCAACAAGGAGCACACCAATGTATCCGGAAATTATGGTCATCCCCATGCGCGAGGAATTAACCCGGCTTGGCATCGAAGAACTGCGCACGGCGGAGGCGGTCGACCACGCCCTGAAAGGCTCTGGCACATCCATGGTGGTCGTGAATTCCATCTGCGGATGCGCCGCCGGCCGCATGCGTCCCGCGGTTCGTATGGCGCTCGAGAAAGCCACACATCCCGACAAAGCCTTCACTGTGTTTGCCGGACAAGATACCGAAGCTACAGAACGCGCCCGCGGCTATTTCACCGGACAGCTCCCGTCTTCGCCATCAATCGCTATCCTCCGCGACGGCCAACTCGTCTACATGATGGCCCGTCGCGACATCGAATCCCGCGAAGCTCCCGCCATCGCCGCCGACCTCAAAGCCGCCCTCGACAAATTCTGCGCCAGGCCGGTAGCGTCGTAATGTATTTCGCGTCGTAATGCCCGCCTCGTAACATTTGCGTCGTAGAGACGTAGCTTGCTACGTCTCCCCTCCCCACGAGAACCGACGTCTGGGCCACGTCAACAACTCCCTGTCATTCCGAGGATTCGGCTCAGGCCCACGCCGGTCTAAAACTAAGGTTTGCCATTTCGAGGAGCCGCCAGGCGACGAGAGCCTGCCCCGAGCGGAGTCGAAGGGAACCTGCGTCCGCCGCCCGCACCAAAAAACCCTTCCTACTTCTTCCCCGCTCCACCCACCATGAATGCCTTCACCACAATCCCGTTCGGCTGCACGCCCACAGGAATCATCGTCAACAGCGAATACTCCGTCGGCTCCAGCTTTCGCGGCGTGCGCTTCTGGATAACCGTCACGTCGCCCGCCTGCGTATCCAGCACCAGCAAATAATTCTGATCCTGCGAAAGCGCCAGCCCGTCCGGACGGCTTCCCACCGCGACCGTCGCGATCCTTCTGCCCAAGTCAATGTCATAAACCGCAATGCTGTCCGATCCAAAGTTGCTCGTATAGAGCCGCGAATTGTCTCGCGTGACGATGCCGCGCGTCGGATGTTGTCCGATCAGCATGCTGCTGCCCACCTCATCCCGTGCCGTCTCAATAATCGAAATGCTGTCCGAATCGTAATCGCACACGATCATTTCGCCGCCATCGGGCTTCAGGGCAAGATTCACTGGCGTTCGCCCGACATCCAGCAACGCCAGCACGTGGTCGCCATTCGACTCGCCGGATTTCTTGCTGTTGTACAGCGCGATCGACGCAACCTGTGACGATCCCGAACAAGCTACGAACGCCTTGCTTGAATCCGGCATGATCGCGATGTCTTCCGGATGCTGGCACACTGGCAACGTGGTTCGCACCCTGAGGGCCTTCGCGTCGATCACCGAAACCGTGTTGTCCCCTCGGTTCGAAACCACAACCGTCGCGCCGTCCGGTGAAACCCGCGCCAATCCCGGACCCAAGCCCACTCGCACGTTGCCGATCACAACGCGCTTCTCCAGATCGATCACCGAAACATTCGCCGATCCGGAGTTCGCCACATACGCGCGTTTGCCATCCTCCGAAACGTCAATGAAGTAAGGCTTGCCGTGCACTCCGATCGTCGCTACCACAGCATTCCTCTCGGCATCGATTACGCTGACGTTATTCGATCCCGTGTTCACTACATAGATTTCATTCTTCATTCCATTGGCTGCAACCCCGGTTGGCTCTACTCCTGCGGGAATGGTCTTTGCGGGTTCAAACGTCCGCAAATCAATCACGCTGACCGTGTTGCTCTTGCCATTGGTAACGTAAGCGTATTCGCGATAGGCCGGCCCGTAATCCGGCAAACTCTGCTCGCGGAAATACCACCACCCCAGCCCGCCGAGCATGGGAAGTAGAACAATGATGATGAGGATTTTTCTCACAATGAAGGCGCTCCTGCGAAAGATGCAAGATTATCAGAGCAAGAGCGTCGATATTTCGAGTGCAGCCTGATGTGACCTGAGTACTTAGGTGTACCGCCAGAGCTCTTCCGTAGCAGCTTCAATTATGTCCAGACACTTACTTCACTCCCACCGGCTCCCGAACCCCAATGTCCGGCACAGTCCTGCCCACGACCGCCGCAATCTGCCGTACCTGCTTCATCAGTTCATCGAACTGATCGGGAAACAGCGACTGGGGACCATCTGACATCGCTTCATCGGGCTTGTTGTGCACCTCCACCATCAGCCCATCCGCGCCCACCGCCACCGCCGCTCGCGACAGTGGAGTAACTTTATTCCGCTTCCCCGTCCCATGGCTGGGATCGACAAAGATCGGCAGATGACTCAACCGCTGCACCGCCGGAATCAGGCTCAAGTCCAGCGTATTGCGCGTATGGTCGGCAAACGTTCTGACCCCGCGCTCACATAGCGCCACGTTGTAATTGCCTTCGCTCAAAATATATTCTGCCGCCATCAGAAATTCTTCCAGCGTCGCCGACATGCCACGCTTCAGCAGGACCGGCTTCTTCGCCCGCCCGGCGCGCTTGAGCAACGAAAAATTCTGCATATTGCGCGCACCGATCTGGATCACGTCGGCATACTCCTCCACCAGATCAAGCGATTCGTTATCAATGGCTTCCGTAATAATCTTCATCCCATACTGCTGACGAATCTCGGCCATAATCCGCAGCCCTTCCTCGCCCAATCCCTGAAAAGAATAAGGAGACGTCCGCGGCTTGTATGCTCCCCCGCGAAAAAACTGCGCCCCCGCCCGGTGCACTCGCTCGGCAACGGCAAACGCCTGCTCGCGGCTCTCAACGGCACACGGCCCAGCCACAATCGCCAGTCCCTTGCCGCCGATCGTCGCCTCCGTACCCGTAAATCGTATGACCGTGTTGTCTTCTTTAAGATCGCGGCTCACCAACTTGTAGGGCTTTGAAACTTTAATGACTTCCTGCACGCCCGCCATTTCTTCCAGCGTGCCCTGTTCCACCTCGCCCTTATTTCCGGTGATGCCAATGGCCGTGCGCTGCGCTCCCGGCATGGCATGCGCACGGTATCCCAACTTCTCAATCTTCTCGCACACGCCACGCACCTGCTCCTCAGTTGCGTGTGCCTTCATCACTACTAACATGGACTCTCCTTACTCTTCGCCACCCCTGAACACAACCATCAAGTCTACCTTCGCCCACTCCTGCATCGCAAACGGGGCGGCGATATCCCCAATCAATCGCCACCCTTTATACTTTCCTTATGCCCCGTTTCATCTCCCGCGAACAAGACATCCTCGCCCGCTCGGCCCCGAGACGCCCGCCCCGCCTCACTTCCCGCCGCATCGGAATCCACACCTCCACCGCCGGAGGGATTCACAACGCCGCCGAACGCGCCTACCGTCTCGGATGCAATACTCTCCAGATCTTCTCGACAAGCCCGCGACAGTGGGCTCCCTACGAACTCAGCAACCCGCTCTGCGAGCAGATGCTCCAGCTGCGCGCCCAATACAACCTCAAGCCGCTGGTCATCCACACCAACTACCTGGTGAATCTCGCCAGCGCCAACGAATTATTTCTTAAGAAATCCATCGAAGCCTTTCGCGGAGAAATCGAACGCGCCCTCGCCGTCTGCGCCGACTACCTTGTTCTCCATCCCGGCTCATTCCGCGGAGCCGATCGCGAAGCCGGCCTGCTCCAAACCGCCGCAGCCATCGCCGCCGCTAGCCAGGATCTTGACCTCGCCCAAGCCGGTCTCACCATCCTCATCGAAAACACCGCCGGCTCCGAATTTTCCCTCGGAGGCAGCTTCGAGCAAGTCGCCGAAGTCATCGACCGCCTCCGCGGCATCGTCCCCATCGCCGCCTGCATCGACACTTGCCATACTCACGTCGCCGGTTACGACATCGTTAGCGAAGACGGCATTTATCAAACCCTGCAGCATCTCGACGCCACCATCGGCCTGAACAACGTAAAAGTGATGCACTGCAACGACGCCAAAGCCGCCCGCGGATCCAAACTCGACCGCCACCAGCACATCGGGAAGGGAACCATTGGCCTTGCGCCATTCCGCATCCTCCTCAACGATCTCCGCCTCGCCCACGCCGCCTTCATCGCCGAAACTCCCATCGACCAGCCCGGCGACGATCGCCGCAACGTCGAAGCCTTAAAGAAGCTGGTGGCATAACCTCGCATGCTTTAGCATCGCGTCGCTTAGCTTTGTGGCATCCTATTGCCCATGACTGCCAAGGTCTGGTGCCGAATCTTTCTTTCGTTGATGTTCTTCGCCCTCCTATGCATTCCCCTGCTCACCGTCGCGTCTCAATCTCCGGAAGCGCCCGACACTCACGCCGTCGATTTCGCAATGAAGAACGTTACCTACCATTACTCCGAGCCGGTTGCCGTGCATATCGCGGAGCTGCAGGGACAACTCATCCCTACGAAATCTGGAGCAACCGTGTTCTTCGACGACAAGAACTCCTTCAATCTCCGCCTCAATTACGCCGAGATTTCCATCAGCTACAACGCGCTTGCCCAGGTGTTGAACGAAAATGTTTTTTCCTCCTCCGATGCTCCCATCAAGCATCTCAGCATCGAGGGCAAGAACAATCAGCTGATCATGAAAGGCAAGCTGCCGCAGAAAGCGAATGTCGCTTTTGAAACCGTGGGAACACTCTCCGCCGACCCGGACGGCCGAATCCGTGTCCACAGTGACCACGTCAAGGCCGCGCATCTGCCCGTGAAAGGTCTCATGGATTTGCTGGGTATCGACATAGCCGACCTAATCGATACCAAGAAAGTTCACGGCATAACAGCCGAGAAGGATGACCTCATCCTCGACTCCGAGCAGATACTTCCCCCGCCGCACATTCAGGGAAAGGTGACTGCCGTTCGCCTTCAAGGCAACGACATCGTCCTGACCTTCGGCTCGCCCCAGCCCGCAAACTTCGCCGCGAAACAGCCCGGCAACTATATGGCTTTCCGCCACAGCGACATGCGCTTCGGCAAACTCACCATGCACGACGCAGATCTCATCATGATCGATATGGACCCCGCCGATCCCTTCGATTTTTTCCTCGATCACTATCAGGACCAACTCGTCGCCGGCTACACCAAAAGCACCCCCCAATACGGCCTCCGCACCTACGCCCGCGACTACAACAAACTAAAAAAGCAGGTATCATCACGCTCGCCGAGAAGATAGCTAAGGCCAGGCGTAAAACGCTTCTCTTCGTGAACCTTCGTGTCCCCTGTGGTTAAGGGTTTTTGGGGGTTTCCACTACCCAGAACGTTCTTCTTACACGCTTTCCCATGGTCATTGTAAAATCTAAGGTTTACCCCTACCTTCTTATGCCGCAGGATAAGACCCAGGAGGAACCCACCACCAGCGATCGTCCGAACGACGAGCGCTACGATCCCCAGCGCGTCGAAACCAAATGGTTCACTCGCTGGCAGAACGACTTAAGCCTTTACGCCGCCGACCGCGACTCGACAAAAAAGAAATACTACGTCCTCGAAATGCTTCCCTATCCTTCCGGCGCGTTGCACATGGGTCACGTCCGCAACTACGCCATCGGAGACGCGCTCGCGCGCTACATGTGGATGAACGACTACAACGTTCTCCATCCCATGGGATGGGATTCCTTCGGCCTTCCCGCCGAAAACGCTGCTATCCAGAACAACACGCCGCCCCGCCAATGGACCCTCGGCAACATCGCCAAAATGAAGGCGCAGATGAAGCGCCTCGGCTTCGCCTACGACTGGTCCCGCGAAGTCACCACCTGCCTGCCCGACTACTACCGCTGGAACCAGTGGTTCTTTCTCAAGTTCTACGAGAAGGGTCTGGCCTATCGAAAAAAGAGCAGAGTCAACTGGTGCCCCAAATGCTGCACCGTGCTCGCCAACGAGCAAGTCGTCAACGGACGCTGCTGGCGTCACGAAGACACCCTTGTCGAGCAGCGCGAACTTGAGCAGTGGTTCCTCCGCATTACCAAATATGCGGATGAATTATTGCGCGATCTCGACAAGCTCGACGGCTGGCCGGAAAAAGTTCGCACCATGCAGCGCAATTGGATTGGCCGCAGCGAAGGCACGCTCGTCGATTTCAAACTTGATGGTCCCGCCGGTCCCGCCGGTTCCACCATTAGCGTATTCACCACGCGCGTCGATACCATCTTCGGCGCGACCTCTGTCCAGCTCGCCCCGCAGCACTCACTCATCGCCGACCTCACCGCATCCAATCCTGATCTCCGCGCCAAAGTAGACGAACTCATCGCGGAGCAGCGCAAAGCTCGAGAAGTCGGCGACATCGGGGAAATCGAAAAGCACGGCGTCTTCACCGGACGCTACGCCGTCAATCCCTTCAACCACGAAAAAATTCCCATCTGGGTGGCCAACTACATCCTCATGGACTACGGCACCGGCGCCATCATGAGCGTGCCCGCGCACGACGAGCGCGACCATGAATTCGCCAAGAAATATAAACTCGAAATCCGTCTCGTGATTCTTCCTCTCGCCAACGATCCCGAAGAAACCGCGACCGAGCCTCCACTGCCCTACATCGGACACGAGGGCATGCTCATTAATTCCGGACCATACGGCGGCCTCGATTGTGCCGACGCTATCAAGAAATTGTCCGCCCTCGCCGAGGAAAACGGCTTTGGCAAAGCCACCATTACTTATCGCTTGAAAGACTGGGGAATTTCCCGCCAGCGTTACTGGGGCACGCCCATCCCCATGATCTACTGCGAAAAAGATGGCATCGTTCCGGTGCCGGAAAAAGATTTACCCGTCATCTTGCCCGAAGCTGTCGATATCGCCCACGCCGTCGGCTCGCCGCTCGGCAGTTTACCGGACTTCGTCAACGCGACTTGTCCCAAGTGCGGCGGTCCCGCGCGCCGCGAAACCGACACCATGGACACCTTCGTCGACTCGTCCTGGTACTTTTACCGTTACACCGACGCGCACAACGACCGCGCCCCGTTCGATTCGAAGATCGCGCAATATTGGTTTCCCATCGACCAGTACATTGGCGGCGTGGAGCACGCCATCCTCCACCTTATCTACTCGCGCTTCTGGACGAAGTTCATGCGCGACCTCGGCCTCATCACCAACGATGAACCCATCAAACGTCTTTTTACTCAAGGCATGGTGATCAAGGAGGGCGCGAAGATGTCAAAGAGCCGCGGTAACGTCGTCAGCCCCGACGAAATGGTCGCCCGCTACGGCGCCGACGCCGCCCGCCTCTACAGTCTCTTCGCCGCTCCCCCCGACCGTGACCTCGACTGGCAGGACAGCGGTATCGAAGGCATCCGAAAATTTCTCGCCCGCGTCTACCGCTTCGTAATCAGAAATGCCGGGATCACGTCGACTACCTCTGTAGAGACGTCGCTTGCAACGTCTCTGCCGCCGCCACTCTCACCCGAGGCCAGACAAATCCGTCGCAAGCTCCACCAAACCATCAAGCGCGTCACTGACGATTTCCAGGGCCGCTGGCACTTCAATACCTGCATCTCCGCCATTATGGAATTGGTCAACGCCCTCTACGCCTACGAAGAAATTCAAGGTGTGGGGCGAGCGCCCTCGCCCGCCAGCGAAACAAGTCCGGACGGAACGCAAATTCTCCTCGCCGAAGTCCAGCGCAGCCTCGTTCTACTCCTCGCCCCCTTCGCCCCCTACCTCGCTCACGAACTCTGGGAGATGCTCGGCGAAAAGGAAAACCTTCTCAAAGCGCGCTGGCCAAAATACGACGCAGCTCTTGCCAAAGAAGAAGAGCTCGTAATCCCCGTGCAGATCAACGGCAAGCTACGCAGTCGCATCAGTGTGCCCGCCGATGCGCCCGAGAGTCTAGTTCTCGAACGCGCTCTCGCCGACGAAAAAGTGCAATCCTTCATCGCAGGCAAGCAGCTTGTGAAGAAGATCTTTGTCCCCGGAAAACTTGTAAATATCGTTGTGAAGTAAAGGCTCATGTAAATAAAAAACGGGCTCGCCGGAACGAGCCCGCCTGATGAATTGCTGAGTCGTCAAAGCCTCTGCTTACTCTCCTGCAAAGATCAGAGCTTCTGACCGCTTATTGAAGTCGATCTCGTCCAATGTTTTGCTGTTGTCCGGCATCATCTTCGTGGTAACCGCATTGTAAGAGGACGGCTGCCCCAAATCTTTGATGGTTCCCTCCGCTGTCGCCACGACTTTTCCATTTCGCAGAATGTCGACCTTTAGGTTGTCGGCTGGTCCATTCCATTCGGCCTTATACTCGCCGGCCTCCAGTATGGTAGAACCAACTCGCACTGTCTCAGGCAGTGTGAAGTTTCCGGAATGATTATCTTTGGCAAACGCGCCCGCTGACAGAAGCAACGTTACGATGGCAAAAGAGGCAAAGTATCTTACAAATTTCATTTTTATTTTCTCCTACTGTGACAGATGCATCCCTTTGCCGCAGGGTGCAGATATCATTCGCGATATGTGTAAAGTTTTATTAGGAGATGTATCTTAATAATCCGATTCGCATCCCGATTCCAGCTTGCGTGCTTTCGCGTGCGGTATCCTAGTTGCGAGTAACCGTAAATGTCCGTTCCGTCTCCCACTCTCGAAGGCTTCCGCGCCGCGTTCCGCTGTCCCTCTGTCACCTTCGCCGAAATCGCGTGGCGCTGGACAGTCGGAGCCGTCGCCAGCGCGTTATTTCTTTTTTCGCTCTTCGAATTTCTCAACACTTTGCCGGTAACTCACGGAGACGCAACCCTCCTCGGCACCGGACAACCGCTGCTGGTGGGTAAAGCCATCTCCCACATCTTTCACGGCAGCCTGAATCGCGCTGTCTTTGCGACCCTGCTGGGATGTCTGGCGCTCGTTCTGCTCTGGATCATCGCCGCATCGATCGGCCGCGCGGCCACAGTCCGCGCCCTCCTCGATTACTTCCGCAACTCTTTCCGTAGAGACGTTGCTCGCAACGTCTCTGCGTCCGCCCCGCCTACTGCCGTCGTTGAAGGTGACGCAGACACGGTCGTGCCTGGGACAGCCAACGGGACTGCGCTCGAATACACAACCAGCGTCTCTCCAGATTTTTCTGACTCCATCCCTCTTCGCTCCCTGGCCGTTCTTAACTTCCTGCGGGTTGCTGTCTCGCTGGCGGCAATCCTCGCTTTCATCGGCGCGGCAACGCTGGCTGGCTTCGCCTCGCCCGCTGCAAACCCACGGCCCGGTCTGGCCTTTATTTTGTTTCTGCCATTCGCCGCCTTGATCTGCATCGTGTGGCCCGCCCTAAACTGGTTGCTGTCGCTGGCGTCCATATTCGTGGTTCGCGATGCCGAAAACGCAGCGGACGCGCTCTCCACAGCTGTCACCTTTTTTCGCGAGCACGTGGGATCTGTCCTTGCCGTGAGCACCTGGACCGGCGTGGCGCACCTCGTTGCCCTAAGCATTGCTGGCACTGCCGTGTCCTTACCTTTGGCTTTCATTCAGTTCGTTCCGCCGCGTCTGGTCATTGCCGTTGTCATTCTCTTGACGCTCGCCTATTTCGCGATTGTTGACTGGCTTTATATTGCGCGCCTTGCGGGATACCTCTGCATCGCGGAAATGCCGGATGCCCCACCGGTACTCGCACCTCTGCCCGCGCCCCCATCCATGAGCCAAAGTCCGCCGCACTCCGCAGTCGACCGCGACGAACCAATCCTCAGCGACCTCCAACCCCTGATCGCAAATGCTCCGTCGTAGAGACATAGCTTGCTACGTCTCTACGTGCGGTGCCCACCGCCCCACATGAAAACATATGCCTGCTGTGACAGCGGCGGAGCGCGAACGAATGCAGCTCACAGCTTGCCCTGAGCTTGCCGAAAGAAGCCTCTCTTTACACGATCCCCCCAATCTGAGAAACTCATCCGTGGAATCCCAATCCCCACTCGCGCAATCCATCGTCATCCTCGACTTCGGCGCGCAATACACCCAGCTGATCGCTCGTCGCATCCGTGAACAGAATGTTTTCTCCGTCGTACTCCCCTGCACGGCCTCGCTAAGCGAACTAAAGACCTACGCGCCGCTTGGTATCGTCCTCTCCGGCGCCCCGTGGTCGGTCTACGATAAAGATGCCCCTCCGGCTGACCCTCGCATCTTCGAACTTGGAGTTCCCGTCCTCGGCATCTGCTACGGCCTGCAATTCATGGTGCACACGCTGGGCGGAAAAGTCCGTCCCGCGCAGAAACGCGAATACGGCCACGCCGAAATCGACATCGTCGCGGATTCAAAGCTCTTCAAAGGACTCGCAAAGCGCCAGCCCGTCTGGATGTCTCACGGCGACGAGGCCCTCGAACTCCCTCCCGGATTTGAGCTCACCGCAAAAACCGCACACGCCGTCGCCGGCATTCAGAACGTCGCCAGAAATTGGTTCGCGGTGCAGTTTCATCCTGAAGTTCACCACACACGGAACGGCACAGAAATCCTGCGCAACTTCATTTTCCAGATCTGCGGCGCAAAACCCACATGGACGCCGCAACACTTCATCGACTCCACCATCGCCCAGGTCAAACAACAAGTCGGCACCGGACGCGCCATCTGCGCCCTCTCGGGCGGCGTCGATTCCTCCGTTGCAGCCGTCCTCGTCGATCGCGCCCTGCGCGACAAAAAAGGCAAGTCCCGCTTGACCTGCATCTTCGTAAATAACGGCGTTCTCCGAAAAAACGAATTCGAGAAAGTTCAGAAAACTCTCCGCGACAAGCTCGGCCTTCATCTCGACGCCGTCGACGCCACCGATCGCTTTCTAAAAAAACTTAAAGGCGTCACTGATCCTGAAAAGAAGCGCAAGATCATCGGCAACGAATTCATCAAAGTCTTCGAGAGGGAAGCCCGCCGCATCGAAAAAACCGAGGGGAAAGTGAAGTGGCTGGTGCAGGGAACGCTTTATCCCGACGTAATCGAATCGCGCTCGGTCCGCGGCCCGTCGCAGGTGATTAAGTCGCATCACAACGTCGGGGGCCTGCCGGAAAAAATGAAGCTCAAGCTGATCGAGCCTCTCAAAGATCTATTCAAGGACGAAGTCCGCAAAATCGGCCGCGACCTCGGCATGCCCGAAGAAATTCTGCAGCGCCAGCCTTTCCCCGGTCCCGGCCTCGCCGTCCGCGTCCTCGGAGAAGTTACGCCCGCGCGCCTCGCCCTGCTGCGCGAGTGCGACGACATCGTCGTCACCGAAATAAAAAATGCCGGCCTCTACACCAAAGTCTGGCAGTCATTTGCCGTGCTCCTGCCAATAATGTCGGTCGGAGTCATGGGCGATATGCGCACCTACGCCTATACCTGCGCCATCCGCGCCGTCAGTTCCGAGGACGGCATGACCGCCGACTGGGTGCCCTTACCCCACGAAGTATTGAAGATAATCTCCACTCGGATCGTGAATGAAGTGAAAGGTGTGAACCGCGTTGTCTATGACGTTACGTCTAAGCCGCCGGGAACAATCGAGTGGGAATAGCAACGCCGAAAACGCAAGACTAGTCCTAGCGGCTTCGTGTCGACCGAACTTCTTCAGTCTCGCTCCGACCACTCAGCGCCGCCTTCATAGGCCCTTTGCAGCCTGACAAATTCTTGATGCCGTACGCGTATAGCCTTTGCTTGGTGGCCACATATACGGTTCCATTGGCGATTGTGGGCGTGGGATAGCTCCCCGCGGCTCCCACCGTTCCTTGAAACAACTGGCTTGCCAGATTCGTCGCATCAAAGGCGCGCAGTGTCGCTGACCGCCCGCCTACCCACGTCACTACCCAAAGCAGCCCGCCGCTGGTCCCGTTCGCGGAGATCGATGGACTTCCGCTTGCGATATAAGTTCCGCTCGAAAAGCCGGCTTCCACCGTGGGACACACTGCCAGAGGAGCGGTAGCGCCCGGCGTCCAGGTGTAGGACATCAATGGACCCGGACTCGAAGAAAAATAAAGATTGTTATTCCAGTACACCGGTCCGTTCCAGCCGCAAGTGCCCTTCAAGCTGGAGCACTTGGAAAATGTAGTGGTCCCCGTCGAGCATTGCCCGGTGGTGGGGTCTGCAATGTCCTGCACAATATTGTTGGGACCCAACGGGCCCGTGTAACCGCCCATGTTGTCGCGATCCAGCACATAAATTTCTTCCGCTTTGCCGTATCCCACCAGAATGTGAGGATGTGCTCCTGGCTGGTCGGGAAGCAACACTGTTCCTGTCGAACCCAAGTCCAGGTCGCCCGCATACAGCGCCTTATCGTTCCACGGCGTGAAATAACTGGCGGACGAAGCCGGCGCGCCTAAGGTTGGAGTCAGTTTCACAATGCTGTCTCCGAAATCCGTGCCCTGCCATCCGGTAGTCTTGCGGTAAAAATTGTTGGCGTCGGCTGTTTGGAAATAGATGTTTCCGCTGGCATCCGCCGCCAGTCCCGCACCGCCCTGCCAAATGCCGCCATTGCCATATGGACCGATTCCAATCGGATTCGCCAAATCCGGAGTCGTATTGAATACCGCCTGCTGCACGAATCCGTTGGCCACGGTAAATGTGTAGGAGATCACCCAGCCATAGTTCGAATACTGCTTGCATCCCACCGATCCCACACCCACATAGATCGTTCCATTGGAGAGCAGCACCGCCGGCCGTGACATCTGGTATTCCGCCGCCAGCGAAATCGTGCTTCCCGCGCGGTTCACCACCGATGCCTGTAGCGTCATCGCCGGAGCCAATTCATTTCCGCTCGACGTATCCACCGCGTGCAACTTCAGGCTGTGGTTCACTCCGTCGAATTCCTTGGTCACAAAATACATTGCCGGAGGCGAAATCGAGGTATCGATCACCGGCGTTCCCACGATCCCAGCGCCATGACTCGGATTGTTCCCGAACGCCGAATCCGTGCATCCACCATTAGCCTGAAACGGCACCGGATCGGGCGGGCCATACACCGCGTGCCAGTACAAAGTTCCCGCATCGGCGTCGTATGCATAGACGCTGTTTGCCAGCGTCGCCACGAACACCACGTTGTGCACTGCTCCGTTAATCGGTGTCTGCGGCAGGTACAGCGGTTGCGCCACCGACCAACCATCAAACGTGCCCGCAGTCGCGAAACGTCCTCTGACTGTTCCTAGGTTGCTCGGAGTGAGCACCGTCTCCGCGAGGTTTTGCGCGGTCCGAAAATTATCGTTGTGATAAGTGGTCACCGCGGCACAACTCTGCCCCACAGCATTCGTGGAGCAGACGCCTATCCACACCGGTGCCGCCAGCAATATTGCCCAAGGGAGGAGTCGCATGATTAATCCTCAGGGGGGAGGAGAGACAAGGATTGTACCTCTTCTTAGGGCTCTATTGGGTTCCTGTTCCGTCTTATTTTGCTCCCCGATAACCTCTTGAAAGGACACCACGTAAGCCGGCTCGTCGTGGACCCTCAGCCCGACCTACGTGAAAGGCTGATGAAATAACCGTGCCGGCTCCTCACGGGCGAGTAGACTCGGTAGCGCTCAAGCGACCAAGTCTCGGAGGAAAGGAACCGAGCGATGATGATTATAGGGTGTGATTTGCAGACACGGTACCAGCAGATCGCATCCTGGATTCGGGGGACAGACGCGACGTTCGCTATTCTCCGCCGCTATGCAGCAAAGCCACTTCGGACAATTTCGCATACTCGGCCTTTGCTTGCTTCAGTACCGGAATATCGGGATCGGCATCTTTCCAGAGGACGAGAAACTTCCGATAAGCAGCGCGGCCCTTTTCGACATGACCACCCATGACATAAGCGCGGCCGAGTTGAAGGTGTGCCAATGCGCCAATCGGTTCATTGAGAATGATGCCCCGGTGGGTGAGAATCTTCTCGAATTCCGCGGCTGCCTCGTCGCTCCGATGCGCCGCCAGATAAGCTTCTCCGCGCACGTATGCTGGATACAGATTGGGCCAGTTGTAATAGCTGTAGACAGGTAGACCGAGCTCACAAGTTCCAGTCAGGCCGAGAATATTAATGGCTTGTTCAGGGCTGGAGCGCAGGATTGCCAGCTTGCCGCGCAATGTAGGTAAGTAATTGCACTTCACAACCGTGTCTTCCGGAAATGTTTTGGCTAATTGCTCGGTCAACGCTTGCCCTCGGTCTAAGTCGCTGGCATACAGGAAGGCGAGTGCGAGCCCGTAAGCTACATCCCGACTACGAGGATATTTTCCCACGGCTGTCGCCTGTGATTGCGCTTCATTGGAGTTTCCGAACAAAGCTTCCCGAACCGCAGACGAAGCGTAATATAAAGTCTCTGTTTCTCGCTTTCCCGCTGCGTCCGCCAATTCTGCTGCGCGCCGTGTAAGCGCACGCGCTCTTTCCAAATGTCCCGAGTAGGCGGAGGTGTCTCCGTCCAGGGCCACAAGCAGGTCTTCGATTTCGGGCTTCCCGGCTGCGCCGGCAACCTGCCGTTCCATTTCGCTGCCGTCATCCCGATAAAAGGCTATGCTGTAGAGAACCGGCGCGAGGTTCTCGCCCAGGTCCATTTGGCGTGCCCTTCGCACCACGGCCGAAGCTTCTTCGATGCGATCGAGTACCAGATACGTATATGCCACGTCGCGGTACAAGAAACTGCGCCGAGGGGCCAGTCGCAGAGCTTCCAGGTATTCGGTTAGTCCGAGATCATATTGTCCGATGCTCTCGGCGAAGGCCGCGACCGAGTTGTGAGCGTCCTCGCTATAGGGGTATTGCTGACGGAGCAGTTCACAACTGCGGCGGGCTTTTTCGATGTCGCCGAGCACGTAATAGTAATAATGAGCTTCAATTAAACCCTTCTCCCGCTCGCTTACACGCTCCCGCAGTTCGAATGCCTTCTGGGTATATTCCACGGCCGACTCGGTCTCGCCCAGAATCGCGTACACATCGCCCACCGCCCAATACGCCATCGCGAAATTTCTATCAAGCTCGATTGCCTTTTGAAACCACGAGAGTGCCTCCTTGTAACCAAACTGTTGCGCCAGCACTTGGATCCCTTGGGTATAGAAGCGCAGTGCTTCAAGCGAAGAGGTCGTGGCGCTGGCTAAGGGTATGTTGTAGCGGCGTACGCTGCTCAGAGATTCTCCCAGCCTTCCGCGCATGTCCGATGCCAGTTGACTCACCGCATCCAGCACATGATTCTTGTCCTGCGCCCGGGCTTCCGCGCTGGCTATCAAATCTCCGCTGGCGCAATCCACAGCTCTCAGAACCAGTTCATATCGGGTGCCAATCAAGACAATCGACCCGTCCAGGGCTACCGCGGCGTTGTTCCTTTGACAAATCTCGCGCGCAACTTCGAGCGACAGTTCACCGTTCGTCGCCCGACCCATCATTCGCAAGGTGTCATGGATCTGCTCGTCGGATATCAATCTCAGAAAGGGAGACTGCTCTAGCTGAAATGAGAGACCTTGGCGCAGGATTCCGTCAAACACGCTGTCCCCGGCTCGGTTTACGAAATCGGCAAGTAAGACCGAATTCTTCTCAGCGGGAACATGCCTCCGGGGCAAATACCAGACGACGGACGCTACCACTACAAAGACAACTGACGCCGCCGCGACAATTTTCCATCTGGCCCGGGGCCGCTCGGAAGCAACTACCGGTGGGATTGTCTGGTGCCCGTTTTCGGTTACCGGCGCAATGAAGCGGTAACCCCGCCGGGGAACTGTTTCGATAAACCTTGGATTGCTCGAGGTGTCGCCCAGCGCATCGCGCAGCTTGTTGATTGCCGTGTTTAAACTATTGTCGAAATCTACGAAGGTGTCGTCAGGCCACATCTCGGAACAGAGCTCTTCCCGCGTAACGAGCCCTCCCGATCGCTGCAGCAGAACCTTGAGCGCCTGACACGGCTGCTTTTGCAGCTTGAGGCGGGTACCCGCCTTGCGGAGTTCCTGCGCGTCCAGATCAAATTCAAAAACTCCAAAACGCAAGACTGTCCCGGATACTACCCTCACGGGCATCACTACCTCCCAAGCTCTTGGCCGAGGAGTTTAGCATGCCGCCAGGCGCCTGTCCCAGGAATTAAGCTCAAGACGTAAGTCTCTGTCACAAAAGATCTTGTTTGTTGAGAAAAAATACAGGCGGAGTCTATTGCTTTTCTTTGGCATTTCCCCCATAAGTCCTCAGCCAGGCTGACTTCCGTTCCCTGTACGGAACCAGTTCGGACTCTGTAGTAATCCAAGCGCAAAACGGGACTAACAAATCACGCACTTCAGAAGGAGAATCACTATGAATCGCCGCTCTTACGCAACACGAATCGTCGCCTCAGTCGCAATGGTGCTGGTCTTGGCCTTGTCGGCATTGCAATTAAACCAGGCTCAGGCCCAAGCCAGCGCCGCACAACCATCAGTCACTATCGCCCAGTTGGCCGGAACCTGGTACGCAACTCTGTCAGGAGTCACCGGATGCGGCACTACCACTCTGGCGATCACCTTCAAACTGGACGCTACTGGAAATGGCACCCAATCTTCCTCAACCGAGCATACTGCGGCGTGCGGTGATATCAATCTGGCAGGGCAGTCAGCTCAAGTACAGACTCTCAATCCGAATGGCAGTGGTTTCATAGCCTTCGGTTGCGGCTCAGGCTGCGGGTTTGGTTTCAATTTCCAGCTCTCACGCAACCTGCAGATGTTCGACCTGTCGCCAGAGTCGGTATCGGGCAACTACCTGGCGGGCGTTGCTGTTCGCAGATAGATGCCGCGGATGGCCCTGCGAACGATTCATGGGCGGTCCGGCGCTCGTGCATTCAATCTAGCTGCGGACCCCCAGCCTTCGTGCTTTCGAAGGACGGGATTCCCGGAACATCAGGTTGGGTTTGACTGATTCGAGGAGAACTTAGCCGGTGGCCCACTCAAGCCCCGGGGGTTGGCTTGAGTGGGGTCCGGGACAGGTTTGTGGGATTTGCGACGACAACGAGTAGAGACATCTATGATTCGATCAGCATGGAAACCGGTCGCACTTACTGCCGTTTCGCTATTCTTATTCTCAATTACGCTTTCTGCCCAGGCACCGCCCAGCGCCGATACCTTCGTCAGCAGCGCGTATCCCACAACTAACTTCGGCTCCGTAAATAGTCTGACCGTCGGCCCGGGTTCCACCAGCTACGTGCAGTTTAATCTGGCCACCATTCCCGCCGGCGTTACAGTGAGCAAAGCCACCTTGCGCTTGTACGTGGACCTGGTCGTCAAGCCTGGCAAATTCGACGTCTACCAGGTCAACAAGAGTTGGAGCGAGGGGACGCTCACCTACAACACCCAGCCGCTCCCCTTGGGCGGATCGCTCACCGGCGGAGCCGGAATTTCCATTACCACCGCCAGTTGGAATCAGTTCCTGCTGATCGACATCACCTCGCTGGTACAGACTTGGGTGAATAGTCCGGATTCGAACAAGGGCGTGGCGCTCACGCTCACCAGTAGCTCCACCGGCAACTTCTACTTCGATGCGAAGGAAAGCTTGCTGACCGGGAATGGTCCGGAGTTGGAAATCTCCTTGGCCGGAACCGCCGGTCCGCAAGGTCCTCAGGGAGCACAGGGGCCACAAGGGATTACCGGGACGCAAGGCCCGAAGGGCGACACGGGTGCAACCGGACCTCAAGGTCTGCTAGGCCCGAAAGGTGACACGGGAGCAGCCGGAGCTCAAGGTCTGCAAGGCTCGCAAGGACCACAAGGGCAGATGGGTCCTCAAGGCGGGACCGGTCCACAGGGACCTATCGGAGTGGACGGCGCTGCAGGGCCCCAAGGACCTCAAGGAGCCGCGGGACAGGGCTTCAACTTCCGCAGCGCCTTCAATAATTCGGCGGAATATGCATCGAACGATGTCGCCAGCTACAACGGTTCCAGCTACGTCGCGAAGACCGCGACTACTTCCGGCGATCCAGCGCCAGACGTGAATCCGAATTGGAGTTTGATGGCCCAGCAGGGAGCGCCTGGCCCAGCAGGGTCGACTGGTTCAACCGGCCCACAAGGTTTAATCGGTCCGATGGGTCCGATTGGCTTGCAAGGACCTCAGGGTCCGATGCCTCAGGGCGCGGCATTGACCACGATCAGCAATACCTTCGCGGCGAGTCAGACCATCAACGGCAGCCTGACCCTCGCCGGTACAGGCGCAGGCGTGCATTTTGCAGACGGCACGATTCAGACTTCTGCATCCGGAAGCGACAGCACCTGCAACTCTTCGCAAATATTCAGCACCTCTGCTGTCACTCCCCCCGGTTACTCTCCGATTGCGGCGACACCTGCCGGAAACCTTTGGCTGTCCGCGGTGCCAATGCCGACTGCCCGAAACGGTCCGGCGGCTGTCGCTCTCAATGGAAAGATCTACACCATCGGAGGAAGTAACCTCGCGAGCGTCGACGTGTACGATCCAGCGACGAACACATGGACCGCAGCCGCGCCGATGAACGCGGCTCGACAATTTCTCGCGGCCGTGAGTTTAAATGGATTTATCTACGCCATCGGAGGACTGGGTCAGGCTGGCGGCCAGACCAGCATGGAAAGGTACGATCCGGCGGCAAATACGTGGACTTCGGTTGCTTCGATGAGCACGCCCAGATCACGACTGGGAGCAGTCAGCTTCAACGGCTCCATTTACGTGTTTGGCGGATTAGACGCCACCAATGCATATCTCTTTTCAGTTGAGAGATATTCTCCGGAACTCGATTCGTGGTCGACCTTTTTCACGGCATTGCCCACACCCAGGGCTCGCATGGCTGCTGTGACCCTGAACAATCTGATCTATCTCATCGGCGGGCGGGGTAGTGGTCCGTTCGTCACCACAATGGACGTCTACGATCCCGTTGCCAACGTTTGGACAACCGCCACACCTAAAGCAACTCCGTCTATCTTGACCGCGGCCGTCACACTCAATGGAAAGATTTACGCGATGGCAGGCTTTGACGCCGCAGGCCAGACCCTTAACACAATGGAAATGTATGATCCCGGCGTGAACCTCTGGACCACCGAAGCTTCTGTTCCGACCGCACGCTTTGGATTGGCGGCCGACACCGTCAATGGCCTGATTTACGCTTTTGGCGGCCTCGCAAACAGTATTGCCGTGACAACGAATGAACAGTATTCGCCGCCCTTAACCGTTTACACCTTCGTCAAGAATTGAGATGGAGAGGAGAGCGAGGGAGGAAACGTGGGGGGCAGACCCATTCACCATCTGTTTACTCGAGAAACATCCAGTCCGTCCCGATTTAGTCCCGGTTTTAATGGAAGGGCACGCCCGCTCGTCGCGCCCTTCCGACGAGTGGGGTACCACGGACCCTAACTTCTTGTTCGTTCGTGACCATCGCCGTCGTTCGTCCGCAGAAATCTTGGCCTTCAGCCAGACATGCGATCAAGGAACCACCACCGTAAGAAGCGCAGGTGAATTCCCTGCGGGAAATGGTGAGCCGGCGATGGGAGCCAGCGTCCCGTTGTTGCCATCAACGGTGTAGCCATTGATGGCGTTTGCCTGCGAGTCCGCCGCGTACAAAAAGTATTTTCCGCTGGCCGTAGAAATTTGGCTTATTGCCAGGCCCGCAACAGAAGATCCGGCAGCGACGGGCGAACCGCTAACCGGCGTTAAACTCCCGCTAACACCGTCCACGGTGAAAACGGATATCGTGCCGTCCTGAATGTTCGCCGTGAAGAGGAACTTGTTCGTTACAGGCAAAAGCGTCATGTACAGCGGATCGGTACCGGTTGTGAAGGGAGAGCCCGGTATCGCTGTCAGCGCACCTGTGGCCCCATCAATGGCAAACGCCACAATCTTGTTGTTGGCATTGGCGGTTCCGGCCAACGCTACGTACAAGAAATTACTAGTCGCAACGAGAGCGGATGGTCCTGGAAATGAACCGGCGGCTCCAGTCGGAAATGGCGAGCCTTGGATCGGAGTAAGTGATCCCGTGTTGAAGTCGATAGCAAAAGCTGAAATCCCTCCAGCCGAATCGTTGTAGTTGCTTACATACAGAAACTTGCCCTGAAGACCTGCCTGCACCGCTTGCATCGGAGAGGCCCCCGCCGGAAATGGGGATCCCGGAACGGGCGTAAGCGTCCCGCTGGCCGAATCGAACGCGAACCCGGTAGCCGCATTCGCATTGAGATCGGTGGCATAAAGATAGTTGCCACCCGGCACAATCGCGGACAAACCACCCGCACCGGGCGGGTTTCCGCCCAGCGAAAATGGAGACCCCGTGATCGACGTCAGCCCGCCGGTGGTCGAGTTCACTGAGAATCCCTCAATCGTATCGTTCAAAAAATCCGATACATACACATGCCCAAGCGTGACCGTCGAAGCTAGGCCAATACTTTGGTTCGGTCCTGCTATCTGAACCGGTGTCCCCAAGGCTCCCGTCGATAGGTTAATGGTGAAGCCTGAAATATGGTCGGGGCTCGTGGCGTACAAAAATTCGGGATTGGGTGAGCAATTGTTGACGCAACCCGTTAAGCCCCCAAGTGTGTCTTCGACGTGCGTGTTACCCATGCATCCGGGGAGGCTTAACAACATTGCGAACGCTACAGCAATCAACAGTGCTTTTCGCGCGGATTTCATTCTCACAGAAGTATCTCCTGCTCTCACCGGAATCGGAGTGCGAAGCCCAACTGACAGCGCGCATTAACTAGATGTTGCGTCTTTCACGAATCTCATTGCGCAACCCGGACATTATCAAAAGTCGCCTCTGTGTAAACCCAGGTTGGATTGCGCGTGCAATTAGCCGGAAAGTTGACTACCGCAAGGTCCTTTGTAGGAT
>JAOAPI010000039.1 GCA_025462865.1 Candidatus Sulfotelmatobacter sp. | reverse complement strand
CCAGGGTTGCGTCCAGGCGCCGGTAGAGAAGGGCGGTGAAATTCTCTGCGCCTTGGCCTGCCTGTTCCTGCTGCAAGCTCCGGATGTATTCGAGCCGGTCTTCCGGGCGCACAGCAACGGGCGGATCGCCGCCGCGAATAAGAATGAGGTTCATCAGAAGGCGCGCCGTGCGTCCGTTGCCGTCGTTGAACGGATGCATAGCGGCAAGACGGCGGTGCGCCGTAAACGCCGTATCCGGGGTGTCGGGCGCGGTTGCAAGCCAGGCGGCGAAATCTCGCATGAGCGCGGGGACTTCTGCCGGTGACGGAAAGCTGTAGCGTCCCGTCTCGGTGCGAACGTAACGGGGCAGGTCGGCATACTGCCCGGCAATCTCCGGCGCGGATCGCTGCATCACCAGCTTGTGCACATTGCGCACGTCGCTTTCGATGATTGGTGTTTCCTGCCGTGCCAGTTCGCGCACGTAGCGGATCGCGTCGTAATGGTCGAGCGCCTCAAGATGGTCCTTGAGCGGCTTGCCGCCGACCGTAATCCCTTGTTCGATGACGAGCGTGGTCTCAACCGGGCTGAGGGTGTTGCCCTCGATGGCGTTCGACGTATAGGTAAGCTCGATGTCGTAATAATGCTCGAGGTTGGCAAAGCGCCTTCGACGACAGGGGCCGCAATTCGGCGAGCCGCTTCTTCTTCGCGGCGATAGCGGCCAAAAGCTCGCTCATCGGTTCTTCTCTAGCCTGCCGCCACGGGCACGGGAGACGGACAAAAGGTCTTTGTGATCTTGGTACATTTGCGTCCGTGTCAAATGCCTTCTAGCGCGTAAGCCTCACGGATGAGTTCCTCAACCGAGGGGCCGACTTTGTCCGTGCGTTCCGTTTGTAGCACGAGGGGCAGGAAAGCCGCAATGCTGAAAACCCCATGTTTAAATGCCTTTTGGCGGATCCGAAATTACGCGTTGTGAAACAGTTCGGCTAGCCTCACCGTGGAACGGTCTCCAGCCCACAAGT
This sequence comes from Candidatus Sulfotelmatobacter sp., assembly GCA_025462865.1. Taxonomy (GTDB): domain Bacteria; phylum Acidobacteriota; class Terriglobia; order Terriglobales; family Acidobacteriaceae; genus Sulfotelmatobacter. Next base: position 9,925 of record JAOAPI010000039.1, on the reverse strand, counting down.
ACACGGTTGAATTGCCTGAGCAGTACAACGGCACTCCCTCAGAATTCGGAGAGCGCTAGCCATATGCCGACCTGGCGGGAGTAATTGGGCGGAACTTCGTCGAACGCCGTATCGCGGCAATCAGGGTTAGATCCAATAACAACCGTGAATTCGATTCCCCGGCATCAGACCTAAAACGAAAGCAGCTTCTGCCTCTCTACAAGTGATGGAAAATCGGAACCGCCCTCGATCGCTCGAATGATGGAAGCGAGCTCCGGGTCGATATCGTTAACGGTCGAGTGCCGGGCTATTGCCGGAGCCCCGAAAGCAGCACCGAATTCTTTCTGAGTCCACTCTGAAAGCCTCGCGAGAAGGTCCTTCCCAGACACCAGCATCGGTCTATTGTTTTCTACTTTCCACATTTCGTCTACGCGCGCTCGCGCCGATTTATTTGCTGATATTAAGTCCAGCTTGCGGTTCGCTTGGATGAGGGCGGAAGCCATTCCATCTTCGACAGATCGGCGTTCCCGTTCGCAAATTTCGAGGATTTTGTTGTTTAATTCTATTTGGCTTGGCACCTCGTGACCTTTAACTCGAGAGGTAAGAACCCTCCTAATAGAGCGAGGCTGCACCAGGAAATTCTCGATCTCTTTCCGGCTCCAGACGTGAAGGTTTACCCCTCGTCTTTTCGCGTCCTCATATCTTTCGCGGATCTCACCTTCGGAGTGGTAGTCCGAGTCCAGAATGCAATACGTCGTGATCCGATCCCCGACGGCATTCTTCAAAGTCATGGATGAGCCAACCGCATAATGCCAGCCACTCCACCCGCCTATTGGGAGCGCCGGTATGGCGTCGAGAGGTAACTCAGCATCCGGAAAAAGCAATGCGTGAAATTGCTTTAGGAGACTGATATCCTTGCCCTCGACGAGCAAAAACTTGCGAGCGCTCCAAAGTCGCGCCAAATGCACATTGTGGATGCCGCCAATCTGGTCAATCAGCAGTTGCACGCTAGGTTCGTTGTTGGCATACCGGGAACGCCTCTCTCTCTTGTCGATGATCAGGATATTGCTCGGGTCCGCCTCAGCCATAATCTCTACCGAATGGGTTGCGATCACGCACTGCCTGAACCGCGAGCGGGTCAATCTATATAACTTCCGTTGCAAGTCAGGATGCATATAGACATCGGGCTCATCAAGAACCACGGTATTGTCTGGCGGCGTTCGGGAGAGAAACCAAATAGTTTGCAACCACATTTGAAGCCCATGACCCATCCAACCAACCTCCGCAACGAAATCGCCATCTCTGACGGGCAAGGAAAGGAGGATTCCATCTTTCGTGCCTGCTTTGTCAATTGGGTCGACGCGCAATCCTTGCCAAGTTTCCTCTGCCAGCTGCTTGAACCCTTTGAATTCGAGGTCCATTCGAGCTAACTGATTTCGAAAGTGGCGCGAAGCTAACCGAGAATTCAATTGGGGAACTATCGTATCGTCGATTAGCCAGTATTCCTCCGTCAGGAGAGGACCGATCTGCGGGAGGACGCTGATCCACGGCAATCTAAGCGCAAGAAATTTGGCAGGGGTGTTAATCCAATCGGCATTTTCGTGAATCGTTGCGAATAGGGTCTGTTCTAATCCGACGTACAGCGTGACAACTGCACCTCCCTCGAATTTTGCCGTAATTATCGATGGCGGGCTTCCATACCGGTGAAACACTGCACTAAGATTTAGTCCGAGATGCGAGATGCCCGGAGCAATTCCCGTGCGGAACGGAGGTAGCTCCAGCCACTTCGGAGCAGAACAGAAGGTGGCTCTTTTCCGATTCACAACTGCAGCAACTAACCGCAGTGCTTCAATCAGGGACGATTTGCCCGCGTTATTCTTGCCTACCACTACAACGCCTGATTCGAATAAAATTGAGTGATCGTCAAAGCAACGAAAATTCTGGAGGCGGAGTTGGCGAAGCATCGTTCGCTATCAGTATCAGATGGAAAGTGGTAGAAGGCAACAGTTCCTCGATAGACCGCGCTTCAAAATACCGCGCTTCAAAATTTGTATTTACTATGTGATTGTCGGCTTTAACAAAGAGGGGTTGCGAAGCTGGATGTGAGCGAACCCGGATCAACGAGCGCTGTGTGAATGCATTGGAAAGTTACTTCAACCCGAAATCGCTCGGCGTTCCCACCATTCCCTCATGTCCGACCGCCATCGTTGCGAAGCTCGGTTACGATTTATCCCGCACAAGAGGAATTGAACCAAGCCTGTCGGAAAGCCTGCGCTCTCTGCTTCGGGACGAAGCCACGAAGGAACTCCTGAAACTCATCGGGCTGTACTGCCGGAGCCTGCTCTCTCGGGCTAGGTGTTAAAGGCGGCAAGTAGCTGCGGGAAACACGGCGAGAACAGATATAAGGTTCTTTAAGCGTTGTCGCGAGGCGGTTTAGACGCGACGTCAGGACCTGCTCCGAACAGCCACGCGGCGACTTCCTTCAATACCGTTTCGTCGTGGTAGGTACTCGAGTGGAGCAGTTCCAGCGGGCCGAAAGCTTTGAAACCGAAGCGCCTGAACGTGAACTTGCCTTCCGGCGTGTCTTCCGCCGTCAGTTCGAGGTGAAGCGTCAGCCAAGCCATGTCGGTTCCCATCGCCGCCTGCAGCGCAATGGTAAGCAGCAAGAGAAGCGCCAGGGGAGCCATCAGAACAGGCGCCAATACGACGGGGGCGATGAACGGCAGCAGCGCGAGATAAAGACGCGTCCCCGGAAACCAGTAGCGATCCACGATCATGAACAGCCCCCAAACGATCAAGAACGCAATTGTTGCCTTGATGTAGGTTTTTCGCTGGAAGTCGCCGAGTTGCACCCAGACCCATGCGATCGCGCGGCCGACGGCGTAGACGATTTTGAGCGCAACACTTGCCTCATCGCCTGTGCGCGTTATCAGAAAAACGCGCTGAGCGGCCGGCAGGTCCAGCATTTCCAGAACTCGCGCCGATTTCTCCGCTCCCTTCTTGAGCAACGGGACTGTGATGCACGATACAGCGAAAAGAATTTCTAGATTGCGCCAGCTCCACGGTGAAAACTCCTGACCTCGTGTCCACGAGAGCAGCACCAGAACTGCCACAACAGCGGCTGCAATGACGCCTCCCGCACCCTGATCGCCCAAATTTCTAGACCGTCCATGGATGAAAGGCGTGTTAAAGCACACCACACCGCCGATACGCGACGCGAGTTGGGCATCCTTCAATGCTAAAAAAGCAGCGTTGCCTCCGTGGCTGTGCGCGATGATGAACATTGTCACGTCCGGGCACTTCAGACCCAGAGCGCGCGCATTTCGCGCCAGGCGCTTGCCCGCGATATTCCTATCCCTTAGCGAGTTGCGTCCTGACCAACGAAACCGATAGAAGACGACACCATCGTATTTTTCGAAAAAGCGGCGAAAAAATGAGCCTTCCTGCGTCCAAGGTTCATCTTTTGCCCATGTTCCATGCACCAGGATTAGAATGTAACGCGCACCGCGGTACCGATCACTGAATCGGCCTGCGGTGACCTCCCCCAGAACAGCCATTTGCCGACCCAGTATAACGGAAGTTCATTCGATCCGTTTCACCAGCAAGCGTTCTCATCGGCGCCGCCCGAGGCGGAATGCTGCCATGCCCCAGAGCTTAACCGAACTGCTAGGAAAACTATTTCGCCGAGATCTTATAGTCCGCTCTGCCGTTCGTGTGAGACGGTATCCAGTGGATTTCTCCAAGGTGGCTCCAGAGTTACTCCTTCGGATTGCGGATGATCCGCACAGAACCGTAAACAAACAGTGAGAGAGCGATTATTTCTGACCGGCTGTCGATTCAGGGGATTTGGGCCTCTCGGCAAGAAGCCTTTTTATGCGAGCACGATCACCCGCGTAGTCTTGGTGCGCAATGTATACCGCCATTTCGTCGACAGATTCGATCTTGGCCGCGACCAGAGAAATTCCTCCGCTCGTATATTCCCAGAACTTCCACGACTGTTTGGGAGTCCAGTACTCCTCGACCAAGAATTCAGCCTTATCGATGTCGCCTTCCCGCAAAGCGGCAAGAAGGGCATCGATCAAAGCCATCGGTTGTTTGCTCGGCGCTGGCATCTCTACCTCGAACACGAGAACGTCACCCCTTTTTTCCTCGTGCTTGAGTTGTGCATCTAAATATCGAGCGGCATGTTCAGGAGAATCGCACGCGAACCAACTCGACAGTCGCGAGTGCGATTTACCCGGCCGTCTTTCCTCCAAGAACTCCTCCAAACGTCGTCTCTCTGCGTCGTTGGAGAAATCGTAGGTCTTCTCGCCGGGGTTCTTTCCAACGGGCATCGGAGTTGTGGTCGCACGGTAGTAGATGGCCATCGTAACGAGGATTGTCCCATATTCGTCTTTTTGTTCACGGCTAGGCGATACACCACCTCGGGAAGCGTGTTCTTTTGTGATGCCATTGTCGTCTCTAGATGAACCAGGGGGTTTGTTCAAGGAGCGGGTGGAGTTTGAAAGTCGGTGCCTGGCGAAGGAAGGCAGCAGTGAGGTACGCGATGTCACCGGCATACTTGGTTGTGATGGGCTCGGCGCACAGCGAATCTGTGCTCGCCCAGTTCAACTTTGTCAGGCTGAGGATTTGTGTGGCAATCGTGCGGTGATCAATGGTTGTGCGCTCGTCATGTGGCGTGATGTTGATTTCCAGCGCCACAGGTGTTCCGAGGGATTTCCGGTACGCATTGAATCCTGTCGTCGAGAGGTATAGCTGTCGTTTTGTCGTGCTGAGGTATGTTCCTCGGGCGATGCTGCCATCGGTTTCGGCTCGCTGGTCGTAGAGTCGGACTTGGTGGGTGGTGTTGATCCACACGAACGTGTACCGGCCTGCTGGCCTGATCGCTTGTGCGGCGGTGAGGATGGCGACGCGATCTTCTCTGCTGAACCTGGCGGAGTAGTGGAAGCTGATGTGCGGCGCGTGCGGCAGGTCGAGCCGCCTGAGAGTGTTCGTGATCAGTTCGTGGAATGCCGCGGTGCGCTGCTCGTATAAGACGGGTTCGCCGCCGCCGGTGTAGAACTCCCAGCGACCGTACTGCGAGAACACGTTCGCGTACCCGAGATAGCGTTCTTGTTGCCCGGGTCCGCTGCTCGTGTAGGAGAGCCCGATGAAGAAGTCAGCATCCGGAATCGCATCGGGCAACACCCACGGCGTCATCCCGCATTTCGCCGCGATATTGAGACTGAGATTGAGGTCTTTCCAGTTCGGGTCGATGATGGTCGTCCGGTTGACCATTTGGCACGGGATGCCGCGCTCGAATAAGTATCTTTTGATTTGGAAGTACGGTGATGTTGCGTCGTCGCGTTCGTACTCCGCCATAGGCGTACAGATGAGGAAGAGGCGGTTGAGTGAGGTATTCGCTTCCCAATCCCGGTGCTCGCCGAGCACCCGTTGGATCTCGGGGAGAATTTCGCTCGTGCTGTCCACGGTCATGATAGTCGTGTACGTGAGCCGCGTCTTGAACGTGCGTTCGCTGCCACGGTATTGGTAGCTCCCTGCCTTGAGCCGTTCGATCAAGCTCGCCATGGGCGTGCGGAGTTCCGTGGTGCAGATCGGGATGAGCTCGATAGTTTTTTCCGTTTCGTCGTATGCGCCGAATTTCGTGATGCCTTCTCTGATGTTGCTGCTCGCTCGGTGCTGGTGGAATTCCACACTCGGCTCGGGAATGCTTTGCAGTCGCTCTGGTGCGTCCGGCGGCGGGAGCGCGAGTGGTACTGAAGTAATCGTTATTGTCGTCGTTGGGAGGGAGAGTGGGAATACGTTGTTTGCGAGGAAGTTGATGGTGGCGGTGGTTTTTTCCGCGCGGGTGCGTGCTGCTTGTGGTCGTAGGCTTAGGCTTGCTTCTTTGATTTGGCGATCAAGGTCGGTCGTGATGTGATGTTGGCGTAGGAGTTGTTTGACGATTCGGAGCGGGAGTTGCGGGATGACGTCCTTGCTCGGGATCGTGACCTCTTCTTTGTAGTCGTACAGGTACACGGTAGCGTGCTCGCTGTTTGCGCTAACGATCTTGCCGCCTTGCCAGCCGTTGTGTTTGGCGATGCAGCGGAAGCCGATGAGTGTCGTGGGAGCGAGGTCGGGCGCGAGTGCGTGGAGGGTTCGAACATTTTTGACTTGGATGTCGTAGTCCACGCACAGATAGAACTTGTTCCAGAGATCGCGCACATGCATGGTGTACGCCGGGTAGATTCTGACGAACTGCTCCACGTTTGGGGCAAGCGGGATCGTGGTTCCAATATGGTGGGTCGTGATGCGTCCGAACTTCTGGCTGTCGATGAACCATTCTTGGGAGGTCAAGCAGTTCATGAGGGCAGTCGTGATCGTCCGCTGCAAGTTCTTGCGATCGTCTCCTTCGGGGAGGGTGATGGTGCTGGTGAGTTCATAGAGGTTGGTGAAGGTGGTCGCTGGTGCTGGTGGTCGGAGTGGGGTTTCTCTGGCTACTGCGTTGCTGGTGAGGATGAGGGTGCAGTGGGCGTTGGTCTGTTTGTAGGTTGGCGCGGGGAGTTCGAGCGCTTGCATCTCTCGGAGCATTGTGGTGGTTCCTTCGCCTCGAGCGAGGACGAATGCTCGGCCTTCCGGGTTGCGCATTCGTCGCAGCCATTCAATGATTCGTGGGTTGCGTGGTGCTGATTCGAGCGTAGTGTTCTGGAGTGTGAATTCCTGTGGCACGTCGTGGTGGAGTTGTTCGAGACGTCCGGGGTTCTTGACGATGAATACGTCTTTGTAGAGCCAGCAGTCGATAGGGACGTTCATCGCGTAGTCGCGGTGTGCGACTGCGTTCACGATCGCTTCGTCGACGACTACGGGCGGGTACTCGGGGTCTTCGACGAACCCGCCGTCGGGGTTTCGGCGTTGGTACGTTTTGAAGAATGCGGACCCTCGTAGGTACGTTCTGATATCGCGAATTTGTTTCGTGAGTGGACCAGTGAAGTCGCGGGACGCTATTTCGGTCTGTGGTGCGTTCAGTTCGTTGCTGTTCGCGTTGAACTTGATGAGTCTTATGTAGGTGCGGGCGTGGACGCGTTGTGGGTCTGCCGCGAAGAAGACGTGTCCGGCATTTGTGAACCACAAGCTGCCGTCCCTGTTCTTGTCGAGTGCTCCGGCCTTGTACAGGAGTTCCTTTGTACTGTAGATCGCTGGTTCGTCGGTGAGATAATCTTTCCGGAATGCTTCGAGTGTTGCCTTGTCGATTTCTGCCTCATCGTACTGGCAGCAGAGTGCTCGCTCCCAGTCGGTGAATCGCTTTCCGCGCAAGAGTTGGTCGCGTCTGGTTTGGTCGAGGGGGATGTTTTGTGCGTCGTGGCGCGCCCATGCTTTGGGTCGCGATCCCGGTGTTTCACAAATGCCCGTCGTGGCTTCGGGTGTGTAGATGAGTGTGACGCTCGTTTGTTGTCCGTCGGTGCGGGTGCATTCGTGCGTGCGTACTTGTGCTGCCTGATTGCGCAGGAGCGTGTCGAGATTTCCTATGGCGTTGCGTTGCTGTTCGGTGAGGTGGGTGATGCCATGGACCTCGCCGGTCTTTCCTATGCCGATCGCGAGGAGTCCTCCTTGGCGGTTTTGGTTCGCGAATGCGGAGACGGTCGCGGTGACCTCATCAATGAGATTTTCGAATTGGCTCTTGCTAATGATTCCTAAGGGGAGTGCTTTGCGATCGAAGTGCTGGCCTTCGCAATCCTTATCGTTGGAGGCGGTCAGGTAGGACCAGTTGTTTGCCGGGTTGTCGAAGAGTTCCTTCGGATCCATCGGGGTTCGTTCCTCTCCCATGGGGGGTGGTGTTCCATGGTATAAAACATTTTCTCATCTAATTGGATCGAGAGTTCAGGTCCAGCCGCACGCCGTCGCGCTGGTGTTGTTGAAGGAACTGCGTTGTTGTGATTCCATTCGCGGGTGTTGTGCGGAATGGGTGGTGCTCTTGCGGTGCTTTGGTGGCGTTGGCCGTCGCGTAAGTAGTTGAGAAAAGAACTAACGTTGTTTTCCCAAGCTGAATGGAGTTGGGGTGCCCCTAGGCTCGGCAGTTGGGGCAGCATAAACCAGTTAGGCGATTCCTGGCGCGAAATCCACTTTCCACACCAAAGGCCCGGGAAGTCCCGCTGTGGAAAACGTCCTCGGATTACTCCCGATAAACGCCCATCACATTCTGCGGCGTGGACTTCGGAGTGAAATCGGAGGACCTGTCTCAGCCGGTTTCCGGTAACGCAGTCTTTGCGGGATTCATGCAAACTGGTCCGCGCGGGAACGCTATAGCTATATACGCGGGCTCGTCATCTCGGCTCTCCGCGCAGACCGATTCGAACTCGGCTAGGACGTAGTACGGGGTGGCAGGCCGAGCAAGCTTCCCAACGCGCCGGTTGAGGGCCGCAAGGGCTTACGGTTTAGAGTGCTGCTGCCCAGGTCCGGTCTGATGCAGCATCGCGTCCATCAGAAATGTTGCCAGAACTCCAGCGGCATTCACCGCGAGTCTCGCCTGTGAAAAGTTGACGGGCTGATCGGCTGGCGCTGTTCCGTGCGCCGTGCCCGCATGGGTCCGGAAGGCCCCAATGCTGCTGATAACCGTTATCATTCCTGATCCCATTGCTCTGAGATCCTCCGATGACTGTTGCTCTGGCCCCAAGGTAAGAGCCTGCGACGCTGCTCGATAGAGCGGTTGAATGCTCTCCTTGTTTGGTAGAGGAGCGTTCTTTGTCTGCAGTATATGCTTACACACGGTTTCGATCAGCCGGGATGCACGCGTACTGGCGTCTGGGGGATCAACTCCTAATGCAGACTGCGCTTCCTGCCACTGCTGGATTACGTCGCCATACTTGAGTTTTGTTGCTACGTCGACTAGACCCGCATCGAGGCCCCGGAGCGGAAGATTCGTGGTTGTTGACAACGCTCTGATGCCTTCGGCCGCCGAGGTGACCGAAGCTTGCAAACCACTAGTGATACTTGTTAGAAGGGATTCGATTACTCTGGGCGCTGCAAGCGCGCGAAGCCACTCTGAGCTGCACTTGTCCAAACTCGAAACTGAATAGGTTGGCTCGAAATGTTCATCATCAAAGCGGTCGATTAGGTCGGCTTCAGTAGTCCGATATAAGACCTGAAGCGTGTCGTCGAACAGTAATGAGCCGTAGTACGCTTCGTCGTCTCCGTATGTTTCCAGCTTGCAACTTTCGCTATGACCTCGAACCTTGCAGCCCGCTGACGCCTCATTTAACAGGGATTCGAGCTCTTCGAAATGGGCCCGCAACTCTTCATCTCGCGCTTTGATCTGGCTGGCGAGCCCACGCAGCTTGGTCAGTGTATCGTTCATAGGGTAAAGTCAAAACTCACTTTTCGCAGCAAATGTGGAGAGCATGAATGCTCATTTTACGATGCTCGGCCAGGTCACCGATTCCGTACAGGTGACCGATGCGGCGAGGCGTTATGTCCGCATGCGGTAGCAACGGCGCTGTTGCTGTTGCCGGCGATTACCCGATCTTGAGAAGCCTCTGCCGACATAGAAATGTATCTTACTGAAGGCGCGGCACCAGGGCGTTGGTATCGACAAGCGTTGCCATTAAAGGCCGCGGTCGGCAGAAATGGATTCCCGCTCCATGGCTTCATCTGGCAGGACAACGGTAACATCCGCATGGCTTGCCGTCCACGCTTTAAATCGACGTAACCATTCGTCGCTACTAAGCTCGCTGGCTGCAGCGGCAGGTTGCGCCGCGACTAATGCCTCGCGCATCACCTCGGCGAGGGGCAACCCACGCGCTTTCGCTTCGGCAAGATAAGCCTGTTCCACCTGCGGCGGGAGATTGATCGTCACCGTCATAAAACCCCTTCAGCTATTAGGGTAACTCCCACGCCCCCATGGCCACCCCCTACCCTACCCCCTACCCCTACCCCACCGCCCAAAATCCCAATACCCCGCCTGCCCATTCAA
>JAOAPI010000033.1 GCA_025462865.1 Candidatus Sulfotelmatobacter sp. | reverse complement strand
AGATCACCAAGAAAGGTCTGGCGCTCCAGTTGACCCTGCAGGGTACGAAGTACTACAAGCACGAGGACCTGAACAAATCGTCGTAACTGTTCTCTTAGTCCGTATATGTTTCGACGAAATTGATCTTGATAGGTATTAATTGATTTAACTATTCAGAGTAGGGTCCTCCTATGTCTGGGGGTCACTGTGTGGACAGCCTTGGGCTATAGAATTGTCGCACCGTTCCTACACCTTCGTCCCCCCGCGTCTCGACGGCAAGGCCGGAGGAGACGTCACTACTGGATTTCACTTGTGGCACTGGCAGCCATTGTCCTGCCACACTCGATTGCCTCAGCATCCTCAAAGGAAGTCCGGCGGATTCTGATTTTGAACGAGGCGGGCAATTCGTATCCGGCGATCATCCTTATAGATCGGGCAATCCACAGTGCGCTGCACAATTCCCCTTACCAGCTTGAGTTCTATTCCGAGTACATGGATACATTTTTGTTTCCCGATCCAGCCACGCAGCAGGAGTTTCGCGACTTCTACCTTCGCAAATATCGGAATCGCAGACCCGACGTGATTATCACGGTCGGGCCATCCCCGCTCAGATTCATGCGAGACGTGCACCGGAGTGCGTTTCCGGGAGTTCCCATTGTTTTCTGTTTGCCCAATCTGACTTCGCCGGGGGCTCCCGCACTGGAGCCCGATTTTACAGGCGTCGAGAATGATATGGCCCCGGGTGAGACCATCGAACTGGCATTGCGGCTTCAGCCCGGCACCGAGCATGTGGTTGTGGTTTCCGGAGTATCGGATTACGACAAACAGGAGCAAGTAGAGATAGACCGGCAACTTAGGGTTTTCTCGGACCGGGTCGAAATTACGTATCTGACGGGTCTGGCTATGCCGGAAATGCTCGAACGTCTGCGGCACCTGCCAAATCACACGGTCGTCCTCGTCGCCACAGTTGGGCAAGATGCGGCAGGAAATCGGTTTAAGTCAAGCGACGCAGGTCCCCTGATTTCGGCGGCTTCGAACGCGCCGATTTTTAGTGTTTTTGACGTGTACCTGAATCACGGAGAGGTGGGAGGCTACGTTTCCAGCATAAGCGAGCAAGGCAAGCTTGCCGGGGCTATGACGCTGAGGATTCTTAATGGCGAAAAACCGCAGGACATTCCTACTGTAAAAGGCGTAAGCGCTTACATGTTCGATTGGCGAGCCCTGAAGCGCTGGGGGTTCAAGGAACGCGATCTTCCGACAGGCAGCATTGTTCTCAACCGCGAACCGACGGTTTGGGAGACTTACAAGGGCTACGTCATTGGCGGTATTGCTCTGATCCTGCTGGAGACCCTGCTGATTGTCGGGTTGCTGTGGCAAAGCGCGAGAAGACGAGCAGCAGAAACTGCCCTGGTAATCAGTAACGACCGGCTGCGTCTGGCAGTGGAGGCTGGGAAATCCGTGGGATGGGAGTGGGATACCAAGACTGACATCAACCGTTGGTTCGGCGATCTGCAGACCATATTCGGAATCGAATCGGACACCTATTTCGGACAGGCTGAGGACTTTCGACGTATGGTACACCCGGAAGACCGGGAACTTGTCCAGCAGGCGATCGCTGATGCTAAACGAGACCGGAAACCGTACACAGCGGAATTTCGTGTCGTTCGCACGGATGGAACGGTGCGCTGGGTCACTGCCAGAGGGCAGTTCCATTACGAAGACAACGGGGATCCGGCGCGCATGCTTGGCATGGCAGTGGACATCACCGAGCGCCACAAGGCAGAGGACGCAGTACGCGAGAGCGAAGAACGCTTCCGACTGGTCGCTAATACTGCTCCAGTGATGATCTGGATGTCCGGTCCAGACAAACTGTGCCACTACTTCAATCAGCCCTGGCTGGAATTCACTGGTAGGCCACTGGAAGCTGAGCTTGGCAACGGTTGGTCGGAAGGCGTTCATTCCGGCGACTTGAAGGATTGTCTGGATACCTACACGCGGGCTTTTGATCTTCGCGAATCATTCAAGATGCGGTATCGCCTGCGGCGGCACGATGGAGAATACCGCTGGCTGCTGGACATAGGCGTACCCAGATTGAATCCGGACGGTACGTTTGTGGGCTACATAGGATCTTGCTTGGATGTCACCGAGGCCCAACTGGCTGAGGAAGCTCTTGCCAATATTGGGCGCAAGCTGATTGAAGCCCATGAAGAGGAGCGCACTTGGATCGCCAGAGAACTTCATGACGACATCAATCAGCGAATCGCGCTGTTGTCGGTCGAGTTGGAACAATGGAGCCAGAGTCTTCCCCAGACTGAGGGTGAGGTCCGCTATCACATGGCGCACCTCCGTCAGCGCCTCTTCGATTTAGGGAAAGACATTCAGGCCCTATCGCACCGTCTGCATTCCTCGAAACTCGACTACTTGGGCATTGCATCGGCAGCCAACAGCTTCTGCAGAGAGTTGTCGGAGCAACAGAAAGTGGAGATTGACTTCAAGCATGCAGGAATACCGCGTAGCTTACCGAAAGAGATCTCTCTTTGTTTGTTCCGGGTGTTACAGGAATCGCTGCAGAATGCAACGAAGCACAGCGGTGTACGCCACTTCAATGTGGACCTGTATGGAACGTCAGAAGAGATTCAATTAACCGTGACTGACCTGGGAGTTGGCTTTGACCCGCAGGACGCCGTCAACCGTCGCGGTCTGGGACTCATCAGTATGCGGGAGAGGCTCCAATTGGTGAGCGGCGAGTTGTCTATCAAGTCGCAGCCCGGCCGCGGCACCACGTTGGTTGCTCGAGTACCTTTCGTCGCGAAGAGTGGTTCCGCGCGTGCGGTCGGATAAGAAATAGCGATGCGATGCGCACGCGCCTAAACTGAGAATGGACTGAGAAGATCTGGACAAACCGGTCGTCTGGATGTCTCCAACGCCTATAGTCTGTCGGCATTGCGCCTGGCGACATTTACCGACCTTGAAAAGCGGGATGCGAAACTACGGGAAGACGACGAGCCATCTACGGAACCTTGATGCTGGCTGTCGGGCCGGCAGCAGTGAAATTCTCATACGACAAGCCGACGCTAACAAACCGGCTGCCCGCAAGAACTGCATCCACCGCAGCAAGTAAGTCCTGTTCAACCCTCGTTTTAGCGAACGTAGCCACACGCCCCAAAGTTGAGTGCTTCTCTCACGACCTCCACAGAAGACTCCTGGCTCACGAAGACTATTTTGGATTTCGGGACAAGCCCACGAATTTGGCGGGCTGCTTCGATCCCATTCAACGTTGGAAAGTCCAATGTCGAGGAGCACCAGATCCGGTGCCAGTACTTCCGCTTGTTGAATCGCTTCGAGGCTGTTAGACACTGCGTAGACGACCTGCAGGTTCGGTCTCTTCACTAGGGTCGAGCAGATAAACTGCGGAAGGGCGAGAAATCCTCTGCTACGAGGACGCGTACACGTACACGTGAGAAGATGACTAAAACATAATCGAGATTGCATTCAGGTGGCCAGGTTGACTACTGGTAGTTTTGACAGAGGCGGGCTCACGTGTGTAGGAATTCAGAAGTCGACGTGTTCCGTGCAACATCAGAGTTGAAGGTCGACTTCACTTTCCTGGGCAACCCGCTGGACCGCTCCTCCTTATCTTTTGCGCATCGACCGTTTGCATTAGCCTGAGGCTTTCGAAGGGCGCTTCGTTGGCCAGAATGTCGAGACAATCATCGAAGTGCAGCTCCACTAGCCGTCTGTAACTTCTGCCAGTGTCCTCATTGGCCCGGGCTCACTTAGGCTGTCCAAGTGACTCAGCGATATCTTAGACGGCCATAACACGCATCGGGAAGGAGACATTGCATGCGCGCTAACTCAAAGATTCTGCACTTCGCGACTGAAATCACGCTTCTAATTGCTCTATTCGCAATCGCGAGCGTCCCCAGCTTTGGTCAACGGAAGAGTTCCGAAACCATCGACGCGACGGCTTTTGGCACGAGCACTCAGCTCGGGAGAACCTTCGGAGTCAAACTCATTATTTATGAGTTCTCGGGTCCCGAGGATAGAGACATCCTGGTACAAGCGTTCCAGAAAGGTCAGAACGACGGACTGGTAAATGCCCTGGAAAAGATGAAAGGTGTGGGCCGGATACAGATTCCCGGCACACTTGGATACGAGGTTACCTACATCCGGGAGATATTGACGCCCACCGGAAGAACCATTCGTTTTGTCACGAGCCGCAAGATCGCTTTTGGCGAGGCTTATTGGGACACTCTGACAAAAAGTTTCAATCTGACTGCTGGTGAAATCAAGATAAATGATAAGGACAGGGATAAGAGTGACGGGGTTCTTTTTCCTGCCGCGCAGCTCATTGTCAACAAGGAAGGAGAGCTGCAGTGGGAGCTTAATCAGAATTCGTGGAAACTGACTAACATCCTCGAATGGGATTGAAAGCTCGCAGTGCCGGCGTCGCGCGGGAGCAAGAACTGAGTCGCAGAATCAAATTTCGAACAAATCGGAACGACGGAACGCGAGCAGAGTAGGCGGATGAGATTGTGAAAATGCGAGAGCACTTCAACCTCCGGAGTACGGTGCCGTTATTGTGTTGCGTCCTTCTATTGAACTGCGCTACTGCGCAGGCGCAAAAAAAGGGTAAATACGCATGTGATGAAGCACAACCCGAGAACATGTGCAGCACAACCAACACGTGCGGTTCTGCCTCGTCACAGTGCACCATTGATATCCGGAGGGGGAACGATTCCGCCAACGTAAAACCTAGTATTCCCAGCGCGAAAAACAATCAACTGTTCTGCATAAAGGCTGGTACCACCGTGGTATGGAAGAGTTCGAGCGAGAACAACGGATTCATGGTCTCGTTCGGCACTGACTCGCCGTTTGACCCAGACGGCCCGATCATGGGCGGCGGCAAGAAGCAGGTCACGACGAAAGCAGTCACTCCAGGTTGCTACAAGTACGCTGCGGGTGCGTTTCGTTCCGGGACGGTCAAAGGAATGAGTGGCGGCAGCAACCCCGAATTAGTCATTCTTCCGTGACCCGCGCTTCGAGTTTCCACTTACGGAAGACATTGGCTTTCCTCAGGAAATGTCATAAGCCGGAATACCAGTCATGAGCACGACTAAGTTCACGTTGCCGGAGGCGCACGCGAGCGCGGTCGTGCTCTCAATTAGGTCAAACGACGCTGCCCCTCGCATGACAGACTCGCTCCGCGCAAGTTGATAGTCGATTTTGTCTATGGCTAGCTCCGTTCGAATTCGGCTCTGCTCCGGATCGAGTGAAACGAAGTCACGATTCTCGATACGATTTTGTCTGTTGTTGGTCTTTGTGACATCCTCTCCAAACGTAGCCGATCCTTGTTCGAGGGATATAACGCGAACCGGTACGAGTATGTTTGAAACCTTGTCTGCTGCCCCGTGTTTGCCAATCGTTCCAACGGTCTGAGCACCGTTAACAATACTAGCGTCCTCGCAGTGAAAGGTGCCGAATGCGGTGTCTGCTCCACCAACCATCGTCTTAGTCACCTTCTTGCTGATTATTGTTACGCCGTTGTTGAAGTACCAGAACGCTGCCGGGTTCTCGTCGATGGTTGTCCGAATTTCTGCGTTGACCTCTGTGTCGCCTAAAACGCTCCTAAGATTCTTGGTGAAAAGGCGGGTTCGGTACTTTGCCCACCAACTGGAAATCTGAGCGCCGTCGACTTGCCCATAGAAACCCAAATGCGGGGATTCTATGCGTCCCCAAGACTTCATCCCAATGTCGAGGTTTAGTGGTTCCCCGGATATGCCCGCTGTGAGTGAGGAGTACAGGTTCGACTGACTTAGGATCGTGACGAATAGCACCTCGCTTGCGTCATTCATTTCATCAGAGAGATCCTGGAAATCGCGACTTGAGGGCTGGGCGAGGCTGTTGATTCCTGTGTAGACAAGCACGACTTCGTATTTGGTAGCGGGATCTGTTAGAGCCGCCGTTATCGAGTCTTTCTTGTCGTTTATTTTCTTGTTAAACCTTTCAAATGACAGGTCGAAAAGGTCCTTAATACCCCCGATAAATTTCTTGACGTCCCCGTTATCCGGTTCGCCCGTGCCGCTATGAATCCATTTGGACTGCACAATGTATAGCCGGAATAAGCAGCTAGTCCTCGTGTCAGAAAAAAGTTCTCGAGAGTCTTGGGATCGCAGTTGGGACTACTCACGTCCGAGAGGTCGATGTTGCCCTTAAACAGCTTTTCGATCTGCGCTCGTATTTAATTAAGATGTATTACGCTCATTAGGTTCTTAACCCAGCGTTGTTCTGAAGGCGAATTCTATCTGAATGGGTGCCAAAATTCTGGAACGGCCTCTGTGATTTTTGGTCTGATGGCGAATAGAAGAATGTCACACTTTTAAGAACATCCCTACTTCATCACTCCTCGCTGCGCGATCCCAATATTGTCCCTTGATGTGTTCTTCACCAGATACATCATCTCGTCGGCTTGACGAATGATGTCATGCGGAGTCTTGGCGTCATGCGGATAAGTCGCTACTCCCATCGAAGCACGTACATTCAGATTCAGCCCTTCGTCTTTACAGAACATGCTGGTACGCAAGCTGTCGCGCAAACGTCGCGCCACTACCAATGCCTGATCTTTACCAGTCTGCGGCAACAACACTACGAACTCATCTCCACCGTAGCGAAACGCATAATCGATCAGGCGCAACTGAGCCTTAATCAGATAACCAATGTCCGCCAGCAGCTTGCTCCCGATTAAATGTCCGTGGGTATCGTTGACCTGCTTGAAGTGGTCGAGATCGATGAACACCACTGTGAACTCATATCCGAAGCGAGCTGAGCGATATACTTCGGTCTCAAGCGTCTTATAAAGATGACGCGCATTGTAGAGGCCCGTGCAGTCATCAGTAATAGTGAGTTCCTGAATCTTCTCGACTGCGTTCGCATTCTCAATCGCAATCGCGGCATAGTCGCAAAGCGCTCCAAGAAAAAATGACTCCTGATCGCCGAAGTGCTCCATATCGACGTTCACTAATTGAATAACTCCCAGCACCCGCAGCTTCGACCGGACCGGCACGC
>JAOAPI010000177.1 GCA_025462865.1 Candidatus Sulfotelmatobacter sp. | reverse complement strand
GGAGCTTAAGTCCGGCAAAGATCCGCGGTGTATTGCCGAGGACTATCAGCCGGATCTGCAACAATTCATGCGGGTCCGGCAGAAGTACCTGATCTATACGGATCACTGAATGCCGAGTGCCTGCTAGGTAAGGAAGTGGAGGAGGTGCCACCGTGTCGAGGGAGATCAGCAACAGGCTCTAGGCCGTGTTCATAACTCCACGCCCTAGAGAAGCCGCCGGAATTTCGCGTGCCGCAGCCTTTTCTCTTTTGTGCGGGAAACGAACTCAATTTCGACCAGCCGTTCAGGCTTGACCCAAACGCATTTTCTCATCTCTTCCTCGGTAACGGCGTGTGCACGGTTACGAGGTTCAGGCAGGTTGACGAATGGACACGTCTTTGTCACTAGGGGAGCCAATGCTTCATAGAGCGTTCTTCGAGTATGCGAAATCAGGCCTGCTCTGACCTTGTCGAGGAAGTAGAGCTTATCGCCTCGCCATTCGCCTATGAGAATGCTGTCTACACCGTTCGCTCCAGGAGTGAAGGCCCCTATAACAAAAGTTCCTACCTGGCCGAAGCGCTTCTTCAGCCACGCTCCACTACGCTTCCCGCTCTCGTAGCGAGAGTGTCGATTCTTCGCAATGACACCTTCAAGTCCCGCGGTTTTGATGCCCGCAACAAAGTCGTCAAGGTTTGTATCGAATTCCTGCGAAATGCGGATCGGATCCCGAAAGCGCTGACTAAGTTCAGCGAGAATTTCTCTGCGCTCGGTGAGCGAGAGACCCAGGACGTCCTTTGAGTTATGGTGCAAGACGTCAAACACGTAGTAGATGATTGGGTATTTCGTCGTACGCCAGTTTTGCAGCTGTTGGAAATCAGGAACACCGTTCTCCTTGAGCGCAACAACTTCCCCATCGAGAACAACTTTGTCCACAGGGTTCTCTCTCAGAGCGAACACGACGCCGGGGAACTTCTCGGAGTGCGAATTGCCCTGGTCGGAGTAAAGACCGACTGTTTTCCCACTTTTTACTGCGAGAGTTCTATAGCCGTCCCATTTAGCTTCGTAGGTCCATTGGTCGCCTTCAGGCAGCTTCTCAGTTGCAAGACATTCCATTGGTGGAATGAAACGGGGATAGGGTTTTTCGGGTGCGCCGCGCTGGACCATGCATTGATTCAACCGATTTTGCCGGCGCGAATCAACATCGCTCTGTCAACTTGCTAAAATGACGAAATCCGACGGCTCCGAGCATCGACGATTAACGCGCGATTTGCGACGCTGACAATCGCCTTCTCTAATGCTTCTTGATTTCATATTCGAAACTAAGAACGGCTCTGCGTCCCGGCATCGCGATTCCCGCAACTTCCTGATAGCTGACATCCGCGAGATTGGAAAATGATAGGCGCGCGCCGAGGTTGGCGAAACGCCGGCCAAAATCCAAATCCCACACTGCATACGGATTTCGCGCAAACCGTTGCGTGACACCAACTCGGGTTCGAGCCAGCAGCTTCAGAGGTAGTCTTCCCTGCCACCCAGCCATGGCATTGTTGATTGGATAGTTGAAGACATATTGCGAGGAAAATAGACTTTTAAGCGCCTCCTGCGTTCCGTGAATACCTGTATAAGACAGGTCAAGGCGCTGTGAGTCCGAGACATCGATCCTGAGCGAGGTCTCAACGCCCGTAAAAGCCAGCTGTTGAAAATTGGTGGCGTGGTTGATGTCGCCTGCGAAATACTTCACATAGTCGATAACGTTCTGTTGTCTGTTTTGAAAGACAGCCGTCTCAATGTGTATGCGCTTCCCTGCTTCCCATTGCAGGCCGGCGTCATAACTCCAAGCCGATTCGGGTTTGAGATTCGGATTGCCGGCATTCGCGGGATCGTGATAGAACAAGTCCGTATAGGTTGGTAGACGAAACCCACGACTCACACTTCCCTTCACCCTGAGTCCCGGCTTCAACCAGTAACCGCCTGCGAGGGTGGGACTGAACTCGCTTTGCCCGGAATCAAATATTTCCTCTCTCGCGCCGAGAGCAAGAGAAAAGCGCCGGAGAGCTCGAAAATCTAGGTTGGCATAGCCTGCGCCCCGACTGCGTGTATGATCTCCAAGATTCGTGCTGCTAATTCTGTCGACATCCCCTTCGCCACCATAGGAGACAGTCACGTTTGGGTGAGGTGACGTTTTTCGCCGCAATGCTGTCTGCCAGCTTTCGGTAGTGTGATTGTTCTCATATAACTCGGGCCTATCGCGAAAGAGAATGAATACATCTGTATGTCGACGATATCCCAAATCAAACTCTGTACTGAGCCCAAGATCCTGCTTCCAACCAGCAAACCACGATTTAGTTCTCTCCCAAGAATTGAAATCGCCATAGAACTGATTGGCGCCATATGGCTTGTCAGCATAAGCCAGCATCAGCGAACTTGTGCCGCATCGAGTCTTCACTCGTGTATCGGAGAACACGGTCAAACTGCGGTAGTCGCGATCTGACATAAAGCCGCTGGAAAAATCTCTCTCCAGACTGAGTTGCTGGTCCCAGTTTCTGCCCAGAAGCGACACCGAGCCTCCCTGCTGGTTGATGCCGAAATTTCCCACTCCTGCACTCAGCCGGAGTTCAGAGTGAGAAGGATGTGCGGTTATAAAGTTCACCGCGCCCCCAATCGCATCCGAGCCGTAAAGCGTCGAACCCGCTCCGCGCAGAATTTCTATTCGTTCTAGGGACTCGGTCGGTAATGGAAGATCCATATCGTGGTGACCGGACTGTGCATCATCCATCCGGAAACCGTTCAGGAGTACCAGCGTCTCGCCAAACGATGAACCTCTTATGGAAATATCCGATTGGACGTCATTAGGCGCGCGCCTTCGAAGATCCAGAGAAGAATCGGTTTGCAGATAATCCAGCCAATGGTCGAATAACAGCTGACTCTCCCCAACTTCAATCACGGACACCGATCTATCCATCTCTTGCAAAGGAACCGGAGTAAAAGCTCCTGTCACGACAATAATGTCGGCATCCGGTCTTGAGTTTGGCAGACAGATTATGCTCTCATCTGGGGAACACGATTGACCTCTCCCAGAAGCATGCGCCGACATCAGACAAAAAAGGACAAAGAAAGTTGCGGATAAAGAGCGACGCTTTCTCAATAGCTGACTCCTTAAGAATGGTATGCAGCGTCGAGCAGGACTCTTCTCCGGGTAAAAGTAAAAGGAAAATCAGCAAGAGAGTTCTTCGATTTGATGCTAACTTCGAGCGCTAAAGATTTACGCTTGATCCAGAGTGGTTGAATGCACTAAGCCTTATACGATGTGCACGAGGAAATTACACGGGGTTGAGCGCCAAAAGTGATTCTTAGTCCCTCAGTTCTGGAACGGTAGGATTCGGCGCAAGAGAAGTACGAACATCAGCAAAGCCCTGCTGACGATTGGACCTACGTTTTGGTATAAGTCGTGACGATGATTTGGGGGAACTGATATCTAATGCGTCTCTTGCGGCTCTCCGAAGTAGAAATCAGAACAGATGACAAGGTCTTCCATTCTTCCCGAACTCGACCCGTTCTCCTTGTGATCGCTATATCGGCCGTCTGCGGGAGTTTCGTGATTTACGGCTGGAAACAGGGGTTCTATCTTGGCTATTATTTTGCCGGTGCGATCCTCTTTTTCGCTCTACTGCTGCGCGGGTATATCGTCGCGCGATACCTACCGACAAATTGGCTTTTACGGCAAACCCCAGAGGGGCTCTTCATCAAGTTTCGGTCTTATTTGAATCATCAGCTGCCAGATACCGATCCGACCGTAGTCTTCTTTTCCTATCCGGAGATCCGATCCGTCCGGCGAGTGCGTCAGAGAGTTAAGCTGATGGACGCAAGCGGCCTTCCTATGGTCCAGACCAGCCACCTTGTAGAGTTTGAGTTAGCCGGTGATCCTGCGATGCTGGCAAAAGCCATTAAAGCGGAAATGGCAAGACCTGCTCCCGCTGAAAAGCATTGGTACGGTAGTACCTCTACCTTATATAGAGATTACCCGGTGCGCTTGACGCCTCCTGCATTCTTGCAGGTGCGATGGTCGTCGGTGGTCCCAGGGCCGGCAGTTCTGATCAATGGTTTACGACCATTCACAGTTATCGAATCACCGGTCGTCGTTTCGGAGGATTTTGTCAATCTCCAGAGCCTAACTCGCGACCAACAGGAGCAGCATCTGCGCGAACTCGACGCGCAAGGAAAAACGATCGCGGCTGTCTACGCGGCACGTAGATTGTACAGCTGTAGCATGGCCGAGGCGACCTTATTGATAGACGATTTACGCAACAGGTGACAGGCGCCGAGCCTAAATGCACCGGAATTTCTCCCCAAAAGGTAACATGGAAAGGAAAAACTTTAGCCGGTCACGCTAATAAGCGGACAAGTCAGCTGACGCTTCGAAATCAACCTTCCAGCGGGGAGACGCTATCTCGATCTAGCATCTTCAGAGTCTCCTCTAACTGGTTTGCCTCCGGAATTCCTTCAGTTACGAGGTAGGCAAGAATACGGTCAAGGGCGACTCTTCGCGGGCTGTTTTCGGCACAGGCAGTGGGGTCAGCGTTTAAGATCTTCCGAATGATCAGGCACCAGCGCTTTCCAAAGTCATAATCTCGCCAGAACAGGCTGTTGCCCCTGTAGACGGGCATCCAGGTTTCCGCGCATGCGAAGAGAAACTCGATTTGCTGCGGTCGAGGGGATACTTCTAGCAGGAGGAGCGCCATGTTCCCAACGTGCGGAGACGGGTTATCGACCACCAGTTCCTGCAACGCTGGAAGGAATGGCGCAAGGCTGTCTATGCCCCTTTCGAGCAGGTAAGCCTTGGGATGACTCATGAATCCGCCGGGTTCGACGAAGAAGAGGATGGAGATCGCCGCGGCAATATGCATCTCAGCGGCGTCCTGGCGCTCGTTGCGCAGCCTCTTCCAGCCTTGAGTCGCCTGCATCATCCTCGAAAGCGACAGGCGAACGTTAACCGCGACGGATTGATCCACCAGTTTGGCGTTGAAATCGACCTGGTCGAAATTCCTTTGGAAAAGAGCCAACATGTCATAGAAGGACTCCTCGGGAAGGCTAGAGAAGTGCTCCGAGAGCGTGTTCGCGATTTGTTCCTCATCGGCTCCCACAAGGCACAGGGGAACAACTTTGAAGAATGCCTGGTTCCATTCTTCCGGCTCGCCCTGGATTCTCTCGTTCGCATCGAACCCGAAGCCGTTCGCATTCCTTGTCCACTCTTTGTAGGCCTCTACCAGCCCACGCAACCAGGGCAGAGCTGGAAGATCGAACAGTTCCTCGATGCTCTTGAGCCATAGCCCAGCGCCCTGCGAATCTGTGTGAGCCTTCTGCGCAGATTCGGTCTCGGTTTCAGTATCGGTGTTCGGCTCGGTAGCTTTCTTCTTGTGTCCGTCTGCGGGATACGGGACCTTTGCAACGAACTCGGGCCACTGGGGCTCCGGACCACGACCCTCCAGCCATGCGATCTCTGTTTCGATGTAGGCTTGTACCTCTGCCTCATGCGCTTGCACTCTAGCCCGATGATCCTGTTCCTCGAGTTTCCAATCGCCGTCAGGCCTGAAACTCCAGTCCCGGTCAGGTTTGTTCATCGCCCTGAATGCGATTCTCAATACCGCGCGCGGCAGCCGTTCATCCAGTTCCGCCAGAGCATAGGCTCCCTTAGCCATGCCCTGCGCCGCAGCGGGGTTAGAACTTCCGGCTACGCACAGGAGTTCTCGGACATCGTCGCTGGCTTTTTGCTCCTGCAGCAGATATATCAACCCCAGAAATCCCATCGCGATTGGGTTGAATTTGAGCCCATCTCGTACGCGATGAACATTGTCCTCCGCAGTCGAGAGTGCACGACGAAAACTTTCAACCAGCCATGCGCGAAAACGACCTCGTACATTTGCCCCTCCGTCGCGCGCTGCTATCAGAGCAGCCGTATAGATGGCATCCTGTTTAAGCCAATCCTCGTCTTCATCGCCTGATGCCTGCTCTTCAGCCTTACGCTGTGCCCATTCGACGGCAGGGACGAGGAATTCCGGAGTCGCCCTGCCCGGCAGGTCGAGGAGCTTGCTGAGAATGACTCTCATCTGCGCATCGGACCTCCTCTGCCGCGACTTCTGTTCGAGACGCGAATGATGTTCCAGTTCATCTGCAGGCGACAAATATAAGAGTTTTTCCGTTACGCTACCGTCGGCTAACTGCACCTCCGATAGATTCCAATTGTGAGGATCAAGGCGATTGAGTGCGTACCGGACCATCAAACACGGATCCATCAGAGTCGAGTTTTCCTGTGGAGCGCCTAGCCTCGCGGCCGATGCGTAAAGCAGACCCCCGAGCTGTCCCAGAGGTTCGTTCGGTACAGCTTCCAGATAATGGTCATGCTCGTCGAGCAACTGATCGAGCATTCGAGAGCGGGATGGAAGGCGCACCAGGTCTTTCACACTCACCAGCCCAAGCGGTTCCGTTTGAAGGGCTTTCAAATTGAAGGGATCAGGAAACTCTTCATGGATGTCGAAAGCGATGCGGTTCCGGTCCATCGATAAGAGTTCGGGGCATCCAAGGAATGGAACCGCCGCTGCTCTTGATTTCGGCCAGTGCGAGATCAACAGGTCGACAACGACCAACAAAAAAGCCGCGGGCGCGCTCCGGTCGCCCAGCACTTCGCGAATCACCGTCTCGATCGACTCTCCTGCTTCGATCCGACGATGAGCCCAGATTTCAAGCGCCATCAGTGCCGAAGTCACCAGATAAGGCGCATCAGTGTATTCCCTCGACCAAACATAGGACATCGTCCACGGGAAAGTACGAGGACCCTCAGGAAACTGAATTGTGACCGCATCTTCACCGGGCTCGCGGCCACCGCTGAAAAATGACACAGCATGATCGATCAGCCTGCGGATCAGACGCAATCCTTCGGCAGAAGCGCTGGCCAGCAGATCGAAGAAAGGACCCTGCGCCGGGGATACAGGCAGAAACCGGGAATCGGTAAATCCGAACGGGCCTTCCATCGCTGAGTGAGAAGAACGAGAGCGACGAGGTCTGGGTTCCGGGATGAGTGCTTTGATCGTGAAGTCGACGAGATCTGTGGGAGCCGCCTGCGCGAGGGAGCCGCGAAACTTCAGGATCGCCAGCATCGACTGCTCTTTGTGTGTCCTGCCCTCAAAAGACCGAAGGTACTGGAATGCGAGATCCGGAGCGCGGTGACAAAACAACAAGAACGTATCTCGACATTCCCTTGCCAGAGAGGTCAACTGGTCGTGAGTCAGTCCATCGTGGAGCCTGCCCGCCTGGTGATCATCAGGCAGTTCAATCTCCATGAGCCACGCATATCCCTGGCGCAGGATCGCTGGCGTGAGTGGATCCTGCCCCATCCACCCCATGCACCACGCCGCGAACAACCTGGCAACCTCAGGAATGGCTGCGACTGGGAGATAGTCAGAAACAGCCAATAGCCACTGAATGAGCCGTGACCACGAGGGGCCTGCCGGGACATTAAATCCCTCAGGGATCTTCGTCCGGGCCGGCTCTTTGATGACATAAAACTTCGATGCCGGCTGCGTATCCACCGCCATGACCGTTCGGATGAGTTCCTGAAGCAGAGCTCCGTCATGTTCGAACAGGATCACCGCGGCCTTCGTCAGCAAATCTCGAGCAAGTTCGGAGCGGGTAAGAGAGAGCAGAACAGCCCGACGCCAGAGCGGATTGATCCCTTCCCCACTCAACTTCTGAAGAAAAGCAAGCCACGCTGTGCTGTCTCCACGCCGCTCTATGCTCATCCGTGCACACAGTTCTACCGCCCGTGCGAGATCTGGCGCGGGCGCGTCTTTGAGTGGAAGTAAGTCGACCACGGATGGATCGGTAAAAAGCAAATTCGCCGCAGCCCATTCCCTAAGGACATCATTGCGAAACGCAACGCGGTCGACTCCAAGCTGATGTAGAGTTTCGGTCTGGACCAGAGCGTTGATGGCATTCGAAGGGCTATTGCTCGAGTCAAAATAACTGGCTCGCCCAACAACCTGCATCGCTAAATTCTGGAGCAGCCTGGCACGGTCAATGTATCCTTCGTCTTTCTTTCCGTCGGCGACGGTCCACCACCGAACAGCCATTTCGGCCTCAGAGAGGGGGACCGGATCGTTTGGCGAAAGCGATGAGAGTCGAGACAGCCGATACAGATTGCGCGTGACACCCCGTGCAGGGTGGTTCTCGGTCAGAAGCCAGGCGATGCGCGGGGCTGCCTGACGCAAGTCAGCGATCTCGTCCTCAGCAAGCTCGTCGACATAAACCGGCGCCGCAAGGTTCATTTTCGTAACGCTCTCCTGCGGAAGCCAACTCGGTTCGAATTGACCGAAGTCGCGGCGTGCTGTCGCCACGATCGAAAGCCCTGGCACCCCTTCAGCTTGCCGCACGATGTCGATGACGGCCAGGCGAGCATCCCGCGGAAAGAAGTCAAGGTTGTCAATAAACACGAGCGTCCCGCCATTTCGAGCGAGATCGCAGAGGAAGTCTCGACAATTTCCGCTGAATCCCAGCAGGCTTTTCAGTTCAAGCCATCCTCCAGCAGGCGTGCGCTCCGGGGTAAGCACCAGGACCTGCGACTCGAGGGCAACCTGTTCTGCCAGATGGCGTAGAATTCCGGACTTGCCGACACCCGAATCTCCCCGAATCTCTACATACCGATTTGACTCAAGTGCCTCGCGTACCGCTGAGACAAGACCCAGGCGGCTCAACTTCACTCCGCAAACGCGATCACCGATGTCTTCCAGCGCGCCATGAGACAGTTCCGAGAGGGCATGGAGGGCACCGACATTGCTCGGGAGCGCCACGAGATGGAATGATGATTTCTGAAGGTCCTCCAACAAGTGATTTCGATCCCGGTCGCCAGCCGATGACGCAATCTCTAGCGCAAGCTCCGTAAGAATCTTCCAGAGATCACCGGCCTTTCCTGTTTCCGCGGGTTCTAGCGCACGGGCACATCGCTCTCGCGCAAGCTCCTCTGAGGCGGAACCCTGCGCGGTAAAGTCGAAGATGAGAATTTGCAGTCTCCTGAGCAGCTTCCACACGGTCTCGTCGTCGTGCGGCGCTCCAGCGTCGCGAAGATGCGACCGGAACGTGTTCACAAAGGTCCGCATGTCCTCATTCGAGGTTCCCGCGCGTTCGATTTGCTCTATGAAAGTCTCTCCATCTCCGATTTCCCGAGCCCAGGTCAGCACGTCCTGGTAAGCCCCATCGAGCCTGCGAGAGGTCGCTGAAGTGGCGATTGCCAACTGGTAGTTACTTGTCCAGAATTCTGGCTTGGCGGATGTCTTGGCGATCTGTTCGACCACCGCCCGAAAGACCTTGTCTTTTGGCGCAAAGGTGATCGTACGTTTCACCTGGATTTCGAGCACCGCAGCGCCGCCAGTGAGGTCATGTGCACGGACGATCACATCGTCGAGATACATCCCCTGGGGAGCTCGCTGCAGTTCGATCCGGTCGATTGTCGTGCCGGGCAGCCCTCGGGACGATGCTTCTACCAGCATCGAGAGCAGATAGTGTGCGCCGACCTTCCCTTCAAAATGTGGGCCGGCTGGTCCCGTTGATGTGGGGCTGCTCATTGACCCCTCTTGTGAAGCAGTAAACAGGGCGCAGTTACACCACGATTAATCCAGTCCGGATCGTATCCCGAGCTTTTGAAAGCATCCTCGTACATCATCTTCGTGTGTTCTACACTCACCCCTATTGTCACATCATGAGGCTGTGAAGTGCACGGAGGGCCTAGCAGAAACAGCGAGGAGTGCGCATGGATTAGGCCCGGGAAACGCCTTATAGTGAATGATCGACGCCCGCCGAGAAGCCGACTGCTCAGGGCTTGTACGTGGCGATAGAACAATTACGGCCGAAAACTTCACCCCTTATCGGGCCGTAAGATTCGAGCAGCTCTTCGAACCGCGTCTTCACTCACCTTGCCAGTTTCTTCGCGCATCTTTCCGAGAGTAGCATCTGAACGGAACTGTGGAATCGGCCTGCTCAAGTTCCGATTCAACGTGTCGCTTCTTTTCTGTTGAATCTCACCCGCCTTTGGCGGAGTTTTGTCGCGGTGGCGCTGATCCAATCCTGGCTCTTTCATTTGATTTCCTCCTGTCGCTTCTCGCTGGACAATAACCGGGTACGATCAGCGGTCAGATCTTGATCTATGCCGCCACTACCCCCGCTCCATCTCAGGCGTCGTTCTTAACCGAAAAGGCCACGGTCAATATACTCTCCCGTTCTCGTCTTTCGTCTGCCAGTGGAATGCGATTGCCAATACGATCGCAATCACTAACAATCCGTCTCACATGCTTATCTTTCCGCCAGCCAACTTAGACCGCGCCGCGATGTTCACCGCATTCTTGGCGCCTACAATTTGCGAACCACTGTTAATGTCGTTAGAGCGGCCGCCAGTGATCAGGCTTTTTCTTGTCGTTCAGGTGCCGCACACGAGCAACATGAGGAGAGTGGCCATTTGCTTTCGCCCAATCGATTGCTGCTTTCTGAGTGCTAAAAGTGCCAAGCACGTCGTCGCCTTGGGTCTCGACCACATAATCATCGATGCGCGTTCCTTCAGGACGTCCTTTAGGCCGGGCTTCAACGTAGACGGTTGCCATAATTCATCTCCTTATTATTATTATTATTCATTTGCAATGCTTCCTTTTCGTGCCGACCGTCCGTTTCAGCGCGGCTGGCAGTCATAGCAGAATCTCTGTTTGCACTTTCACAGACAGCTGGGCAAAGAAGCCCACAGCACATAGTGCTAGCCATGCACTGCGCGTCGAATCGCTCCTCGAACACTCGACGACATGTTGCGCGCTCGATCATCTCAATGCGACGAACCGCGCGAACGGCATCGCCGACTGTGTTTACGGTGAACCCTGGGACGCCACTGCCACACGCTGCAGGCATTTGCTTACAGCGGGATCGACACGGGGTCACCGAGATCCGTATCCCCGAAGTGCTTGCAGACGTACTTTTCGATCCCGATCAGAGTTTTGCTCGGCGTGAGCGTTCCTTCGTTGCCGTCGTACGCGAGGTACGCATACGACCGATTCTTCCGTGTCCAGCCGGTGACGAGATCGACGGCCAAGCCGACGGCCGTGGACGCAAGCGCGCCGTTGGGCCAGACGACCTGCGGTCGTCCGCCGGCGTTGCCGTACCGCGCGGCCTCCGCCGCCAGCTTCTCCGCGGTGAGGAATCCCATGCACGTCATACACGGGCCGCACGGCGACGAGAGGATAATCTGGCCGCCGATCACCGGGCGCTCATCGCCATGTACGTCCATGCCGATATCGATGTAGTGCATCAGGTACCGGCGGCAGGCGATTTCGAGTTCGCGGCGCCCGCGGTAGCCATCGACGGCGCCCATTACGATCTGGCATTCGCGCAGCGGCTCGGGTTTCTCTTGCCACTTGCAGGCATAGCCCCTGATGATGGCGTGGGGCTGCAGGCTCAAAATCCTCATCTTGGCGATGTGCAGCTTCGGTGTCTCGGCGAGCGCGTCCCGCGCCTCAGCGCCCACCAGACGGTTGAGATTCGACTCCTCGACGACGTCATCGTCGTATAGCACGTAGCGCTGAAAGCCGATGTGGGCCAGCTGCTGGATGATGTGCGAGCCGCCGCCGCCCAGGCCTGGCACACCGACGGTCACGCGCGCAATCCGCGCCTCCGCATCGGCGCCGAGGAACGACTGGCGGGAGAACCGTTCGGCTGTCATGACGTCCTGCCTCTCTCGAATACCTTCACTTCCATGCCGATCACGGCGATGTTGCCGCACGGCACCAGCGTCGCATTGCCGGGCAGGCAGACCCATCCCGAGCCGTGATCAAGGCTGAGGATGATGATCCCGTGCGCCGCGTCGCGCCCCACGGATTGAAAGCCCGGCATCATCGGCGGGATTTCGCGGCGGTCGGTCTTGCTCATGCGGGTCTCGCCGGCATAGCCGTGCATGTGAATATGAAAGATGCCCTCGCGCGCGGCGCGGCCGTGATAGACCGCCTGCATCGCCCAGGTCATCGCCTCGGGGCCGATGCGCGCGCTGACTGTCGGATCGTCGATGTACTGCGCGTCGGGGATCGCGTGATACCGGGTGAGCAGCACCAGCTTTCCGCCAGCGTCGCGAGTGCCGATGCGGCCGAAGACGAAGCCCACGCGCTCATGGGCGAAGGGGTGCGGCCGCTCGAGGTCCCGCCGGATCTCGTCGTACAGCCTGCCGGTCATCTTGATCGCGACTGTCATTTTTCCTTCGTGAACCCCAGGAGATGCGCCATCAGCATCTGCGCGAGGGTGAGGTTGGCGCCCTCAACCTTCCAGGAGAAGGCAAACCAGTTCTTCTCACTGATCCGCGCGTTCTCGCAGTTCCAGTTCCGGTCGTAGAGCGACTTCACCTTGACCGAGAGGTACAGTCGCGACGGGTAGTTGTCGCGAGTGACCGGGCAGAGCAGCGCGTCGCAGACCTGCGGCTCGCAGCCCGCCGGAAGACGGAGTCCCTCCAAACTGAAGAAGGGGACGCCGCCTTCCGTGAACATGCTCAGCTTCGAGCAGTACGGTTTGAGTTCATCGGTTTGCGCGCGGGGATAGTCCATGGCAGACCCCTTACGACGAGCCGCCCGACTGCACCTGGAAGTGGAAGACCTCGCAGCCCTGGATGTCGACCGGCTGGTTCGCCGGGAGCGGCAGCGGCGGGCCGTCCTTCTCCTCGAGCAGCGCGTAGGTGTCCGGTGTCTTCCCCACCTTGTCGAGAATCTCCGCGACCGTCCGCTTGCCGCGCTCGATGGTGTACGGGCTGCCCTCGATCGTGATGGTGACGATTTCCTTGTGCGCAGTGATGAAGCGCTTCAGATTGTGGTCCGCGAGGTCGACCGTCTCGTGCGGCTCGATGACGTCGTTCTCGCGGTGCTTGAACTCAGCGATCAGCTCGAAAGAGCAGGGCTTCCTGTCGATGAGCGCCAGCAGCGCCTCGCCGGTCGGGTGCTGCTCGTGGACGGCGACCTCGTGGCCGTCGATGTGCACGTGGTAGGTGGTCGTGTGCGGCCCGCCGTGCGCCGGGGTCCGGGCCTCGGCGCCGGGTGTTGTAAAATCGGGATTATCCACTTGAAACTCCTTTCTTACACCTTGGTCAACTAGCCTCTTTCACTCTGTTCTTGGTCAAGCCAACGATGGTGAAGCCACTCCACCTGTCGCGACATTCGTCGCATGTGAACCATTGTGCCAGCTGTGTGTCTAAAGGGATGTGGACTGAGCCAAGCAAAGATGTGAGCGGAACACCGCAAAATCAGGGCCTTCAACGCGAAAGAACAGGAAGATGTGA
This sequence comes from Candidatus Sulfotelmatobacter sp., assembly GCA_025462865.1. GTDB lineage: Bacteria > Acidobacteriota > Terriglobia > Terriglobales > Acidobacteriaceae > Sulfotelmatobacter. The sequence continues at coordinate 108,010 of JAOAPI010000177.1, read as the reverse complement.
CTTCTTATCGAAAAGACGTGAGCACTTGTGTGGGAGCAGGCAGCGCCCCTGGGATCTCCTGGCTCCAGGCAACCAAGCTTCACTACCAGTGGATTGAGGTGGTACTTGTCCTCGTTTTTCGAAAGTCCTCGCGGCTTGCTCACGGCAGATACACGCTCTGCGCGGACTGTTCCTCGTTGATTTGCAAGATCGCGGCAAGTTCGGCCGTTCGAAGCTTCCTGTCGCGGGGAAGTAGTTCAGCCGATCATTGAGTGCAGGTATTGTGGCTCCGCAAGGAGTCGGCAAGCTGGACGATCCTCAATAATCAACGACGCGTGAATCGCCGGCGGCATTCTTGGATTCGATCTCGAAAATGACCGTCTTTTAATAGCTATTTCCCAGCGCGCCTAGCCGCTGTCTGTCGTCCAGGGAACTCGAAATGTGGAGACATACCCAGGGCTGAGGTCCTCGTAGACGACGGTCCTTCCGACTCGGTTCCAGATGTGACCGAGTAGAAGGGCACCGTCGGCTGGCACAGACATGAAGAGGTGAACCCTTCGCGCACCCGAATCACGAACAGCAGATCGAATTCTCTCACGCGTGGCGAGCGCCCAGCCGACAGCCGCAGCCGCGTCCGAAATCGAGAGAGCCCCGACTCCTGCCAGTGGCGACAGATCGACGTATCGCGCGACAGGCAGGCTCACCTGCTTGCAATACGAAAACAACGTCAGCGGTGATTCCATTGGTGACGCTGAGTCCTACTGCGAGATCTGGTCCCTGTGCAAGATCTACAACCATGTCAGCCACCTTGAACGCTGCTGGCGCAACTTCACTCGACCAGATTTTGATCCTTCTGGTTGCATGCGACCTGGTGCTGACGGATGTCAGGAAGTTCTACCCCACACATGAACCAGGACGCTAGTCGCATGTACCCACGGACCATGACGCGGTTGTTCCCCGTCGCCTTGAGCGCTTTCGCTGCGGCAACAAGGTCAGGGCGCAGTCGCTGGTTCCAGTTCTCAGGATCTCGAAGCTGTCGACGCGCGCGCGGTTCATCACCGGCAAAGAGGTCGACCCAATCGAGGTGAACTTGACACTCCGCCACGCGTCGGCGTAGTCGTCATGAGGCAAGCTGTGGGTCGAGATGATGCTGTCAGTCATGGCTGGCTCTGAGAGTCTCCCAATCGCTTCGAGCTACGACATTCGCAGCTCAGCTGATGGGAATGATTGTGCCGAACCTTTGCGAGGAAAGATCTGGACGAGGTCTACGAAAGATGTGAGCAGGGACACGCAAGCCAGCGGCCCAGATCGCCGTGCAAGCGCAAAGATGTGACTTCCGGACGAAAAGATGTGAGCAGCTACCTAGGCTTGGGCGTCGCAACCATCTCTTGCTCCCAGGCGACCAGTTTCACCACGAGCGGATTCAGTCGATACCCGTTCCAGTCTCGGTGGTTCTCCACCACGTCATTTTCATCGAGGATGCGCCTCAAGCCTTCCCGAAAGTCCTTCGAGATCTGCTGGCGGAATGTACTTACCCTGCGCCGAACTGCTTCCTCTTCAATCTGCAGAATCCCAGCGAGTTGGGCCGCACGCAGCTTCTGGTACGAATCGTGCGGCTTTAGTGCTTGGTAATCGCGGAGAAAGACATCGTGTAGGGCGCGCAGAAGCTTGTACGTAGCACCCGTGTACTTGAAGCCCTCAATAAGTACGAATTGCTCCGTCGTGTTGAATTTGAGCTGGACGACCTTGACGGTTGTTTGAAGCGGGGCACTGAAGCTCCCCTCGTTGCAGAGAGCAACCTCAATCTTCCTCTTGAGCGCCTTACTGTCACCGAACGGCTTCTGCACATAGTCGCACGCGCCACGATGTTGTAGAAAGTCGGCGGACAAGAGCTTGTCTTTTCCGAAGGCCGTCATCACGACGACTGGCAGCGGATCGGTCGTACCGCGACGATTGATTTTACGCTCGCGAATTTGCCGTAAAATATCGACGCCGACGTCCGGGCTTGGATTCATGTCCGACCGGTTGCGGGGTAGTTTCAAGTCGAGGAGAACGAGATCAAAGGTCGATTTCTCGAGCGCTGCAAATGCCTCATCCTGATAAGTGGCACATGAGATCTCGTACAGCTTCTTGAGCCGTCCTTTCAGAAGCTCTTGGATCGCCACTTCATCTTCGACGATAAGAATATGTGGTTTTTCGGTCACCGGTCGACCTCCGAAGTTTGCCGCATAGGCAGCATGATGGTGATCTTGGTGCCGATTCCAGGCGTGGATTCGATTTCCAGCTCACCGCAGTGGTCGTCGGCGATGATGCGCACCGCAATCGGCAGTCCAAGGCCTGTGCCACCCTGTGCCCGTCGCGTGGATCGAAATCGTAAGCGAGCGTGTTCGACGGCTTCCGGAGTCATTCCCGTTCCCGTGTCTTCGATCGTCAGGCGTACGCGATCACCATTCATCACGAGCGCTCGAATCGTGAGGATTCCACCATCCTCCATTGCTTGGTACGCGTTGGCAACGAGGTTTGTGATCGCACGTAGGAGTCGGTCAGCGAGAGCATCGATCACGATCACATGGGACACGTCGATTACCTGTCTGACCAGGCCTTCAACGACCGTCATCTCGCCACGGTCAGCGCCAAGCTCGATTGCTTCGCGGACGATGCTCTCGAGATTCGTCGGGGAGAAGTCAGCGGCGGTCGGCGCGCTATAAACGCCGAGGTCGTCGATCAGCCGATTGATATGCTCCAAGCGAGAAAGGGCTAGACCAACCAGCTCTCTCTCATTTTCTCTGTCAGCACCGCCGTCTGATAGTTGCTCCCGGAGATCTATAAGATAGCCTTCGAACGGCGCGACAATGTTCCGCATCTCGTGTGCCGTGTCGGCTGCGACTTCGCGATAGGACTGCTCGCTGACTTCCATCGCGAGATTGTAAATGCGCGCGGGCGTCATTGAGCGAAGACCGATCTCGCGAATCCTCATCATGATGTGCTGAAGCGTTGGGTCGCGCGCGTCCTCCGTGAGTTTCCACTCTTTCTGCCGCAGCGTTCTCGAGCGAATGCGCTTGAGTGCTCGGTCCGCCGCCTCCTTCACGTAGTGGTTCTGCTGATGTAATGCGAGCCCCTCCAGGGTTGACTGGACCGACCCGACATCAGCATAGCGAAGTTCGGAGAGCGCGACGGCCGCGGCCTTCTGCACTTCCCATTTTGAGTCTCTTGCAGCGGCGACGATCAACGGAACCATGACCTCTTCGTGATGCTCGCTGATCTCACCAGCCGCGAGCTTCGCGGTGAGCGTTCGCAGCGCCTCCGTCTTCTTGCCCCAGACTGGCTCTCGGAGTGCCGCCAGTAACTCGTCGATCTCGCTGCTCACTTGGCTTTCGTCCTAGGGACGGGACGTCCATAGCGTTCACGGCGCGCTTCGAACGCGGCGTATCCACCTTCCAGGATTGTGACGATTTCCTGCGCAACGTCGTCGACGGTCCCTGCATTGGCCACGGTTGCGGCCCGGCCGCTCGAGCGAAGCGCAAAGACACGCGCGGCATCTCCAAGGACGGGGATGTTCGGATTGTGGGTAACAAAAATGAGCTGGCGGTTCTGACTGGCTCCCGTGATGCTCTTGACGACAGTCTCAAAGACAAAGGCGTTGTCAAGGTTGTCCTCGGGCTGATCAATCAGGAGAGGACGTTCGCTCTCGACGAGCAGGATAGGCAGAATCGTTGTGCACTTCTGCCCTGTCGAGAGAGACGCGGAGTCTTTGTAGTCCTCACCGTCCTTCAGTTCCAGAACCGGGCGATCACGAAGCTCGACGGTCTCAATGCCAAAGATCTCGGGCTTGTCTTTTAGCTGGATGATTAGGCGCGTTGCGCGATCGGCATCGATGTCCAGCTCACGCACCAATGTCGCGTGGTCTTCTCTTTGAATCGCCGACGCGAACTCAACCGGGGGGAGGCGTTCAGCCGCGCGCTCGACGATCGATGCGTAGCGCAAGCCAGAACCCTTCATCGCTTGGTTTAGCACGTTCTTGTACTCGTCCCTGTTGCCGAACTGGTTCACTTGAATGCGGATCATCGGCTTAAGCCTCTCGTTGAGGCGATTCGCCACTTCGACCCGAAGGCGGTAGCGCTGATCCCTCAGGTCAGAGAGCTGCCCGCGGCACGAATTGCGCTCCTTGTAGAGCGCCTCAAGATCCGCCTTTGCATCCGTAAGGACTTTCTCTTTCGCCTTAAGGTCACTGTACCGTTGTTCGAGGCGAGTACGCTCGAGGCCCTTCGCTCGCTCTTTTTCGTCCTTATCGAGGAGAGCTCGATATCCCTGCTCTTGAAGCGCGTGCAGCTCTGCGAGCGCAGACTGTGAAGGATTGAGCCCGGCCTCCGCGTCGCGGAGGGCGCCGATGGCTGCGTCGATATGTGATTGCATCTTCTCGAGCGCGAGTTGCGCATCCTGTTTCACTTTTGCGAGGACGTCCTTATTTGACGATGCTGAGAAGTCCTGTCCGATCGCATCGGCGAATCGCCGCTTTACGTCGAGAGCGGCAGCGGCGAGGGCACGAGATGACTCTTGGTACGACGTGCGAAGAAACTCGACAAGTTTAGACTCTCGATCGCGGAGACTCTTCCCTTCGTGGCCCTTCCGCATTTCTTCGCTCTGCCCGCCGCCTTCCGCATTTTCGAAGTTACGGATCTTCTCGGTGATGTCAGGAAGTTCGCGCGTTGCCTCAGTTTGGTCGCCAATAACCTTCTTGCGGTCGAGAATCTTCTGCCCATTCGTTTCCAAGAGGTTTGTCGCGTCGCGGATCTGACGTTCAAGTTCATCGAGCGGTTTCTGGATGAACTTGTCGATAAGCTGAAGCTGGAAGTAGTCGTTGTTTGCGATGTCCTCAATCTGATTCTGGCTGTAGATATCGACGCCGAAATGCATGTCATGGCCGATGCGGATGTCAACTGGCTTTCCATCCGCGTTTGTGACGAGCGGCGTCTCGCCGAACGCGCGAGCAACGGAGTACAAAACCCCGTCCGCGGTTTCTAGTTCAACCTTGATGCTACCGGTTCCCAAATTAGCTTGAAGGAGCTTTTCGAGCTCCTCGTAGCGTTTGCGGTCCACAGTTTCGTTCGGCATCCGATCCAAGCTGTAGCGAAGCGCTTCCAACACCGTTGTCTTCCCAGTGCCGCGCCCGCCGATCACGCAGTTGAGACCGTCATTGAAGTCCATCTTGATTCCCTGCAGGAACCCGCCTGTGACCTCAAGAGAGCGAATTTTGTGGTGCTTTGGAGAAGTCTTGGCAGACGCGGTCATGGCGGCTTCCTCTCGGCGCTTAATCGTGCACAGGCCTCAAGACGCTTGTCTTTTCGGCTCAATGTTTGGTAACGAGTAAATCTATCAAATCCGGCAGGCCCTCCGCTGTCCGAATATGAAGCGAGTGGCAACCAATGTCAGAGTAATGGAGTTGAACAGGCATTAGTTAATGGAAGAGCGACTCAAGGAGACTATGGACGAGCCCGTTGGGTTTCTCTGAGCTGGATAACTTCCAGATAACGGGCAAACCGGAAGTTGAAACAAAAGAGCTGCCAACCGGAAAGGAGGCGGCTTCTGAAGATTAGGAACGATAAACGCCCTAGTAGTGAGGGATCGACAGCGCCGAGAAGCCGACTTATCGTTACCAATCTGGTGTCGATCAGCGAGACTCTGCAATAGGCTTTGTCTCTTCTTTTGGTGGACGCTTAGCAGCAGTGCTACTCCTATCACTCCGAACAGGATCACATCGTCGTAGCCGCGTGAAACCCTGTGCACCGGAAGATTCGGCTGACTGGATAAACATGGTCGTAGAATGTGCGATGGCGTGCCACGCCCGGGAATGCAATCACGAGTCGGTATTCTACGGGTTTTCGGACAGCCAATAGCAGAAACACTCCTAGCGCGGCAAGAAACGTGATGAACATTGGCTCGCATTCGTTGTCGTGCATTTCAAGCAGCCACTTGCTGTGCCATAACTCAGTGCACAACGGATAGAGCAGGCACACATAGAAAAGTCCCACCAGTGCAACAACGATTTGTCGGATGCGCTTCATGAGAGACCTCCTCGGCGGCGGCCAAGTGTTTCGGTAATGATAAACGCCCTTTTCGTCATTTAACTCCTGCATCATTTAACTCCCGGATCATCGGCTCACCGGAAGTGATCCACTTCAACCGCGACTTCTGAACATGGGCTCTCGGTCTTCACGCAGCCTGGTGTCGCCGAAGCTGCCGCTGTTTTCGAACGCCTCCAACTTACAATCTCCCGGGCATGGATCTCCTGCTGACGCCCGGTGAGCATGTCCTTCTGGTAAATGTAGCCGATGGCACTGTTCAGGCGGACGTGTTGTAATGTCGACGTAGCCTCCACCGAGCATCTTCCTGCGACAATGGGAGGACGCCTTCTCCATTTCCAGCCGAACCGGAACAATTGAACAATATGGGAGACCAATCTCATGTTGCTGCCTGCTGGGCACAATGCCGGTTTCTTTTCCCTTTTTAACTCCGTTGAACTCAAGGTCCAATGAACAACGAGCTTCTCGTTTCGATATTCAAATCACAGTCAGAGGTGAGCATTTCCAGTTCGTGGTAGGCTGCGCAGCCTCCTGTCTACGATCCCGCTTGCCGTTGGGGTGATCAATAAAAAGAATGCAGGTCTCTCCGAGATCAAATCTGCGGCATAACTGGAACTTTCCGGTTCACTAATGCCACTGAAGTTTTAGTCAATCGGGCTATAGGCGGACAGGTCAGCAGGTGGGTCGTACTCGAGACCGTACTTATTGAGATGGGTAACATTCACGGAAGAGGCGACCGGTATCGTGAGCGTCTCCAAAGCCGTGTTCTGTTGGATGGTCGTTTCGCGGGATAAATGTGCCGTTGCATCATCTGCCGCACCTTCCGCCCAGACATTAATACGATATCGCCCGGCGGGAACGCCTGAAATTGTTACGTTCCCTTGTCTATCGGAGATTCCGTAGTAGGGCGTCCTGAGCGCGATGATCACCGCACTCATCGTGTCATGAATATTGCAGAAGATATAAGAGATACCAGGCGTATCGAAGCTAACCGTTTTCGAGGCGCCAGCCTCATAAAGTCCCAAATCAAACCTTTTACCGTTGAACATTGAAAACACGTTGTGGAACAGCATGTCGTGATTCGGGAATCTGACTTTCGCGCCCACCGGTACCACCAGTATGTGTGGTTCAAACGCCCGATCCTTCTGTTGCAGACGATAGATTTTTCGGCTGGATTCATCTACAGCAGAAACGTCGATCGGTTCCAGCCAAACAACCACGCCTGAGTTTCCTTCGTGATTATGGCGATCACCGTCTCCCTTCACTATCGCTTGGGCCGTTACGGTAAATCGACTGGCTGCAGAGCTGGTTGCCATGAAGGCAAGAGCCAACAGCAAACCCCAGTATTGAAAAGATTTCTTCATCTAGACAGTCCTCAAAACAGGTACCCTACGGCCAAATTCAAATGGTTTGCTGAGTCGGGCTCCTCATTGGGTGGAGTGAATGAAAATGGTGTGGTGCGCAAGTGGCGGAACTCCGCGGAAAGCAACACGTCGGAGCGGAGATGAAAAATGAGATTCGTAAACGATGCTTGATTTCGAGCCGGCGTCTCATTCAGGTAGGACTGGACTGCGGTCGCACGTTCTAGTTGGCTCGCGAATGGGTTATCTTCGCCAAAGCCAAAATTGAATTCGAGTCTCCGGACGGGCATTATCTTGAGCTGAGTCCAACCTCCGACGGTGTTCAGACCTTTCGGAACGCCTGTCGAGGCGCTGCCGCCCGTGGCGACCACGGGCGAAGCGCTTGGGGGAAGCGAGAAAAATACATTTTGTCCCACTCCTCCGCCGAATTCTCCCAGCGCACTTCCCCGAAAAACGATTCCACTCAGACTGGTCCATCGCGACAAGGGGATGTTCCAATCAAGGCTTTCCAGCCAGGAATTCACTCTAGTGACTATGCCGCCACTAGCCCAGTCTTGGGAACTCCGATACTGACCAGTGCCAATGGATAGCTTCCCTCCGAACACAGGACGCGACCAAGCAAGGTGCGAAGCAACGCCAGGGCGCCTTGATTGTTCGCCCACAGACGGGAGTCGCGAACCGTCCAGATTTGGAATGCTGGCAGAGGCAGGATCCAAAATACCTGCCTGAATTGTTATGTCGGACCCTGCAAAGCTAATGACCCGATGCTCAACTCTGAGTTGCGGCACCCATGCCCAGAGGTTACCCGCGTAGGAGAACTCCGGCTCCTCCATTGAAGCGTAAGAGGTAGGCGACACCGGCAAGAAAAACAATCCGTCCTGCCCGGCTGTGATTGAAGTATCTTTCCAAACGATGCGGGCCACACCGGTTCGAAGACGCAGAAGTCCCATGGTGGAGCCGCCCGGCCGGTCAGCAAATCCTCCGCTGAAGTCCATTTGCAGAGTGCCGCTGCTTTTTCCACCAAAGACAGTTGGCCCAAATGCGTCGAAATTCAAACGTGTTTGGCGGATGGAGCCGCCAAAGGTCCCTTTGACCGGGGCGAGTTCATCCTGAGGCTGTGCGAGCGCAGGATTTTCGATGTTGTTGACCGTTCCTCGATTGCCAAACAGGTTCAAGAGCAGCAGTCCTGAAATTCGAACGCGGTACTTCGAACCAGACTCGATCTTTGTCTGGTATTGATCATTGACCTTTGCGCTCAATAAATCGACCTGCTCGGCAATGGATGCGACTTCGGGGGCGTTGTTCGGAGTCGGGCCGACAGAATGAGCGTACAAGCTGTTGGAGTTTGACGCCTCGGATGACGACGAAGCAGCAAGTTGGGCTTGTGTCGTCTGCAATTGCCGGCGGGTCTCGGCCGCTTCCATTTTCGAAGCCTCTGCCTCATGCGTCAGCGTCTCGATCTGACTTCTTAGTTCTTCAACTTGAACTTGAAGATCGCCAACGATTGCGCTCAACGCAGCGTCTTGGTGCGGTTCTCGTTCAGTGCCCTGAGCGTCGGCTGGTGGCACACAGAGAGCTAATCCAATCAAAGTGCTCACAACAATTCTAGGAAACATCAACAACTCCAAAAGTTACTGGTTCATGTGTTTTTTCGGCTACGAGCAGTGTGTGTGGAGCGTTTGTTTCTATCGGGAGCACAATTTTGAATGTCGTGAGTCCGGGCGCTGATCGTTCCAGACTTACGTGCCCACCATTGTCGTTACAAGCCTTCTCAACAATCGCGAGGCCGAGCCCTGTTCCCTTCTGTTTGCCATGACTCACGAAAGGTTGAAATAAGGTGTTTCGGATTTCCGCTGGAACTCCCGGGCCGTTGTCAGAAACCAAGATTTCAGCCCTCTGCGCCGTTCGCTGAATAAGGATGTCGATTAAGCCACCCTTCTTGGGCACTACTTCACACGCATTTAGCAGCAGATTATAGAAAGCACGCTCCAGCCTCGCAGAGTCGAACCATCCATATAAGTGCTCTTTGATTTGGAAGGTAATTTTGACGTCCTGGAATTCTGGGTGGAGTTTTATGCCCTCGATACCCTCTTGCACGATCTCTTCTAATGACATCAACTCCACTCGCACCGACGATTCCGGGCGGCGAGAGAATTCCTGTAGCGCTTCCAGCATATTGGTCATACGTCTTACGGCACGGTTGACCTCTGCGTGCAATTCTTGACGGTAGGAGGGACTTAGCTGGTCATCCGCCAAGAATTCCGAATTAGCGACAACGGCGGTAAGTCTATGCCGGAGGTCGTGCGAGATCGAACTAGCCATGGTCCCAATAGTGGCAAGACGTTCAGACTCCAGAAGTTGTTTTTGCGTCGAGAGCAGGGTCGTCCGCATGTGATCAAACGACCTGGTCAACTCGGTGAATTCCTCCTGCTTCGAAACACTTAATGGATAACTAAAGTTTCCGGATTCGAGAGCGCGAACTCCCGCCAGCAAATCATCCAGAGGACGTGTGAATTTGTGGCACATCAGAAACACCAATAGGCAGCCGAATGCGATGGCTCCGATGCTGAGGCCCAAAAGTATGTGGTTCACCTGGCGAAGGAACAGACTGGCGCGGTCAAACGACTTCAATACAACAAGCCGGATGGGTATCGGTCCTGTGGCGAGCATCAACGAACTCGCTAGAAAATGCTCATCGCCAATCTGAACATCCGTCAGCTCTAAGTCATTCGATGAAGGGGAGGGTACCTGTTGACTAAACTGCTTGGCGAGCCATAGTGGAGGGGTACTTGTAATTACTTGCGAGCCATATTCGAAAGCCACCTGGCTGGCAGCAGCCACTTCCGAGACTTCTTTGGCCTCCTGGTAATTGATTTCATAGCCTAGAGTCAGCACGCCTAGCAGATGAGCGTCAGACGGCGGGCCAAAGTAAATAGGCTGTGAGAAGATCTGGAACAGTCTCGGTCCGACAACACAGAAAGTGCTACTACGAGGATTATGAAAGGAGGTCTGCAACGACTGCTCAATCGCCGAGGGCGAAATCCTTGCGGCCGCTGTGTGGACCGCCATGACCTTACCTGTTCGATCCGATAGCACAAAGAGATCACTGGCGATGAGCCGCCACGATTTCTCGGATCCGTCCTGAATGGTGGCAGCATCGTTGGTCGTCATCAAAGCCTTCAGGCTCGGTAAGCTCGCAAGCAGCTCCGATCCGCTAGTCAGATTTCGCTCCCGGCTACGTTCGAAGGCCCGAAAAGTCACGATTGAGCTGCGTAAGTCGCTGATCAGCATTTCCCGTATCTGGACCTGGCACGTGTGCCGAACAACCAGCAGAGTGGTGCAGGCGAAGGCCACCAGGATGGCGCACAACGAAACCAGAAACTTGGCACGCAACTTCACAAAAAAACTCCATGGACGAATTACGGAATAAATTTATAGCCCGCTGAATGGACCGTTATGAAGTGCTCAGGCGCCGTCTTCTGACGTAATCGGAGCACATGGTTGTCCACGGTGCGACTTGAAACCATCTTCTCGTATCCCCAGACCTGGTTCAGAAGTTCTTCACGTGAGACGACACGGCCCTGATTCGTTATCATGAACTTCAGGAGCTTGAATTCCTGCGGCGTCAGATCCACCGGCACGCCTTCTCGGACGAGTTCCATCTTTTGAAAATCCACTGCAATTTTCCCGAAGGTGAAGGCTTCCACCTTTGGCGAGTAATGTGTCCTCCGAATTGCAGCTTGAACTCTCGCGAGCAGCTCGCGTGGGCTGAATGGCTTCGTAACGTAATCATCCGCTCCCAGTTCAAGAAGCAAGACTTTGTCGGACACGTCTGTCACTGCGCTCAGAATTACAACGGGGAGGGCTGGAGATTGAGCTTTTAGTTCACGGCAGATGTCTTTACCTGAGCGTCCAGGGAGCGTGAGGTCAAGAACAATCGCAGACGGCTTTGATGTTCGCGCGAATTCAAGCCCGGCATTGCCATCATCTCGATGATCAACTCCGTATCCAGCAGACTCGAAAACACGGCGGACGGCCATCTCTACATCATGATCATCTTCGATCACTAAGATCTGTTCCATTTGCGATTACCTCGATTCGACCCACAACTGCCGAGAGTATGACGTACGATTAAACAGAGATGTTCAACCAGCGTGATCATTTAAATAACGAAAGTAATAATCGTTCGACATAGAACAGAAGAAATCCGCCATTTGTCTACGCGTTGTGAATTCCGTTACAAATCAGAGACAACTCGACACGAAAATCGCATCTTTGCGGGTCATGGCCGTGAGGCGTATTCCGCTGTTTCCGATCTTGCGCTCACCCCGCCCTCCGCGATGTCGGCTTCGCAGCCTGAAGCTAGCACCAAGCATGACTCGCTTCTGACGCTCAGCAGAGCATCGCTCATGGGAGTCGGCTGATTGACCAACTTAAACAACGTTTCGAGTTCAGCTTTACTGAAGATGGGTTCGGGCAAACCGGAAATCACCGCAGAAGTTTCTACTCGAGATCCGTCCGGACACCTTCGGCTTCCGGCCGCCGATCTAATCGCGAGCGCGTAACGGTATCGTCGTCGAGTTTTGTGTAGGAAACAGGCGAGAAACACTATGAATACGATTTCAACCAAAGATATGAAGAGAATGATTTGTACGCTGGTTCTCATTTTGTTTTCTCCATCATCGAATGCCACAGTGGCCGCCTTGCGGCGGCCACCGCAGGAATCGCCACTAGTTCACCGTCAGTTGCAAGCTGCGTGAGTGTGTGACCGTACCAGCCTGCGATATGACGGTGATGGTGTAAGTGCCGTTTGGGGTAACGGTTGTTTTGTGAGATCCGTCGCCACCGCTCGACTTGCCTCCACACGCCGCCATTGACAGAATCAATGCGAGAATCGCAAACAAGCCGCGACGCTTGGCCTTCACGCTCGGTAAGAGGACACACCCAGCAAGGGGGATGAACGCCATCGAAACCCCAATAGGAACTGATGTCCCTGGCTTGGACTGTTGATGTTTATCTCCGCCGTCGCCGTTCTCGCCTCCCCGCCCGGATGTCGTTATGACAAGGCTAGCCGAGAGTGGTGACTTGCCATCGAAGGTCGCGCTGCTAGGTGTGATCGTGCAGGTCGCACCAGCCGGAGCTCCCATGCATGTCGACGTGACCTTTCCGGTAAGACCATTGAGAGGAGTTAGAGTGAGCCGAGTGGTGAACACCTGGCCAGCGTGGATCATTGCGATCGAGTCGTGAAGTGTTAGTGAGAAGTCTTCCTTTTGTGGAGGCGCAGCATTGATCACCTGAGACAGTGCCGACGAGGTTCCGTCGAACGGTCCAGGAGAAGATGCGGCCTGATACGTGGCTGAGATGGGATGCGCGCCAACCGTCAAGCTGTTGATCGCCTCACTTGCAACAGATCCGGATACTGCGACAGTCCCCAATACCTGTCGGCCGTCGAAGAAGGTCACGGTGCCATTGTTCACTTGCCCTCCTAAGGCAAGGCTCACTGTCGCGACGAAGATTACAGGCTGATTTACGGTCTGAGGATTGGCCGAGCTGGTTAGCAACACCGCACTATGGGAATCCACGATTCCTTCATCCAATTCCGGCGATAACGAGGCTGAGAAGCTGCTATCGCCGGCATATGCCGCAGTCAGGTGGTGGGTTCCAGTAGACAGCCCAGAAATCTGTATGGCTGCTTTTCCGGTTTGATCAACCTGCGATGAACCAATTTGGGCGCTCCCATCGAACAGCGTGATCGTGCCCGTTGGAATCCCCAGGTGCGCTGTAACTGAAACGGTGAACGTAGTGCTTGATGCATTTGTCGTTGGGTTCATCGATGCTGCCAGTACGGTCGACGTGGCAACTTTACTTACAATTTGCACGTAAGCAATTGATGAACCCTCAAAAAAATTTGGGTCACCTCCGTAGGCAGCGGTGATGCCGTGTTGCCCTGCTGTCAATGTGCTAATCGAGAACGTCGCCGCACCCGTACTGTCAAGCTTCAACGTCGATAGAACTGTTGCACCATCGGTGAGGGTAACGCTGCCGGTTGGAATTGACGACGCTCCCCCAAGTCCAGTGGATGAAGCTGTTACCTGGACCGTGAAAATGACGGCTTGTCCGAATGACGACGGATTCGGCGCAGAGCTAAAAGTGACGGCGGTTGAATTTTTGGTGATGATTTGTGACAGTGGACTTGCTGAAGAAGAGTTGAAGTTCGCATTGCCAGCGTATGCGGCGCTTATGACATGAGTTCCAGAAATTAGGGAATTCAAAGTCATTGTCGCTGTCCCGGTCCCGTCCAAGGAGGCCGTTCCAATGATTGAGCTGCCATCAGTGAAGCTCACGCTGCCCGCAGGCACGACACTTGCTCCAAGAGAGGACGTTACTTTTACAGTGAAGGTAATCGCCTGCCCAAAGACGGTTGGGTTCTGGGAACTTGAGAGTGTGGCACTGGTGTTACTGCGCGCGACGATCAGACTTATGCTTCCGGCTCCAGACGCTGAGGATGGATTGAAATTGCCATCGCCAGCATAACTCGCAGTAATGTTGTGCGATCCTCCCGAGAGGTTACTCAAGCTGAGAGCAGCTTTGCCTGTGTTGTCGAGCGTTGCTGTCCCAATAGAATTCACGCCTTCAAAGAGAGTGACGCTGCCTGTGGGAATTCCGCTGCCGCCTCCAGCGGCAACGACAGTGACGTTGAACACAACAGCCTGGCCAAACGAGCTGGGGTTCGGTGTGGCCGAAAACGTTGTCGCGCTTGGGCTCTTGCTGATCGTTTGCGCGCCTGTTCCAGAAGATGGTAGAAAATTGCTGTCCCCGGCGTACGCTGCGGTTAAATTGTGCGCGCCGGCAAGTAACGAACTGGTGCTGATTACGGCTTTGCCGGTTGCATCCAGACTTGCCGTGCCAATAGGACCGGCGCCATCCGAGAATGTCACCGTTCCACTGGGAATTCCAGAACCGCTGGAAGCGGCCACAGTAGCTGTCAGAGTTACAGTCTGCCCAAGAGCGGCCGGATTCGGACTGCCGGACAAACTGGTTGTGCTTGCGGTTTTTGTTACGGTTTCTGAAGTTGCTGCCGAAGTGGATCCTAAGAAATTCGCATCGCCTGCGTAGCTTGCAACAATGCTGTGAGTCCCGGCCGAAAGAGAGCTAACCGACAGAGAGGCCGCGCCGGCGGTTAGAGTCCCGCTACCGAGTGGGGTAGTGCCGTCATTAAAGGTGACCTGTCCACCAGGCGTGCCACTACCTGCAGTTGCAGTGATTGTCGCCATCAAAGTCACTGATTGTCCGAAGCCACTTGGATTCGGAGAATTCGTGAGAGCTGCACTTGTAGCACCTTTGCTGACCGTTTGTGTGACGAGGCCAGCACCAGACGCGCTGGAAGGATTGAATGTGGTGTCCCCGCTATAACTAGCCGAGATACTGTGCGCTCCCACCGTCAGAGCCAAGGCAGATACAGTTGCCTTGCCTCCGGCCAGAGTAGCCGATCCGATCGAGCTGGCACCGTCTGTGAAAGTAACTATGCCGGTCGGAATGCCAACTCCGCCAGCGACGGTACTGACCGTAGCAGTGATCTGTACAGATTGACCAAAGCCGCTCGGATTTGGGGAACTCGATAACACGGTTGCCGTGTCACCCTTGTTCACAGTTTGGGTCAATGCAGCTGACGTAGAGCCACCGAAAGCCGCACTGCCGCTATAAGTTGCGGTCAAGGCGTGGGTTCCCACTGAGAGAGAACTCTGGGTAAAAGAAGCAAAACCATTCGCATCGAGCGGTGCTGTTGCCAGTGCATTCGTTCCGTCGAGCAGTGTGACACTTCCGGTTGGAATCGATGTGCCAGCAACGGATGAAGTCACGTTCACGTTGAACGCTACTGACTGTCCGAAAACGCTCGGATTTGGCGTGCCGGTGAGCGCTGTTAAAGTTGTACCTTTTGCGATCGACTGGGTTAACGGTGCCGAATTTGCGGGTGCAAAATTGCCATCTCCTGCATACTGCGCGATCAGGGTTGTATTTCCGATCGGCAAGCTGGATGTGCTCAGAGCAACTCTGCCGGCCGCATCAAGAGAACCGCTGAGAATAATGCTTGAACCGCTCGTCAGGTTGACGGTTCCCGTAGGTATGCTACCGCCCAGTGTCGTAGCCGAAATCGTGAAGATGACCGTCTGACCGAAGGAACTCGGATTAATCGAACTTACTAAGCTGATCGTCGCTACCGCAGGATTTACAGTTTGCGTCAGGGTGGCCGATGATCCTCCAACCAGGGAAGTATTTCCCCCAAACACTGCCAGCAGCGGATGGGCACCAGTGTTAGCGAAACTGGTAGTCAGTTTGCTCGTCCCCGATGGATCGACCGGTGCACTGCCCAGTGTCTTGGCGCCATCGGCGAAGATGACCGAACCTGAAGGACTGCCGCCTGCAACAAATTTTGGTCGAACAGTAGCGGTCAGAACTACAGGCTGTGTCACTTTCGATGGATTGGACGATGACACGAGCGAGAGAGAGTTCGCTCCTTGATTCACAAAGAGTGAAATCTGGTTCGTGCCCGGGTCGGTTACGGCAAGGTCAAGCGCGACATTGTTGGTGTATGAGCCGGGCGCGATCACTGCGGGGGCAGACGGTACTGCGAAACTATTGGGCGCCGAAAATGTGCCATCACCGTGGCCCAAGCTCACGAGTATGGCGTTCACCGAAGAGGATGCGTCGGCTATATCGAGAAGGCCGTCGCCATTGAGGTCCGCCAAGGCAATATAGCCTGGGTTGCTATCGGCGACTAATCGGGGTGCGGCTCTGAAGGTCCTGTCACTTTGCTGCAGGAATACAAGAATTGATCCCGCAATATTAATAGGTAGGGGAGGTGGGGGAGGGACGTCCTGCGGGGGGCAAATCGTTGGCGTGCATCCGAGACCACCACCGCCGCCACCGCCGCCAATGGTGGCGCCAAAATTGGAAACAACAATATCCAAAAGCCCATCATTATTAATATCGCCAACGGCAATTCCAGCAGGAATTCCAAGGAACTGCGGCGAAACGAAACTGGGGGCCTGGAATGTTCCGTCGCCATTGCCCAGAGTGACAAAGACGCTTCCACCGGGGTTCCCATTCGCGTCAGTTTCGTCGGCGATGCCAATGAAGTCCGGTCGCCCATCACCGTTGATATCAGCTACAGCCAAAGCATCAATCGGGAAAGACGGTGCGGCCGTGAAACCCTGACCGAGTCCACCCTGACTACTAGCCATGACGACATCAATCCCTGCGGCCGTCGCAATGGCGAGATCCGGGATGTGGTCGCCGTTGAAATCTGCAGTGACAATTTGGCCAAGGGTCCCACCGAAGACAGGAACGGTGAAGGGCGTCTGAAATGTTCCGTTGCCATTCCCAAACAGCACCTGAAAGGCGGAAGTGCTCTGGAGCGAGACGACGATATCGAGATTGCCGTCTCGATTGAAGTCCGCGGCAGCGACCGAGAACGGAAGGGATCCGACGGCGATCGGAATCGCATTCCCGAACGTCCCATCTCCATTCCCCAGGAAAAGACTTAGCGAAGCAGAGGCGCTATCGGCAACTACGACGTCGAGATTACCGTCTTTATTGAAATCTCCTTTGGCAATTCCTAACGGCTGCACCTGGGTGCTGTAGTTGACAGCGCCGGCGTAGTTCTGCCCGAGCGCAAGTTGATGGAGGAAACTGATACAAACCAGAAATAACAGCAAGGCCGCGCTTTTGAGTTTCATTCTCTTTATCCGTCCTGTGAACGAGTTTTAGTGACCGATTTCTCGGTTCGTGAATTCGTTACGCCATGGGCGAATGGCGGTCGTGCTACAAACTTTTCTCATCGTGGGCGAACGACGATTTGTTGTTGTCAAACTTGCCGGGAGCGATCCTCGCCCGAATCACTCCCAGAGGCTGGCCGGGCGCAACCGTTCGCAATCCGCAGAGCGGAAGCAGGCGATACGGAGCCTGGCGTCAGCACACTTGTTGGGCTTGGGTCGCTAAAGTCCTTGCGTAGTTTCCGCTACTTGCGGGTTTGAGGGATTGAACAGGTCCTTATGCCAGTAAGGCGCGCGGCTTCGCACGAAAGTCTTTCGGAAAAAACTCTTGATAGCATCGAGCGCATTGGAGTGGTCTTTGTCCGAATCCACGAGGTCCCATTTCCTGAGTACAGTACGAACCAGCACTTCCATCCGTTGAAAACCTTCATCAAAAACTTTCAGCGCATAATCACTTGAGGTCTGTGTCCCGTAAAAGGCCACAATACCCAGGCAAGTCCGGATTTCGTGATTCATGTCAGAGATCGTCTGCAATCTCTCTTCGAGCGCTTGGATACGATCCCGTTTCCGGAGACTGTGTTGCAGGAAAGCGGCCGAGGCGACCAGACCGATCCCGAGGTTGTTGACCTCCAGTAGGGTGAGCAAAGGCACTCCGCAGCGCAGACAAATGAGATCCAAGACCATACCCACAGCGAGCGCGACAACTGTTGCGATTACGAAATGTGCTAGCTTGCCAGCAGTTTTGTTCATCATGTTTTTGGACGGCGTACCGTCTCCTCCTGTATTTAGTCGGCGTTATCCAGCTATGGCAGAACTGTGCGGCTCTGAAACGCGCCCAGCGGCTTTGTAGGCAGATCTTTCTTTCTTGCTCTCTCGAACTGACAACAACTCGGTGTGGCTTGGGGGGAAGACAAAATTGCGAACGAACTCTAAGCGATCAGTGTTCAGACGGTTACCAACAATCGCGTGACGATAGTTTTTGCAAAACTCCGCAAAGTCATCGGCATCGATAATCTCTTTCTTCAGCTTCCCGGTTTCAACGATCCGGTACTTCAACCATCCGCGCTCGATCCATTTCTGGACTTCCTCCACACGAATGTGGAGGGCTGAAGCCAGGGTGAATTTGGTGAACCAGTCGCGTCCCATCTGGGCCGATGCGCCGAGTCGCGCGAGCATCGCACGAATCGCGCCCGGCGAACGCTTCATCTGCTTGGCAACTTCCGCTGGAGGATTCAACCCAATGAGATCTAGCAAGCGCTGCTGTTCGCCGCGCGTCCACGACCGATGCACTTGGTTCGTGCTCCTTTCGGCTCTCCGTGCATAACGTATGCACGCCTCTCGTGGATTTCCAGTGAGCGTGACTAATACTGTGATCAGATCTTCGTACTGAGAAGGTGAACAAGAGGTGCTGCGCCTTCTTTCGACGTAGTCGGCAAGAAGGACCTCCGCTCCCTTCGGCCACAAAACAGGACGGCGTTGTCCCCGAGCGTCTTGCACTGATACTGGAGTGGGGATTGCAGCGTTACTTAAGGCGCTTTCTGTCATGTCCATTTTCCAATTCCTGACTTGACCCTCTATACGTAGAACTATTCGCAAACCGAACATGTACTCAGGAAGTCAGAAACTTTTGTCACACCGTTTGGGTTTTGTTGCGGCGATGATGCGCCTGATGTCTCTCGATATCTTTCGCGATTACCTGAGGCTTTTAACGAGCGGGAAATGGTGAAATTCATTTACCACGTTGTGACAACACGCGACCAGGCATGAAAAGGTGAGGATTGTTTACGACGGTGTGACAACGTTTTTGTCTTGCTTCGGCATACTCTTTCACAACGCAACAGAGTTTTCCTCCTCCCCCCTCCAAATCGCGTTCAGGAGAAAATCTTCATGGCTAATCCAGAATGGTGGGATCGTGAGAGTGATCGAGATGGCAATTCCATCCGCACCGATGTTCGTGAGGCAGCAAAAGAAATTTGGCTGAAAGCCTGCCGACTGTCGGAGTCGGTAGCGGGAGATTCGACAGATGCTTTCGAATTGATGGAGCTTTGCGTGATGCGCGTGTCTCGTTACTTGGACGAGCGCGGCAACGGGCTATTTTCACAAAAGACAAGCGGCTTGCTGCTCGTGGCATTTCGAAATGAGCTGCTCACGCGCAACTCGAGGCAGAGGCGCATGGACTCCATCGACGACGAGCAGACGAACTCCTGTTCGGTTCCCAGCTGGGCAACGGAAGTGGAGTTACGAATCGACATGGATAGACTTGTACGTCGCCTGAGTGAGAGAACTCGCACCATTCTGCTTCTACGCGAAGCTGGATATGAGTGGAAAGAGATTGCAGTCCGTTTAGGCGTGACCGTATCCACAGCCAAAAACACTTTCTGCCGTGAACTCAACGATGCGAGGTTTTTACTAGGCCAACCACAACCCAGGGATAAGGAAGCCGATAAAGATATGCACGAACTGATCAGATCCGAACGCCGTCACAGGTAACGAAATTACTTAGGAGGGTTCTCGTAATGGAATCATATCTCGCACCCCTTTGGTTAGAACAAGCTATGGAATTATGCGAGAAAGTTTTGCGCGAAGCCGCGCAACGAAATCCCCAAAATCCCGTAATGTCGAGGATGATCACCGCGCTCGACACATTTAACAGTGACACAACCATCACTATGTGAACGCGCTCATTCTATGCTGCAAATCCCCGAATTGTATCGGCCCCACGGTGGCAATCCCTACGGCCAGCAATGAAGCCCGGAACTGGTGGTTGCGGTCACGCATCCTTGCTGTCGCGCTGGAACAGTGCGGCACGCTGGCCACGATCGGGCGAGAGGTGAATCCCTGTCGCGTTCAATAGGGATGGAGTATCAGAAACTAGGCCCCCTTTATCGACATTTGCCGATGGACGATAGCCATCTTCACGGTGCGACCCGCATGCGAAGGCCGTGCCCGCCTTCGTTTTAAACTGTCAGCTTCTACTGCTTGGCCAGTAGTGATTCGAGATACCAGAGCATTGCACCGGATAACCCAAGAGTCAGAATTGCGGCGCTCACGAGAACATTCAAACGACGCTCGAAAACGCATTTCTCGACGACATGTTCCAGTGTGCTTTCTGGCTCATTCCCCATTTGGAGTGCGTCTTGAGCTACTTGTTTCCAGACAATGCCATCTCTCCAGTAGTTCGCGTGCCCCCCTTTGCTGACACAGTATTGGACTGTATTGCTCTTGCCGATCTGCAGCCCCTTGCCGATTAAGTCGTGTGATCGCCAAAGATTAATCCAACGGACGCGACCGCAAATCACTTTTGACAGCCACTCTGCACTAGGCACCGAACTCGAGAAGACTCGACTTAAGTAATTCAGTGGTGAGCCGAGCGTGACCAATGTGAGATTGTCGAACCATCGCTCATTTTCACACAGCGAGCTGACAGCCCGTGCCGCGATGACACTTCCCAGACTATGGCCCACCACAATAATTCGGGTACAAGGCGCTTGTTCGTGTAGCCACTGAATCGTTTCGATTGTCGCATCATTTAGGAAATTCCGATGCTTTTCGTAGCCTCCGTAGTAGAGTACGTCGAAGCCGAGATCGAGTGACCAGTTGAACGCCATTGCCAGAACACACAAAAAAACACAAATTGCCGCCACCCCTATCTTGACGATAAACTCGCGACCGCTAACATCATCGATCATGAACCACTTGTTCTCGATCAGATCACCGTGTTTGACGGGAGTATTAAGTAAGGATTTAGCATGCTCCATATCGGACCTTGGGTTGCCAGAGCTGGGACCTTGATCCCAGTTGTACATGTCGTCTTCGTCCTCCGATGATGGCTGTTTAGTATCCTTGCTCTGCTTCGGAGTAGGAGTGGCCTTTTTTTGAGTCAATTTCGCATCACTGGTTTTCCCAATAACGGCCTTTTCGGGCTTATCGGGCGAAGCACTTGGGTTAGTTGGCTGCGTGCCTAATACAGGGCCGAAACTAACCCAAGATGGGGATTCCGACCACACATGACGATGTGGAGAACCGGGCGACGGGTAAGCTTGCTCTGCTTTTGAAGTCCACTGCATGGCTATGCGAACTATGGCCAAACTCGGCAGGGTCATTGCGACAACGAGGGCGATTAGAGCTGCTTTCCAACCTAGAGTTGGCGCTACTCGTAAACATCGGAGTACGATCAGCGTCGCCATAATCCATATCGCCAAAATAAGCATTGCGACCGGGACCCAAAACAATTCGCTGAAACCAACGAACAACATCAAACCCATGAGGAGCAAGGGTGGCATCAATAAGTAAAACATCGACGGCCGCTTGAATTCCGTATTGTCGGAATTAGGGTTGAGCGCATGAAATAAATAACTTAGGACTGTCAAAATGCAATATCCCAGCACACGATGTGGCCATGATTGGAACCAATTTTCGAGCCACTCAAGTTGATTTAGAAAAAGAAAGGCTAGGCTCAACAGTGTTGTGAGGACTAACAGAAGGACTGCGGTCCATTGTGCGATGGCGGATAAACGCATGCGGCGCTCGGCCCATGAGAGCGCGACAACGAAATGTGAACCTTCAGAAGTGTTGATGACAAGGGACTCTGCTCCTTTTTGCCCTGACAATGTTGGACAGTCTGTTAGTGTGAGTTGCTTAGAGCTCCCCGCTAGACCTGAGCTTCCATATCCTTCATCCACAGCATCCAGAAGCGCCCTGTTCGAAATATTGCCCACGCCGTGAATAATTACGCTAATGCTGCGGCCGTTCTGAAGAGACGGAACAGTCTCATCCCCTGAGCTGGAGGGCAGCAAGATTCGAGACGGAAGCCATGACGAGCTACGCATGTGCTGACTCCCTTGACAATGGGGATGATTATAAGCGGCGGCGGTGCCCCCTGTTCTTTGGCCGTGGCGATCCGATCGGATCTTCGGTCTAAACGTCTTCGATTTTCTGGCGGGTTGGTTGCCAGTGCCATCACTTTGCTTTTCTCGAAGTAGTTGCGCTGGATTCCAGTGGATTGCGGTTGCATGGGCGCGAAAACAAGCGCCCTGGACGGAAACTTAAGCAAACGCTGAAAATTTGCAGGCATGGCACGACGGGTCGTGAACCTCACCAGACGTCCGAATGCTCGCCAGTGTCCTGCGCGTCACTCGTCGCTTCAATCCTCATGCTCGTGTTCACTGCTGCGCTAGTCTTTTTCTTATAACCACTCTGTCGGAGCGGCAACAATTCTGCGTGACTAGGAGGAAACACGAACTTGTAAACGAATTCTAGCCGTTCGCGGTGCAGGCGTCTTCCCGTAATACGGGGCCCATGTGTCTTGCAGAATTCGACAAAAGCATCGGAATCGATGATATGTTTTTTTAGGGCGCCCGTCTCAACCACTCTAGATTTTAACCAGCCCTGGTCAATCCATCTTTGAACCTCCTGTGATCGGATATACAGCGCCTGCGCAAGCGTATGGGCCGTAAACCAGTCGCGCCCCATCTGCGCGCTGGCGTCAAGTCGCTGAAGCATGCCGCGCACCGAGCCAACCGACCTGCGCATGATTTTGGCAACTTCTTGTGGTGGGTTCAGCGCGATCAGGTCAAGGAGGCGCTGCTGCTCAAGCGGAGTCCACTCATGGTACTGTTGCTTTGTGTTGACCCCAAGTTGCCGGGCAAAACGCCAACAAACGTCTCTCGGATATTGAGTGAGTCTGACAAGTTCATCAATCAACGCCCGGACGCTGGGTTTTGCGTGATGTGATGGATCGACAAATGAGCAGGCAGCTTCCACATACCCTTTCACTAGGTCTCTTGCCTGTTTAGACCACACATACTTCTTACGCCTTTTACCGGTGGCATCACACATCGACTGCACTTGGCGAGACTGCGGATGCGGCCAGACATCCCACTGGCGCCAACCCTTTCTACAAGGATATGGTCGCGGCAAAAAGATTTGTAACAAGATTCCACCTTGTCGAGGCGCGTGCTCTGGGTCCTTAGAGCTTTCTTATCCCATTATGAAACCAGCACAACAATTCTTAACACTGTGAAGATTGACCCCAGCACAAGCGAAGTTATTTACTTTGACGGGGAGTCCTGCCGCAAACACTTCTGCGCTTGTAGGTCATTCCTGCCGGAACTATTTCTCGTATTGCTGTGTTCTTCCATTGATCTATGGGCCATTCGAAAAATCCCCCACCTTATTGGGACCGCACCTCGGATGACACCGGACGACAGATCCGTGATGATGTTCGCGACTCGGCCGTGAGGATCTGGAAGAGCCTGCACCGCCAGGTTGAACGAATTACCGGCGAATCCGACGAAGCCGGACAACTGCTCGAAAATGCAGTTCGCGTGGTCTCGATTTATCTGGACAAGAAACAGGCGCCCCCCCAAGACGCCAGTGGCTTGTTGACGGTAGCTGTCAAGCGTTTAGCTTACCGTACAGCTCGGAAACTGAAGCGAGTTGAAGCTGTTGGCGGTAGCACCGAGCTTGAGGATCTTCTGAGCACTTCGGACTGGACCGAGCAGGTAGATCGTCGTATTTTCCTTCAAGAATTGATGTCCAACGTTCGCCCGCGGACACGAGGTATATTGCGTCTGAGAATGGAGGGATTCGAGTGGGAAGAAATCGCCAGAATGTTGAGAACTGATGCCGCGACGCTACGTATTGCCTTTTGGCGCGATGTCCGGAAAACACATTTGCAATTACTAAGCAGACCTAACATTCGAGAAGAAGAGGAATGAGAGATCCCAACAAAGAGCGAAAGCTGGAACAGGAGCTCAGAGATGCTCTTGCGGAGCTTCCGCAGTCCGCTAACACAGTTGAGCTCTGCCCAAATCTCGATACTCTAAAGCGTTTTTTCAATGGCTCCCTCCACGAAAAAGAGGGCCGAGAGCGGGTGTTGGTACACCTTGAACACTGCTCGAAATGCGCACGGGCGCTTGTGGGTTTCCGCATTCGTAAAAGACGCCTTAGAAGCATGCTGGCGATTGCGGCTGCAATCCTTTTTGCTGCGGCGACATGGTTATTGATGAAACGAAACGAGGTTTTGCCGCGTTCTACTGACTATGCAGTCGTTGATCTTCGAGAGTCAGCCTTGACGCGCGGCCTTGATAACCAGCCAATCAGTCTTAATCGATCAGCCCACGAATTACTCGTCATCCTGCCAGTTGCAAGCTTCGTCGGCGACTATGAGATAGGAATCCGGAAAGCTATGGACCATCCCAGTATCCTTCATTCCTCGGCGGTGGCCGTCCATCACGGTGATCACCTCGAACTAGAGGCCCATCTTGACTTAGAAAAACTTACACCGGGCAATTATTTCCTTGAAGTCCGGCACGATGATTCAACGGGGGAATATTATCCGCTAAAAATTAAATGAAGTGGAGGAGATAGTATCCAGGAACAACAGTGTGCCATCACACCCCATGCGCAGCGACATCACCTGTAAACCACCCCTTAAGCGTTTCCTCGTCCATCAACCTTTCAGAGCTCAACGTGTTTGCAAGCCGCTCGATTCGGGACATTTGTGCCTCCACCACCCTTTGTGCCAGATCGCAACCAGCCTTAGATTCCGCTGCTGTGGCCGTCGAGTCGACCTTTTCCCACTCCATAAGTTTAGAGCGAATGACTTCAGCCGACCGGGAGTCCGTCGGAAGATTCTCATATGCTTCGTTAAAGGAGCAGCCTCTAATTTGTGCATCGAGCCACGCGCCTGCATAAGCCACGGCGAACGCGTTGGTACAAAGAGTCCTGTTGCTGGTGGTACCAAACAAGCTCGTCCAATCGCAGAGCGTTCTTCCATCGAGGGCAGTTTCTCGATTCGTTTCGTCCTCCTCGATTGAGACGAACCGGACAGGCAGCCCGAGTCGCCAAGCCACCACGACATGTGCCGCTTCGTGCTTTGCAATGACCAAGTCGCTATCTTCTATGCTGCACTGTTTTTCGAATAGAGCATACGCGACCGCCAGGCGCAGCCCGTCTGCAGTAAATCGGCTCCGTTTCACACCCCGCTTCATGTGCTTGACAATGTGCCCTAATTCATTCAGCCGGGCCGTGTCATAGCCGGTAGGCTGGTTCCCCAGATGCTCCCACCAGTCAGCAAAGGAGCTTCCTCGCCCGTCAGCCGGAGCGGTTGCAGATTCCTCGGCCAGCAGAACGACCAAAGCTCCGAACACGCGCTCTACTGGCATGTTAAGGTCGAAGAACATTGGCCGTTCGCCTAAACCTAGATCAGACCAAGCGACTAGTCGTTGATAATCGTTGATAATTTCGATGACCTTGGCCGTTCCATTTCCCTTAAGGATTCGTTTAGCTTCAGCGAGAAGCAAAGTGGCTGATTCCGAGGGTTCTGGATGGAGATCCACAAGCAGATCAAGATGATTGACCGATTTCTCGGAAAGGTCGTTCTTGAATGGCGATTCGGCCCAGACTGCATGCCCTTTTGCTATGAACTCGGCACCGAGGTGTAGAACTATGTTCGTTTCGACTATGTTATCGTCGTTGCCCAATAGGTAACCCATCGAGTACTCGTGTTGGCGCAAAAGCGTGTCCACGCCGTTCCGAATTAAATTCTCAATGTCGTCAGTAGTAATCGGTGGCCGTTTCATTCATTTCATTCTTTCAGATCAGAACAGTTTTTGCTCCAATCTTGCGACGTCACCGAGAAGTCCGAATGGAAGGAAAACATGTTTCCCGTGGCGCCAGTGAATGATCGCGGGGCCGCATTTCCGTTCTCCGTCTTCGCCCATCTTTCGCCCTTATGGCTGATATCTTCGGGAAGTGGCACTTTGCTGCAAAATTGAATATTCAACGCCGTGGTCCGCAGATGCTGAAGTCTGTGGCCGCCGGGCAGTCACGGAATGCTCTGATTGCGGCACGCCAATCTGTGAAAAGTGCATGGTCGAATGTTGCGGCGAGCACTATTGCGACTCATGCGCAGATTATCATCACAGTCATACCTGCGTAAGAAAACCCATTCAACCTGAGCGACGAGTGAACAACCGAGAACACGTGGCATAGTCTTCAGTTATGGAAATGTCTCCTTTTCAGGCTCACTGCAACATTTGTCGAAAGAGAGTGACACCGCTTCTTCTTCTGAAGGACGACGAACTCAGACATGCTTTATCCACAAATGCCGAAGTCAAGGTGATGCATCCTGTCGGGACTGGCGATCACGTCTGGACTTTAAGCGCTTACGATAAAGCCAATTTGCGGCAAAGGTTCAGCCTGTGAACGATGTATTGGCAGCGTCGTAGCCGGTGATGAAGTTGCCTCGATCGCCAGAATTGTGACAGTCCCCTCCTGCCCATGCTCTTGATGTAGCGTTAATGCGGTGCCGTTATTGCAATTTAGTCGACAATGACCGCAGTACAACAACATGAATAGAATTGAGAACAAATGTCGCTTCCCTTTGGCCAACCTATGTTCTTTGAAGAGCAGGTGCGGCGGTTCTCCGCGCCTGGCAGCAATAGTCACGTCCACGTTTTACTGCATTCGACCAATGGCAACGACTCCGACCGGTCCCCGGCTGCGAAGTGCCTGGAGCCATTCGAACTCGCAGAGCGGATGTGGATCTGTCGCCTGCCGGATTACTTGCGCGATATCGTCTATAGAGCCTGTGAATCGCCCGGGGAGCCTTACCAAGAATCGCATCGCCAATTTGGACAGCTCTACACGGTGGCGTTATTCATGGGACCGCTTGTGCCAGGGCTGATCACAAGTTGGGATGGGTATCGGCATATCACGCGATTCCTCACCTTCTCTCAACTCGTGCATCCTACCTCCATCGGCTTCGGCAATACTTCAGTCTTGACGTTCGATTCAGATGGACAATTTAAGCAGGCGACCCCAGGGCCATGTCGGGGTATAACCGAGCAGGCTTTTACAATTCCCAATACCCGTAATTGGCTATCTCTAAATGAATGCGAAACGGTCAAGAATCTCATGGCAAACGCTGACATAGATAAGCTTCCGGCTCGGGTATCGCGCGCGCACTGGAATGTGCAGCACGCGGCATATCAGTACTTCTTTGAGGTTAGGGCTCTGCTGGTCGCCTCCGCCCTCGACGCGCTAGTTCATGTCAGGACAAACAAGAGCAAACGACTGGGGACTGGGAAGCAATTTACGGAGCGAACCCTGCAGCTCTCAACCCAGCTTGGGATTCATTTCACCAATGCGGACGCTGCTTCTGTCTGGGAGCATCGGTCCGATATAGCGCATGGTCGTGACCCATGGGAATCGCGCAGAGATGCTAAAGGAGCGGTGCAACAACCACCAGAACTGACTAAGGATGATCCCCTAGTAAGGCAGTATCTAGCTTCTGAAAATATTTTGAGGTCCACGATTCTAAAATGCCTGACGGATCCAGAATTCGCCGCACGCTTCGAATCGGACGAATCGGTGGAAAAGGCCTATCCAGTCGTAGTACCCCAAAGTAAGAAGTCCTGACGTATTCCCCGAACGCCATAACACCCTCATCTGCGTGCTGAGACCCCACGTCTCGGACCATATAATAATGATGATCAACGTTGGAACCGTAGCTGGAGTATGTTCTTACTTATCGGGTACTTTGGCGAGTCGACACACCGGAAACCCCCTCTCCTGCCATCACGAAACCTGCCCAGTAGAATGGCGAGACCGGCCCAAATTGCTGAATGAAATCTTGCTTTGCGTGTGTCAGTGCGTTGGCCTTGCCTTCGCCTTTAGCCAGATGCTGGTAGAAGTGCTGCATTAAAACGGTCGTGGAGTGATCTTCAACATTCCAGAGAGATGCTACGACGGTCCGCGCCCCACCCATAAGGAAAGATTCCTGCAAGCTGAAGACACCTGCCTGGCCTGCGACGCCCGTCTCACAAGCTGATAGTGTGACCAGTTCCGAGTTGAGATGAAGATGCAAGATTTCGCGCACTTGCAGCAATCCGTCGTCAGAATAGGCTGGGTCAATCCCGAGTACTAATGCGGTTCGCTCAGGGTACTGAGAGTCAGCTAATGCATGCACGGCTAAGTGGATAATGCGGAAGTTTCGGAGCGGTTGTGTCTTGAATGCGCTCTCGGTTGCATCCCGGCCCAACAATAGCTTGGCATCTCCGCCAACCGCCTGAGCTACTGTTAACACCTCGTCTCGAGTCTCTGGCAAGTCCACGATCTTGGACTGCGACAAACTTTCAATTCCGCGGCGAATTGCCGACAGCAGGCCATGTTGTCTGTCTGCCCTGTAGTCGACGTCGCCGACTGCGAGCAGGGAATATTTGGGCGCCGCTGGCGATGTTCTGGTCCGTTGCAGCCACAAAGTTGTTGCAGAAGGGATGTAGGTGACCACCTCGCGTTGGACCAGATATTGCCCACTGGGGCCGATTAAAGATTCAAATGGAAGGTTCTTTAGCTCACCTTGCGGAGATACGATCAGGCGTCGTTTCTGAGGGCGCAACACTGGGGCAAGCAAGACCGAATAGAGCCTTGAAGCGAGATCGGTTCCCTGCCGCTTGCTCTTCAGCTCCTTCGTGTAAGAATCAATCAAGTCTTTGATCGATTCCCTTCCCTCAGGCAGCATAATGATGCTCGCGCTTTCCCTTGTAACGACTATGCAATAGGAGCGAGAGCCAAGAAGAACATATTCGACGAGTTGTTCGTCCGCGCGCAACGCCGCTCGAAGGTTGGTCAACGACGCGGCTCGTATCTCCTTTTCGTCTTGGCCGTAGGCAGATTCGTTTTCCTCGTAAGCCAGGTTACGTTCGAGTTGCAAGATTTTATCGAGCAATGCGGACCTCTGCTGCTCGTCCTCGGTTTTCAGCAAAGCACGCTGAAGCTGTGCGATGTCCGTCTCCAGGGACGCCGCGCCTGCCCTTACGGCGTGTGTGTCACCATTAGAGAAATCCACGGCCGCAGTTCGATTCCGCAACCGCTCAACAATCCCAAGGGCTTTACCGATGTCGTGGTGCTTTTCGACGAGTTCAAAATGTTTGAAGTAGACATCGCTCAGTGATTGAGCCATGGCGCGGATAGCCACTCTGCTGTGTGCGGCAACAAACAGCGAGTCCATTACGTCTTCCGCATATGCAAAGAGTGCGTCCGCTTCCATGTTTCTGTTTTCAGCAGCCTTCACTTCGGCCAGCACCGCGAGATCTCGCGGCAGATAATACTTGTCCCCCAAACGCCGGCTTGCGTGAACTCCAACCGTTAGCGCTTTGTCGGCCGCCGGCAAGTTTCCAACTTCCCGATACATGTTCGCCAGTTCAAACATTGCCCTTGCGAGAGGTCTGTAATAAAGCCCTTGCTCGGCAATTTTGGCCGCTTCCTCATATTGCTTTTGGGCGAGTGGCATCTCGCCCGCCGTCGCGTTCGCGTGAGCAAGGAGTACCAGGATCTCAGCCTGTTCCATCGGCCGATTCAGACGTCTCGCTTTGGCCAATACATCTTCGAGAAGGCGTGATCCTTTGGCCGGTTCTCCAAGGCCGACCAAGGCTGCGGCTTTCCCTTCGTATGCCATCCAGGGTATTCCTGCGTCCTTAGTTCTCTCGGCGGTTACAAGAGCGCGGTCAAAAAATCCAAGCGCTTCTTTGAAGCGGTGCACTTCGTTGTATCCGTTTCCTAGCATCGACAACAGACGAACCTGTTCACCGACGTCCCCTGTTGCGAATGCGGAAAGGAGCGCCCAGCCGACCTGGCTGGTTGCCTCACCTGTGTTCCCGTCCAGAAACGCTATGATCCCTAGCTCACCGCGGGCGCGGGCTGTCCATTGGAGTTTCCCCGACTCCTTTGCAATCGACAACACTTCGGTCCATCTTTTTTTCGCCTCTGCTGTGTCGAGGTCTAAATCAACGTACCCGAGCGAGGCGAGACACCACAGCTTTAGATCCTTATCCGTTTGAACCACGCCTTGATGCAGCTGGTCTTCAAGCATTTGGGAGACTGCTTCCCAGGAGTAGTTCGCGCTTTCTGCACGTATCCGTCCTACTCTCGCGTATATCTCTTTGGATTGACTTCCTTCAGCTTTAAACATCGCTTCCGCACGCGTGTAAAGCGGACCGGCGCCGTCCCAATTGCCTATCCAGGACAGTCGGTTGGCCTCTTGAAGTAAGAAGGCTGCATTGTCTATGGGTCTTGGTGGGTCAGAACACTGTACGAAGCAAAGAAGTGCAAGAACACAGCCCATAACTCTGGCGTTGTTTAACCGAGGCTGAAAGCGAAGGAGAGAACCAAAGATAAGCATCAACGCTTTTAGTTCACGAGAGCCATTGCATTTCTCGGTCTGAACGGCTCGCGTGCATGAGGTAGTTTCGTTCTTGGGCAAAAGATCGGATCGGCGACCGAACTCGTTCGCCAAACCTCATAGATTCTGCGTTATGGACGAGCCTGAAACCGAGAGTGTTTGATCACAATTCCCTGTTCGGCGTCTCGGTTTAAAAGGTATTTCGGAACCTTGATTTCGGGCAGTCCTGCCGGTTTTTCTAGCTCTCGTAGGTTGCGCTTTCTCCATCTCCGCGAGCGTTCCTGAAGATCCAGCGAGAGAGGCTCTTATCGAGTCGCTGATCTTCGATACCGCATCCCGGATTCGCGCACATTGATCTTTTGTGTATGGATCGTGCGCTCTGCTTTCCAGCATGTGTGCGCTACCCAGCACGACTGCCAATTGGTTGTTGATAAAGTGAGTCTGACTGCTCTCTGGCATAGTCTGCTCACTTTACACACGGACCATTGAATGTCTTGACAATATCGAATGGAAGTTCTGAAAACCGAAATCTCGGTTAAGGCGTTGACCCAATATTCGTGCAATGAACCTCCTAGGAAGTCTCAGCTTAGAAAGTTCCAATATGCCCTAGCTGACTAGTACCAATCCACCGGAGTGCACGCAGGCGCCCGGGGACCTGCAGAGCAGATGGGACCGACCGCGCGGTGGCCGGTCCCCTCAGGCATTCAAGATTAGCGCTCTTCCAGCCTTCGATCACGGAAGGGATTGAGTATCTCAAACCCATGATGATCATTGATGTTCGGAGTTCCCAGCGCGAACACGACAACATTCTTGCGGCTGCAATACAAGGCAAGTATTCCCCCGGCAACGAGAATGATGGCAAGCATGCCACAGAAAACAATCGGTCTCCCGTACCTGC
The DNA here is from genome assembly GCA_025462865.1 of Candidatus Sulfotelmatobacter sp. Taxonomy (GTDB): domain Bacteria; phylum Acidobacteriota; class Terriglobia; order Terriglobales; family Acidobacteriaceae; genus Sulfotelmatobacter. Next base: position 76,733 of record JAOAPI010000177.1, on the reverse strand, counting down.
TATATGGGCGAATCGATGCGCCGATGTAAGTACCTTCGAAGTTCATCTGCCTGGCTCGCTCTAAGCTACCTTGGCGGAAACTATAGCTGCTTCCAACTACCCTCCGGCAAAATTCGAGAAATAGCCGCAAGTTCCTCATCATTGACCAGTTGTTCGGGATAAATCTCAGTCCGTGCGAACAATTCGGCTGGGTCACGAAACAGCATCACCATACCACCGGAATGCGGCCCTTTTATTACGACCACTGTGTCCCGGTTTCCTTTGAACTCTCTAAAAGGTTGCAAGCAAGCCCATTCGCGTTTTTGGAAATGTTCATAGAGCGCCCGCACACGATCTTTGTTATCATCATCGATAACAGTTGTAGCAAGCTGTGCGAAGGAATGAGCGCCTAGATCCAAGCCACATGCCAAGCACTTAGGCACCAATTGACGTACTTGACGAAGACTTGGATCTTCCTCAGATTTAGACATAGACTATGCTCCTTTCAATATGTCTCAAGGTGATCGCCGCCACTAGAAGCAACACGGTATCGCTCCGCTTTTCGGCACCCAAGCCTTAGCTGCTGGTAATGTCGCGATGCTCACATCTCTTGCCAATCAGTGTCCTTTACAAAGCTAGCGATGATGTCCAATTCAGCATCCGTGATTAGTTCCATCCGGATTGCTTCAGGCCCGGCATAGAGCTCATGAGGATCACTGATTAGCAATACCATGCCTCCAGGATGGTTAGAACATCTGACGGCATAGACTAGGACGGCATCTAGCTCACCGTCGAAATCGGTGAAATCACGTAAAGCAGTCCAGTCATGTTCTTCAACATGCTGATAGATCGCTCGAACTCGTGTTTCGTTCACCTTGCTTAGCACAGTACTTGCGATTGTGGCGAATCGGTGACCTGCGGTATCACGCTCACAGACGAAGCACTTCGGAATAAGAGTTCGAACCTTAGCAGCGGTCGGATTCGCAGGCATTTCCAGCGCTGCTAAGTTGTTTCTAAGTTTCTGTCGCAATCGTTTAAGCATAAATCTCCTCACCCAACCATATTTAATTTCCTAGAAGCAGCAAGGTATTGCGCCGTTCTTGGGCACCCAAGCGTTTGCCGCAGCAGATCCACCCGACAGCGGTTAGGAAGATGTTCTGGTTAGAGCGGCTGACAGGGGATGTTTGGCCGCACGAGGCGGGTTCGTTATCCACCACCAAAGAGAGGCGGTTGTTTCTCCCTTGGTATGTTAGGGCATTAACTTCAATTTTGATTGCAGCTAGCAGCCGGAAAAGTCTATCCCGCCCGTCAGACTACCGAGCTCACAACCGCACAATACAGCCATTCCACCGCCACTACAGACGCAGACAATGCGAGAGGAACTTTAACAGGTGACTTTATAAAAGCCGCCATAACAAGACTGACGACGACCGCCGCCAAATTCGCATAGATCACGACAAATCGGAGATCCGAGTAGTCCGGACCAATGATAGCCCCTCGATACAACCCGATTAGGAGCCATATAAAGCTTAGAGTCGTGATACACAGCGGAATTAGGTTCCGTGAGATCCGAAAGTGCGGACCGTCGCTTTGTTGAGTCGCCTTGTACCATGCAATGGCAATGGGGACAGCGGGAACGATGACAAGCAACAGAACTACAACTAGAGTCACTGTAAACATGTTTATAGGGCAGAGTCGGTCGGGGAACGAAGTGATTTAAACGCAACGATCAAGCAAATAAAAAGTAGAATGAGCCAAAGGTATCGAGTGGCATCAAGTGTTCGACTTCGTATGCCCAGAATCAGGACCTGTACAAAATAAGAAGCTAGAAGCGCACTTCCAACCGCCGGAAACCATCGCGTCCAGATCTTATCCGAAGTCCACCAAAGTATTGCACCGACTAAGAGAGCTAAAGATCCCGAGCATATCGTCAAGTACCAGAATGAAAATGGCACTCCGTAAATGCCAGTCATAGTCAAGAAGAGCGACCAACACAGCCCTCCTATACCCGTTGCTAAGTATAGTAACCCAATTAGGACCCGCTCATAACCACCTGCTATGGAGTACCCCTAGCGGGCGTAGTAACGGGTCTAATTTCGATCGGATATTTCGTATTTCCATTAGCATCTTTCACCTCCCAGTTGTCGACGTACATTGATGGAAAAGCAACCTGAACAGGAGTTGCTCCTTCGGCCACGTTGTAGCCCCATACCGCAGTTGTGGTACCGTCTGCTCTGGTCACATTGACTTCCTGCGCGGGATACACCGTCGTTGTGCCCACTACCCTTGCGTTAGACGCATCTTGCGGTACTCTTATATTCAAATTGGAAGTGATGGCGGGAGTCAAGAATTGGGGCAAAGGAGAAACTGGATCTTTTGCGTTCTGCTGAATATTTATGACGGGGTTTCCGTTTGCATCTCTCGATCCGGCCGCTACCGGCAGGCCTTCTGATGCCCTGCCGGTATACACACGATTGCCGAATCCGATCGTTGTACTCAGCGTCGTAGGTGTAGGTGTGCTGGCCGTCGCTGAGCAGATTGCCCAGCCCGTCATAGCAGTAACCGTCCGGCTGATTCGTGAGACCGGCACGATGCAAGCAGTTCCCGCTTCGTACCGCGCGCATATAACGGACGTCAATTTCTTCATGGCTGCACCACCGGGTGTGTTGATCGAGACTCTGACGCGCGTGTTTCCAATCGTGTTCCACATGTCGATGAACGGGTATCAGTCTTCATGGAGTTTCCCCTCTTTGCGCTCTCTGAAAAGAATGGCTTACTAAAATGATTACTGCATCTTAAACTCTCGGCTGCGGGCGATACATTGCCAATCGACAATGGGATTTCCCAGAAAGCCGCGACTCTCCGTATAGGCTCTTTGTAGAGCTTGCTTAATGCTCTCTGTTTCAAAACCATAGCCGATCGTTAATAAAGCCTTTTTGCATTTCGATAATGGAACAGCCGGCCTTACATCGATAAATGATCCGCTAATCATTCCTTGCGGCTTTATTTCTTTGAATACGGGCCCTGGATAGGCGTTTACCTGCACATCCATTTTCACTGGATGTGTGGCAAAGATCTCACACACCCTGTCTTTTGTAACATTCCAAGCGGCAGCATTGGGGCCACTGAGAAAAGTCGCAAAAACGAAAACCGATGAGGCAGAGTCGTTCTTGATGTTCCAATCAAACTTTATTTGTTTATCTTTCACCTGAAGGTTTGAAATCTCAATTATGGGGCCAGGGAAAGACGCGCACGTATGATCTGCTCCTACGCTTATTGGGATAAATGCTAGGATCGTTAATACTAGCGATGTCAGTTTCATTGAGTATCTACCTTTCCGGACTGTCATGAACAATGTCTCGTGCCGGCAAGCCCTGTTCTTTTCTGAATTCATTCTCGATTTCTCGAACGTGAGACTCTTCAGTGTTGCCTCCGGTGATATCTTCGACTGCATGACCTAGAATTTCATGGGCAGCTATCATGCTCTTCGGGTCGAGGACCCACCCGCCATTGGCTCCGAGGACGCCAGCGCCGCCATTTTGCGTATTTCCTTTGGGGGCCAACATGACATCAACATTCCCGTCGCGACGTTGTATAGTCTGTCCGCCTCCAGAGCCGTAGGCTATATCCTGCGGAAAGCCGCCTAGGTTGTAGCTGCTTTGGATACTGATTGAAATTGTATGTTTGTCGTCAACCGCAGTCTGCAGCCGGGAGAATGCTTGAGTATGTTGCCCCTTGAAAGATTCCACCGCGTTCTTCTTGATCCGTAATTCGTATTTTCCGGTCTCTTTGTTCTTAGCCAGCGTAAAGAGCTTCCGTTCAGCAGGAGAAAGGTTTCTTAGGAGAAGATCCTTTGCGCGCTGCTGATGATTAGTGAATTCCACTCTGTGACCGTCGGGATCGATAGCTGTGAGAGGATTGTTCTGTACGAAGCTGTATAGGTTCAGACTTTGAGGACTTCCGAAAGTCGCATAAGCAACGGCACTCGGTTTTGTCGCCCAATCGGCCGTGTCGAACCTGCCTAGCGAGCTAACGTAGTATCTGGCGCCGAAGTAATCGAGACCGGATTCTGTGTCTCTTGCTTTGCCGGTTAAGTGTTTGGGGCTGGGATCGCTGGCGCCGGTGCAGTGCAGGCCATCGCCGAAGGGAAGACTGGTGCAGGTCTCGTAGAGGTCTCCCGACGGCAGCACGCGCGCCCGCTCCGTGCCTAGCCAGTCCGTTTGCTCGAAGTACGTCGTGCCGTTGCCGTACGTCCCGATGTGCCTGGTGCCAGCATAGATCTCGCTGCGGTTCCAGTTGCCGGTTCCACTCAGCTCGGTCACCACCCTGCCAGCAAGATCGTAAAGATACTCAACGCTACCGCTTCCTGTCGTTTTGCGGATTCTTTGTCCATCTCCGCCATAGTCATAAGTCACTGCTCCACCATCGACGGCGACGATGCGATTTTCCCCGTCATAGCTGTAGCTGTGCTCCCCGTCATTCAACAGATTTCCGGCCGCATCGTAGCAGTAGCCGTCTGGCTGATTGGTCATCCCGGATCGATGCAGGCAGTTGCCATTTCGCACTGCACTCACGCTACCGTTAAAGGTCAGCTGCGAGCTGTTCCCTGTTCCCGCCGTAACATTCTGTTGCCAGCGGTTACCGTACTGATCGTAGGCATAGCTGAAGCCTTGCTGGGGATTCGTGTTGGTCGCCGTCGCTAATCGGTTGAGATCGTCGTAACTGTAGGTCCAGTTCCCGTTGACGCTGTCCTTGGCATTGAGCACGTCACCATTCGGAGCATACTCGACGGTGAAGTGGTAGGGAGGCGGCAGCGCGAACGGCACGCCGTTGCTGACGACTCCGTTCACCGTCACCACTACATTTCCCGGCGTGACATTGCTTGGCACGGTAGCGGTGATGCTGCTGTTGCCCCAACCGGTAACTGCGGCCGTTGCACCGTTGAACATGACTGCATTGGAGCCTTGGCTCGAGCCGAAGTTGCTGCCGGTGATGGTCACAGTTGATCCGACCAGCCCGGGGTTGGGCGCGATACTGGAGATTGCCGGCGTCAACGTGAAGGTGACTCCGCTGCTCGATACTCCATTCACCGCTACTACCACTGGTCCGTTGGTTGCGGTCACAGGAACTGTTGCAACGATGCCGGTGTCGCTCCAGCTGGTTACGGCCGCCCCTACTCCGCTGAATGAGATCGTGCTGGTGCCTTGCGTCGCCCCGAAACTGCTGCCGCTGATGGTCACCGTTGCCCCCGCCATCGCTGTCGGCGGCGAAATTGCATTGATCACTGGTGTAGGTGTGAACATGGCAACTCCGCTCGGACTTGCCGTGCTCGCCTGGCCCGCCACCGTCAAACTGATGTTCCCCGCTGTAACCCCACTCGGAACCGGCACCGAGATGCTGCTGCTGGTCCACGTGCTCGGGGTTGCCACGACTCCGTTAAAGCTGATGGTGCTGTTGCCCGCCAAAGCGCTAACCCCAAAGCCCTTGCCGGTGATCGACACTAACTTACCCTCTACCGCTGATGACGGTGAGACACCCGTAATGACTGGCGTCACTGTCAGCGGCATACTGTTGCTGGCTTTTCCGGCTACGGTCACCACCACATTGCCGGTCACGGCTCCGCTCGGAACCGTGACCACGATCTTCTGCGCGCTCCAACTCGTTGCTGTGACGCGTTGCGAGGCCGGCACCCCTCCGAAGGCCAGCGTTCCGCTCAACCCCTGGCTCGCACCGAAGCCAGTTCCCGTAATCGTTACGACTGTGCCGGGCACAGCCGAAGACGGCGTGATGCTGTTAATCACCGGCGCTGTCTGCGCCTCCACTCCCATTGCCAGTACCATCAGCGACACCCATGTCAACAAAAACACGCGCACCTTCGGCATGCCACATCTCCATTCACAATGATCTATTCTTGGATTGGCGCTCCGGATCACCGGAGCGGTTAGGAAGATGTTTCAGCCGCCATCGGCGGGTTAGGGGTGGATAGTTAGCCCATGTCCCGTACTTTGTGATTTCCCAAGTCGATCCTAAACGTTCTACCTCCAGCCACAATAGATTAGTGAATATTTCTCTGGGCGTTTACACCGGCATTGGTCGACTTACGCTCTGCCCAAGCTGCGCGGCAGTTTTTGCAGCTTGCGCAGAGACACGAGCGGAGCGATCCCGCACCACCAGTGGAGATTTCCTGGCCTTCGTTCTTGGGACTCAATGTTTCCCAGAACCGAGCCGGCTCCTGTACCAGCCGCCTCTGGACCGCCGACTGTGATAGCGGCCGTAGCTCTTCCCGGGTATTTGATTCATTTCTCGGACAGATCTATCGCGACATTACTGCCGTTAAAGGTTTTGAACGTTAATGAACTACCGCTTGAGCTGATGTAATTGTTTCCTTCTATCTTAAATGGATCCGTCTTTAAAGGTGGCTTATCAAGCACGACTAGAAATGCCCCCATCACAATGTAATGCTTCGGATTCACGACTGCCACCCCAACAATTTTACGTTCTTTCAAATCGAGCAAGTACAGCTCTTCTCGAGACACTCTGACGAAGAGCTCATGATCCTTTCTGTAGGCCCGACCATACGAGTTATCTTTTTCGCCAGCAACTCTGACTGTCGCGCGTTCCGCGAACCATACTCTGTGTGTGCAAAGCAAAAACAAGCTAGTGCAAAGAATAATAAAAATCAACACTAACAAAATCTTCATTTTCATGGAACCATCCGCCTTGTTGTTATCTGATCGACCGTATGCCCCTGGGAATTCAGCAAATGTCGGGTGTTCGGAATTGTATTTGTTTTGACGATGCTGGCCCCAGCGTAGATAACAGAACTGCCCCCGACAAAAATTGATGAGTGTCCTTCACCATGCAACGAGTGAAATGCCACGATATCTCCAATTCGCTGATCCGTGGCTGCGCCGACGACGGCAAGCCCGGGGATTGCCCGAGTGCTTCCTAAATCATTCGCTACAGGGGGATAGTGATTGCCGAGTGCTGTTGCGTTGGTTGGAAATCCTGCGGTACCATCCCAACCTCTGTGAGCGCCCACAGCATATGCTTCCGCAACGAATATGTTGCACTTATCGGTATTCGGACCATAATCGCCGGTATAGCCGTTACTTCGCAAGGCGGACGAAAACGCATATTCTGTGCTGCCAAGTTCATCAATTGCACTGAACGCGGCCGACAAATGACTAGGGTCTGGTTGACCCTCCGGAACTTTTAGGATCTCGAATTTAAGATCCGACACTACTGCAGCTCCTTCTGCTGAGCCCGATGATGCAGAAACATATTTGTCGACCTTATCTAATCTCTCTCGATCCTGCATCGTTTCTGCCCTGAAATGACCGTCTACATCTTCCATGATCGTTGGACGGTCGCCTACATACGCATACAGATTCAGCGACTGAGGATCGACAAAGCGTGCGTAAGGGACATTCGTCGGCCTAATGGCCCAGTCAGGAGTGGCAAAACGGCCGAGCGAACTTGCGTAATATCTAGCTCCAAAGTAATCGAGACCCGATTCGGTGTCTCGCGGTTTGCCAGTCACGTGATTGGGACTGGGATCGCTGGCGCCAGTGCAGTGAAGCCCGTCGCCAAAGGGCAGGCTGGAGCAGGTCTCGTAGACGTCACCCGTCGGCAGCACACGGGTTCGCTCTGTTCCCAACCAGTCGGCCTGGACGAAGTATGTAGTGCCGTTGCTGTACGTTCCGATGTGCCGGGCGCCGGCATAGATCTCGCTTCGATTCCAGGTGCCGCTTGCACTCAGCTCCGTAATCACTCGACCGCTGACATCGTAGAGATACTCGGACGTGCTGCCTCCGGCAATCTTGCGTATGCGCTCGCCATCACCGTCGTAGTCGTAATTGGCGGTCTGTCCCCCATCCACCGCGATGACCCGGTTCTCGGCGTCATAGGTATAGCTGTGCTGCCCATCGTTCAGCAGGTTGCCGGCGGCATCGAAACAGTACCCATCCGGCTGATTCGTCAGTCCCACTCGATGCAGACAGTTCCCGTTGCGCACCGCGGTCGCGCTGCTGCTGAAGGTGAGCTGCGAACTGTTGCCGGAACCGGCCGTCACGTTCTGCTGCCACCTGTTCCCGTACTGGTCGTAGGCGTAAGACAAGCCCTGCTGAGGATTGCTGTTGCTAGCGGTAACCAGACGGTTGAAGTCGTCGTAAGTGTAGTTCCAGTTGCCGTTGACGCTGTCCTGCGCTGACAACACATCCCCATCCGGGGCATAGCTCAAGCTGAACTGATAAGGGGGCGGCAGCGCAAAAGCGATGCCGTTACTCGGAACTCCATTCACCCTCACCAGCACGTTGCCAGGCGTGACATTGCCCGGCACGGTGGCCGTGATACTCGTGTTGCTCCAGTTCGTGACCACTGCGGTCGTTCCGTTGAACGTGATCGTGCTTGAACCCTGCGTCGCTCCGAAGTTATTTCCCGTGATGGTGACCGGAGATCCAGCCAGTCCGGGATTCGGTGTGACAGTGCTGATTGAAGGAGTCAGCGTGAACGTCACTCCGGCACTCGGCACTCCGTTCACCGCCACCACCACTGCCCCACTGCTGGCAGCGGCAGGAACCGTGGTTACAATGCTGGTGTCACTCCAACTGCTGGCTACGGCCGATGTTCCGCTGAACGAGATCGTGCTCGTGCCTTGCGTCGCTCCGAAGCTGCTGCCGCTGATCGTCACCGTTGCGCCGGCCGTTGCTGTCGTCGGCGCGAGAGTGTTGATTACCGGCGTGGGTGTGAACATGGCCACGCTGCTCGGGCTCGCCATACTGGTCTGCCCTGCTACCGTCACGGTCACAGTCCCTGCGGCAACGCCGCCGGGGACTCGCACCGTGATGCTGCTGCTGGTCCACGTGCTGGCAGCCGCTACCACTCCATTGAAGCTGATGATGCTGTTGCCGGCCAGAGCGCTGGCGCCGAAGCCCTTGCCGACGATCGACACTAACTTACCCTCTACCGCTGATGACGGTGAGACACCCGTAATGACTGGCGTCACTGTCAGCGGCATACTGTTGCTGACTCTTCCGGCTACGGTCACCACCACATTGCCCGTGATTGCGCCGCTGGGAACCGTAACGACGATCTTCTGTGCGCTCCAACTACTAGCCGTTACGCGCTGCGAGGCCGGCACTCCTCCGAAGGCCAGCGTTCCGCTCAACCCCTGGCTCGCACCGAAGCCAGTTCCCGTAATCGTTACGACTGTGCCGGGCACAGCCGAAGATGGCGTGATGCTGCTAATCACCGGCGCTGTCTGCGCCTCAACTCCCATTGCCATTACCATCAGCAATACTAATGTCAACAAAAACACGCGTATCTTCGGCATGCCACATCTCCATTCACAATGATCTATTTTTTGGATTGACGCTCCGGATCACCGGAGCGGTTAGGAAGATGTTTCAGCCGCCATTGGCGGGTTAGGGGTGATAGTGGCTAGTGGACTGTTGGTACTGACAACTCTATTTGATAGTACTTACCTCAGCGATACTGCCGTCCTGCTTTCAACGGATGATCTCAGCTGCCTTAGCAGGCCAGTGCGGCCCGCGTTCTTACTCCCGCTTGACTTCAGATTCCAAAGCGCATTCCGATTGAGGAACTCGCCATTGAGTCTCACATTTCTTAACAAAGAATCGTGTAACTCAAGCGAGGTGCCGACGTTCATGTTAGCGGTCTGCGGCTGAGCGATCGACGAATTGTAGCTGGTAATCCAGCCACGATTATTCTGGATAAAACTCTCATTAAGAGCGTTGCCCAGCGTCACTGCCGATAGCTGGCCGAAGGAATTGTACAACGCAGAAGACAACAACATCGCGGGGTGATTGCTATCGGACAAGCTACTGGTCGCTGATATAAGGTTGCCGGAGCCGTTATAGGCGTAGCTCAGGACGGTACCCTGGCCCAAACCCGCACCCGTAGGCTTGCCGAGAAGATCGTAGCTGTATTGAAAGGGGAACGCGACACTATGGCTACAATTTTGGGGGGTGCATTGGGAGTTATCGATGATGTGGCCTAAAGAGTCGTAGCTATAAACACGCCCCGACAGTATTTGCCCTGAAGGAGATGTTACATATTCCGCCGACAACCGCCCGACAGTGTTGTTGAGTGGAACGCCAAGTTCGGAAGTAGTGTCGTAGTGTCTGGTGATGGCCGGGGTAGCCGAATCCGAATACGAGGTGTTTGTGAGACGGTTGAGAGCATCATACTGATAAGAAGTCATAAGCATAACGCTCTCATCGCTTTGATTTGGACTGGGACGCAAGCGCTGCCTTACGTTGCCGGCAGCATCATATTGATAACAGGTATTCCCTGACTCCGGATTGTAGGCATCGACTAAGCGGGAAAGACTGTCATATGTAAAGGACCGATTCACGCCGCCCTGCTGGACTGCGATCAAATTGCTCAAAGTGTCGTACTGGTAGTTAGTGAAGAACCCGGTCCCCTGAATGTCTTGTCCGCACGCCGAGGGCGTGTTTTGGTTGGCTTGCGCGGTAGTGGTAACTTCGCACACCGACGCGAGCCGGCCGAGGGCATCGAGTTGGGTGATCCGAGTCCCACGGGATGAACCATTACCTTCGTCCTGAATCTCGGCTGCCCGGCCAGAATAGGCGTTTAAGATCGAGCTGCCATCCGGATGAGTGACTTGCGTGACGCGACCGAGCCCGTCGTATGAGGTCTTTGTCACGCCATAGGTTGGATCGCTGGTTGTCCGATATGGGTTGGTGACGCTGGCAATCTGGCCAAGGCCATCGTAGGTAGTCTTAGTGAAGATATTCCCTTCTGGATCTACTAGCTCAGTGCCACTTGTTCGTCCTAAGCCGTCAAAAAACTTGAAGTCTATGACTGAGCTGCCGGCGTCCTGTTGGCGAGTTCGTTGCACGCTGAGAGACCCGGGAGTATCCGTATAAGTTAGAGTTGTGGTTCCGTTGATGGCAGACCCAGCCACGGTTTGAGGAGGATACAAGATCTGGTTAACGCGTCCCATCCCGTCATATGCGTACTGCGTCATTTGGTCGTTCAAATCTGTACTGCTCGTAATCAGACCGGTGTTGAAGTCGTACCCAACAGCACCACATTGATTCAGCGCATTACAGATAGAAGTCGGATATGCACCTCCGAGACTCGCCGCGTAACTGTATGTCGTCGCATTTCCGAGTGGATCAATGCTCTTCGCGACCTCGCCTGTATCGAACCAAGCCATAGAAGAGGTGATGGTTGTGTTGCTTGGTGCCGGAGTGCCACAGGCCGTAGCCGGCGTCACTACAAGGTGTTGCACGGACGTGTTGTTACCTCGAAAAACTCCAGCTGGCGGATTACCGTCATGTTGGGTGGTGATTGAGGAGGACAACGGAGGCGCTTCATCATATCCGTAAGTGGTTGATGCAACGGCAGTCCCTGCACCATCCTTTATCACTTCGCTTGAGACTAAATCCAGGAGATTATTGGCTAAATAAGGTGCGCTATCAAAGGCTAAGTGTGGAGTGCTGATTGCTTTCAGCAATGGTCCCGGTGCGCCTTGCCCATAATCGTAGTGGCGGGTTGCAGTGACCTGACCATAAAGCCCATTAATCCTACAGCCGCTGCACAAGGGTAGAGCATTTCCGTTAAAGTCGTAGGATCCACTCGTAGTGCTTGTAAATCCACGGTCATAATCCATTTCGGATTTCGTCTGCAGCCCGTTGTCGAGTGTCGTTATTGTCCTAATCGGCACAACCGTTGTATAAGCCACGGGGTTTTGTCCGACCACAAGGCCAACAAAGGAAATCAACTGTTGGTATTCCGTCTGGTCACGCCTAAGCATCGCGCCATTTACCGACGATCCCTGGTAGTGTTCGGTCTTGGTCTCATATGCGGCTAAACTCCCTTGGACGTTGAGCAGTCCAAAGGAATGAACGGTGTCATTTCCGCTCGGGTCTGTGGCCGTTGTCACGAGCGCTCCATTAGTAAGGGTCCGATCATATTTGTACGTCCATAGACCCGCAGGGCTGGAGCCGTCGGCAGCGTCTACGATTCGAGTGGCTACTGCGCGTGGAAGGATGTTCCTGCCAGCGTCGAGGCCTGTGATGAAAGGAGTATCGGGCGTAGTCCACGTGTATGAGATCGTACCGCCAGTGGGAAGGACAACTCGTTGCAAATCTGCCATCCCATCAGTCGTATATTGTAAGGTCCAAGCCGTGCCGTTTGGGAGCACTACGCTTTGTAATTGAATGGCAGTTGTCGGTTCAGGTGGCACTGGAAAACTCACATCGCCGGCAGTAGTTTCTCCTGCTGGAATAATTTCCGAAATAAGAGCAAAGCAAAATTTCAAATGGTAAGAGCCACCGTCTACTCCTGGTGGGTCCCACACTATTGCTCCTGCAACAGGTAAAGGGCCTGTACATCCAGAGTAGTCCGTGGTTGAGCCTTCCACGCCAGTCGGGAATGGCCCTTGCAGCTTGGTTAAAAAGGGAGGGAATGCAGGAATAAAGCGTCCGATTGTGTCCGTCCACCCTCCACCACTTAATGTGATCTGATTGCCATTTGTGTCTTCGCTGATAATGGGATAAGTTACGGAACTGTGGGAATACCTAACACCATCAGGGCCCGTTAAATAAGCAGTTTGATCGCCTGGATGTTGCGTGTTAGACGGCGGTAGAGTGAACTCCGGAACATCAATTCGGTAACCGCTCGCATCTTCTGCCATGAAAGTTCCTCTTGCGATGGGAACCATTGGATGAGCTGCGCCATCAGGGGCGAAAGCTGAGGCACTGCATTGGTCAAAACCTCCGCCAGATGAGCCCGCCGGACTTCCCAATGACCAAGTCTGCACCTGGCAACCAGCGGAAAAGCCGGGTAGGCCAATTTCTTCCGGCTCAAACCCACTGTCGAAAGGGAAAACAATGCAGCAACCCGTTAGGGTCGGAAAGGATCCTGGCGTGTAGATGCCAGTATTTGTGTAATGGAGCACCCAACCTAATTTGAGGTGCCCTCCCCGTTGCGGGTACGAAATGAGCGGAATATCGACCATCAAATGACCGTTACTCAAGTCAATCGTGTCGATATTCCCGCCGTGGTAGCTGCCATATTGCGATACGCCAGTTTGCAGATCCAGAGACGGGGTAGTAGATGCTGTTTGTGCGCACACAAGCCGCGGAAAAAACGCTCCCGTCAGCAGCAGCGTTAATATAACCCGAACAACGGACTTCAAATTTCGAACGATGAATGCTTCGAGCTGTATTCCCATCGCGATGAACCTTTCTGTTAAAAAATATGCCGCTAAGAAAATCAGTTTCCGGTCAGCATTTGGGAATGCCGATGATAAGAGAACAACCTTGGGGGGTCGGCTTAGGTGCCGCGCCAGTAACGGTCAATATAGTGGCCGCCGTGCGAGTGAAACCGCCGCCGGAAGCAGTAAAAGTAATCGTGTAGGTGCCGGGCGGTGTTCCCGAGGTAGTGTTGATCACTAGCTGTCCACCGCCGCTGCCGAACGAGGTTCCATTATCAGTTAAGGTTCCGATGCTTCCTGATGGCAGGCCAGAATAGGAAACAGAAATGCCGCCAAACAAACCGACCATATTCGTGATGCTGTAAGGAATCGTCACACTACCGCCGGGCGAAATAGAGCCAGGTCGTCCAACGGAGAATAAGAATCCGTTTACCGTTAGGTTGGCGGTGACCGTGTGCGTTACGCCGCCGCCGATAGCCCAAATAGTGATTGGATAAGTCCCTGGTGTCGCCGATGTCGTGTTAACAGTGACAGTCCCGCTTCCGAGCGTTATGAACTGAGTCGGACTTGCAGTAGCGGTTGCTCCGGGAGGGAGACCACTGACGGAGATGTTGATGGTGGCTGCGTTGACATTGACGTTAGACAGAGAGTAAGGAAATGTGGCGCTCGTCCCCGCATTGACCGTCTGGCTTCCTCCCCCGGTAAATGTAAAGTCAGGAGGAACCACATTCAGGGTCATTGATATTTGGTGCGTGATGCCACCACCGCTAACCGTCACGGTAATTGAGTACGTTGCGGGAACAGTATTCGGTGCAACAGTATTCACAGTGAAGCGAGTCAACCCGTTTGGATTACTAAACGTGGTCAGGGTAGGCCCTGCGGGGGAGACAGTGGAACTCGCGGAAAGAAGAGCCGTATTGAACCCTCCAATAGACAGTGCGGTGACGTTGTACGAGGCGAATTGACCTGCTAAAACACTCTCGGAAGGCTGGTCGAGGGAGAGTCGAAAGTCCGGCGGTGGAGGGTTGATTATCAGTGTTAGAGATACGGTCGAGGTAATGCTTCCACTTCCGCCTGTCACGTTGATTGTGTAGGTGCCGGGCAAAGAGCTTAGCGGGTCGGTATTAACTAAAATTGTGAATGCCGCTTGCCCGGCGCTGGCGATATTGATGCTATTTGTGCTTAAGGTTGGTTGTATGCCGCTGCTGGATGCGCTCAGGTTGACCGTTCCCGCAAATCCGTTCAAAGACTTGCCAAACAAGCTAAATGTTGCAGGTGAGCCAGCCGTCACAGTGAGTGACGCTCCGGGGCTCGAAGAGATTCCGATAGTGAAGCTCGCCACACTGAGAGTCACCTGAACACTGTGCGACAAACTTCCACTGGTTCCCGTGATCGTGAGTGGGTAGTTTCCCGGAGGCGTGGCAGTCGAGGTAAAAACAGTCAGGCCCGTATTATTCGTGCTAGATCCATCAGCGACATTGATTTGCGAAATGCTGAAAGAAGCTGAAGCTCCGGCTGGCAGTCCAGTTACAGCAGTAGGCGCGAATTGGACCGGGCCATCCCAACCGTTGGAACTGGTGCCAATGATGCTGAACGCTGTCGAGCCCTGACCCGCGTTGACGCTTTGAATCGCAGGAGTTCCAGCAGACAAAGTGAAGTCAGCAACCACAAGTGTGAGATTGACGACGTGACTGAGTCCTCCGCACGTTCCATTAATCGTGACCGTGTAGGTTCCAGGAGGTGTGGCCGCCGTGGTCGCAATGTTCAGGATGGCGGACCCAGAGCTGAGAATTGAATTCTGGCTCATGGTCACTACGGGACCGTTTGCAACTATGCTCGAAATGCTGTTTGTAAGATTTATCGTTCCAATGAACCCATTAACTGCTGTGGAAGAGATGGTGTAGCTTTCAGAATTTGGCGTTCCAGCATTCACCGTCTGAATCGCTGTGGGTGTGGCAGACATCGCAAAGTCCTGTACTGCCAGAACCGCGGCCGCGATTTGATGGTCGGCAACAGCCTGTACCGAGCCCGTTCCTGCAACGGTTGCGGTAAATGCAACGGACGCGCTTCCATTGCTCTGCAGAGTTGTTTGGATGTTCGATAGTGTCCCGTTTATCGGGTTTTGGAAAACGACTGGCAAGCCTACGAATCCGTCAAAATTGGACGCAAACAGCGGGTTACTATCTTGAAACATAGCCGTGACTTGTGCAGTTCCTCCCAACAACAATGTCCCCGGATTAGCTGAGTTGGAGAAGGCAATGTTGGTCGCTGGCACAATTCCAGATGCTTGGTCGCATCCAGCCGACGCCACGCTTGGGCCCTGATTACATCCCCACCAGTTATCATCGGCAGTTACAGAGCCGAGATTAGCCACAACGTTTACTCCGTTTCCAGGATTAGGGGAGCTATTGTCTACAATTCGATTGAAGACAAGGTTGACGCTACCTGTGTTCTGTTGGTCAACCTGAACTGCCCCTCCGAATCCTGCGGCTCGGTTCTGTTGTAAGTTGGAATCCATTAATGTCACAGAGTCAGAAGGATTTACTAAGCCGATCCATATTCCACCGCCATCAGCTCCGGAACTATTGCTAGTGAGAATCGTTCCCTTTCCGATGAGCAACGCCTCATTGGTCCAAACGCCGCCACCTTGTCCCACACCCACGACACCAGAGGTATTTGTAGCGATCGTGCTGGCATCAATTTTGGCAGTTGTAGGTACAAGAGAAAACAGATAAAGCGCACCACCTTGTTGCGGTGACTGGTCGGAACCGTTCGCATCGATGGCTGAATTATTCGTTAGCTGGCTGTTTGCGAGAGTGAACGACAGAGGTCCGCTCGTGGCGACGCCCCCTCCGGCCATCAAAGCACCGTTGGATTGAATTGTGCTTTGCGAAATACTGACGGTACTCCCGGGAATTTGAGCGGAATCGGAGACAGCGAGTGCGCCGCCGAAGCTGGTGGAGGAATTACCGTGTAGGGCGACCGAGTTGAGAGTGAGGCTTCCTGTTCCGGCTAGGCCTGCGTCAAATACGATCCCGCCGCCTCCCAAGTTGAAGAAATTGGATGAAGATGCTTGTCCGCCAGTAATTGCCAAATTAGCGATGCTTACAGTGATGCCGGGACCTTGGTTGCCGGGATCTGGCGTAATGGCCGGTTGCAAGTCGAGAATAGAAAAAACTTGATCACCGTTCGACGCTTGAATAATCGTGTTTGCCAGCCCTTCGCCGACGATATTGACGCCATCATTGATGTCCAGATGTCCCGTCGATGCATCAAAGGTGCCGGCATAGGGAATCGTGAGCGAGTAGGTTCCGGCGGGAACCATGATGGTGTCCTGAGTATTCGCTGGGCTTGTGGGATCTGACGCATTCATGTTGGCGTTTGCCTCCATGACTGCGGCGCGAAGGCTGCATTGGCCGTTTACATCTGCACACACGCCATCGCCCGGATGAACGTCAACGGTGTCGTTCGAAGTGTTCACCACGAAGGTGGGATCCGGCAACGGCATCATTGCCGATACAACCGCCTGTCCTCGATTGAGTACGATCATGCCAGGGCGCGCGTCAATATTTACTCTCGCTGATAGCCCACCTACTGGCACACTCAAATATGGTCGGGTCGAAACCTGTCCAGGAACGAATGTAGTAGCCGCCGCAGGCACACTGGCGTGTGAAATCAACGCCATCTGATTGGTGTCGCCGTCCATGACCATCACATCTTCCGCTCCTTGCGCGGAGATGCGGCCCGAATATAGAAGCGGCGTATTGTTCACAAAAGGAGCGACGGCTGAAAATGTCTCGATGATCCGCCATCCGTCATAAGTCGGAGCTGTCGAGCGGCCATATGGGTTCGGAAGACGGTGCACTCGCGCATTCCACATCGCGAGTGTCTCGGCCCGGCTCCATCCGCGAGGATCGAATCCGCCATGGGCAACGATAGAAATACTTCCATCTGCTCCAAGTACGGCCATCTGCTGGCGCCAAAGGCGATCATGTACAAACGAACCAACAATGATTGCTTGAGCATTAATGGGAAGCGACAGCGTTTCCAACTTAGGGGTTGCGTTTGGAGCGGAATGCAGAATCAATAGCTGCCCGCCAGAAATAATGACTGCGTCGGAGAGAAGATCTCCGTCCAAATCCCCGAACGTAATAGCCGTTGCCGGCGCCGGCAGTGGGTAACTTGCAGAGAGGGATAGGCCCGTCGCTGATCCGTGGAAAACTAAAAGGGAGTTTTGCTGACCAGAGGTTGTGCCCACGAGCAGAGAACCATACCGACCTTGTGACCCAAAGCGACCCGCAGCTAAAAAAGTCACAACTCCCGAAATTGGAAACTGCCGTGGCGCAGAAAACTGAAGCTGGCCATCGCCTGGAAGCAGATACACGGTACTGCTTCCGCGGGCGGCTGCAACTAGATCGTCGTGGTCTGTACCAGCGAACCGACCTACGCCAAGGAAGTCGGGCGATTGCGGAATCGAGAACGCCGTTTCGGTGCCCGAAAATGGAGATGGAAATTGGCCTTGTGCAATGGCCTGCCATGAAAGATGAGTCTGAGGCGCGAAGGCATCCAAATTCCCCTTCCGTACGCCAATTATGCCGCGTCCGCCTGGTACGGCATATCCGATTGCCAGATCTTGAACTCCATCGCCATCAAAGTCGCTCTGCCCAAGGGAAACTGGCTGCGCCCCTCCTGAATCGAGTACCTGTGTCACGGTCGCGGGACCATTATGGGTAGCCGGCAACGCCTGGGGGGCTTGTAAGTACTGGAGAGATCCGGTCGTCGCGATTGTAGTTGCATGTGCCGTCCATACAGGCTCCGGCGCTGCAATGAAAAGAGAGGTGAGGGATGAGACCAATAAGAAGAGACCAATGCGCACCCAAAACTGTCTTACGCCGATGCGAGTACCTGCACAAAAGGCTGCAACGAACTCTGGAAAGTTACGCATGCTTACCTCCACATTTTTGTGACTGCTGGGGACCCGGGGCCTATCTAATCGTGAACGAGATCAGCAGAGACAGAGCCGGGGGGAGACTCCGAACGCATCGCTCTGCAAATGTGTCATCGTACCGATTAGGGGTCACTCCGAAAGAAGTGAGAAATAAGGATAGGTGTAAGCCGCCAAATGGCGGGTTGGTTTTTTGTTTCCGTTACAAAGCCGAACAGCGTTGCATTGGTGGCGTATCGGTTGTTTACTTCCTCGCAACAGAGTTCGCTCCTAGTTCAATTTGACACCGCTGCGTGCAACGTCGGTTGAGTTGCCTGTAATATTTGTCTTCATTTCATCTCATATGTCGACTCAACCATTGGCAGGAAGTCTACCGAAGCCGATTTTGTTTTGCAAGAACATTCGGTCTGAAATCATACCGAGTGATTCGGCTCGAAACGTACACAATTAGCGAGTGCTAATGACATGATGGAGTGACATTTCGAAGGAAGGAGGCCTAGCAGTACAGAATGGTGCGAAAAGTCAGAAAGCAGCGATCACTTCATCGTAAAATTTCTGACCATACCTACCGGCAAGGTCGGCGGACGCTTTCCGGAGAGAGTCATACAATGCGATGAGATCCCAACCTTCAAGCAAAATTAGCTATGAGCTAACTGAAACAGGTGTTAGTATATCAGACCATATGGTTCCGAAATACCGGGCCATTTTGATTCGTGACAAAGCTGACAACTGAAACCTTGGCTCTTCTTGGGACCGTTCTTCAGCGGTCCCTTTTTTAAAGAATCGAGCAGAGTGGGGGTCAGTGGTGATGATCGCTGAGGTTTCTCCAGAATTCATCAAGGACGAAGTCTCTCGCTACTGGATATCGACACTCTCAAAAGCGGCATGATGCAATCTCGAAAGTCAAAACCAGCAGGCTACATCTTCCAGCCGGGCGATGGACCGGGGCAATGACATGGACCATCAAACAGCCATACAAACCTACGCACTTGAAGGTTACATCCTTGATGAGCTGTCTTCCGAACAACGTGACGCAATCGAGGCCCATATTTTTGAGTGCATATCGTGTGCAGAAGACGTGCAGATGCTCTCTCGATTTGTTACGTCTTTGCGGGCAGCCTTTGAAGAGAATCCCTCTATAGGGGCGACCGACGAACAGCAACAATCTTTCTTCCGCTACACTGTTCTGCGATTCCGCTCCAAAGTTCAAGAGATTCCTCACACATTTAACCGACCACTGCATCTGCCCAATATCGTTGATTTCCGAGATCTGTTCCCGGAATACAGTTATCGAGAACCAGAAGCTCCGCCCGCAATCCCGCTAAATGCGAAGCGCGAACGAGGGCCACGCAATCATATTCGCCTGGAGACCATTCCGGTAGGTCCACGCTGCACGATAAAAAAGCCGAACTCCGCCCCAATCATTTGTTACGTACGTTGTTCTGGTGACGTCTTTCGAGTGATTGACGGAAGAATGCCCACGCCTGCCCGAAAGAGTCGAATATCGTTTGAAATCGAAGTTGGAAAAGACGGTATCGGTATTGTGTCGGCTAAGAACGACCGGAGCGATACTCTTTTTCGCCTTGCTTGTATTCACGCCGAAACGATTCCAAAATCCGAAATAGACCGCTCGGAGTGAGGTCGCCAACTCAAGGGGAAAGGGCACCACAAGAAGAGCGAACCAAGACTTTGGACCATGCACAAAAAAACTAGTGGCATACAAACGAAACCGGAACAAGTCAATGAGTAACGATGAAGCAGTTCGGCGCGCACAGCGCATAGTGGGAATGAACATTCGAAGCGAGCGAGAAGCACAGAAGATTACGCAGAAGGATCTGGCCCAGCGTTGCGAAATTAGCAGTGTTGAGATGGGCCTAATAGAATGCGGCGAGAGAGACATTACCGTTGCCACTGTTTTGCACATCGCCGAACAGCTCGGTGTATCTGTGTACATTCTAACCCGGGATACGTAGATGCATTTTGCGCATTGATGATGCGGCTTAACAGCGTTCCATGGTTCACCAATGAAAGCTTACGTAAGCGGTCCGCATCATACGGCTATTCGCGCTTGCCGAGTTCTCTGGACACATCCTGCAGCCGAGCAGTGCGCCCAGTTTTGTCGAAACTCAGCGCCCATTGAATGAGTACTTGTGGTGATTGTTGCTCAGACAACTCCACCGTGCATTCTCCTCCCGCGCAAGAAATTTGAGGTGAGAGCATGGCCTTCTCGTGACCGATGATGGCGAGATAGCTTCGTGCCAAAGAAATCCACTCCGGGTCGGTTGTCGGTACCGTCTGTCCGGCAAGGAGTGCGTTGAAGGCAGCGAGGTTGTGCGGGTCGCTTTCAACGCGAGGGTATTCGACCATTCCTGATGCGATGGCCAGAACCCAGATTTCGTGTGGGCTAGAAGTGAAAACGACAGAAAAGTTCGTTTGGTCGTCTAGCCGCGTTGGCACAGAACGGAATAAAAGAACCATACTCGTGCCGTACCAGCGGGAAGTCAACTTTGTACAATCATATGGTTGGCGAAGATTGTATCCGAAAGCCGCGAGAACCCTCTTCGCCTCTTTACTCGTCAACTCGCGGATAGTCGGCAACTTCTCGCAAGGCACTGCTGAAGCATCCGTCGCGGTCTGTCCAACAGTGGCAGCACAGAGCGTGAACAAGGCGCATAAAACCTGTAGAAGTCGGTTCATTATGGTCACGACCTCCCATGCACGTTCGTGGGCTTGGTGTTCGAGCCGGTTCCCGGTGTCGATTTGCTGCTGATTTAGCTTTTTAATTTCTGGATCTCTTAGTGCCGGTTGAACTCCAAGCTTCTCGAATTTGTCCTCTAGGAACTCTCCATTCTTGTGGAACTCTTTCAAAACCCCCTCCGCGCCAGGTGTCTGAGCGTATTCTGCGTGAGCGAATTCATGAGCCATCATGTATGCCTTTCGCAGCGAATTGTCGGTAATTTCAGAGCCATGCTGATATCCAGATCCGAAACGGTTCTTGGCCACTCCGAATTCTTCTAAGCATCGAGAATGTTGATCAGTCGCTTGAGCGCGGAGGGTTCTGTTGAATTTGCGACCGGAGCATGCCGGCGAATCGCAGCTTGTCCCGCCGTTCAGCAGGCTGCAAGAAGTGTTCTTCCACCGCCAGCTTATCGGCAGCAGAAAGGCTTTCTTCAAGGTATTCGTCTATGATTTCGTCTTCCACTTGCTCGATCATCGCTAAGAAGTGTTCGCTAACAAATAGCCTTTCATCAATGGTTGTGGACCGCTCTTCAGGCAGATATCCCAACAGGTATTCGCGAACCGTCTTTTTGTCATGAGCATCCATTGATTGGGGCTGAATCTTTTTGATCAGCTTATTGTCTTCCATGCACTTCAGCACTCCGATATAACGCTATCAATTGGCAGAGTTGCGACTGTCCAGAATGCCATTTGCAGCAGCAATGAGAAGGTCTGCACGCAACAATGCATTTTGTACTCCCTTGATCATCGACAATACGGCCGGAGTGTCGTCTTGAACACCGACCCTCGCAAGTTCCGTCAATTCCTCATGGCCAGCAACCTGGTAATGTAATTTTCCCGGCTTAGCTCTTAAGTCCCGGCCCCTCGTCATCAGGCAATCAGGTTGGGTAGCTTGTCAGCGTTGCCCTCCGGCATTCACCGGAAGCTGGTGACTACCCACTGGCTCCTTCTTGCCTGAAACTTTCATCCATGAAGAAGCAGGATCCACCCCAGCGGACTCTGCCTATATTTCATTGTGCCCTCCTAATCAAAGAGCGCGCCGATTCGGTTTCAGCGTCTTTGGTCTTTCGCAATGCGTATTCCTTCAAGGCATCTCTTGATGACATATCCTTAGAGCGTGAGGGGACTTGGTTCTCCAGATCAGAAATAATCAGCCTCAACTCCATTTCGCTCACATCCGGCGTCTTCTTGGCTTGATCGGCCAGGATTCGTAACTGACGAAGTGCCATACTGCGAGGATCAGGTGTCACGCTGTTACCCGCGGCTTCGTTGATGACCTCTGCCGCCTTATGGGCAGCCAGGGCCGAGCTCTTCCTCTCTGCTACTATGCGATCCAGGGCGTCGGAATTGTGGTCTACATCCGCGGCGAGATCGGCGTACACAACTACATCTGGTTTCGCGGTGATACTTGCAACTTTGCGATGGAGATCAAGCCTGACCTCATAACGATCTCCTGCATGAATGGCGCCGCTGCCTGTAGCCATGAATTGGCGCAACAAATCAGTTGTGTGTTCAAAATGGTCCCTGCTTCCATTTTGAAAAACGACATCTACGGTCATGTTCAACGCCGTGATGTCCTGTGTAGATTCATTTATCAATCGGACAAAAGCGACTCTTGCATCTTTTTCCAATCGAACATTCTCAACTGCGACGCCGACCCGAGCGAAGCCCTGCGACGCGAACAGCAAGAAGAGAAGGGCTGAAGCAAATCGCGAGTGCATCATTCGTCTTTCCCTTCCTTGAAGAAGCTGTGGCTGGCTCCGAAATCTATTTCCAAAAGGCAACTACTCAGAATCCAACCTAACCGAATACTGAAACAGTTCGGGAGTCTAGCCGAGATAATTCAAAATA
The DNA here is from genome assembly GCA_025462865.1 of Candidatus Sulfotelmatobacter sp. GTDB lineage: Bacteria > Acidobacteriota > Terriglobia > Terriglobales > Acidobacteriaceae > Sulfotelmatobacter. The sequence continues at coordinate 54,009 of JAOAPI010000177.1, read as the reverse complement.
GCAATATCACTCGCTCGGAAATCATACCACTCGTTCTGCTCACTGCGGCCGAATGAAGTCTAATTAGAATCCACGAAGACATTATGGTGTGACAAAGATGTTTTGAGATATGCGGGAGGGAGACCGACGTGGTCCTGGCGAGCCAGTTGAGGGTTGGCTTAGAATGCACCTAATACTTCATCGTAAAACTGCTGACCGTAGCGCCTTGCGAGATCAGCAGCTGTGACTTTCAACTTACTGTACAGTTCGATAACATCCAGAGATGGCTGACCGTGCCATTTGCGAAGCCCTGCAACGCTGGGAATCCAATGTCGAGGCCACCGGTCGGCCCGTAGCACAGTCCATGTAGTGAGTTTGATGAGTTGCATGAACAGGATAGCTCGTGCTTCCGTGGCAAGAACTACTACTTGTCGGATTTTCTGTGCCTGCTCTTCGCGTCTATCGTCAAGCTCTAGGTCAACATCGGCGAGTTCCGTTGTCGCCCATTGCTGGACGACACGAGCGTTGTTGTACATTCGCCAGGCAAACTCGCGGGCAGTGTGAATTCGTACACGTAGGCTACGCCGAAAGCACGTATAATCGCTATCCGCGAATATAACGGCCAAACCCTCTGCTCCAACATTGTAGATTTCAGCGAGCTCGTCCCAGTCTATTTTTCGAAGGAAAATTATCACCTCGTCTATGGTGCGTTCTCGTAACTGGAATTGACGATAAATGAACAATCCAATGAACAGGCCTGCAACACCCAGAGACACGAACAACAACAGAACACTTGGCATCATACTTGTCACTTCAGTACCCCCATAAGCCTGCCTAGCCTTTCTACTATCTCGTCACGGTTTACTCGTGCTTTTGGTGCCACGGGCGGATCCGGTCTGACGAAGGCCGCTAACCAAATAAAGGAAGCGAATATATATGCCACAGATGGTGCGTGAGCAAACAGTACATTTGCTTTTATTCCGAAAACAGAACGCATAAGACCGGCGAGAGAACCGACGATGCTGAAAAGGCCGAAACCGCGCATAATTCCAACGGCGTATCGGCTCCATTGCGGCCTCCAATACACCACCCCGATAACGAAGAATCCAAACACAGCAGCCCTCATATAGTCGGCTGCCAAGTCAAAGCAAATAAATGCGGTCATCACATAACTGGCTTGGATGGGCGCCTGTTGGATCCACAACCAGGCGACCAAAATAAATACAAGTGTCACCGTTCCGAGTTCGATTCGACGCAAACGCTGGGTCGAGACGAAAGGCGACCGTAGAACCTTGACGATGGATTCGTCCATCGCTGCAAGTCCCAGTATCGTGTACATGCCTTGGGCCGCCCAATAGAAGACAAAGTACGTACGCCGGCTGCATATCTTGTCGACAGTGACGAAGCTCAGTTCTGCGACGGCGGCGTAGAAAATATACGAACAGAACATGGGGAAGCCAGTCCAGTGACCGCGCCTGAATAACAAGAAGAGGAGAATCAGCTGAGAAAGGCAGGTGAGTATCGCAAGTACTATATCCAAAGCTCCTAGGTGCATTGTTGTTCTTCCAACTGAATCTGAAGCGGCGCGCTCCCCCAGCGCTGCTGGGCAGAACTGGTGGGAGCGCTACCGTAGAGCCAGTACGCCCCCATCCAGGTAGCTCCGCTACCGAACATTGACTAAATGCACGTTGGGACACCCGCTATCACCCGGGTAACAGATCGGTCGTGGAACGCTTCCGTCTGCCATCACGGCGGTGCAGCCACCTACGAGCACAATCAGCGTAACCCAGATTAGACGAAATGTTTTTGTTCTCATTGTTATTTCTCCTTTGGCGGAATTAGTCCTTGATGGACGTGTTTAGAGAGCATAGTGCAGCCGGTTCCCATATCAAGAAGTCATCTTTTCCGGTTTACGGAAGACAACGCCTTATTTTATAAGGTGCAAGGTAGGCGTCCCTTTACGTTATGCTGCCTGCTTTATAATCGAGGACAAAAGAGGCAAGAGCGTTTTAAGATGTTGTACACCGAACCTTGTATACTGCGTCGTGTCCACGCGCTTCTCTATATTTGGAGCATGTGGGTCATCTCGCCTTGTTTTGGGGCGGAAGGCGCAGCATATCGTCTTGCAACAAGCCATGGTATCTGACTGTTTGTCGCTTAGCGTGAATGAAATCTCGCTAGTGCAAGGCGAGAATCAATAGTATGTTACTTGCAAACGATCACCTGCTAAGGATCTCGGAATCAAATGGCATCGAAGGCTAAGCGGCAAATTCTCGAAACCGCGATTGATCTGTTCGCATCGGAAGGTTACAGCGGAGTGGGAATTAGAGAGCTCGCACAAGCTGCCGATGTAACTCCGTCGTCGATTTTTCGGCTTTTTGAGTCGAAGGAGAAGCTGTTCGATGAGGTGTTAGAGACGGTCGTCTCGAGTTCCCTGGACCCTGATGAATTCAGCAAGCTGCTTGAAGTCGGCGAGAAGGACCTCGGACAGGCGCTGCACCGGGCCCTGCGGCGCTGGTATTCATCTCTCACTCCACGCTCGGCCCGTCTCCTAGCCTATTCCGCGCTATCTACTAAGGAGGAGTGGCGGGAACTCGGCTTTGCCCGAACTTTGGAAATTTCTAAGAGACTCGCTGAAGGGATCCAAGCCCAAGGTCAGAAGTCACGAAAAAACAAACTGGACGCAACCGCTTCCGCGAGAACTCTGATTTTATCCCTTCTTCATGTCAGAAGCAGCAGGTCTCTAATCGAGCGCGGCGAGAAAGAACGCGAAGTGGTTGACCGAATGATTCAACAATGGATCCAAGGCGTTACCCCACTCAGGTAGACGCGCCCCATTTACTCCGAATTCTGGAGCGTTGGAGCAGTTTGCGAGGATTGCCCTTGCCTCTTAAAGGATTGCACGGGTTCCCTGCAACCTACGTTCTCAGTCGATATACAAGCCTCCTGCCCGGTTGAAAGATCTAAGTAACAGCCGTCCAACCATATAAGAGGAAGAAGCACCCCAAAGACATCGCCATCTGAGTCAAGGCTGACCATCAAACTGAGAGTATCCCGCGATGCCAACAGAATACGACCTGCCATACTCTTTCCACGAAGGACTATCGTGACTCGGTCATATTCCTTGAAAATCATTAGGCTGTTAAATTAGCTATGCGCTAATTGAAACGAGTGTTAGTATATCAGACCAGATGGTTCGACACCTGGCCGAATCATCGCCCAACTAGTTGCAGACTAGTTGGGGACCGGGCTCCCGCGCGCGGTCCCTTTTGGGGTACATGGAACGTCCGTGATAAAGGACCTCAATATCGAACATGGCAACTCTGCTCCTTCCGGATGGTACCGTGTTGGAACTGCAACCCAGTAAATCTCGTCGTGGGTTCGGAAGAAAGGAAATCAACTCGATGATAGGGGCCGCCGTTGGATTGTATATGCTGAACCCGCTGTCGTTTATCGTGGTGAACCTAACTGCCGCGCAATCAGGTGCTGATCGCAACGCAAAAGCTATTTCACTTTTACGCCGCTCAGCACTGGAACCTCTAGCCGAAATCTATGGTCCCGTAATGCTTGCCAGTCGAAGCGAGCTTGCTTGGAACGAGTTGGTGCCGGGGTTCAAAGCTAACTTCAGTGAGGTTGACGGGGAGAAACCACGGACGGCCACGCGGCGACAAAGGAATGAGCAGCCTGTAGAAAAACAGCGGTGAGTCACAATGACTTCGATTGAACCTTCTAGTAAATCTTACCGGAACGGAAGGCCGATTTCTGCGTTGATTGTGGACGATGAGATCGCCCTGGTGGACGTCTTGACTGCGGTATTGTGCCGCAATGACTATCGCACGTTGTCTGCGACCTCTGCCGCCGAAGCACTCGCAATATGGCTAGATCCCGCTGCGCAGGTCGATATCCTAATACTCGATAGTGGCTGCGCGGGCTTTCACGGAAGGGAGCTTGTGACCGAATTGACAGAACACCGTCCTGAAGTCCCGGTGTTGTTGATGTCGGGCTCACCTAAAGCGGAGACACTCAGCGCCAATTTGAGAACTTTGTTCTTGCAAAAACCGTTTTCCGTACCAGAGTTCCTTAGGGCCATCACTGACCTTTTGGAGAAAACTATGAGCGATAAGACGGTCCCCCTGCCACTTTCGGACGGCACACAGAAAAGCGATGCTGATGTCTATGAAAGGATCGTCATGAATTGGCTAGGAACGAGACCCGAGGCGGTCACGCCTGAGGAAATTTACAAACAGTTTGAGAAATTCGGAATTAGCGGCCTCGTTATCGATTCAATTCTGGGATCACTGCAGGACAAACATCGAATAGGCCACGGACCACCCAGGGGTTTTCTCACGACCTGGCAAATTGTAAGAAAAGTCAGAGAATAATCGAAGGTTTTCAGAAATGCAAAAGATTTCCATAGCTCAGCTCACCGATGGTCTGGTTCAGGCCGAGATTACCCGTTATTGGTCCGCTTTCTGCGAACGGTCTGTCGAACAACTCCAAAGCTTCTTCGCTCCCGATGCGATCACTCTTGGGACAGAGTCTGTGAAACCTGAACCTGCTCGATTGACCATTGTTAGACGCAGCCGGGAATACTTCGGTAATGGCACGAGGCTGAAATACAGCCTTGGTCCCATTGAAGTCATGATTTTGCCTGGGGGAAATGCGATTGCGGCATATACGTTCCAGTTCAGTGCATCCCCAGTGACAGGGGGGAAAGCGGCTGTTGAGGAGATAACTAACGGGAGAGCGACACAGATATTCAGCGTTTCAGCGGACGGAACGTTGCAGATCGTAAACGAGCACTTTTCGTTACCAATGCGCAAATGAGCGGTTCGAATCGGAATTTGAATGTAGATGTTTCTGATTTGACGAGCGATATTTGACAAATTGCGTGATGAGAAAGTCGAGGGCTGGATGGGCAAACCACCAACAAAAAAGAGCGCACGATGGACAAGGCGAAAGAACCACACGACAACCCCGCAACGTGATGCTCAGGTTACGTTGGGGGCGAACGTCCGCAAGGCAAGAGAGGCACTCGACCTGTCGCAGGAGGCATTTGCTGATAGGTGCAACTTTCACCGTAGTCATATGGGCGAGATAGAGAGAGGCGAGTCAAATGTGACCATTGCGACAATGCTGATTTTAGCTCGCACCTTAAAGACGACTATTTACGACTTGCTGAAAGGTGTCTGATGCCACCAAAAGTGGTTCCCATTAACCTTCATAAGCTCACGCCAGTCGATGAACCGGTGGGTATGGACCATCAGACGGTTGTCGATACTTATGCTGTCGAAGCATACATTCTCGAGGAGTTGAGTGACGCTGAGCGCGAAGCATTGGAAAACCATGTATTCGGATGCACTGCCTGTGCTGAGGAACTGCAATTGTGCGTGAGGTTTGTGACGGCCCTCCAACGCATTTTTACAGAAGAGCCCCAGGGTTTGGCTCCGGAGCAAAGCCAATTACTTTGCCGACGTTTCTTGCCAGAAGTTTTGGAACAATGGCGCCAGCGTTCTCGGGGAGCAAACCTCGCGGGATTACGAAATAGCGAACTGTGCAGTGACCGCCCTCTCACATCTACTTCCATCGACGGCGAGATTCGAAGTGGTTCGCCCTCTGACGGAGCCACTGAATAATTGCTACCTGGGCCGCTGTGGGGAAATAAATGAGTGCCAAGTTTACCGAAGCGTTGATTATGGCGATCTTGTTTTAGGGAGCGTTCAGAATCGTACTGGCCATCGTTGCAGGAGGTTTGGATGTTCTGCTACAGCGCGCGACAAAAAAGATCAGATACCGGTGAGCGTGCTCCGAGTCAACAGCAAACACAGTATTCTGCCCACATTCGTTGGTCAGACGTTTCTAGAAAATGGCATCAGCGTTCTAACAAGGAACGAAGGACGGACAAATTACTTCACCTTTCGGATGAAGTCGAGTTCCGGAATCTCTTCGTTGAATTCACCTGGTGGAAAGAAGACGCTCCGACCGCAAGGCCCCTTGTAGTGAAACGCCATCGTGAAAGAAGAAACGGCTTCCATTTTGAGAACATCGCCGTGGGTCCATACTGCGCCATAGTGAAGCCCGGCGTGCCGCAGTTGCGCTGTTATGTAGGCTGTTCTGATCAGGTACTCGACATCATAAACCGGCGAATGCCAACTCCTTCCCGAAATAGCCGAGTTTCATTCGACGTGAAGGTGGGAAGCGACGGATTCGTGATCGTATCTGCTCAGAGCACCGAAGTTATTAGCCAAAGGCTGTCTCGCGACGAACGAGAGCCATTTCTCGTTAGATTTTGAAGTCTGCGTTGGCGAAATCCGCCGCTCCCGACGGCATTCCAATATTAGAGACGATTATTCGTGGATCGCCGTCTGAATTCCACATATGGCGCGTCAATCATGACTTCGGGTCGCGACGGAACAGTGTTCCTGGACACCCGTCTTGATCGATTCGTGAAGTTGAACCGCGTTGGTTCAGAGATTTGGCAGGCGCTTCTTGAAGGAAAAACGGAAACGGAAATTGCGGGTGAAATCTCACGCACGTACGGAATCACGCTTCAGCGAGCCGCTGTGGACGTTCGAGCTTTCTCGAAAAAGCTGAACGAATACGGTGTCGAAAATATAGCAGTTCAAGGCCTGCCTGAATTGCCGCGGCGTTCGGTGCCCAGCTTGTTTCCCTGGTATGGGTGTCCGCAAACAGAGCCGTCAAGAACACGAATACGCACGTTGGTCTGTGCGCTAACGGGCCTCTTCGCATTTGATCTCCTCCTCTTGATTTCATTTAGAGCCCTCTGTTCCGTCGTTAATGGTTGGCCCGTTCGTAGTCCACGAAAAAATGACCTTGCAGACGCAGGACCGGTATGTCATGCGGTGTCAAAGGCTTGCGTGTGGTACCCCGGCAAAGCTCTGTGCTTGCAAAGATCCGCGGTAACGACTTGCCTGTTGCGATTCATTGGATTTCCCGCACGACTCGTAATCGGTGCCCGATGCACTCCTTTTCTGAGCCACGCCTGGGTTGAGGTCGAGGATAGAGTTGTCAACGATTGGCCGACGGTAAGAGATTTCTATGACGTGGTTGCTTGTTACTGACGGGACAAGATGGCGACCTTTCAAACCGGTGTTGTCCATTGGGATGGCAAAAAGGCAGTCACGCTTGATCTACGCGACATTGTCAGTTACGCCCGGCATGAACATTGTGAGGTAGCGGGACAGTTGCTCGACGGTCCGCTGGCCATGGTTTACCGCGGAAATCTGCTCACGCACGAAGAAGAGTATGAGAACCAGCCCATTCAATGGGGAAAACTGGTCCTCACCTGGGATGGGCGCCTCGACAACCGAGAGGAAATCGCTTCTTGGTTGAGTATTACCGATCTGAGGCGCACGTCGGATGCTTCTCTCGTTGCTCAATACTTTGAACGCTATGGGGACGACGCCCTAAGCAAGCTTGTCGGCGAATTTGCTCTTGTCCTCTGGTGCAGGGAGAATCACACGCTGCGGCTGGCGCGATCCACCTGCGGCGCCCGAACTCTTTACTACGTGCTGCGAAACGAGCGGCTGCAATGGTCAACCGATTTTGAACATCTGGTTCGAACCTCCGCGGCCGATCTGGAAGTGAATCATGAATTTGTAATCGAGTATCTATTGTCCCACCCCAGCGCTCTTGAATCGCCCCTACGGAGCATAGCTGTAGTGCCTGCGAACCAAGTACTCGTTTTTGAATTAGGAAAACTGAGATCAAGGCGCGACCTCTGGAATCCGGCAGACAAAATTCAGACGACTACCTATCGCGACGATCATGAGTGTGAAGAGCAGCTACGAGCGGAGCTCACGGACGCGGTACGTCGGAGACTACGCGCGAAAGGCACTGTGTTTTGTGAGTTAAGTGGCGGCCTGGATTCTTCATCGCTAGTATTGATTGCTGACAGGGTAAGCCATTCCTCAACCGGCTATTCTGAGCGCTTGCAGACAGTCTCGTGTGTGTACGAGGAATCAACAACTTGTGATGAAGACTCATTTATCTCCACGGTAGAAGAGGCAAGGGGAATAAAAACCCACCGGATATCAGAATGCGCGTTGGACACGACGCTTGGATTCGATCAGCCAACTTTTACTGGAGTGCCAAATCCTCTTCACATCTTCCCTGGACGATATACGGCCGTAGCTGAGGTGATGCGTCGTTGTGGTTCAAAGATCTTGCTTACGGGCCGTGGCGGCGACCATCTTTTCTGGAGTGAGCCAGACGGAACCGCTTTAGTGGCCGATGAGCTCGCAAAGCTTAGATTGGTAAGGGCTTGGCGCGAGGGGAGCACATGGAGTCGAAGCTCCGGTGTACCACTAGTGAAACTGCTTTGGCTTGCAGCAAAGGTGGCGCTCCTCGGACCTCTGAACAGGCTTTCACATTACAAGCAGCTTCCCTCCCCGGATTGGCTCCGGCTGAAGGGCACGCCTAATAATAAGGATACAGTCGTTGGCGCTTCCTGTACGGCGTTCGGCCGTCCCTCGAAGCAGGTTCAACTTTTCGCGTTCGATCTTCTCTTTCGGGATCTAGGTGCCGGCTTCTTCGCGGAGTATCGAAACCTTTACGTCTCTCACCCGTACACGCATCGGCCATTGCTTGAGTTCTGTCTAAGTATTCCGTTCTCCCAGATTCTGCGTAAAGGGAGCACCCGATCACTAATGAGACGGAGTCTTGAAAAAGTTCTTCCGAGAAGAGTGACGAGGCGCCGTAGCAAAGCGAACGTAGACGAGGCAATCGTCCGAGCACTGCAAAGAGAAAGCCATCATGCGCACACCATCCCGCAATGGCAAGTCTGTAGGCGAGAAATAGCTAAGCCACGGGAGCTTTTCATCGCTTTCGACAAAACGCGTAAAGGGATCCTGCCCTGCAGCGGCGCTCTGTTCCGTCTTCTCTCACTTGAGAGATGGCTACGATCACTTGAATTTGTTCATGTTTCACCGGAGCCTGCTTCGACAGCCAGAGAAGCTTCAGGCGCAAGCCACCGACGAGCCTGATTTGATGACGTATATGGTGGGGAAAGGAGGAAACATGGAATACCAAGCACCGGAAGTCGATGTCATCGATGCGGCTAGCGGACACATTCAAGCCTTCGCCGGCCCGCGCTATGACGGCGATGGAATTGCCCTCAGCCTTATGTGCCAGATGCCGCTTATTGACGAAGAATAAGCAAGTCGCCAAATCCTGTGCTCTTGGATGACTTGAATTCGCTCACTTCTAGTCGCAAAGGCGGAGCCTGTTGGAACGCTCCGCTCTTTGCTTTAGGACGCTCTTCCTCAGAACGACAGTTTTAGCACAATCTGTACGGATCTTGGACCGCCCATCTGATACAACGATGCAAATCCACTTCCAAAGGTGCCGGTTTCAAGGCCACGTGCCAGCGTCTGAGAAGAAACGCCGAAGCCAGAATTGGCATTGAAATTTCCTGCCATATCCACGCTGCCTAGTACGCCGGATGGTGGCGCAAAGTTTGGATGATTAAAAACGTTAAAGATCTCAACACGGAGTTGGAGAGGTACGGGAGCTCGCAGCAGTACCTGCTTTGATAGGGCGATGTCCGTCTGAAAAGCCGGGAATCCTGATAGCGCATTCCTCCCAAGAGCACCTTGCCGTATAGGCGGAATCAAAAACGCATCCGGGTTCAAGCGCCTTCCTCCAGGCGCATTGGAATCTTGTAAGTACAAAGTTTCACTACGCGTGACGTCGGGGCGAAAGTCATAGACGCCGAAGCCTATGTCCCGAGACACGACGACATCGACTGGGGGTGCGGATCGCAGAATTGAAATCACGTTCATGCTCCAGTTGCTGAAGAGACCTCGCAAAGAGTCGCACGAATCGCAGGACGGAATTTGGTAAGCAAAGGCCAATGAAGCACTATGTCTTATGTCGAAATCAGACCGAGCGTAGTCTAGTGCGGGATCGATGAATCGGGTTGGTATGCCCTGGAATACGGCGTCAGTTGAGACGTTATCCAAGGAGTGGGACAGCGTATAAAAAGCCGATAGATCAAGACCCTTGGTCAGCAAATGGGTCGTTAGTTGCAAAGCGTTGTAACTTGAAACGCCAGCATTATTGGTGAAAAGAATTTCCTCCAACTGAGTTGGTACCCCAGCGTGGCCTCCGGTGTACATTTCGGTTCGATAGAGTTCATGTCCGCTCGAACCGACGTACCCAAGACTCACGACTTGATTCTTGTTCAGCACTCCTTCAAGGGAGATATTCCATTGCGAAACAACCGGTGTTCGTAGAATAGGCGCGTAAGCAGCAATCGGTGGAATAATGGGTGTTGTGCCTATGACGGCCGGGGACGACTCTTGTAGGGTCAATGGGAACTGTGCTCCTCCCAGAATTTTCAACGCAGCGAACGGGAAAAAGTTTCCGCTGAAGGCGTTTCCCGCCGCACTATTAGTCGAGTCATAGAACACACCCGCACCCCCCGTTAACACCACAGACGCTCGACATGTACAGAGTCGATAAGCGAAGCCAACTCTCGGCGCAAAGTTCTTCACTTCTGATTTATACAAAGGTTGATTAGGAACAATTGAAAAGTGAGAAAGCGAAATGAAGTCTTTTAATATGAAAGGAGAGAGGCCATTGCTGGCGCGTCCAGATGGTGCAGGCGCGTAATCCCATCTCAATCCGAATGTTGCCGTCAAATGATCAGCCAGTGACCACGTGTCCTGAGCAAACATAGAATAATCATCAAACCTGGATTTCACCCTGAGCTGCGCTTCTACGACGTCAATTGAGCTTTGCGCGTTAAGAACCGAAGGTAAGCCTGAAAAAACTGAAGCAAGTTCGTATTGTGCGGGTGTCACAGTAGGTCTCAGGAAACGAACATCTGCGCCTACACGCAAGAGATGATTCTTCAGCTGCCAGGACACCGTATTAACCATCTGAATCTGGCGCTGCTCATTGTGAACACCTCGCCCGATCAGCAGTTGCATATTAGTGCCAAACGCGCCAGGAATGAACTGAAAGAGACTATTGCCGTCATTGAACGGAGCAGGAAACGGAACATCCATTGGAAGCGGAACCGCTCCGCCGAAGCCGTCCAGGATGTTCTTCGTCGAGACGGTTGCTGAACTCAGATTCGCCCGAAATTGATTGGCCAAAGATCGCCAAGTTTGTCGTGCCCCAAAAGTCAGAGTGCGCGGGGAGAATTCAGTGATCGTAACCGAACTCAATGCATTGTCTTGGGCGCCGCGTTGAGACCGGCTGGAGTTGCCTATGTTTACCCGAGCAAACCACCCGTAGGTTTCCTGTTCGTCATCGAACCTGATGCTTCCACTCTCCTGATTGGACGGATCAGAGAAGCTAGCAATTGCGGGAGCTAACCCATTGTTATCGTCATGTGATTGCGGCAGGGGATAGGCATCAAGAAAAGGACGGATGGCCGGCACCGCGGCAGAACGCGCCGCAAAGGATGGAACAAGAGATTCAACGATGGCCGGTTGTCGCAGCTGGAGCCCTTCGAAGGACGCAAAAACAAACGTATGTCCCTTTTGCAGCGGTCCCCCAATGTTTCCACCGAAGTCGTTTTGCTTTATGCCGGCCCGAGGAAGGTGGTCACGATTTGCGAACCAATCATTCGAGTCTAGGATCGCATTTCTCAAGTAGTCATAGACATCACCATGCCATTCGTTGGTCCCGGAGCGCGTGACAATCGAGATCTGCGCACCTGGCATTCGCCCGAACTCCGGGGCGTACGTGGATGTCTCGATCGCAAACTCCTGAACAGCATCCACTGGCACCAGAATGTTAGTGCTGCCAAATGCACTGAGCGCTGGCAATGTGCCGGCAGCCGATTGACCTGGATCTACACCGGCCGCCATTCCGAAATTTGCACTCACGCCATCGACCAAGAAATTGTTGGTATTGGTACGTTGGCCGTTCGCACTAAATTGCCCTTGGCTGGCAAAGCTCGTCTGTGCAATGACAATCCCTGGCGTCAATTGAAACAGCGTCTGAAAAGATCTTCCATTTAGCGGCAATTCTCGCATCAGTGTTTGGTCAATCGCAGTTCGAACAGAACCAGACATCTTGCTGAGCGCAGTGGAAGAAATGGCTGTGAGGGTCTCAGAGGAGGTGCCCGCAGCCAGTTGGAAGTTTTCTTGGATACTGTCCTGAACGTTGACGATGATTCCAGAAAGCAGCACTGTCTTGAACCCAGGCGCGGTCACCTCCAATTTGTAATGACCTGGCCGAACATCGGGAAACAGATAGAGACCGGTAGCGTTGGCGTCTACACGAGTTCTGAGATTTCGATCAGCATCAATTAATGCTACATGTGCGTCCTTTATGACTTCGCCGGTTGTTGTCGTAACCATGCCGGCCACAACGCCAGAATCTATCTGACTCGCAGCATCGCGGCATAATGCGACCATAAAGATCGCAAGCCAAAGCGATTGCCTGAGAATCACGGATTCGGGAGAGAAGAGAAAAGTAATCAAGGATGGTTCGGTCTTGTATCGAGCCGAACGCTCAAGAATCGCTTTCCTTCCGGCTTGGCCGATACTGTGACAAAGACCTGATCGATTTCAGAGAGCACACTAGGTTCCTGTACTCTAATCAACCAACGGTCATCCAAAACGTCGTCGGGCTGAAAAACACCCAAGCTCCTCGGTGATTGTTTAGAACCTGTGCGTTCGCCCCAAACATGAAATGCGACAATAGCCTCGCCAGGCCTTGGATGTGGCAGATCATAGGCATAGAAAAGCAGTTGCTTACCGTCCGAAAAGATTCGACCGAAAGGCTTCAGTTGTCTGCCATTTTCGTCTGTATCGTGAATATCCACGATGTGCAGATTTCGAGCTTCGATCAATTTTCTAACTTGAGCCGTTGCCACGTTGAGTCGGCGCTGTTCTTCAACTTGTTCGGTTGCTCGCTGCAGCTCTTGTTTCAGGTTTCTGATTTCCGCCTCTTCTACAACGGAGGCGGTCGCTTGCGCGTCGCGCTGCGTCTCTAATTGTTGAATTGTTTGCTGCAATTCCGCTACCGCCTTCTGACTGGCAGCATGTCGGTCCCGCAGTTCGGTACTGTCTCCCACAAGGGTCGCGATTCTCGAGTTCAACGCATATAGTCTTTGGGAGTCTTCATCGGCCTGTAGTTGCTGAATTTTGAGCTTTTCGGCAACCGCTTCCCTTTCCTTCTCAGAATTTCCCAGTTGTTGTTGAAGCGCTTGATTCTGTTCTACAAGTGTTAGGTAATCGTTCGAAGGAATGCTGGGTTGACGCTGTGTGGCTGAGAGGTGCTTCCGCACGTAGGCGAGTTCAAAGAAGGCAGCGGCCAAGCAGATGCTAAGCACAATACAGGCCAGAGAGAGGCTGATAAGGACTTCTTTGCCGGCAGCTGCTGACCGGATCTGTTGGACCAAGCCACGAGGCCTGGGAGGCAATATCCCTCTCAGTCGAGCTTGCTGGTCAAAACGACGGCGCATACCCTCCGGTAATTGATCATCTATCGCTGAACCAGCGGTAAGCACCCCATACGTTTCGTGCAACTGGCGTACCAGGCCTTTGCACCCTGCACATTCTTCGGTATGTTTTTTCAGGTCCTCAAACTCGTCCTCCGAAATGTCTCCGAGTGCAGCTAGTGTGCAGAGTTCCTCGTATTGTTGGTGCGCCGTTAGCGACATTTCCTTGCTTCTATTTCCGATCGCTTAACGATCTTTGAGGACTTACTGTTATCCAGATACGTCCGTAATTGCCGCAGGGCTCGGTATAAGGTGCGCGTCACCGATGACACGGAGGCGTGGGTTTCCGCTGCAATCTCCTGAAGGGTAAGTCCATGAAAGAACTTGAACTTGAGAACTTCGCCCTCCTGGGGCCGTAAAGAAGAAACCAGCTCCTGAATGAGCCGTGATTGCTCTATTTCAGACAGGTTCAATATTCCAGGACTCCTTATAGAACGGAGCTTTTCTTCATCCAATCCTTCCCACTGATAGAAACGTTGCGCGCGCAAATGGTTTTTCCGGTTGATTGCACGATGAAATGCTCGGCTCAGCAGCCACTTCTTAAAAGTTCCTTTGCTGGAATCGAATTCTTTCAAAGCGTCAAAACATTCGAAGAACACTTGTTGCGTTGTGTCTTCGGCTTCACCGTCATCTCCTAGAATCCCACGCGCCATCCGGAATACCCTCGGGGCATACCTTTCAAAAAGCGTATTTAGGGCTTCGTGCCGTCCCTCGAGAATTGCGCGGACAAGCTGTTCGTCCTCAAGATTTGCAAGAGCAACAAAACGCCTTGAGTACATGATCCAGTCCCGAGAAGGCGAAGCGGCGCCGGACGATCAAAAACTGGAGGGTCAGTTCCCTGCATAATATCCTTCTTTCGTTGCGTTCCGGATAGTGAAACTTCGTAAGTTTTTGTTAATTAGAAACTCCTAATCGTTAGCTCACTTTTGGGAGTGCGTATCCATTGATCTGGACTAGATTCTCATTCGGAATATGAAAGAGAGTTTTCCCCTGGACATAGCCGACTAGGTCGACCCGACCCAGCGGATATCGTTGCACTTCATTTTTGCCGTTTTGCAGCAAGAACAAAGATCGCCCTTCCCGATAAGTAAGGCCCACACGCAGCACACCTCCTGAGTCATAGAAAAGCCATACTTTTCTATCGTTAGAAGTGCCATTCTCGGGGGACGTGCGATCGGTTCCCAGGGGAACTAGACAGGGCGGCCGCAGCACATGAGGATGGGCCGCAGAATCTGGAATCCATGCATATCCTCTGTATCGAAACGTCCGAAAATGGCGTTTCAACGGCGACGAGCCGGCGGCGAACATGTCGGCCCAGTGTGTATAAACAGCCAGCTTGGAAAGCTCGACGCCCTTTGCCAGTGCCAAACTGTAATGGAACACCAAGTCTTGACTTCCAAAGACATGCACAGCAACATTTCGAAGAAACGGATTAGTACCAATCTCAGATGTAGTATTTACTTCACACTTTTGACTTAGCTCCCGCAGCGACACACCCAAAACAGTGGCCAGCGCCTTTCTGTGCTCCAGCCGCGGAATTCGGACCGCATGCAACCAGGAGCTGATAGCTTGCCTGGTAAATGCAAACCCCGGCCGGTGCATCTCCTCGGCAAGCATTTCGCTTCTTCGAGCAATTTCGGCCAGTGAAAAGCCACTGTGCCGCAACTGGTTAGACAAGTAACGAGCGAAATCGCTGCCAGATTGTGGGTGGCCGGTAATGAAGAACCTCCTGGTCGCTCTCTCCTTAATACCGATCAAAACGAAGTTTTCTTCGCTTGCGGGCGAAATATTTTAAGCGTGTTCTGAAACGGGAAGAGTTCGGATACGTCTAGGTCAAGAGCCCTGACCAATCGGCTGGATTATTCCGAGCGAAGGCTGCAGCGCTGATTCGATCGCGGCGCCCTCCTTGTGAGATTCGAACATGTAGCGATAGAGGTCGCATTCACGGAACAACGCGGTGTGATTGCCAACCGCGATTACACGACCGCGATCCAACACAATGATACGGTTCATCCATGAGATTGATAGCAATCGATGAGATATGACAATGAGGTTGCGACTCGCATAAATCATGGCAATATCTCGCAGAATAAGCTGCTCAGTAGGACCATCAAGAGCCGATGTGCTTTCATCCAGGACTAACACGGGCGCTCCACGCAATAAGGCACGCGCAATCGCGATCCGCTGCTTTTCTCCTCCCGACAGACTATAACCACCAGGTCCAATCTCGGTATGAGCACCTTTCGGAAGCCGTTCTAATAGCGATGAAAGCTGTGCGACTTCGAGAGCCGAGTCAATCTGGGCTGCAGTAGCATCGCGATTCGCAAAACTCAGGTTGTCCCGAATTGTGCCATTGAACAGAAGCGGAGACTGCGGCACATAACAGACGGCCGCACGAATGGATGAAAGCGCATAATCTCGATAGAATCGCCCATCCAGGCGAAGACAGCCAACATAAGGATCGACTAGGCGGACCAGGAGTTTTGCGAGTGTACTTTTCCCGCATCCACTTGGCCCTACGACACCGAGAGACGCTGCGGGGTCGATCCGAACTGAGATATTTTGCAGAGCAATATTCTCTTTTCCGTAGCGGAAGCCGACCGATTCCAGAGTTATGCCGGATTTCAGCTCAGCGGAAGAGATGCGGTGAGTGCCCGAATCTTCGACGGTGGAATTCACTTCTAGAAGTTCGCGAATTCTCCTTATGCTTGCGCCTACCCGCTGGATTTTGGAGAACACATCCATGCCAACTGCTACCGGCTCAAACACTCGGGTGGCACAAGTGTAAAACGCGACAAGTCCGCCCAGTGTTAGTCGCTCCTTCAATGTCAGATAGCTTCCAAAACCAAGCACAAGCGCGGTGCATATTGCGAGTAAAGCGTTCACAGCAGCTGCATACTGCAACTCTTTGCTCCGCTGATTCCGGCGAACCCCGATCGTGTCCTTCCACGCGGCTGCCGCTTTTTCGGCGAGCATCAACTCCGCCCCCAACAGCTGAATCTGCAAAATTCCTGCCAGGTATTCATTGAGGACCGCAGCACTCCTACCTGTAATTGCTTGAGCAGAGTCAGAAAGCTTCCGAAGAGTCCGACCGTAGCGAGAGCGGATCCAAAGAAAGCCGGCGACCGCCGGCAGCAGGAACATGGTGATCGAAGCGTCAAGCTTCAACATCACGATCATGTTTGCGACGAGTAAAACGATAGCTCGCACAGAAGAGGTAATCAGGTTCGAGCCAAGTTCAGCAACTTGATCCACGTCGTTCTCTAAGCGGGTAAGTTTCTCGCCTACGGGTGTTGCTTCGTGATAATCGGCCGAAAGGCGTTGGAGTTGAGAAAGGATGGAGATTCGTAAGATCTGTCCAAAATCCTGCTGCACGGTGAAATTCACAAAGTTGCTCCACAACAGGAGAAGTGATCGACCCAAAAGGCAGATAAGCACAGCCAAAACGATCAACAGAGAGAGCGATTGATGATGTTCCGGAAGGTCGATATCTATGAGTCTCCGAATCAAGAGGGGATCGATCATGGCCAGGACGCCGCTGACAATCGCAGCGATCATGCTGAAGAGAGCCCGCGGCCACATCGGCAGCAGATACCGGACCAACCATTTGCCACTTCCATCGTTGCAGGATTTCAGCGAGTAAAGCATCGCGAGCGATCCTAACTCCGTGACGCTTTAGCCCGACAACAAGTTTATCGAGCGCCACATTCGGTGTCGCTATTGCGCTCTCCGATAGTTCATGCCAAGTTTTGGACTCGCTTTCACTTCTTGGGTTCTGCTCTTCAGCGTCCTTTACTTCCTCAAAGTTACGGAGCGTCTGTTCGCCAGAGGTCGCTCTGCCGCCACAATTTGTGGCGGCCGAGAAGAATTTAGTTTGAACCATTGCGTTCCGGTCTACTTTTTGACTGAACGGGATTGAGGTGCTTTATGCGTCCCACCGCGCAAGCCACACTTCCGCATTCTAGAGTGATCGATTACCAATAGGTTGCAATATGCAAGTTCAAGTCCAGGAACAGGCCAGTTATCCGGCGGACCGAATTCGAGAGACCGAAACTCCCGATGGCATCGTACTGCTTGATCCCCTACACGGACGCACTTTCCCTCTGGATCAGGTAGGCTCCAGGATCTGGAAGATGCTTAAACAGCACCGACCACTAGACGAAATCACAGATGCGTTGGTGAATGAGTTTCAAGTTTCTCCTGAGCGGGTAAATCAAGACATCCTTGAGTTTGTGTCCGCACTCCAGCGGGAACATCTCCTTTCCTCAACCGACATTGCCGGCGGAAATCGGTGGTTCGGCAGCCTCACCGCGAAACTTCCAATCTGGCTCAAAAGTCTTCGGCGCCCTAAGAAGCCGGCCCACAGAACAAAAGCGATAGGAGAAAACTAGTGGCCTCTGCCATAACTCCAATTCGAGATGTGCCGTACGACGTCGACCAGAGTGAACGCTATCGGCTTGTAATCTTCGACGACACAGGCACTCGTCTGTTGCTGACGAATACCGATGGAAAGCTTGCACTTCCCGAAGTCGCTGTCCCTAAGTTCACCCGCATCGTGGAGAAAATAACCTCAACCGTACAGGAAAGATGGGACATCACCACGTCGCTTTTGAAACTCGATTGCGCCCCTTCTGCACCACAAGGTCACTTCTATGCTGCTCTTGAGGCGCCGAGAAATTGTGGAGTTATACCTGGCCTTACCAAGCATTCCGTACTTGATGCCTTGGCAGTTCTTCCCGACGACGGCGACATAAGTTTTCTCTCAACATCTCACTCGAGCGCGATGGCGCGACCGTCGGGCAATGATGTAGGTCCGTTTACCCGACTCGGGTGGAAATACGACGTCGAGAACTGGGTTCGGCAGGTTTCTGGTTTGGAGCCAGTCTCGATCCGCCAATTAAGCGGAAGCGACGATACCGCTCTGATCAGGTTCGAAACCGCAACTAGGTCGCTTTGGCTTAAAGCGGTTGGACAGTCCAGCGCACAAGAGTTTGCTCACACAGTACAACTGGCTGAATGGTTTCCAACTTATCTTCCTGCGATCGTTTCTTTAAATTCATCGTGGACCGCATGGTTGATGGAGAGTGGTGGTGAGACGAACCTTCGGGAATGTACTGAACTCGATACGTGGGTAATGGTCGCTGGTCGTCTGGCAGAACTGCAGATTAAATCGATTTGCAGAGCTACTGAATTTTTAGGAATGAACTGCGTGGATTTACGACTGTCGACCTTGCAGGCCCTCGTCGATCCCTTCTTCGAATTTATGGGCGATTTGATGGAGCGGCAAACGACAAATCCGCCAGCGCCACTCACTACGAGGGAGTTGTCCGAGATCGCTGTTATCCTGCGTGAGGCGATAAGCGAGCTTTCAAGGCTTAACCTTCCCGATGTCATTGGCCATAGCGATTTTAATCCCGGCAATATACTGATCGGTGAACAGAATTGCGTCTTCATAGACTGGGCCGCCGCTCACGTCGGCAATCCAACCTTAACCTTCGAATATTTGGTTGCTCATTTTCGGAAAAGCCACCCGACTGATTCCGAGCTAGGTCATCGCCTGCGCTACGAGTACAAACAGCATTGGCTTGCCTATCTGTCAGCTCATTCCGCGGAACAGCTTGATCGCGCACTTGAGTTCGCCAGACTTGTAGCAGTATTTGCTAGCGCAATAGCCAGCAATTCGTGGCGCACCCCAGCGCTGCTCGCACGCCCCGGCATCGCAGGATACCTACGTAGCCTAGCGCGAATCATGAAAAAAGAAGCATCCAGACTAAATGGAGGGAGCTTACGTGATTCCTTTCCTCACCCGCCAGAATCGGAAATCAATCCGGTAACGGAAATAATCCATGAAACTCCGGTCACCGATCCGTATCGTTGGCTTGAAGACCAAGACTCTCCGCTCACGCGTCAGTGGCTTAGGGCTCAGTCCGCGTTCGCGCGGGAGTACCTCGATGGGCTGCCCGCGCGCGCAAGTATCAAGACACAGATCCGCGCATTCCTCGAAATAGAAACCTATGACACACTTTTGGTCGAGGGTGGACGCTACTTCTTCCGAAAGCGACTCCCTCGTCAGGAACAACCGTCCATATACACGCGGGATGCGAACGGCCAGGATCAATTATTAGTTGATCCTGCAGATTTGAACGTAAGCAATCACACCGCAGTAAAGCCGCTTGCTGTGTCGCCGAACGGAAAGATACTTGCCTATGAGGTCAAAGAGGGCGGCCAGAGGGCAAGCCGCGTGGAACTATTGGACATAGCTTCCAGCACGCGACTTCCGGATGGCTTACCACTCGCCTATCTACGCGCCTTTTCCTTTGCGCCTGATTCCCAGAGCTTCTACTACGTGCAGGATTCACTTCGACAGTCAGAGGCATCGATTCAAGCGATCTATCAACATGAATTGGGCACATCTTTAAAAGATGATCGGGTCCTGTTCGATGCAGGCACGATCAAAGACGTGCGCCTGACTTTCGTTTCGGGTGGTATTCATTTACTGATAATGATCCAACGATTTGTCCCTACGAGAATTACGGACTGCTACGTACACATTGTGGGCTCCGGTCTTCCGGCTAAGCAGGTTCTGACCGGAAACGACCTGTCCTCCATACAAATTGTCAACGATCGTTTTTTTCTGCTCACAAGACAAGACTCTCCGAACTATCGTGTCGTCGAGCTCTGTTTAGGTGCGAATGGAAACCACGAGTTTCGCGATATTGTGGCCGCTCGCGACCACATGATATGGCACTGGATAGCTTTTCAGAGCTACATCGTAGTCTCCTACGTCGAAGGCACTTCCTTCAGGGTGCTCGTGTTTGATCTGTTTGGGAGGCAAATTGGAGAAATCCCTGTCCACAACGATGAGTCAGTCCGCCTCATTGCGGGAGACCAAAAGAATGAGGAAGTTTTATTTGAAACGGAGTCGTTTTTACTCTCGCCTGCGATTCATAGATATTCAATTCCCAACAACAAACGAATTCCCTGGAATCGCCCAGCTATTTCGCTCGACAAGGAAACCTACAATCACCGACAAGCTTGGTACGAGTCTAAAGATGGCACGAGAATCCCCATATTTCTTGTTGGGAAGCGCGAAGTGTTGGATCGGAACGACAATCCGGTGATCCTCACCTCCTACGGGGGGTTTCGCCATCCGATGACACCCCAGTTCAGTGTACTGGTGGCTTTTCTGATGAGCGTCGGTTGTGTGTTCGCCTTGCCTGCCATTCGCGGAGGAAGTGAATTTGGCGCTGAATGGCACGAAGCAGCAAGGAGGCAGAAGCGCCAGATCGCCTTCGACGATTTTCTGAGCGCGGCTGGATGGTTGATAGATACAGGGATAGCTGCGCGGGACAAGATTGCCATTTTCGGAGGATCAAATTCAGGATTGCTGGTCGGGGTGGCTATGACGCAGGCGCCAGAGCTATTTCGCGCTGTCCTTTGTATCTCCCCTCTTCTCGACATGATTCGCTACCACCTGGTCGATGGAGCCGTAAAGTGGAAGGAAGAATTCGGCACTGCCGACAATGCCGACGACTTTAGGGTGCTATGGAGCTATTCACCTTATCACTGCATCGTCAGAAATACGCAATATCCGGCAGTGATGATGGTCTCCGGGGATTCAGATCAGACCTGCAATCCGTTTCATGCACGCAAAATGGTTGCACGCCTGCAAGCGACGAACACATCACCGCGTCCCATCATTCTCGATTACAGCCAATATCGCGGACACGCGCCGGTCTTGCCGTTAAGCACTCGGGTGGAGGCACTGTCTGATCGCGTGGCGTTCTTGTGCGATCAGTTGACGCTAACCGTTTGAAGGGGTCTTTATGCGATTTCTCACTTTACAAGCCTACGCGAAGTTGATCTTGATTGACCTCTATATCGCCAACGGCAATTTCCACGCTCTTTATCAGAAGGTGCGGAATTGTCCGACAGCAACGGTACCGGTCGCCCCCCATGCTGTTGAACGTGTGTGCCATGCCATAGACATTGCCTGCATTTGGTATTGGAAAGAGGTCCTATGTCTTCAAAGATCCGCAGCGACAGTCTGCTTATTGAGGAAGTATGGAGTCAGCGGTGAAATGATCATCGGAACTCAACAGTCACCTTTCAAATCCCACGCGTGGGCCGAGGTCGACGGCAGGGTGGTCAATGACAAACCTTACATGCAAGAAATGTACGCCGTGGTGGATCGTTGTTAGGTTGAAGCAAATCGCAGTTGAAGGAACGTGAGCGACAACGTTGATCTCGCAATGGGGCCGCTACTCGTGAACACAAATAACGGCAACGATAGCTTTCAAAAGGGACTTCCAATGAGTATCCAATTTGGAATTTGGAATTTCGACGGTCGGCGCGTCGCTCCGCATGAGGTCGAGGCGGCAAACTCCATCCTTTGTCCTTATGCTCCCGATGGAGTGAGCGAATACACAACCAAAGGTTTGACCCTTGTCCACCATGCCTTACATTCGACTGCGGAGTCGAGGCGCGAGAAACAGCCTTACATTTTGCGCTCTGGAACGGTGTTGGTGTGGGATGGACGATTAGATAATCGGAAAGACCTCATTCGCATCCTCAGGGGCGTGCTGAGCACTGAGCCAACTGATGTAGAGATCGTTGCCGCCAGCTTTGATCGATGGGACACAGGTTGCTTCGCCCAACTCCTGGGTGATTGGGCCCTCACCATATGGAATGCGCGCGATCGGCTGCTCGTCCTGGCCAAAGACATCTTGGGCGTTCGTCCGCTTTATTATTCAAATGACCTAGAGCGTGTAACGTGGAGTTCTGTACTCGATCCGTTAGTTACTCTCTCCGGAAAGCAGTTTGAGTTGAACCATGCTTATGTTGCCGGTTGGCTGGGATCGTATCCCGCAGCGGACGAAACCCCTTACGTAGGAATTCGCGCCGTACCCCCATCATCATTTGTCTCCATTCGGCCCGATCGAGAAACCATCGCAAGATATTGGGATTTCAATTCCGGCAAAAGGATTGTGTATGGGTCCGATCGAGACTATGAGGAGCACTTCCGAAGTGTCTTTAAAGAAGCAGTTCACCGGCGACTTAGATCCGATCGTCCCATTTGCGCTGAACTCAGCGGGGGAATGGACTCTCCTTCTGTGACGTGTATGGCAGATTCTATCGCCTCAACTTGTCCCGACATATCTGAAATCTTAACGTTGTCGTTTTACGACGATGACGAACCGAATGCCAATGAGCTGCCATTTTTTTCCAAAGTAGAGGAGCAGAGGGGACGTACCGGCCTCCATATCAACTTCAGCGGTATATCGATCTTTAATTTTGACGAAACCGAATCGTTTGCGGCCCTGCCCAGCCAAACGAGTGGGCAGCCGAAGGAACCTTTCCGGCAACAGGCAAGTTTCCTCGAATCAAACGGAATTCGGGTAGTCCTATCAGGCGTAGGAGGCGACGAGGTCATGGGCGGCGTGCCCACGCCCATGCCCGAATTACAGAATCTGTTCGTACAAGGAAAATTTCGTGAGTTAGCGACCAACCTGAAACTATGGGCGCTTGCCAAACGGCGACCATGGTTTCATATCTTGGCGGAAGCTCTATCCGATTTCTTGCCAGGCTCTCTGGTTCCTCAATCCAAATCTCGCCACCCGGCGCCGTGGTTAACCGATCGCTTCGTCGCACGGCATACACACATACTTGGTGGATTTCGGCGAAGATTAAGTTTTCTTGGACCTTTACCAAGCTTCCAAGCCAACATGGGCGCACTCGATACCATTCGCAGACAGCTAGCGACCAAGTATCTTCCCACACAGCCGGCCTTCGAGAAGAGATATCCATTTCTCGATCGGGACGTTCTGGAATTCGCGTTTGCGATACCCCGTGAGCAATTGTTGCGTCCAGGTTACCGACGGTCGTTAATGAGGCGGGCAATGGCCGACATCGTTCCGGCTGAAATTCTAGAAAGACGAAGAAAGTCCTTTGCCAGTCGTGGCCCGCGGGTAGCAATTTCGACGGAATGGGACAGCCTCTCCGCACTGACCAAATCCATGGCCACTTCGCGATTTGGAATTGTCGACCAACAACTTTTTCGCGAGGCATTGCTCGCGTTCAGAAACAGCGACAAAGTGCCCTTGATCCGGGTAATGCGTACTGTGACTCTCGAAGCATGGCTCCGACACGTGGTTCAACGTGGAGTGTTGGTGAATTCTGGAATTGAAGTCGCGAGCAAAGTGAAAGCTGCCATGGCGCTTAACGCATAGTTCCATTTTCTGTTTTCTGCATTGTTCAACGAAAGGAGGTGAAAAAGATGACGTACATGAAGCCAGAGCTTCTGGGCTACTCGGCGTTCGCTGCCATTCAGGACGGAAGCCCAAACAAAAACCTCGACATTCTCGAGGGAGGACATTCGAGAACTGACCCTGCCTACCAAGCCGACGAGTAGCACTCGATGAAGTCGTGGATGTTCTCTTTCAAATCAAGGTCCACCTACTACTGCAGGGCAATAGGCGACTGCATACTGTCTACGCCACCTGCATTTTAATCAAACGATAGAAAGGAGGTGAGCAAGATGACGTACATGAAGCCACAGCTTCTGGGGTATTCAGCCCTCGCAGCTATTCAGGACGGAAGCCCAGATAAGAACAACGACGTAACTGAACCACGAATCAAGACGGACCCGGCCTATCAAGCCGACGAGTAACACCGTGGGGAGAGGTGGAGAGCCGACTTCTCCTTGGAGCAAACATTGGCGAGGTCCATGATGGTCCGCCGTTATGGACCTGCCATTCTTTTAACCTCGTGCCTTTGAAAGGAGGTGAGAAATATGACGTACATGAAACCGGAGCTTCAAGGCTACTCAGCCATTTCTCAAATCCAGTCCACCATGGCGAAAATTGAAGACGTGTTAGATGTGGGCGGGAAGACAGATCCGGCATACGAAGCAGACGAATAGAGTTACAAAGGGGGAGCCGCAATTGGATCCCCCTTTTCGTGACCTCCACTTCCAGCAGTTTGATGCCCCCCCGAGTCCTGGAACTTTCGCATTTCCCGCCAGCGTAGATACTGTTCTTGTCTTGTGGGATCGGGGTCTTCCTCGCCTTTCAACCAGAAGGTCATCCAGTCTACATTTCCCTGCTGCGACGTCAGCCGATCCCACGGCTTCACAACCGGATGTGTGCCGTTTGTCTCAAAAATTAAGTCTACGGGATTAAGCATGATTTTCAGCGCTACAAACTTTTCCCATTCGTTGAGTACCTCCATTGCAGAGCTATTGTCGTCCGATTCCAAACGCAATGGCGTGTGGATCTTGTCAAAGTTAAAGCTGATCGAGTTCTCCATCCAGGACCTCCAGTTATCTTTCCAAGGCGCTCCGCCGTAAGGTGCTTCTTCTTCTGCCACCCATTCTTGGCTGTTTCCCCGAGCAATATAGGGAAAATATCCCCAATCTCTGCCCTCCGCAGATGTAGCTGCCTTGAAGTGGTACTTCGAATTTGCCAAGGTATAGATCACTTGAAAGCCAGTGATACTGAAACCGACTAATCCTACGCGCTCGCGGTCGATGATGCCTAGTGCGTCCAGATAATCCACGGCACTTTCGATTTGTGACATTTGAACCGGTCCAAAATCCGTTGTTCCTTGGGCGTGCTCATAAAGCGAGCTCTCACCAATCTGTAGGACAGCTACATTCTTGTTGGCGAGTTCCTGAGCCGCAAAAGCTGTAGTAAAGGCGCCGTCAGTTATAAATGTGTCGGGACTGAACCCGTGTGTCTGAATCACAAGAGGATAGCGGGCGCCGGCATGATAGTCGGTGGGATAAATCAGCCCTCCCATAAGTGCCTCGCCGCGCGTTCCTATCCAGTCGATCGCTTCCACTCGCCCGAACTGAACATCTTTGAATTGTGGATTGGAATCAAGTATTACACTCTCGCTCTTTTGTTCCGGGTCCACTCTCACTAGCTTCGGCCAGTGGTTGAGGGACTGACTGACAACAATCTTTACGCTGTCATGATATTCGGCATATTCAGGGTTCTGAGCCCATTCGCCTCGGTGCCAACGGAACTCTCTCGCAGGTAGCTTCTTGAAGATCTCTCCGTCGTCAATTTTCCAGGCATCAACCAGAAAACCTTTAGGTGAACTACTTCTTCGCACTTCCCATCTCTCGTCCTTTGGCAGATCAACGATCCTGCGGTATGAAAGGCTAGGTATGTCCACCTCCGCAACTACGGTGGACGATTTACGTCGTGTGAGCTCCGCGCGGTCGTTTGTGTCGAGAGGTAAGTAGATATTGCCGACCACGACCGACTGGCTATCTGCCGACCAGGCAGCTGTTAGAGAGGTCTTTGTGGATATCGGTGCGTCCAGCAGAGGTGTGAGAGTGGCCGATGTCGTGTTGACCAGCACAGCTTGCACAAGGTCACTGTTAGGAGTCTTGTACACACCTCCTTGCTGCTCACGGACTAGCTGTTGAAGCGCGCCTTCCTCATATTCTCCCCATCTTGACGGCGCGGAACTCGTAAACTTCTCGGTCACCGCATATCGTCCGTCAGGAGACAGCCAGATGTCGGGTGGACGGCCGTACCCACAGAAAAATGTCTCCGATTCAACTCGCTCAACCCTCGCTGAGAATGTGGTCTTCACGTAGAAATTGCACACATTGTGGGGGATTTTCCAATTGCCGGATGTGAGGTCAGCAAGTGATTCGTTCTCTACCGCAAAACCGTGCTCCTCGCGCCATTTGATTTCAGCTTTGTTCCCAGGGGCGTGTGCTAAGAACACAATTGTTTTGCGATCTCGTGAGATGGCATATCTTTCCACGCCCATCGGATCCGAAGTCAGCTTTTTCAGTTTTCGTGACCGGCAATGAACCATATACACTTGGGGAGCTTCACCTGGATTCTCACCAATGAACGAAATGGATTTGTTATCCAGCCAAACCGGTTTCACGATGCCGGCGCGATTAGAAGACGATCTAAAGATCGCGACGATGACACCTGGTTTCAAGTTATCGACGTCGTACTTGCGTAGCGTGTAGTCCCGCGTATTGCTCTTTAGATTTCCTTTTTCCGTGACAATGAGGAAGCTTTTTCGGTCTGGGGAAAAATCAGGAGGAACCCCCTTTAGCTCTTCCGGCGGGGTGATGAAATGGGTCATTTCAATTGAATCGGCTACCGTGAACGGCCGCAAAGTGCCGTTGGGTTGCGTTGTGGCATGCGCTCCCTGCTGACTGACGCTGGCCGCTAACAAGAGTACCGGGAATAATCTGCCGATTTCTTTCAGCTGGTAACGAAATCCAGAACCCCATTGACGAAGGGTATCTGCTTGGTCGCTATTAAAGGTCGTAGTCATTCAGTGGGCTTCCTTGTCGTTTGATCCCTTTGTGTTCTTGGGAGCGCGCGAAGCGATAAGTCTGTTCGCGTCAGTTCGCCTTCACAATCTCGGACTCCTGGAGCTTTCGCATTTCGCGCCAGCGTAGATACTGCTCCTGTTTTGCGGCATCGGGATCTTCGTCGCCTTTTAACCAAAAGGCGATCCAGTCTACATTCCCCTGCTGTGAGGTCATGCGATCCCACGGCTTTACTACTGGATGATCGCCGCTTGTCTCAAAAATCAATTCGACCGGTTTATGCAGGATCTTTAGCGCTATCAATTTCTCCCATTCGCTCAATACCTCTGCAACACTGTTGTTGTCGGACTCGATGCGCAATGGTGTGTGGATCTTGTCGAAGTTGAAGCTGATCGAATGGTCCATCCAGGGCTTCCAGCCATTTTCCCAGGGCGCCCCGCCATAAGGCGCTTCAACCTGTGCCTGCCATTCAGGTCTGTTTCCGTCGGCGATGTAGGACCAATAGCCCCAATCATTGCCTTCGGAAGACGTAGCAGCCTTAAAATGGTACTTCGAATTTGCCAAGGTATAGATCACTTGAAACCCAGTAACGCTGAAACCAACTAGACCCACGCACTCGCGATCGATCACTCCCAATCTGTCCAAATAGTCCACAGCGCTCTCTAATTGCGACATATTTACCGGGCCAAAGTCGGCTGTTCCTTGAGCGTGTTCATACAACGAGCTCTCACCCACTTGAAGGACGGCCATGTCTTTGTTCGCAAACTCCTGAGCTGCAAAGGCGGTTGTGAACGGTCCATCCGTTAGAAATGTATCGGGATTAAAACCGTGTGTCTGAATCACAAGCGGGTACCGTTTTCCGGGACGATAGTGAGTGGGATAAACCAGACCGCCTATTAACGGCTCCCCGCGTTCCCCAGTCCAATGAATGACTTCTATTCGTCCGAACTCAACATTTTTGAATTCTGGATTGGAATCAAGAATTACAGTCTCAGTCTTATGTTCCGGATCCACTCTCACCAGCTTCGGCCAGTGGCCAAGCGACTGAGACACTGCGATGTCGTCGCCTCCATGGTGCTCAGCATATTCAGCTCCCTGCGCCCACTCGCTTCCTTGCCGTAGAAATTTTCTGGGGGCAAGTTTCTTGTAGATATTTCCGTCGCTGACTTTCCACACATCAACCAGAAACGAATTAGCTGAATCACTTGCTCGCAGTTTCCATGTCTCGTCCTTCGGCAGATCAACAATTCTGCGGTATGCGAGACTTGGGACGTCCACCTCCGCAACTACTGTGGACACTTTACGTCGCGTGAGTTCTTCTTGATCGTTTTGATCGAGAGGTAAGTAGATGTTTCCAACTACGACCGAATGACTATCTGACGACCAGGCAGCTGTTAAAGAGGTTGCTTTGGATATCGGGGAGTCCACCAGAGGTCTGAGCGTGGCCGACGTCGTGTTCACCAAGACGGCTTGCACAAGGTCATCGTTAGGGTTCTTGTACACGCGCCCTTGCTGCTCCCGTACAAGTCGTTGAAGGGTACCTTCTTCGTACGCCGCCCATTTTGGGGGCGCAGAACGTGGAGACTTTTCCGTCACCGCATATCGTCCGTCAGGGGATAGCCAAATATGCGGTCGGTCGGCCAAACAAAAGAACGTCTCCGATCCGATTCGCTGCGCCCTTGAT
This sequence comes from Candidatus Sulfotelmatobacter sp., assembly GCA_025462865.1. Lineage (GTDB taxonomy): Bacteria > Acidobacteriota > Terriglobia > Terriglobales > Acidobacteriaceae > Sulfotelmatobacter. Next base: position 25,551 of record JAOAPI010000177.1, on the reverse strand, counting down.
GAGGATGTTCTCTTAACGTAAAAGTTGCATACATCTGGTGGCTGTTTCCAATTGCCCGTTGTGAGGTCAGCAAGCGATTCGTCTTCCACCGCAAAACCATGTTCCTCGCGGTATTTGATTTGAGCTGGGCTCCCCGCGGCGTGTGCCAAAAAAGCAATCGTTTTGCGATCGCGAGAAATATCATATGCTTCGACTCCCAAAGGGTCCGAAGTCAGCTTTTTCAGTTTTCCTGACCGGCAATTCACCATATACACCTGGGGAGCGTCACCCGGATTCTCACCAATGAACGAGATGGATTCGTTATCCAGCCAAACCGGTTTCACTATGCCGGCACGATTCGAGGAAGATCGAAAGGTAGCGATGGATACTCCTGCGCTCAAGTGATCAACGTCGAACCTGAGGAGCGTGTAGTCCCGCGTATTGGTCTTTAGATTTCCTTTTTCCGTCACAATGAGGAAACTTTTCCGGTCAGGAGAAAAATCAGGAGGAACGCCCTTTAGCTGTTCCGGCGGGCTGACAAAATGCGTCATCTCGATAGAATCAGCTACCGTGAACGGCCGCAAATTGCGGTTGGGTTCTGTTGTGGCATGTACTCTCGGCGGGCTAACGACAGCCGAAAGCACCAGCAAGGCGGATGATCGCCAGAGTTTGCGCCAAGCGTTTTCTGCTGATAATTTCCGTCCTGAGGAAGTTTGTACTCGATCATCCCAAAAGTTCGCTTTCATTCGACGAATCTCCTATGAATTGAGTGCCCATTTGCAGCCCGTTGGAAATTAGAAAGTCAGTTTTAGAGCCATTTGCATCGATCGCGGACCGCCAATTTGATAAAGCGAACTAAAGCCTCCGGCCCCGAGGGAGCCCCCACTCAATTGCTGCCCTAACATCTCCGTTGAACGACCAAAGTCAGGTGACGTTATATCCCCGACGGGCGGGGCAAAGTTGGGATGATTTAAAAAATTAAACATCTCCGCTCTAAACTCCAGCTTCACGGATTCGGAGATCGCGAAGTCGCGGTGTACGCCTAGATCCCATTGAAAGAGTCCGAATCCTCGAACCACGTTGCGTCCCAGAGTCCCTTGGCGAATGGCGTTAAAATTGGCATCCACCGGGGGATCGCAAAAAGGACCCACACTTGGAGAACCGTTGGGACATCCGCCTGGAACCGCCCCGGGAGTGTTATTGATAGCCCGACCTCCAGGAAATTGCGTACCGTAGAGATATAACGGGATCCCAGGAGTAATGTCGGGCCGAATATCTGGATTGAATCCGTTGGTCAAACGGAAGAAGTTTCCATCTTGGATAGGGACCGGTCGTGCGGACTGCGCCTGGAGAATGCTCTGCAGCGACCACCCACTCGTAACGTGGTTTATGCCTTTTCCATGAGTAATGCCGGGTATGGAATACGTCACGCCGGTTGAAAATACATGGCGCAGATCGAAATCGGAAGGTCCGCGGTTCCCCAAGTTTTGCGTGGACGACGGAATGTTAGAACCGGTGCCCGCAGATCCTGCGGACCCATTGTCCAAGGAATGTGACCAAGTATAGGAGGCGAGGATCTGAAGATTTCTGGCTAATCTGCGTTCGAATTGGGCTTGCAGAGCGTTATAGTCCGAAACCCCGCCGTTCAAACTCAAAAATGCTTGCGACGTAATAGCATTTGGCGCCACTACACCAACAGACTGGATGAGCCGGCGCCCGGAGGCGCCGACGTAAGTCAGTGTCAATCTCTGCTTGGATCCTAGGCCTTGCTCAACAGCAACATTCCAACCAAGCGTATAGGGCAACTTCAGGTTTGGATCAAATCCAGAGATATTTTCCGGATTGGTTACGCTTGGAGGGACAATTGGGGGCGGGGCCGCTGCTTGGGGAAATAAAGGGAAAGTCCCACCAGAAACAAAGTTGAACCCGCCTACAAACGGGTACCCGGTGTTCGACACTAAATTTGCTGTCTCTGAAGAGGCCAAATCATAGAAAACACCGAATCCACCACGGGCCACGGTTTGCCAGTCCTGCCGCTGGGAGAGCTGGTACGCAGCACCGATGCGTGGCGCAATATTTCCCCAACTAGTTTTGAAAAGCGGCCTGCCGGCAGGCGCGAACGCCAACTGAGATAAATCTCCTAGCCCAGAAAAGCCAGTCAGCGCCAGGAGCGTCGGTCCAGAGATCGTCGACGGCGGCAAATCAGTATCCCATCGAAGGCCATATGTCAGCACCAGGCGCGGACCAATCTTCCAAGTGTCCTGCGCGAATAAGCTAATGTTCTGGAATAAAAATGTTGCGCCGACCTGAGACGCTAAAAACTTTCCGAACAGAGCACCGCCATCAGCAGACGGGATGTCCGAGAAGAACACATTTTGAAGATACTTATTAGGATCCCGTACCGGAGTCAGCCTCCTGTAATCCATCCCGACCTTGACATCATGGGCCCCCATCTGCGCGGTGAGATTGTCGACTAAGTTAAACTGTCTTTGCTCATTCCGGGCTAGAATTCCCTCTCCTAAATCGGCATGCTGCAGACTGCCAATTACAAGTCCCCAAGAAGCGTTTGATGCGTTGAACGGATTAGGCAATGGCAGAGATTGCAACGGAGACGCCCCACCAAAGCTGTCCAGACGCGAACCGCCGGAGGCGGTCGTTGTACTGTAGTTGAACCTCACCTCGTTCATAACACGAGACGACAACATCCAAGAAGAACCTATTGTCAGCTGCTGGGCCGCAATTCGATTGACGTCCACGGTACTCAAAGAATTGAACCCAATGCCACGCTGAGAAATCATCGACGGCGAATTGTTGTAGCGACCGAAAAGGGTGAGCTTGTCTGTAAGCCGATGGTCGATCCGGATGCTGTAGTCATCGAGCGTTGCGGGATCGGAATAACTCGAATTAAATTGGGCCGTGCCGTCACCTAGGTCAGGCTGGGACGGATCTAACGGATAGGCGTTTAAATAGGGCCTCATGGCCGGTATTGCGCTCTGCCGCGCAGATGCACTGGGAACGGTAGAGAGAGCAGTCGTCGGAAGACGGAGACGAGTCCCCTCATAAGAGAAAAAGAAAAACGTCTTGTTCCGCAAAACGGGTCCGCTAAGAGTACCCCCGAAGTCATTCTGACGTTCCCGCGCCTTGGGCAACGCTGGATTGTTGACGTACCCGTTAAACCAATTGTTAGCATCGAGTAAATCATTTCTCAGGTAGTCAAATGCCGATCCATGAAGAGCATTCGACCCCGACCGCGTGACGATTGAGATCTGTGCTCCAGGGGTACGCCCATACTCAGGAGCAAAAGAAGATGTTTGAATTCGAAACTCTTGCATAGCGTCCACAGACACTAGGCTGTTTGTACCCCCCAAGACGCTGGAGGTTCCAACGGCTCCAGCTATTTGCTGACCTTGATTGGATGTGCTGCTGCCTACATTTCCACTGACTCCATCCACCATCCAATAGTTGGAAGCGGCTCTCTGTCCATTGACGCTGAACTGGCCGGAGTCGTAACCAGAATTTCCGATCGCTACTGGGACTACACCCGGAGTCAAATAGATCAACGTCTGAAAACTTCTGCCATTCATTGGCAAATTTTCGGCAAAGTTCCGGTCAATCACCGTGCTGACAGTTGCAGATTCTGTATTTACGAGGGCCGAAGAGCCGCTGACGGTTACACTCTCGGAAACAGAACCGACTTGCAATCGGAAATTCTCTTCCAATCGGTCTTGAACATTCACAATAAAACTCAACAGATCAATTTCCCGAAAGCCAGCGTGCCTGACCACCATACGGTATTGACCAGGCTGTACGCTTGAGAACTCATAAATGCCGGCGCCATTTGTGGTCACAACTTGATTGGTTCCACGTTCGACAGAGCGCAGTTCCACATCAGCACCTGTCACCGCGGCGCTGGACGTGTCAGTGACTTTTCCTGTTATAGTCGCGCTCTCAGTTTGCCCAAGGGCCATACCTGCGATGACAATCACAGCGACCGCTGTGGCACAAACCAATCGCGTATACGACATAAGAGAAAACCCTCCTACATCCGTATGCCCATGTGCCAAAGAAATTTGGCCAACATTTAGAGCGTTACTTGACCAGAGTGAATTCCCGCAAAAAGAGAGCACTCAGCAATTAAGGGTGATTTGGCCGGTCGCCGAGTACAGCGTAGAGGATTCGTTTACCGGAGGGCTTCGTGATGGACTTCTGTTGCTTTTCTACCGTAACGAAAACCGTATCGATTTTCGCGAGGACCTGAGGATCGTGAAAGTCTAACCTCCATCGGCCATCGGCCAGGCTGTCAGAGTGCAGCACGCCCAGTGTCTTCACCATCACGCCGTTTTTCTCTCCCCAAACATAAAACTGAACTTTGGAGTCCAGTTCCCGATGATCGGCGAGATCATAGGCATAGAACCTTAGCATCTGGCCTTCTGCGTAATAAACCCGACCAAACGGCTTCTGCCTTTTTCCATTCTCGTTGTTGTCATTTACGTCGATCACGTGGAGGTTTCGAGCTACGATGAGATCTTTTGCATCATTCGCGGCTGCGGAAAGCTCCTCTGCGCGGTGAAGGTCCTCTGTGAGTTTGTCAACGTGCTCGCGTAGGCTGGCCACGTCTGCGTCCTTGACCCGGACGGCAATCTCATCCGCGTCTTTCACCGTTCGAAGCTGAGCTAACTCTGCTTCACGGTCGGCAATTTTCTTTGCCAGTTCGTCTTTAGCGCTATGGACCGTTTCCAACTGCGACCGCAGGTCTACATTCTGAGAATTCGCAGAATCCAGTGTTTGTTTCTGCGATGCAGATTTCGCTGCCAATGAATTCACCTGGGACTGCAATCGTGCGACTTCAGCTCGCAATTCGGAGTCTTGCCGCTCCAAGTCTCGTTTAGGCGGAACGGGTGGAACCGGGGACGACGGACTTACAATGGCGATGTGAGCGGGCTCTCTGATCGCGGCGTGTCGTTGGAGGAATATTCTGGCCACGAGAGTCAAAGCCAACATCCCAGCAATCGCAGCTGCGACCAGAAAAGCAATCCGGGCTCCCGTGGAACGCTTCTGTTCTCGCCGGTTTCGACTTTGAAGAGGAATGCCTTCAGTGCGCGCCCGCGCAACAAATCGCTCGGTCGCGCCAACCGGCGCCCGCATGGGATGGCGGTTCTGAGCTACTTCCGCGAGAGATGGGACTAGCACAAAAACAAAATCGCCGACGAATTCACGACATTCGGCACACTCCTGCCAGTGATCGGTCAACTCCTTCCACTCACCGGCCGGGAGGTTGGCCTGAGAGATCTGGCCGGCAACCGCTGCCGCGGAGAGCGCTTTAAAGTCGTCGTGGTTGCGCAAAGAAAATGCCTTCCAGTTCTTTGACTTCTCGTTCTTGTCCAGCCTGACGTTTTTCAAGTAGCGCGAGGCGCAATTTGCTAAGACCTCTGTAAAGATTATGCCGCACAACATTCGCAGTTTCGCCGGTCTGCGTTGCAATCTCTTCCGCGGTCATCCCGTCAAAAAACGTGAGTTCGATCACTCTGCGCTGACGAATCTCAATCGTGCCCAAAAGTTGTTCCACTAGATGCACAAGCTCAGACGAGAACATTTGGAGCAGTCGCTGGCTAGACTCAGCATAAACCTGGGCTCCAAGTACAGCCTCGTCTAACTCCTCTCTCGAATAGAAGCCTTTCGATTCAAGGTGCCGCTTGCGGTTAAAAGTCCGATGATATGCAAACTGTAACAACCAGGTTTTAAAGTTCGCCTTCTTGGGATCGAATTGACTAATCGCGCGAAAGACGTCCAGAAAGATCTGTTGTAGGGTCTCCTCCGCTTCGCCTTGATCCCGCAGCATGCGATTGCAAATGGAGAACACCAAATCGCTGTGCCTTTCAAATAGTATGGTAAGCGCATCATGAGTGCCGTTCACCAATTCAGCCGCGAGTTCTTCGTCGGTGAGATTGTCAAAACCAGGCGGCACCAAAGACTCCTTACGCTTCGGCTCTGAAGAAACGCTATCGTTTTTATTCGAGATAAAGGGTTCGTGGTCTGGACCGGGCCGGAAAGACATGGACAAAATTCCCTCGATTGGGATTGCGGACGCGAACTGTTCTGGGAGAACGTTTCTAGACTTCGGAAGTATGCAGCGAAAAATTGGATTCGGCAAGAGCTTCACGATTTTCTGAGCGGAAAATCGAAGTGCACGGAGACGCACTATCAAGTCAGGTCACTAAAACATGTGTGGCAAAGGTAACTACGTTCGTAGGCAAGAATTACCCATCAAGCGGTGACGGTCGCGAAGCTGAACCAAAACTGGAAAACAGTATCGAAGGAACGCTTGAGCTCATCGACAGCAGCTTGTAAATCAGGCTGCTCTTCCGCCTGTTGATCCAACTTTGCTTTTAGACTAGATGCAACTTGTTCAAAACGTTTCGAAGCTTCAAGACTGGTCAGGTTGATTCTCCAACCCAAAATCTCTTTCGCCCGATCAATCAACTTGAAGCGGTCGTCGCTACTAATGCTTCGGTCTTGTTCATACAACTCAGCCATCTGCCGAAGCTGGTGGGTGTAACTCCAAAGCCGAAGGTATCCTACATAAACAACAGCGGCGCGCGGAACTTTGTCGGGCTCATCTTCGGCCAATGCCACTTGTTCCGCCGTGCACTCTCCCGACCCCCACTGCTTTGCCCATTCGCGCGGGTCCGCGAATTGAAAGAGGCTTGTGAACTCCTGCAGAAGAGGATCGCTAGCGAGTGTCGTGGCTAAACGAAGAAAATTCTTGAAGATAGGGCGTAAAGCTTCGGGGTCCCTGAATCTGTTCCGCTGGGCTGTAAAAACATCTTCTCCCCTCATTGCCTTTTCAATCAGGATCACGAAATTCGGGAAGGTCGCCTTCAATTCTCTGGACTGGGCAGTATCGTTCACGTAAAGCTTGCTTCTGAATAGATCCTGCTCCTGCTCAAGAGTCGGGTCTTTTCTTGCGTTCAGGTTACGAAAGAAATCCTTGTAGTAATTTTCGTAGGTTTCCGCAACCGCTTTGGACGGCAGTGCTCCAACCTCGTTCCCTAGATGTAGCCACAAGAAGGACTCGAATACGGCCGCTTGTGCTCTTCTTTGTTCAGGCAGAAATTGTCGCTCTTGCGCCGTCATGACGCCCTGAATCGCCGGCGCCACTGCTCTCTTCACGAATTCCTGCACTGTATACATTGCTACTTTCCTTGCGCAAATGTTAGTGGCGTAAGATATTTCCCGCGTGGCTTGCAAATCGACGTGTGATCCTGGTCAGGTACTTGATCCAATACCTCGTCATAGGCGAATTCTCCGCGTACAACGATCATGTCATGTTGACCGATCAACACCCGCGCACGCAAAGCTTTGAAATCCGGGCTCTCTTTCGCGTACAGATTCGTGTTAGTCGCCGTATTCAGCAGTGTGGTTTTCTCCTTCATTTCCACAAATGCAGGGGACGCGTTAAATATTGTCATTGCCACCTGTGATATGCGAGCTACGCTCAAACAGGAACCTATCCAACCCTTAGGCTCGAAGCCAAGGTGAGCTGGAGCGAATAAATTCATTGTCGCTCCCGCCAGCTCTTTTCCCAATTTCTTGTTCTTATACGCGATTTCTATAGCGCGGCGCAGGACGGCTCCGCCTTCAGAATGCCCAACCAGTAGGAGCTTCTCGTATTTGTGTTGATCGAGAGACTTTTGAAACACATTGGGTATTCCCATCGCGGGAACGTCCAACTCAAAGAGCTTGGTCGGTGGGTTGGGATAAATGCTTTCAACCACCTTCAATACAAGCCCGGCAATGTCGGAAATCGAACGGCGGAAACTCGAATATTGAAAAAAAAAGAGGTCGGAGCGATCCCACTCTGGATACCTCGTTCGGTGGCTATCAATCATGCTTTCGAAGTTCAACCACGTCTCATGAGCGTCTCCCCAGAAACCATGAAAGAAAATCACTGCAGTGTCCGTAGTGGGTTCGTCGGAGAGGAGCGCATAGGAGCCCGGTAACTTATTATCCGGAAGAAGATCGTCCGTCCAGGTGAGATGATGTTCCAAATTTCCTCTCTTGCGCACGGCGACAGTTTGTGCGGCGGTCTAGTGCGACTCGTAGCAGCCAGGTGCGTTTGCCCCGCAATTAAACCGATCTCTCAGCCCAGAGTCAACGTTAAAGGGAAATGCTTGTGGAATTCGTTATAGAAATCAGATCATCGCAGAGCGAAATAGATCATAGCTGAGGGCAGCTTCGGCTCTGCGAATAAATACACCATTGACCAATGATTGTTACGAATTCAGAACAAATCACATTATCTTAATCGTGCTCCAGCTATTCACACCTACAATTCGCAGATTTCGAATTCCCCCCGGCCCGCGATACACCACTAAAAAATTAGGAGAAGAAGAGTATGCGCCGATTTGTCACAGGTCTTCTGCTTTTATTGATTACCCACCCGAGTAGCGGCATCCGGATCCGCGCTAATCAGTATGCGGCAATTAAGAGTCCATTGGCGGCGCATCAGCTGTATGCCTCTACCCTGCCTCAAAAGACGAAATCCGATGTACCTAACCCGACGACAGACGAAGCGCGGCAGCAGAATGAGGAAACAAACAATCCGCAGGGCCAAGAAATAACAGTCGGTGCAAGAGTCTGGAAGTACGACCGCGTTTATCCGCTATTAGATGGGCTGTTTGAGGATGTGGTCAGTAGTCAGGTCGCACCCTTGCTCTTGAATAACAACTCCTCAAACGCCTCCAAGTTGGACGCGGTTGTCCAGTCATTGCAGATTCAGGCGGGATATGGGCAGCTAGCTGGTGTACAGAACTCTGTTGCGTCGCAGATGGCCGTCGCGAACCTTGGCTATCAATCGGTCCTGGCGCAGCAGTCGCAAAGCATCCTTCAGCAACAGCTCTCCGCGCAACAGCAGCTATATCAGGCGAAAGAGGACCAGGCCAACGCCCAGGCGAACAAAGATACTGCCGCTCAAGACATTGCCACGAAAAAGGTGCAGGCAATTACGGACAACATCAATAATCTCTCAGCCCAAATGGCCTTAGTGAAAGCGCCTTCAACGCCGTGGACGCCGAGTCCTGCAACGGGTAGCATCGCTAATCCGACGACGGCCTTCAGCTCTGCAGTGCCTGCAACCACGTTATCAACGGGAACGGTTTCTGGAGGGCCAACCTTCCCGGCAACTAAGCAGCTCGACAATCAAGTCGATCTTTTATGGTCTCGGTTGGCACGCGTTGTAGGCGCAATGGCCCAGCCGGACTCGGCCGGTCCGGACGATCGGCTTTATCTTATTGAATTCAGCACGGCTACATTTCCGAAACAGGCTCACCAGCAACATCTGCTGGACACAACTTACGATCTTTCATGCCCTGATAACACCTCAGCGAGTCCGACCGTCGTCGATGTGTTTCCGAGAGTGGCAGCATTAAACATTACGGATACACGTTATAAAGATCAGGCCTTTAATCTTGGCGCCGTTCTTTCCTTCCTGGGGTTCGGAGTGAATGCGAGTTATAACCGCGAGCACCTGCAGATGACGCAATTGTTGGGGCAATCGTCTTACATCACGGGGTACGGTGTTGGGCAAAGTCATTTCGGATGGAAATTTGGAATACCACTTGGAGACAAGATTATTTCTTCGGACATCAAGAAAACATTTGCGTTAATTCGCGTTCCTATCGGCTGCAACAGTCCCATTGTTTCATTCGACAAGGTATGGTGGGCCAAACCGAAGCACACTCCCAGGGCCGATAGTGAAGCGTCAGGAGCGGCCAAGGCGGCGCTAACCGGAAACTTCTCCATGGTGAACACCACAATGAGCACGGGCCGACCAGATCCTCCGAGTCAGATTTTGGAAGGTATCGACTTCAATCGGACGGCATACGATCCAGCCAAGTATTCGCCCACAAATCCAGTCCTGGTTAGCCTGGTTTTGCGCTTTTCGCAAAACCTTGATCCACAAATCCTGGTGTATGCGAATGGGGTGTTGATCAAGCGCGCTCGAGACACTTTCGGTAGAGCGGTCTCGCTCACAACAGCGCCCGGATTACTCGAAACAAACTCTCTCACAAACGTCAACACATGGATGCCAACGTCGGCCAAGTCGATTATTGTCAATCTAGACGGTGGTCAATTCGGGCAGTCTTTTCCGACGATCATGATCGTTCCTCCTTCTCAAGCCCCTATTGCCGTGGGCCCATCTGTATCTATGGACGCCACAAAGGTGACCGTTTCAGGCAAGCCATTCCATTGCAACCAAGTTCCTTGTGCCCTACCTTCTATCGCGTACAAGCAAACGACCTTTGTTCGAATCAATGCGGCTCGTTGGCAGCCCGATTCTAAAAACGAATACAAGGTCATCTTCACTGTCAGAGGAACAGCGCCAGTTCTTAGTACTTCCTCAGCGGCAAACCCGGCCTCAGTTCAGCTCGTGACAAGTTCCGAGGAACAGATCTGGGGCACAAATTCTGAAGTCTACGCTGTACTCGACGGCAGCGACAGGCAGGAAAGACTCCAATGTGATCCAACATCGTCTTCCGGAGCGCGCCTAGTGTGCAATCTTGGACCAGCGTTTCAAGCACTGAGCTTAGGTAACAAAGGTACGAGCTCAACGGCGTTCATAACCGACCCATCGGATCCGGCTGCATCCATATACGCGCTCAGTTCCGGTGCTCTGCCGGACGGCATCACTCTAACGCCGGCGGGAGCTCTGTCAGGGACGCCTAAAACTGACGGACTCGTGAAATTCACGATTACTGCAACTGGGAATGTCGGAGGAGCGGGCGTCACGAAGAACAGGTCTTATATTGCGAGCGTTGGCTCGACTCAAATACCACCGCAACCAACTCAGCACATGAAGTTTCATATCTTAGACATGGCACATAGCGGTACTCCTGTAGAAGGTTGGACTGAACTTGCGGAGTGCGGCGACGATCCGTGTACTCCGCCCACCATATGGAGCGTTGACAATCCGCAATGGAGCGACGGGCCTGCTGATTGGGAGTTCACGGTCCGGGTCGTTAACGTTGACCCACTGGCGGCGCAATACGTACATATCAATACTCGCGGCGCCGAGACCACGAGTAAATTGCTAGCAGTAAAGAATAGCAACTCACCTAAGGGCGTGTTCTCAGCGAAATTTACGATCGCTCAGAATGACATTCTCAGGTGGTATGACTCAATGGACATGACCGTGGACGGTTCTGACGCTAGATTGAAGCTCTTAAACATCCACGATCTAATTGCGCCAGTGGTCTCCTACATCAGCCCCGATTCGACGTCGTGGAGCGGCCAAAATTTCACCAGATCGCTTCAGTTCCTCGAAGTCGGTGCTTCTACGAAAGGTATCAAGATTTCGTGTCCTAGCACGACCGCTTGTACCGTGGACAAAGGAGCTGCGGCCCTGCCCACGAAGCAAAGCGGAATTCTTTATCTTGCGTCATCAGACAATCCAAGTGCAGCAGCTTTCATCGAGCTCCCTCTAATGAAGCTGAATTCAAACGGTACGCTTTCCCCAATTTCGTACCAACCACCGAAGTCGCCAGACCAACCCGCAAATGCTCAGGTTGTGCCAAACGCTCAGACCAGTGCCAGTCCCACGGCCGGGCTCTCATCTGACGCTAACAACCAGAGTGCTGCGTCGCCAGGCGCGACAGTAGTACCTACTATTCCGAAGGACAACCGGGTTGCTGCGATTGCGATTCAGTAGCCCACAAAGTTCGTTTATCAATGATTGAACTCTAGCCTTCGGTAAACACGTTCAGATCCTCAAGCTCGGCGACAGTGAGTAGCGGACCTGGACGTGGGTCGTAACCGAGATTGAACTCCGTGATTATCTGTGCATCGGTTGGTTCTGTGAGGAGTTCGGGGTCGAAACGATTATTGTTCATGATGTTTCTTTCGCTCTTGAGTAGGAACAAATTAGATAAGAATTAATCCGCCGCCACGCGGCCACGCGCCATCGCCTCGCGTGGCATCTAAAAAGATATGACCGAAATGAGCGCTGTGCCAAATCCGTTCGATCCGAGAGATACTTGGGTGGCTGGTCATACCTATGTGGCGGACGACCCGCAGGCCAGACTCGGGCCTCGCACTTGGCAGGTGATTACGCATGGCGACGGCACTCTGGAGCAGGACTCGATTGCCCATGGACTGTTCTGGAACAAGAGCGACGCTCTCACCTTCTGGGAAGCACTGCAGAAAAAGAGGGGCTCTCTCTCGCCCGAGGAATGGCTACGACATGTTCACTCGAAAAATGAGGACGAAAAAAAACGAGACGCCCTCCACCTCCTTTAACTACCGAACCGAACATGCTTTTGCATACCGATCAGCGGTTAGGCAGGTAGAAGTTTTGGTTGACGGCTCCCGCGGCCTTTTCTTCGGACAGCCCCATTTGTCTGAGCAGAAGAATCGTCAGAAGCGCTCTAACCTGCTCGTTTAAGTTGTGCATGCCAATTGCATCGTGTACCAGAGATAACGCCGTACTTTCATCGTAGTGCGTCAAATAATTGCGGACGTTCACCACCAGGTCCACAAAGTCAGCCTCCTTGCCTGGGATGATTACGGCTTTCGTAGCAACGGTCAACGTCTTGAGCAACGCTTTCAGCCGCGTGCGGAGTGAGTACTGATATGCGTACCGCAATGAGTCCTTGATCCTGCTCCGAAATGCCGACTCTAAATTCCCAGGGATGGCGGCGGCAATTGCTTGGTGGACCGGCTGGTAGGCCGCCACGCTGACATAGGTGCCGCCGAGTACCCTTCGGTGGAAGCTCTCAATTGCTTGCGCCAGCAGCAAGAACCTAGTTCGGACGCTGTGCCGGCTGGGGCTCAAGGAGCTGGCTAGCAGGTCGTATACGGGATCGAGCTGATTAGCATTAAGAAACCATGCACCGAAGACACAGGCTGCATCTCCGGAGAGTTGCGTAAAGCTCATGGTCATGTCGTGGGCAGAGCGGATGGCTGGTTTGCTGCCTCTCGGAACTCGAAAGAGTTCGAGCGATCGAGCGCGGCCTTCTGGACCGGCAATTCGAAACCTTATGCGGTTTGCGTACGCATTCTCCCCCTGAAGAACTGAGACAAGAATTCCAAGTTGGCCGATTATCTCTTCCGCCTCTGGAAACGGCAATGGATGTAGAAAATGTAAATCGAAGTGTGAGCGCCTTTCCGCCGACACCCCCTCTGCGGCCAAGGATATCTGAGATCCCAGTATTAGCGTCAGTTCTCGAAATGGTGACGTCTCGCGGACCGTAAATAAGCGCTTGGTCGATGTGGGGATAAGTAACCGAAAGTGATCAGGAGTTGCTCCGGGCTCCTGCGCTATCAGAGTAAGATCAACCCACTCCACCAAATTTGTAAACTCCACCAGGGCGCCGGTAACCAGCAGGTCGGACGCGTGCGCAAAGTGTTCCCCTCTGAGTAAAGCGTTCCCGAGGAACTCTTGGGTCGCGCCGATGCGAGAGCAAAACGATTTGTAAAGAGTGCAACACTCTTCCTCAACCGTGAAGCCGAGGATGCACTCGGGTCTAAATCCAGCGGCCCAGAAGGGATGATTGACAGCTGGATTAGTGAAAGTTTCATCAAGTCGAAGCCTGATGCCATTCGAGGAAAATGACAATGTGCCATGCACACGGTCATCGGGTCTTTCGGGAAGCCACCATCGTCCACGCAGTTCAAAGGAATCAAAAATGTCAGGTTCGAGCGATTTCATAGAACCGTTCATTGTATACACCTGTGTTTCAGCCGCCTGCTCTCGGCCTCCCTCGTGCTCCCCCGCGCGTCAGCTTTCCTGACCTTTCTGCAACGGCATACAATGTCTTCTTTGGAAATTTCGCCGAATTAAAAACAATGCCAAAAGCTAACATCATATTGAACCCTAATGTCACTCTTGGGGAGATCGCGTTGGATGTGAGTACCATTTATCCAAACGGCGATCCGCACTTCCCGTTTCTGACAATTCCCACAGAAATCACAGTCCATGCTTGCCTCGACAATCAAAAAAAGCCTCCTGCGGCGGTTCCGATCTCTCTGCTTAGAATTGCAGGAGAGTTCTGTTCTCCCGCCCAACGAGTGATCGTACGATTCCAAGAGGAGATTGGTCTCACGGCCGGAAATCCACACGCGGCCAACAAGTTCCACTGTCGATTCGAGATTCCACTGGACCTCCGAATTCTGACCCAAATGGAAGAGGCGCGAACAGGTGATTTACAGTGCGCGCTGATACTGCGCCCCTTATTGGCCATCCATCACAACAACAACGTGACAGCGCAAGTTTTTTCGCTGGGACGTGTAGATCATTTGGCATTTAACATTCCGCGATCCCAATGGGTGGATCTGTTGCCGCGGCTGGGTTACGGAGGTTTAGAACTTTTGGAGGTCCGATACGGCCACGGGGTTGTCGCGTTCCATTTTCCTAAGTCTGTTGAAGAAATTCAGCATGCAAAGAGGTATCTGTTAGAACGTGATTGGGATAAAGCTGTTACGCATTGCCGCCGCGCAGTGGAAGTGATAATGGATTCGAAACCATCCTCGGTTCCTCAGCAAGCCAAGTTCAGAGAAAAAGTGGACGCTTTCATCGGTGATCATTTACCCAACATTGACGATAGGCAGGCAAAACTTCTGAGTGAGCAGATGCGGATGATTTGGGAGGTAGGCAGTCAACTCGCCCACGCGAACTCGTCGCCTCCTGCCAAGAGAGCAGACGCGGAATTCGTGGTGCGGGCCACGATGGCTCTTGTGGAATATTTCAGCAAGTTGCTTCGTTGAGCTCGTCGGGGATGAGGCCGGTGCAAGTCGGAACAGTACTCGCGGGGCCAAATTCAGTTCTGGTTACGACTCTCAGAACATTCTGATCGGTATCAGCGCCTAATGGCGGTCTATTCAAAAATCCCGGTTTTTGGATTTCGGACAGTGACGGAAGGAAACCCGACGGCATCTCTAAGTTTTTTGGTCTTCACAAAACACGATTGCGCATCATTACAGTCTAAAGTCCCGACATCCGCCTGGTAATTGCGCTCGTGCTGTACTATGTTTGGTTGTAACGCAATCGCCGCTTTTTCGAGTTGCTCTCGCGTTATAGTTACCTCGTTTCCGAACAAGCCTCTCTGATTGAGAACGCAAAATAGCCTCAATCCGGCGAATCGCTGAAATCCGTCGCCGGCAACTATATTCGGCGGGATGTATTGAGGATTCAGTAGATTATTTGCGAGATTCTCCCAGACAAGCTGCGGACGGAAGCCTCTTTTCAACATAATCTTGACAATCAGATAATCTTCGACCGCTGAACTTATATCGTCACGAATAGCGTTAAGAAATTCATCGTTCAGACCAGAAGTTCGCACGTCCATTGATAGGCCCTTTACATGTAAAAAGACGTGTCCAAGTTCGTGAGCCAAAAGATTCTCAAGTTCAACGTCTGAGGTAACTGAGTACCTCACAATCGTTTCGGTGGGGAAAAAAGATGTTTGTCCGGCAAGGTTCGCGAGAGAGAGGTCAGCCCTTAGAAAGCGGATCGGTACTGCGCTTTCGCGCTGTATCTCCGTAAAAAAGTCTGTCAACCGTACAGTCTTGACCGCCGGAGGAAGATCCGAGAAGTCGAACTTTTTTACCTCGGCGCCAGTGATAGGGGCGACACAAGAGATCAGAACTAGTAACGAGGTGAGCATGAACTAGTCTACCTGTCGACGAGGAAGAATTCACAAATTAGCCGACATCGGGCGATCTATTCAAAAGAGTCGACCAAAAGCTGAATTGTGCACCTTATGAGAATTGTCAGGGGGACGTCCGTGGGACTTTTATCTCCTCGCGAAAGACGATCGCGCATCAACCTGTACATGCATGAGTCTCTGCATGCCGCCAATTTTACCGCGTCAGTTTAAATCCTTAACGGGGTTCGGCATCTCTCCTAATCTACCTGAGTGGTGCCCATCGCCCGGAGTATTCGAGTTGTTCAACTGAGCAATCTTGATCGGACACATCGTTGCGGGTTCGAATAAACACCGGCTGCTGGATGCATTTGTTTCCACTGGCAGACGAGTATCTGACTTCCACGAAGTCTCCAACTTTGACACTTCCCTGACGCACTTTTATGCCTGAAACGTCGCGCCAAACAAGCCCGTCGAGCATCTCAATTCTCGCACTGTCACGAGAATCCTCGATGCTGCGGATTCTCACCGTAGCGGTTTTGACGAACTTGAGTTTGTAGTGCTGACCCGCGCGGCCAGGACGATAAGGCGCCAAGCTGTCTTTGAAAGCGACACCTTCAGCGCGTTTTGAATGCAGCTCAAATACTATGCGTTCTTTCTCGGCGCTGGTTCTCCAAACTGGGAGCACGCTGATCCGAGGACAGGGCGCAAAGACCTTCAACACGCCGTACCTGTCCCGATACGGCCAAGACCTCAGATCTTCATCTCCTGCTTGCAACAGGTCCCAGCACCTGTATCCGGAGGGCTCGTACTCGCCATCGAGAATGAAGTTATGAACGCTAATGGAAAGTAGGGCAGACATCAACGCAGGATCAACCGCGGTGGTCTGCCCCTTTTTATTCCAGCCTTCGATCTGCCGCCCGGAGCGCCGAACCAAAAGACGCTCTCCGTCCCATTTCTGCTGTGCCCAGAAACGGTCGGCGAGGATAAACCGCGCTGCACCGGCGAGTCCAGGCAAAAGTTCGCCGGGGGTTGGTAGTATCCGGGAAAGCAGCTCTGGCTGCATTGATTTATGCGGCTCCTTTCCTAGCCTTCATTGCTTCGAGGGACTGCTTCAGCGCATCAGCGAAATCGACGACGTTCGAGTTAGCGGTGATCGCAGGCGAGTGCGGAACGACTTCCCCGCCGGTTCGCTTCGTGGCAATCAGGTTCATGACTGCTTCGCGGTAGCTGTCTTTGTATAGAGAGGGGTCCCAATCGGCGGCGAGCATTTGGATCAACTGCCTGGCCATCGTCAATTCGGATTCAGTAGTTTCCGGAAGCGCGGGGTATGCCATGCCCCTCACCTCGTTAATCCAGTAGAGAGTGTGGATGATCAACCCTGATCCATACGGCCGAACGACACAGATGTGCTCGCGGCTGTTCTTGACGATGCGAGCTATGCCTACCAAATTGCTCTGGAGCATAGCTTCGCGTACAAGCGCGTACGGCTTCTGGCCACCCTCCAAAGGCGCGAGGTAATAGCACGATTCGAAGAAGATCGGATCGAGCTGGTTCGCAGGCACGAACGCCGAAAGCTCCAGAACCTTTGCGGCCGCTGGCTCCGATTCAGTGAGCTCCTTCTCGGTGATGACTAGATATTGCCCCTTCTCGAATTCGAATCCCTTCAATAGCCCCGTCTTCGGAACCACTTCTTCGCACGCCGGACAATGCAGTTGTTGTTTGATTCGTCCTTTGCACTTCTCATGGAGCTGGTTAAAGCTGATCTTCTCCTCGGCGGCCGCTGTCATCAAACAAACGGGCATTGAGATCAGCCCAAAGGTCAGCATTCCCGTCCACACTTTGTGTGGCGTCTTGTCGCTTCCGCCCAACGCTGGCGCGAGAGTGGGCTGGATCGGTTTGGCTTTTTTCATCAGGAACTTCTCCCACGGTGTGGCTATGCAAGTTCGGTTTTTGAACTGGTTCATGCCCACCGTGGCAGGCTTGCCATCTCAACCGCTGATGCCAAGCCATCCACGCCAGGCATCACCGCACAACTGCCGGCGAAGGGGGAGGGGGTTAACTGCATGCAGCCCAAGGATTCACGCGAGGGAGGCAGCGATCGCGACGCGCAGCTTTGAACAACTCCTCGACGTCGTGGGCACGCACTCGCTGAAGCCATGGCTGACTTGGGTGAAGAGGCAGTCTGCGTAGCTGTTCCTGCAAGCGGTAGACCCGCACAGTTAGACCGGCTGCTGCGGCTTTCAATTGCTCATCGGAACCATCGGTTCGCAGAGTGCCAGAGAGAGGACTGTTCTTCATTTCGTAGGTCCTGGATCTGCTACTGCTGTAGGAAGGAGTTCGAAACTGCGCCAAGAAGATTTGTTATAACGCAGGCTTGCGAGCGATCAGCTGACCGCCGCGATTCTTCACGTTGTGGTCAGTGCAAGAATCGCACATGTAATACGACCGACGGTCCTTGGGCTGATACACAATCGCAACAGCGCGGTCGCCGCAAGGGACGTAGATGACGCTTGGCCAGATTGACGCTTCCTGGCAGGTCGCATCATCGGAAATCGTATTGTCTTCATTGACGGGAGGAATGGTGGACATAATTCAGGTAAGTAGTAAGAAGTGTTCCAGGAATGCTTGCGTACTTCGTGGACCTTATGATCGCCTGCGGGAGGATCGAGTTTCACGGCGGACATAGGACAGGCCGCGCTTCAATTCATCGGAAAGGTCTGCATCGGCAGTAGCCACGTGGACGGGCTCACCAGATTCGCGGCCAAGCCAACGATTCAATTCGTCTGGGGTTGCGGTGATAGCTCGGCCATTACGGCTTACGGGCATCCCAGTTTTCTCCCACCGTTGGGCCACATTGATCGGCTGGCCCAAAAAAGCTGCAACTTGCTGCCAACCCTTTAACAGAGTCGGAGTGGCAGATTGAGTCTTCGATTGCCGCTTCTGAGTAACCCTTTTCCTGAGGGACTTCTTCATCAAAATGGCCAGTCCGGACACAATCTGAATTCCAAGTGTATTATGCCGCAGGTTTGGAGCCAGGTGCCTAGAACTTCACTCGTGTGTCCAACTCACCTCGCCGGGATTCTGCATCTCAAATCAGGTTGTCGTGTGAACTCCAGTGACGAAAAATAAAATTCACACTGTCGTAGAAAATGGTTTTCTGACGAATTCCGCCATTGCCGAACTGCTAGCAGTTGCGGCTGAAGGCGCCAAAATGCCACTCCAAAAGGCTCTCCGTCGCGCGTCGCGTAAGGCAATCCTTTGGCCCGAAGAAGCCGCGATTTTACTGGCGGAAAGGCGTTCGCTGACAGAATTGCCCGGAGTTGGTCCTCATCTGAGCAGGCTGATTCGTGAGTGGATCGAAGCTCCGCCCTTGGTTCCTGATGTTCCGAAGATACGATGCAGTTTCCTTACTCTACCCGAGGCTCGCTCGGTCCTAGTCAAGAAGCCCTCCTGGGGAAGTAGGTTGAAAGGCGATTTACAGATGCATACTGTCTGGAGCGACGGCTCCGGCACGATCGAGGAGATGGCCAACGCCGCCGTTCAAAGAGGGTACGAATACATTGCCATCACCGACCACTCCAAGGGGTTGAAGATCGCAGGAGGCATTGATGAAAACCAGCTGCGCCAACAAGAAACAGAGATTGCCAATGTCAACGCGAAATTAAAAGCTAACGGCAATTCGTTTCGTGTGCTGCGTTCGATTGAACTAAACCTCGATCCGCACGGCAAAGGCGACATGGATGACAAATCCCTGCGACGGTTGGATGTCGTGCTTGGTTGTTTCCACTCGGCTTTACGCAGAAAAGAAGATCAAACGGCTCGCTACATCACCGCTCTGAAAAACCCAACCATTCAGATCCTGGGGCATCCTCGCGGACGGATTTATAACTTCCGTCCCGGTCTCGAAGCTCAATGGCAACGCGTATTCGACGTTGCAGCTGAACTTGACAAGGCAGTGGAGATAGACAGTTACCCTGACAGACAAGACTTGAGTTTGGACCTGGTAAAACTGGCCAAAAAGGCAGGTTGCCGAATTTCGCTTGGCACCGATTCACACGATCCCTTGCAGCTGAGATTCATCGAATTCGGACTGGCCTCCGCGCTATTGGAGGAAATCCAGCCGGAACGTATTTTGAATTTCATGCCACTAAATGATCTATTGAGTTGGGCGACCAGCGTACGTCAGCGGGAAGGACGTCGGACACGCCGAGAGCGAGACTAAATATCTCGATTAAACCTGGACCTTCATCGGACTCGGTGATGTGAAACTAGCGTGCTTTATTGAGGGCGCTGCGCTCTGCTCTGCGCTTTCCGACCAACACCCACGCCACCCACCGGCCAAAGCGGAAGGCAATTGTGAATGGCAGTACCGCGGGGACAAAATCGACAGGCTTATATGGAAGTTTTGGCAGTTTGGCGGACATAGTTACATCTCCTGGACATTCGTTACATTACGGTGACAAATTCTAAAAGCTATATATCATATACGTAATTAGCTTTCAGCAATTCAGATATTTCTTTTTTTTGTGGAGACAATTTGAGAGCGGGTGAGTTTCTTTATTGAGCCTTCTGTTTCCGTCGCAATTCCTGCCACGCTGCTCTGCGCTCATTGTGGACGCGATTCAGCGGGCGGCGAAGGTCTTCCTCGACGCGGCGCGGATCGTAGGCTTGGATCCCGGCGCGGCAGGCTTCTCCAATCCCAACCCCACAGATGCTGCACGTGACAGCATGACGGGTTTTAAATTCGCGGGAGTCCATGATCTACTGCACCTTCCGCCGTCGTCCTCCCACACGCTGATCTCGTATTCGCCCTCTGGTTGGATCGCCAGCTCTTTAAGTAGCGGTTGTAATTCAGGATCGCCACTTCTTAAAGCTATATCTCATATATGTAGCTTCCGTCATAATCCCGAGCTGCCTTAGGAGCTATACGGTTCTTTCTCTTGCTGGTGGGAGTTTTGACAAATCGCAAGGACAACTACATCCTGAGTTGCGCATCTATTTCGCTCGACAGGAGAGATTCACTCTCCTCGACAGGAGATCACAGATGCGCCGTTTCGTACTCGCAGTTGTTCTAGCTCTACCTTCAGCTTTATTAGCCCAAACCTTTACCTATGCTCCAATCAATGTCCCCGGGGCTGTTGCAACCGAAGCGCGTGGGATCAACAACAGCGGTGAGGTGGTGGGCTTCTATTACGCAACCAATTCCTGCAAGGAACCGACGGGAGAAGTTCAATTCCCGAACTGCACCGTTCAAGGCTTCAAAATGGTCAACGGAACAATCATTAAGCTCATGGTTCCAAATTCAATCAGCACCGCTATTCTGGGAGTAAACGACTACGGCGATCTTGTGGGCGTCACCCAGCTCAACGATGGAAGCGAACACGCATTTCTCTGGTTGCATACGAATGTCGTGACGCTACTCAATGCTCCGGGTGCCGGGGGCAATTCTGACTTGCACACCGTGGCATTCGGGGTGAATAAAGCCCTCACTGTTGTTGGGGGACTCTGGTTTTTCGGCGATCCACAGGGCAGCGGTGGTTGGGTATGGCAAAACGGAACCTTCAGCAACATGAACCCAGGCGACACGGTTTCCGGCACTTGCTGCTGGTCAGTAAACGGAATCTCCAACAATGGTTTTCTCAGCGGGACAAACTTCTACCACGACTTCGTTAGCGCCTGGTTCAAAAGTGCAACCGTTGATGATTTTTATCCGGTGACAACAGATACAAATTGTAATGCTGTGAACTCCAACTCAGATGTCATTGGCTACTTCGCGAGCGGGAAGGGCTGGTTTGCCAAGCGCATCGAATCCAACGAAGGCACGAATGACGCGACGGAACGCAAGCCCAGATTCATCTCGGTTGCGTATCCTACTGCTAAGGCCACCTATCCCATGGGGCTGAATGATTTGCGATGGATAGCTGGGGTTTACACGGATTCCACTGGTGTGATGCACGGCTTCATCGCAAAGCCTAACTTCTAAAATGGGCCCGGCAAGCTCCGTAGCCTGCCGGGCTCTGGAATTTTCGCTCGGCGGCAATCCATCAGCATTGCGACTGGCAAGACAGCCATTAGGCAGTGTTGCGGCTGGGACGTTTTAATAACTTGCGGGCGGCTATCGCGATTAGACCGATGATTCCGCCGGACACGAGGCCCACAACCGGACCTGTAAGGGCCATCATCAGTCTCGGAGAATCCGGCAATGGCATCGAACTCATCATCGCCGCTTCTCGCGGATGGTGTGCAATGTACTGATCGAAGAAAAGTATGTGCGAAGCTGTGATCCATACCGAGTTTGCGAGGCCGAGCAAGAGACCGTGGAAAAATGGCCTCCCTGTCCGTTGGGAAATAAAGTAAGCACACACTAAGAAGATGGCAAGCCAAAAAGCCGGCTCAATATTCGAAGGAATGAGAAACACTGTCGCGATTCCCATCGCTAACCCGAACAAAGAGAGTTGAAGTATTAACTTCCAGTTCATATCCGCCTACCTTTCAGATTTCGCGGATAAGGATTGTACAAGAACAGCTTGTCAGAGTTGTCGCCAGATTGTGCGTACGCGCGCAAGCAAAAGCGATATCGAGGTCAAGTTGCCGCGGAGTAGCACATTCAATCGGCACTCGACTAAGAACAGATGGAGTGTTCCCCCGAAGCCGCGATCTCAACAACCCCTTGCAACCCTGCACAGAACAGTACGGGTTCTTTGTACTTCATTGTCGCTCCAGTTATTGCTTTCCAGTCTTCGCTTCAGCCGACCAAGAATTGAGCCAATACATTCCAACCTCGTCGGACGCCCCGCCCGCAGATGGGATAAGCGCGATGTTTTCTCCATTCGGGTACGAGACTGACCAACCCTGCAACCATGCCAATGTGACGTAGCCAGTTGAACCGGAGAACTTCCACTTCGTCTTCTTGTTAAACACGTAGTAGTCCTTTTCCGGCATCGGCGTCATGCAATTGTCCGCCTTCATGTTGCACGAGAGAACATACTCGCCGTTCGCGTTTCCGACAGTGATGGTCTTCACGCCGTGATTGTCGGTCTGTACCTGCTCAGCGCGAACAATTTCCGGCATGAGCAGATCGTTTCCTTGCTCATCTTTGGGGAGGGTTGGTTTCGCAACGGCGGGAGTCGCGGCGGGTGTTGATTTTGAAGAAGTGCATGAGAGTGTTCCAATGGCGAGCACAGCGATGACAACAATCGCGAACCCTCGCTTCATGTGCCGGATTATAGAGCCGAATGACACGTCGACGTCAATCGCCATTAATCGACGTAGAACACAAGTTTCTGCCTGTGTCTACAGCCTTCCGCCATTCTGGTTCGAGGGCTCTGATGTCCCATCAGCGACTCGATATCGTCCAATGGACGAAGTCACACGGCCTCCTTCTCTGGGTTTCAACCGCAGACGTATGGAGAAGCTGCCACGCCCGTTAAGAGAGCAATAGGCTTTTTTACGATTCGATTAAGCCGTTTGCACCCGAGAGCTGGATGTCCCACTCGTGGGAATTAGGTGCAGCACGCCGGAGAGTCATTTCGGTGACACCGGCGCGACCCGCAAGACCATTTGCATCTAAACTCAGTTTCTTAAGAAGGACAAGCAGGTTCGCGCGAGGTCCTCGGAAATATTCATTGAGTTCCTCCTCGACCTGCTCTTGATACTGGTCAAGTTGGGTTTGCCAGCTGTCGTTCTCCCAGTCATCAGAAGAGCGAAATGTCGCCCAAACGATGAATTCGCGCAAAGGAAAGGGACCAGAACTGTTGTCCTTGTCCCATGGACTTGGCTTCACTGCCACGAAGCTCGCGGAATTTACCTCTTGGGAATCCACGTGAATTTGCGCCGGTAAAGCAACGAAACGGTCGCTTTGGCCCCGCTGCGATAGGGTAAGAACTACCTCGATTTTGAAGGGGCGATTCTCTGATGTGAACTGTGGGGACTCGTCCCAAGGCATCCCGTCAACGCGAATGGCGGTATCGATCAGGCGAGGCAACGCGTCATACCATGAATATCCGGAATAGCGAGGATCCTCGGTGTAGAGATCGTTCTCAAGTATTGCACCGGAATGCAGCGCACCCTGGAGTGTGTGTGCGTTCGGCAAGTCGTACTGCACAATGATCGCTCGTCTCAGATCCGGCACAACACCGGTTACTCGGTCGCCGAAAAGCGGTTCCGCAGAGTCGTCCGCCGGCGGCGCGGCCCACGTGGCGAGTAAGCTGGCTGCTTCAGGCAAGACGATCCCAAGGTCATGAGCTTCTTGCCAGTTTTTGAACGCAAGCACGTGACAGGACTCTTTTTGGAAGCAACGATATGCAGCAGCTAACGCCTTTTGCTCAAATTGCTTGAGGAAGTCATCTTTCACCACGCTGCTTCGGTCGGGCAGCTTGAGAGTGATACGACCGGTTTCTATAACGTTAAACCTTGCACGAAGCGCCAAAGCTCGGTTCTCGTTCTGACGGACGATCCCGTAGATATCCGGAAACGCATGCCGAATGGTCAGTCCGTAAAAGTTCCAGTTGGCATCGACGCAGGTAGTGGGATGTACGAATTCCGTCGCGAATCCTACCTCCACACCGTCAATGATTTCTCGATGAATGGCACCATCCAAGAAATCATGACTTGGCAGTAGGACTCCATCGAGCCGTACTTCGAGAGGATAAAATTCAGTTACATCTTCAAGCGTCCGGGCTAGGGCCCTTTTGTCTGATTGGCGTACGAAGCGCAAACGTGTACCGCTCACATAAGCAGCGCTGGTTTGAGTTTGTGCCTTCGCTTTACCGAGAAAGACCTCCCTCGTAACCGTCACCGAGCGATGGCCACTCGCGACTTCTACTCCCGACAGGCAGAGCGCGAAAAACCCCATGCCGGCGGGATCTTCGGTTCTCTTTGTATCGTTGTCCCACCCGCTCTTTCCGAGTGTCACCAGGTTCTGGAATTTATCTATACCGGCGCCATCGTCGTGAACAGTTACCTGACACTCGCCGGGAGTGCGGCCCGTTTCTTGGATCGAGACGGCAACCGACTTTGCTCCTGCCCGTCGAGCGTTCTGCAAAAGCTCGACAAACACGCTCCCGTTGTCGTTATCAAAAACCCGGTCGGCTTTTTCTAGCAAGCCAATATCGAGGCTGCCTTCAATTACTTCATCTTTCATATTGCCCTCGCTCGCAATGGGGTCATTTCGCAAGGAAACCGGCAAAGCCTGCCGCCAGTGACTGGCCCGCAACCATGTCTGAAGCTCCGGGCTGAGCTTCTCGAAGTACCGCTTGGCTTCATCGGAGCTGGTGTCTTCAAAAGCGTCGGTGTCGCAGATCTCATAAGCTTGTTTCGAAAGTCCGACTACCTCTTGAACCAGCCCACCCTGACAAATGATGAACACCCGAGGGGTAGTGGTCTCGCCGGCCGTTGCTTTCAGCGCCTGATCTAAGCCACGAACACATTCCGCGAGCTTACTGGTTTCCCAGGCACTGACTACGGAGTGTGCTGCGGCGGTAAGACGTTCGTATTCGTCGCTTGGCAGCAACTTGCAATACTCAAGCGCGTGGAATGCGAACTCTTCGCGTTGGGTTTCGTTCATGTCCTCCGGCATTTCGAATCCGGCGTCCTTGAACAAGCCGATCAGCGTCTCTATCAATAAAGAGTAGAGAGTTGACATTAAGTTCTCCTGTTTCTGTGATTGCGTCGTACCGGGTATGGAAGAAGAGGCTGTTTTCCAATCAAAGCGGAATGGGAAGGAAGTACTGCGTTGCCGGCTAAGCCTCGCGCCGATGCTGTTCGCGGATTGTGGAAGCAACAATACCAAAGGCCGTCTTCTGATCGAGGCCGTTCAGCTGGTTGAGGTACGTCGCCTCGTTTGCGGCCGCTTCATAGCTGGGAAACCTTCCGAGATGAGGTTGCGGCAGATGTCCAGGTTGATCTTCATCCGCTCTGGCAATAGTGAACT
>JAOAPI010000154.1 GCA_025462865.1 Candidatus Sulfotelmatobacter sp. | reverse complement strand
CAATGAGTAATTTGCCCTTCAATCCTTCTCGTGCAGCAGGAATGGAAAGGGAGGAGCGCAACGAGAGCTGCCCAAGCGCGGAAGCCTAGGGATACTCACTGCTCCGGCTCGAATAGCGAATACAGGCCAAGTCACTCGTTGAAGCGAGACATCACCCAATCCATCGTCCCGGCCGGTTGGTCGGCCATCCGGACATAATCCACTACCTGAGTGTTTGGAAAGCATCTCCTGAGAGCCGGCTACCGTGCTATTTCGCGCGGGCTTTTGTGGCCAGCCTGTCGTCCACCGGGATAACCCCCACGGCAAACGGTGTTCCCTCGTCGTCCCCGATGGATGGAAGAGGGTTGTGGGGATGTTTGGTGCCAAGCAGGGTCTCGTAGCCGGGAAGGTAAACCATTATATGCGGATGCCAGTGGCCCGTCGGTCCAAGCACTTGGTCCGCCGACCACATGTAGGCAAAACACACTTCTGGGCGCTTGGGGATCTCGCCTTTGGCGTACGCGGCTTGTACGCCCTCGGCAATTTGCTCGGCTGTCTTGCCTTCCAACCCCAGCTTTGTCCGAAGTTCGTAGTAAGGCAGCACGGTTCGCGCGGCTAGTGGGTCGAGACAAATGGGAGCCCGGGTTTTTGCGTCGTAATTGATGTAGTCCCGGACTTGGACCGGAGTGTACGTCGGAGCTCCGGTAAACCCGCGCATGACCACGCACACAAAGCCGTTGTCCCCCTCGTGCACGGTTTGAAATCCGGACGCCGTGAAGACCTTTATCGTCGCGTGGTCGGAAACGTAGTCCGGAGCCGCGCTCTTGGCGAGCGCAATTTCAGCGTCTCGCGCCATCATGTATTCGCTGAACGGAGGGTACTTGGGACTCTGCCCATGCGCTGAGGCAGCTTGCAAACTTACAAAAAGCAGTACCAGCCCTGCCATAATTTTTTTCATTTCAGATCTCCTTACCGAATTACTTTCCACGAACGTACGCAGGCCGTCGCTGAGGAGGATTCGGAGACGACGAGCTCAGGTCGCGGCCTGAGCTCGTCAGCGGCTCCGGACTAGCCGAGCTTCAGGCGGCCCGTGCTGCGAGCGCCGTACGACCAACGGCACGCCGCGCGTCAGTCAAGTTGCCGCGATGCATGGTCTGGTGCAGGGCCAGCACAAGGAAGCTCTGCCCATAGGTAGCGAACTCTCGCTCCCGTCCCTTGGGCGGCGCGAGAGTGGGCTTGTCGAGGTCGGCCTCGCTCAGCGACTCCAGAATGTTCAGGTTCCGTTCGCGCAGTTGAAGATACTTCTCTCGAACCTCAGCGAAGGGTGGATATGCGCCGGCATCTGCGACGGGTTTCGAGTTCTCTCCAAAGTACTGTTGCCACTCTGCCGCGGGGTTTTTTTCCGCGAAGAGTGCCGCTGGAATCATGCCCTCAACCAACGTGAGATGACCGAGGACCCAGAGCGGGTGGCACCCGCCGTTCGGCGTCGGAAACGTCGTTGCAGCGTCGCTCATCTCGTCGATTACACTCAACACCGATCCATTCGAAATGGTCAGCGCAAATTTAATAGCGTCTTTCATGTGCATTTTCGTTTCTCCTTGAATTGCCCTTCTGCTCTGGTCATGCGCGAGCAGTAACGGTGCAGGCGAGGGCGCAGTTGAGTGATTGTTTCGAGGAACGCCAGATAGCGTGCTTCGAAGGGGCCGGAGGCTTTCATGTCGCGTGGAGTATCCATATCTACCTTTACGCAGCGAATCGCCTTAAGGATACGGACATACTCTCTGGAGCAACGCATCTGTTTTCAGATCATCCAGGAAAACACGGGCTTCCTGAGACTGGTTCCCGGGTTGGTCGGCAACTCGTCAATAAACCGCCCCCGCCCCCCGACCGATTCGTACCGGGAGACAACCGGTAAGGTGCGGTTTGCCCGTGATCCGGAGGTTGACGCTGGAACTGTAGCCAGCCTAGCCGACGGGCATTAAGGCGCCAACTGCGGGCGGCAATGCACAACTTTCTCGACCCGGAACTCTTCAGATCTCTGATTCGAGTGTGGCGAAGGTTTCGCGCAGATATTTCGCCAGAGACTTTTTGCCGCCCTCATTCCTCCAGGCTTCCATGGCGACGCGCATCGCGCCAATAGAAACCATCGCCACAATCCGATGGCCAGCCCTGTGCTTCGCCTGTGGCCACAATTCACACAAAGTGTCGAATACGGTTTGCTCCATCTCCGCGAAGATCGCCTGTTTTCGGGCACGCAGCGCCTCGGTCGATCTCAACAGACCATCCACGATGATTGACTCTTTTGTCTCGTGAAGGGAGGTGAGCCGCAGAAGACAATTCCGCACGGCGTCGAGAGGCGCTTGATCTTTCGACTGTTCAAGGAGAGCGGGCCGAAGGGCCTCGACCATTCCACCCCCCATGGTTGCCATCAGAATCTCGTCTTTCGACTTGAAGTAGTAGAAAAACGTTCGCCGCGCAATGCCAGCCGCCGCCGCGATCGCCTCCAGGGTTGTCCCCTCATAGCCTTTGTCGATAAAGAGCTTAAGCCCAGTTTCGGCAATACGCTGCAGGGTCTCGCGCTTCTTGCGCTCGCGATGGCCTTCGTTCTTGATCCATGTGCTCTTCATGCTGATTGATCGTGTTTTCCTCGCCATTGTAAAACGCGCACCCGGCGTGACGGCCCTGTCCAAATTCAGATAAGAAAAATACGCTAGCAAATTCGCACTGAGTGTAATATAACAGAAATCGCACTGAGTGCGCAAATGGTAGAGAAGGTGAGGAGGCAGTATGCGAATAGTTGTTATCGGCAAGGGGATTACCGCCGGCTCTTTAGCCAGGGATTGCTCAATTTCGTCCCTCCCAGAGCTTTTTTCCTCCGCGGTGGGAATAATCTCTGCGCAACCCAGTTTGAATACGTACAGGACTTCTGACTTCATGCCGTAGTTCTCGATCGTTTCCTCACGGCTTTGAGGATTTGCAGGTCGAAAGAGCTTCTCCTACTGTTTTCCTATTGTGGGATCGTGTGCACCATATTTCGAAAGACGTGATTGATGGATCGGCAAGGTCCCAGAGTACTTCTGGTCGACGACGAAGAGGCAATCCAGCAGACGCTCAGTGCGGTACTGCCTCTAGCGGGCTACACAGTTTATCAAGTCCGCGACGGAAAAGAGGCGGTGCGGAGAGCTCCATTGGTCCGGCCTGATTTGATTCTTCTCGATCTCGGCTTGCCCGATATGGACGGCAAGGAAGTCATACGGCATCTACGAGAGTGGGCAATCGCGCCGATTATCGTCATCTCGGTTCGTGACGAAGAATCCGAAAAGGTCAGGTCCCTTGATACTGGCGCGCATGACTACGTCACCAAACCCTTTACGATGCCGGAGTTGCTGGCGCGCATGCGCGCTACCTTGCGCAGCGTCAGCGCAACACAGAATGACGTTTTTACGGTGAATGATCTAAAAATCGATTTGGTCCGGAGAGAGGTATTAGTTGGTGAAACCGCAGTGAAACTGACGGCGACCGAGTATGACCTTCTAAAAGTGCTGGTCCACCATGCCGGCAAAGTTCGGACGCATCAGCAACTGATTCGTGAACTCTGGGGCCACACTCAATATCAGGACGTGCTGCATCTTCTGCGCGTCACCCTCAGCCATTTACGCCGCAAATTGCAACCTGATCCCATGAAACCTCGCTACATCGTGACGGAACCGGGTGTGGGTTATAGGCTGAGGACCGAAAGGCCGGGCTACCCGACGAAGGCGGGGTAGCATTCTTGATAATTTTCATCGCAGCTGGATGAGGACACCTTATGGACGACAGCTCCGGCGAGACCATCGCGAGATATCAGACTTTTTTCGAAGACTGCCAAGAGGCGATTACCATCCTCACCGGTGAGGCCGGGGTTCTTGACGCGAACCAGGCTTGCCTCGATCTCCTTGGTTATGCACGAGAGGAGATCATTGGTTTAGATGCCGCTCGGCTTTTCTGGGGAGGTTCTGAGGAGCTTCGACGGTTCCAAAACGATATCGAACGACATGGCTCGGTCAAAGATTACGACATACTGCTCCGGCGGAAGGACGGGAAGCAGATTGATTACCTGGTCACCGCGACGAGCTGGCGGGACAAAGACGGCCTGCCGGGTTGTATGGCTATCCTACGCGACGCGACGGGCCAGAAGAAGACGGAGCACTCTCTAAGGTGCCTCCTTCGCATGAGCGCCGAGCTGAACTCGGCGTCGAATCTGGATGATTTGCTGGATCTGCTGGTCGAACAACTTCTTGAACTGAATGAAGCCGAGAGTGGTTGTGCAGGTCTGCGGACCCCGCAAGGGATGTCGAGCGGCCACTTTTCTCAAGGACCTGAGATTGTACCGCTGACGTACCATTGCGCACCCGGAGTGGGCTGGGCTGGTCGGCTCATTGAGCATGGGGCCTACTATCTGACGAATGATGCGGAACAGGACCAGGTGATTCTTCCGGAAGTGCGCAAGCGATTCGGCGTGAAATCCGGTCTGGCCGTGCCGATCGTCGATAGCCAAAAGGACGTGATCGCCTTTTTTGAGGTCTACAACAAGCGAAATGGCGGTGGATTTACCAGTTTCGACCTCGATCACAGCCTCGCAGCTGCGCAGATCGCATCGCTCGCAATCAACAATCGCTTGCTGCATCGAAACCTGTCAGCGCTGGTCTCGTTCAGTTCATCCCTGACCGTTACGAGCGATTTCGATCAGGTCCTTGAAGTCGTAGGAAGTCACATTGAAACACACTTCAAGCGACAATTCGTCATCCTATTGCCAGTGAATGGTGGACTTACCCCGCGCTTTCGTAGCGCAGAGTTTGCCCTTAGCGAGGAAGAACTCGCGGCCGCGACCTGGTCGTGGGAACATGGCCAAGACGCTGGCCGCTCAACCGAGATCCTGTCTAGCGCGCAGGCTCACTATCTGCCCCTTAAGGCGAGGGGGGAAGTCATCGGGGTGCTCGGTCTCGAAGTCAAGCCAGGGGCTTGGTTCTCTAATGTGCAGCGTCAGCTTCTAAGCGCTTTCGTTAGCCAGTTCGCACTCGCGATCGAGCGGGGACTTCTGGAGCAGAAGGTGCGCCGGCTACGGTTCCATGAGGAGTCGGATAAAGTGCAGAACGCTGTGCTCAGTGCAATCTCGCACGACGTCCGGGCGCCACTTGCGGCTATCACTGCATCGTTGAGTGGGTTGTTGAATTCCGATGGCGCGCTGAACCAAGCGGCTGAGCGCCAACTCCTGGAGACCGCTGACATAGAGGCGCGACGGATGCATCGCCTAATCAATAACCTGTTGAGCATGACGCGACTAGAAACGCGCGCGTCGAATGTAAAAACGGAACCACACGACCTGTTGGACGTCGTGAGCGCTGCGCTGGAAGAGTTGGGCGGGGCGGCACGTCAGAGACAGATATCCTTCGACGTTCCTGAAGACTTGCCCCTTGTTCCCATGGATATTGGATTGATCACTCATGTCTTCATCAATCTATTTAGCAATGCGTTCAAGTATTCTCCACCCGACCGGCCTGTTGAGGTTCGCGGCCGGATCATTGATGACCAACTAGAGGTTCTGGTTGTCGATAGAGGCCCTGGTGTTCCTGAGGAAGACCTTAGCCGGATCTTCGACAAATTCTATCGAGTGGGGGAACTGGGCTTATCCGGTGGTCTCGGTCTCGGCCTTGCCATTTGCAAGGCGTTTATCGAAGCCCATGGTGGACGGATCAGCCTGGAGAACAATCCGATGGGGGGGACGATCGTAAGATTTGTTTTACCGTCTCCCGCGATCGTGTAGTGTCTCAGTTTGAAATCCCATAGAACTTGAGCAAAAGCGCCAAGTCAGGCCCAAGAGTTACCCGTACTCTTCTGCTACTAGGTAAAAATCTAGCAGCTAACGAAGAGGCGCACGATGTTCTCTCAGGCAGAATTCCCCCACAGACACAATAAAAATGGCAGCCACGATTTGATCTGTACCAAGTGCCTCATGACGGTGGCATCAGTTCAGAATGAAATGGCAGCTTTCTTCCCACGAATCAACTCACGTCTGCGATCCGATGAATGTCTATCGGATTAGTCAAGAGCTCTCCATGGATGTTTTGACGTGCCTTTGACTTTCGTTGCCCTATAGTCAGTTGAAACCTTCCGCAACAAGAAGGAGTGCGGGACTAATTGGGAGACCAAAGGATGAAGCGTGGCATTGAAAGGCTGTATCGGCTTGCTCGGAGCGCGAGTTCTGAACTCGCCGAATCGTCATGGGATTTTGCGGGCGCTCAAAAAGATCTCGAAAAAGGAGAGTGAAATGGCACAATCCGAAACTCTGATCAAGAAATCCGCAAATCGTCGCGCGTTCTTGAAAACTGGAATTACGGCCGCAGGCGCAGCGACTATGGGCGCAGGCCTATTGGGCGGTGGGTTATCTGCCTTTGGCCAGGAGCAGGAAAGAGATGGAGACCTCACACGAGGCGACATCGCGATTCTCAGGTTCTTGAATGCTCTTGAGCAGATCGAAGCCGATCTCTGGATTCAATACTCCGAGCTTGGAGGAACCCAGGACAAGGAAGTCTCCGGGGTCAATGGGGGAAACCCGCTCTACACGGCCGCCCTCTCCATTCTCGACGGCGACATGGCCCAGTACATTCACGACAATACCGACGATGAAATCAGTCACGCCGCCTTCCTGAAAGCCTACCTGGAATCGAAGGGCGCGGAGGCAGTTGACCTAAGCCCCTTTGCCACGATCCCAGGCAGCACGGCAACAGGGTCCACCGGGAAACACCGGCTCACAAACCTCATGCAACTGACGGTGGACACCAGTTTCTGGTCAGTCTACCGCAGCATTACCAACCCCGATTTCGACCCAGGTGCTCCGTTCGCTCAAGCAGTCCCCAGTCTGAATGTGGGTCAACATACCGCTATCCCAAGAACCGATGCCGATACTGCCGGCAGTTCCATTAGCGACAACCTCCCGGCAAGCATCACCAACCACCTCCAGGCGATCGCCTTCACGGCAGGGTTCCACTTCGCGTTTATTGAGCAAGGCGGTACCAGCCTCTATCCAACACTGGCCCAAAAGGTAACGAATCTTGAAGTCTTACGGGTCTTGCTCAGCATTGGCCCCAGCGAAACCATGCACTTTCAAACCTGGCAGGACAAGGCAGGCAACGCGCTTCCTTTGACCGACGTGGACAATGGACCCGGTGGAACGGGCGCAACGGTCACCTTTACAACTCTTGCTAACGCCCAGGGAGAGACCAATCCGGAGTCCCTGAAAGGCGACACCTTGCAGGCCAACCTGATCATGCCCGAGCCAACCCACTTCCTCAACAAGAAGTTTCCGCCGGTTGCGATCATTCGTCCCACCTCTACCAAAAATGGTGGAGCAGTGGCCTCTCTCCAAAGCTTTGTGGATGACGGACTGTTCATCGGCCAGAAGAATCCAGAGTTCCTGCGACTAATGTTCCGCCTGGCGGAGGAGGCGGATGAGGCTCGGCGCCGGTCCTAAGCGGCCTACCTTCCATCACCCCGGATAGCTGTGCTGGGGCGAGAGGGGGCTTATTGCACAACGATGTCATCTGGCCCTACATGAGGCGTTATCGGAATTTTGAGAAGCGCCAAGCCTTTCGAGAGGCCGTCGCGGTCGCAAACACCCACAATCCAGTATCAGCAGACAGAAGCCCAGCCGAGACCGGCTGGGAGGAGATCAACAAAATGCGGTTAATTAGTGTATGTAGGAACAGAAAGCTGTTCGGAGTTTTTGCTATTAGCCTGTTGGTTTGCGCTGCTGCCTGCGGTCTAACTCCTGCGGCAAACGCACAAACCATCTCCACCGCCGCGAAAATCGAGGTCAAGCTGTCCGAGTACAAGATCGACATGCCCAAGACGGTGCCGGCGGGCAGCACGACTTTTGAGGTCACCAACACCGGCAAGGAGGTGCATAACTTTGAGATCGAGGGAAACGGGATCGAGAAGCGCGTGGGCCAGCTGAACCCTGGTGAAAGCAAGACGCTTCTTGTGGAACTGAAAGCTGGCAAATATGAAGTGTATTGTCCGGTGCCGGGTCACAAGTCACATGGCATGTCGCTCGATCTAACGGTGCGCTGACAAACACAGGAACTCATTTGGCAATTTTCCGCGGTGAACGCAGCGCGTTGTGGCGCGCCTGGAGTTGCACCGCAATGTAGGCCAAAGCGATGGCTGGACGGACGTGGCCGAAGGCTTCCAGATGGACGGGGAGTCTGGATCAGTTCAGCCGAGTGATTTCATCACAACGAAGGAAGGAATAACAGCTATGGGCGCTCATGACAGAAGTAGAAACGATAACGAAGAACGAAGCTCTATCTCGTCCGACGGTATCGACCGCCGCGACTTTCTGAGCTGTATGGCGTGGGCGGGCACAGGACTGCTGTGGACTTTCAGCGGCGGAGTTCCCACATCCCAACTCTTTGCCGAAACGCCCAGTCCGGCGAAGGCGAGTTCGTTTAGCTTTGTCCAGATCAGCGACAGCCACATCGGGTTCAGCAAGCCTGCCAATATTGACGTGACTGCGACACTGAAGGCCGCCATCGACAAGATTAACGTCTCGCAGTCGAAACAGCAGGCCGACTTGATCCTGCACACGGGCGACGTGAGTCATATATCGAAGCCGGCTCAGTTTGACACTGCGGAACAGGTGATCAAGGGCGCGAAGGTGGATCGTGTGTTCTATGTGCCGGGTGAGCACGATACTTCCATCGACGGTGGTGCTTTGTACAGGGAGCATTTCGGCAAGGGAACGCTGGGCGGCGGTTGGTACAGCTTCGACCACAAGGGCGTCCACTTCATGGGCCTCAATAACGTCCTGATGCTGGATTCGTTGGGAGATCTTGGGCCGCAACAACTTGAGTGGATGAAGAACGATGTTTCCAACCTTTCCTCTTCGACACCAATCGTTCTTTTCGCGCACATTCCTCTCTGGACGATCTACCCACAGTGGGGCTGGGGGACGGACGACGGGGCGCAGGCACTCTCCTTATTGAAGCGATTTGGCTCGGTTACAGTTTTGAACGGACACATTCATCAGATCGTGCAGAAAGTGGAAGGCAATGTGAGTTTCCATACCGCGATGTCCACGGCGTTTGCGCAACCGGCGCCGGGTTCGGCCCCGCATGCTGGGCCGATGGTGGTGCCGGCCGGACAACTGCAGAGTGTGTTAGGAGTAACCACGGTGAACTATGTGACGCAGAATAGTCCTCTCGCCATCGTTGACTCTTCGCTGGCGGTGAAAGCATGAGGCGCGTCATCGTTGGCCTAGCGGGCCTCGCAGTATTGGTGGTGATTTCGCTTGTTCTTGCCCTTGCGCATCCGTTCGGTAATCCCCGGGCGACGACGACAGTGGCGACGGACGCTCCGTCGACGCTGTTGCTGGAACATGCTTTGATGCCAGTGGAAGTGAGGTCCGTGCTGCGGCAAAAATGCGGGGATTGCCATTCCACGCAAACGCGTTGGGCATGGTATGGGCGTTTCGCGCCGGTGTCATGGTTGATGGAGAAAGACATCACCGAAGCTCAGGAACAGATGAACCTGTCGCAGTGGGAGTCTCTACCGGATGAAGAGATATTCCTGCTGCGCGCGGAAATTGGTGGCGTGGCCAAGGCGCACGTCATGCCCCCAGCGCAGTACCGGGTGGCCCATGCTGATGTGACTTTAACCGATGAGGATATAAGGGTCTTGAGGGACTGGGCGCACGGAGATGTAACTAGCAAGCTCGGCGAGTCGGAAAAGACTCCGGAAGATGCAGGGCCTGGAGACGCGGGACGCGGGAAGCAGGTCTTCGCATCCCGCTGCGCGGGCTGTCACACGCTGGAGCAGCACCGGGAGGGGCCCAAGCTGGCTGGTGTGTTCGGCCGCGCGAGTGGCACGGCGCCTGGATTCATCTACTCCTTCGCGCTGAAGAAGGCGGCGGTGAAATGGGATGAGCAGTCGCTGGACAAGTGGCTGGCAAATCCGGATGCAGTAGTGCAGATGAACAATATGTACTTCCATGTAGCGAAGGCAGAGCAACGGCGCGATCTGATTGCTTACTTGAAGTCTTCTGGCAATTGAGGATTAGGACAACATAATTTATGCGCATCCTCATTTTTGGCGCTACGGGCGGGACGGGGAGGTATTTGGTTTCCCAAGGCTTAGAGCAAGGGTGCCAAGTCACTGCTTTTGCCCGTGACCCGAGCTCGCTTACAACCAACCACCCGAATTTAACGATTGTTAAAGGTGACCTCTCGGACGGCAACAGCATCGCCAATGCCTTAAATGGAGTTGATGCAGTTATTAGTGTTTTGGGAAATGACACCAGGAGGGCTTTATTTACACCAAGCAACATTATTTCTCGCAGTGTGCCCAACATTATTGGCGCCATGCGGCACGGCAGGGTTGAACGTCTATTGTTTGTAACCTCCTTTGCAATAAGCTCCAAAATATTTTGGCCGGAAAAGTTGCTGCTTAGGACGCTGTTAAAAAACCTGTTTACCGACCTTCCGGTGCAGGAAAAACTTATTAAAGAGAGCGGACTTAATTGGACCATTGTCAGGCCGGCCCGCCTTACTAACGGACCAAAAACCGGAGAGTGCCGTAGCGGGGATATATATATACATCCCTTCACCAGCATCTCGCGGGTGGATGTGGCTGCCTTTCTCTTGAAAGAAGTTGATTCATCCGAATATCAGAAAAAGGAGGTTACGATCAGTCACTAGACTTAGAGCTCACTGCGCAACCAATTCGCTGGTCGAATTTGTACCAGGGTAGTCGTGAACGCTCGCGTTCGCATCTCGTGCTTCAGTACCTCGAATGCGCTCGCTTTCCCCTGCTGAGAACTCTGTGAACAGCACTCGCAAACCGAATCAGCATAAGAGGTTGGGGGCATGATGATTGGACAGGTCGCATCAACCCATCAACACGGGAACACGGGAACACGGGAACACGCAATTTAGCCTGCGCAAGGCTTTGATTGCGGGCTTGGCTGGCGGCCTCGTTGGAACTGGCGTCAAGACAGTCTGCGAACTAATATCGCCACCTCGACCTCCTGGGCACCTTCCCCACTTGGCAGGGGCATCGCCATCATGTTCTCCGCTTTCACCGGCCATGAGATCTCCGACTCTTCTCTCTACATTTTCGAAATGATCTTGCATTGGGTGTTTGGAACCGGCGCTGGCATCGCATATTCCCTACTCGCTGAAAAAACGCAGTTGGCGACGGTCGGCTATGGGCTTGGATTCGGCATCATGTTTTGGCTGTTCCTTCACGAGATGTTCTTGCCCCTCATCGGGTGGTGCGCATGGCCGGCAGGCATGTCTTTTCATGAACAGAGTAATGAATTCATCTCTCACTGCTTCTACGGCGTTGCGGTTGAACTCATGCGAAGAACTGTCCGAAAGAGGATCGAATCACAATGACGCCAGATCCTTCCATCGGCGACTACGGAATTATCGGCGACTGTCGATCCGCGGCCCTTGTTTCGAGTTCAGGTTCCATGGACTGGTTGTGCTGGCCGAATTTTGGCAGTGAGCCAATCTTCGCGCGATTGCTAGATAACGAGAGTGGAGGCACCTGGGCCATCGCTCCCGACAGTCCCTACACCTCCAGTCGCAGGTATGTTGGACCGACGAACGTTCTCGAAACTACGTTCGAGGTTGAGTCCGGTAAGGTCGTCGTCACCGACTTCATGCCGGTAGCTGGTGAGCATTACAGAACTCATCATCTTTCTCCCGAACACCAGATTGTGCGTATCGCTCGCTGTGAACGAGGCACCGTGAATCTCGCAGTAACGTTCACTCCAAAGGAGGGATTCAGCACTGGGCATCCCAAAATTCTTGACAAGAAGCACCTTGGACTGCGGGCCAACTTGAAGTGCGGATTGTTGACACTGCAAAGCAGTCTCAATTGGACCATTACGGAGAGCGGCGGACGCGCGGAGACGTTGCTCTGCGAGGGAGAAAGTACCTGCCTCCAACTTACGTTTTCGACTGAGGGTCCAGCCGTACTTCCGTCGTTAGAATCTGCGGAGGCAAGCCTAAAAAGAACTCTCGACTGGTGGGAGGCTTGGTCGTCGCGCTTCACCTACAGGGGTCTAAACGCATCTGCGGTCCAACGGAGCGTCCTCACGCTGAAGCTTCTACAGTATGCGCCTACCGGGGCATTCGTAGCGGCTGTAACTACTTCGTTGCCGGAAAAGGTGGGGAGCGATCTGAACTGGGATTACCGCTATTGCTGGCTCCGGGATGCGTCCTTCAACGTTCAAGCGCTCTGTGGAACGGGATACGACGACGAGGCTGAAGCGTTCCTGGAATGGATGTTGCATGCGACACGGCTCACGCAGCCAAAGCTCATGGTGATGTATGACCTCTTTGGAAATCTCGCACCAAAGGAGCGCGAGATTCCCCATCTATCCGGGTATCAGGATTCGCGGCCGGTGCGAACCGGCAATCTCGCGAGAGAGCAGCACCAACTGGACACCTACGGTGAA
>JAOAPI010000144.1 GCA_025462865.1 Candidatus Sulfotelmatobacter sp. | reverse complement strand
TGCGAGCTTGTGTTAGGCCCAGCCGTCATTTCAAGAGTCATCATACGTTTTCTTGGACCGGTGAGGAGTTTGCCCGTTTCCATGCGCCCCTAAGGAGCAGGAATAAAGCCAGCACGAATCATGCCGGCACCGAAAGCCCTTGCTTCCCAAATCAGCTGATCATAATATTACGACATGAAAACATTTGGCACGATGATCGCTGAGGCCCGGAGAGCGATCGGCATGAGCCAGAAAGAACTGGCTTCCAGGGTCAGGAAAGAAGACGGGCAACCGATTTCGGCACAATATCTGAACGATGTTGAGCGGGACCGGCGGAACCCGCCGTCTGAGTTCTTGATCGGACAGATCGCAGACGCGTTAAAGGTATCGAAGGATCTATTGTGCTTGGCGGCTGGAACGATTTCGAACGACTTGATGAAAATGGCGACCAGTCAACCTGGGCGTGTTGAAGAAGCATTCAAAGCCTTTCGGAAAGCGGTGAAAAAATAGCCATGAAATGGATTCAGGATAAAACAGGCAGATTCGCACGGCGTCCGCACTTGCAGCCAGAGGAAATCGACGCCCAGTGCGAACGCCTCGTTCGTAAGTTCCTAAGCAAAAAGTACGGGAAGGTAGAATTTCCGATCCGAACGGACGACCTTACCATACTGATTGAGGAAAGGGCAGATCTGGATTCCTGTGCTGACCTTTCTCATGAGGAAGGCGAGGTGGAAGGTGTTACAGAATTCAGACCGGGCAGACGGCCTTTGGTGAGCATTGCGAATAGCCTCGGCGCGCCCAATATGGAGAACCGGCTGCGGACGACGTTAACCCATGAGTTTGGGCACGTTTACTTTCACCAATTCATGTTTGACACGCAGGCGCAATCCGGATCGCTGTTTCCGACGGAACCGAAGGGCCAAGTCAACAAGTGTAACCGCGCAAGCATCGTCAATGCGGCCGAGACGGATTGGATGGAATGGCAGGCTGGATATGCCTGTGGGGCCATCCTGATCCCAATTGGTGCCCTGATCGCCACGGTGCAGGCATTTCGAGCCGAGAACGATCTTGAATACAGCAATCTCGCTCTTGATACAGATGCCGGGCAAAAGCTTGTTGTACGGGTCTCTACCGAGTTTCAAACGTCGAAGGATGCGGCGCGTATCCGATTACTCAAGAAGGGCATCCTGGCCGACTCGGGCGCTCGAACAGCGGAAATATTTTGATACGCTCTTTTTTTTACGTTAGTTAATACTCAAATCGGCTGATCGTGGTATTATTCTAATGAAGCGGCTGTGGCAGCCCAGGAAAGGAAATCGGATATGGCTGATGTTCAAATCACCTGCATTACGGAGCCTCACCCGCGTAGTTCTCACGAGCACATTACGCATGTTGGAAATCCTGCGGGAAACTGGAAATGGACGCGCGAGGAGGTTATAGCCAGTATTGAGGCAAAGACCAACACATTTTATGTCCTCGATCCATACAACGGAAAACGGTCGGATGTGGCCGTTGTCCGCCCGTCGGGCAGGGCGCCCTATATCCAAACCCACGCCGACGGAGATTGGAACAACAACCTTTTGTCTCTGAATCAGTGTCAGTCTTAAGGAGATGAAGAAAATGGGACGGCAACACGTAAATCATAATGATATTGCACAATTCGCTCAGGACAAGGTGAACCTGCCGAAGGACAAGGCGGATGAATACCGCGCGCAGGCTCGACGCCTACGCGAAAAGCTCGATGGCTATCTCGCCG
The DNA here is from genome assembly GCA_025462865.1 of Candidatus Sulfotelmatobacter sp. Lineage (GTDB taxonomy): Bacteria > Acidobacteriota > Terriglobia > Terriglobales > Acidobacteriaceae > Sulfotelmatobacter. Next base: position 8,308 of record JAOAPI010000144.1, on the reverse strand, counting down.
AACACCCGGATTTCACACTGAAGAAAATGCTCGTGGCGGGCAGCTTGGCCAAAGGTACAGCTCTGCGCTCTTTGAACGACATCGATGTTGCTTGTTACATCAGCGGGGCGGATGCACCGCACGATGTCAGAAGCCTCCTAAACTATCTGGCAGAGCGGCTGCGCAAAGCCTTCCCGAACTTCAGCTCCGATCAAGTCAAGCCTCAGACCTACAGTGTGACCGTATCGTTTCGCGGCAGCGGCCTGGATGTGGACGTGGTGCCAATTCTCTACAAAGGCAATTCAGACTGGTACGGCGATCTGGTCAGCCAGGAGGATGGGTCGTTTCTCGAAACGAACATTCCGCTGCATCTTGAATTCATCAGAAAACGAAAGCAGGCTCAACAAGATCACTTCGCCCAAGTCGTCCGGCTCGTAAAATTCTGGGCAAGAATCGCGAAGAGTGAGCGCGAGGACTTTCGCTTCAAGTCTTTCATGATCGAATTGATCCTGTCGCATCTTTGTGATCAGGGGCTCGATTTTTCAGATTATCCGGAGGCATTGCAGCATTTCTTCACCTACGTCGCTCGCAGCAACATGTGGGAGAGGATCGTGTTTGATGACTGTTACGCGCCTTCGACTGTCGGAACGTTCTCTGGACCCGTCCAGATAATCGATCCAGTAAACGCAAAGAACAACGTCAGCCGCCTTTACTCTGAGGCTCAAGCGGATGCTATTGTCGACGCCGCTCTCGAAGCAGGCGACGCTGTTGACTCGGCGCTCGCAGCTACAACTAAAGAAAAGACTGTGTATTACTGGCAGAAGGTGTTTGGTTCATCCTTTCAGGCGTGAGAAATACTATGAGCAACAGTTTTACGGTTACCGAAACCACGACATTTACATTGACCCACGCCAAATACATGGCAGCGAAGGTCGCCACGGATCTCAAGCGGATGCAGCGCTTTTATAGCGCTCCAAACGACAATGAGATTGCAGACTATGAGGCCGAGGTGGTTGAGCTACTGAAAGCTGGCTATCTCGGCACCCTGACGGTCGGGTTCCGGCGCAACGATCAGTGGATTCCACCGACGCTACGGTACACCGCCCGCGATCTTGCCGGCGCGTCGGCCAATGACGACGACCCCGGCTCCGTAAAGCCTGGCGCAAACATTGACGGCGCAAGCTTCTACAACTATCTGACGTACAGTTCAACTTGGAAAGCACTGAGTGCCGCCGAACAAGACGCCTTCAAGCAACGTATGCCGTTCTTTCGCACTGGCGCGATCGAACCGGCCGTTAGTGGCTACCTCGTCGATGACCGAGTCTATTCGTCTGGCGGGCGGGCACTAAATCGCGCCAGCGTGAGGAGTTATTGATGAGCGCTAAGCCTGCTCTTGACGAGTTATTTGAACGACGGATCACGTATCCGGATTTCGGGCCTCAGGAACGGTTGGCGCGGCTTGTAGGCCTCGACGGTCAAAAAGTTCGCCTTACCAAGATCCTTAGCTTATTGGTGAATCCAGCCGGTTTGGAGGCATGGGCGCGCAAACATCACGTCGGAGCGGACGGACTGCTCAATACCGTTTTGCGCCGCCCTCCGCTTGTCGTACTGGCCGGAGATGTTGGTTCTGGGAAAACTGAACTTGCGGAAACGATTGGCGATGCCGTTGCGCGGCAAGAAAAGATCGGAATCACACTGTTCCCACTTAGCTTGTCAACAAGAGGCCAAGGCCGCGTTGGTGAGATGACACAATTACTTTCTGCGGCGTTTGATCATACGGTTGCTGAAGCAACCAAGCTGTAGGCCAGCTCGGGTGCCGCCCGTGGCGCCGTGATTCTGCTCGTCGATGAAGCTGACGCGCTTGCGCAATCGCGGGAAGCGGCCCAAATGCACCACGAGGATCGGGCGGGCGTGAATGCCTTCATCCGTGGGATTGACCGTCTTGGCAATGGACGATTACCCGCCGCGGTCATCATGTGTACGAACCGGATCGGCGCGCTTGATCCTGCCGTCAGAAGGCGTGCCGCCGACATTCTAACGTTCGATCGACCGGGCGACGCTCAGCGGCGTGATGTGCTAGGTGCGGCATTTGAACGTCTTGGGTTCTCGAAATCGCAAATTGATGCGCTGGTTGCAGCAACAGGACCCGAAAAGAGCAATCAATACGGCTTCACGTTTTCGGACCTGACTCAGCGCCTCGTGCCAGCTATCGTGCTTGACGCTTATCCCTCCCGGCCCATAGATGCGGCCCGCGCATTGGAGATTGCGCGTGAGATGAAGCCTACCCCACCTTTTGAGGAGAAACGAACATGAGTGAATGGTCCCTTCCTCTGTTACTAGCGGGTCTGCATGAGGATATTCAACATCGGTTGCAAACCGTTCGCAAGAGCCTCGACCATCCTGGCACGAAGGGCAGCGCAAGCGAGCATGTCTGGCTTGAACTACTGCAAACGTACCTTCCCCGACGCTATCACGCCGAGACCGCGCATGTTGTGGACAGCAATGGTGTCTTCAGTGAACAAATTGACGTTGTTGTATTTGACAGACAGTATTCGCCTTTTATCTTCAGCTACGAGGGCCAAGTCATTATTCCGGCTGAAAGTGTTTATGCAGTGTTCGAGGCAAAGCAGATTATTGATGCAGGCCAAGTTGCATATGCGCGTAAGAAGGTAGCGAGTGTTCGCCGTCTCTATCGGACAAGTCTTCCCATTCCGCACGCAGGAGGCACTTATCCGCCCAAACCGTTGCCGTACATCTTCGGTGGACTATTGACATTCGAGAGTGACTGGAAACCTGCCCTCGGTGAGCCTCTTAAGGAAGCTCTCAAAGGCGATTTGGATGAACGGCTAGATATTGGTTGTGTGGCTGCACATGGAACTTTTGGCTGCGACGCAGAGGGTTGCTATACCATTACCCCGGAGGGAAAGCCTGCTACGGCGTTCCTCCTTGAGTTGATAGCCCGTTTACAGGCCAGTGCGACGGTCCCGATGATCGACGTTCGAGCATATGCCCGATGGCTAGCAAGCTAAGTGCTATACAACCTTAATGCAGACTAAGTTGCTTCTCGATCCTTGGTCGCCGGACTACGAGGCGCCGATTCAGACCGGCGGTCCGGATATGGCTGCGACGGGCGAGACTGATCCGTCTGTTGAAACGACTGTCTGGAAAGCAATCCGGTCGACGGCGATCATCCCGTTCAGTCGGATCTGCTTCGTCGACGGCGTACGTCGCATCGAAGCTCGTGTTTTAGCTCAAGATGAGAACGGGAGGCTGATTCACGGACTGTTTTCCAGTGCCGGGGCTGGATGCGTCGTGAATGAGGGAGGACAAGCGAACTTTGAGGGCATCGACATCCGCCGATATCTCATCCTCTGCGCCGGTCGGCAGAAGGCAGAAAGTATCCCTGCCGGAACGCAAATCATCGAATTCGAAGGCGTCTCATGCGCAGGCGACACTCAGGATGAGCTGATGAATTCCTTGCAGAACCTGATGCGCACTGGCGAGGCCGCATTGGGAGCAAGCCTACTCAGGCCGGGCACTTGTGTTTTCGCTGATGGCCCGCTCAACTACTTCACCTCCGCGACAGATGCGCTCGTCGGCGTCATCAAACGCATCTTCCTCCCTTATCTCGACGCCGCGCACTTCGCTCTAGTAGGGCAGCTCGCTCCCGGCGAGCGCACACCTCTTTTCTCGATTCGTGACGGAAAATACGACCGGTACTCTTGGTTTCAGCGTCTGGCAAAGCCTCGCGCTATGGAACATAGCCTGGCTGGGATAATCCGGCTTGAAGTTCGTGCAGCTCTTGGGTTGCAACAGGCAAGTGAGATCGCGAACTTCGCTGCAATCCGGCTGCCTGACTTTGCGTCGACCGCTGTACGCGATCCACGTGCACCACAGAATCTCGTGCCCGTTGGGGCGCTCGAAGAGCAGCTTCGGCATCGTTTGGGTGACTCAATCACGATTCGTCGTGCAATCGAAAAGAGAATCTACGAAGGGGTGATGATTTGAAGGAGATCGGAAAAGTTCTGGGCACAGTCGACGCGCAGCCGCTGGACTACTGGTTCGCGGTACCCGATGACAACTTGGTACAGCTCGATGACGTTGTCGCCGTCGAACGCAGCCTGCGAGATTCCCGCAATGTCTCGATTTACGGCGTGGTCGATACCGTAATCGCTCGGCACGAAGGCGCGAAGCTTGAGAGTGACGTGTTTCTGGCTCATCAAGGCATCTTGCCATTGAACCACGCAGTGAAGGCCCACGTAATGGTGACCCGCGTGGAACCAGAGGTATTTGTGCCGCCGTTGCCAGGCGCTGCCGTTTGCAAGGCAGAAGGTGCTCAACGCGACCAAGCCCTGTTCTTTGATTCAATGAAGAAGCGGTTTCCGCTCGGAACTTCTCGCGATGGAGAAGTTATTCACGGTAATTTTGAGTTTCTTGACGGCACTCGTGGAGCCCATGTGAACATCTCAGGAATTTCGGGTGTTGCTACGAAAACCACATACGCCACTTTTCTGCTCTACGGAATTTTCCATTCGAACCTGCTGGGAGCTGAAGGTGCCAACACCCGTGCAGTCATCTTTAATGTTAAGGGCGAAGACTTGTTGTTCTTAGACAAACCGAATCGGGAGTTGAAGTCGGAAACGGCGGCTAGGTACGAGACGCTCGGCTTGACTGCAGGGCCGTTCGAGAGCGTCGGTATATTCGCTCCCGTGCGTCGTGGCGAGACGGTGCTCCTACCTGATGTTGGAACTCGCTCGCAAGGAGTAACAGCGTATTGCTGGTCCGTCGAGGAGTTTTGCCGTGAACGGTTCCTGCGCTTCTTGTTCGCAGACGCAGACCAAGAGACAAGTCATCTGGCTGCCGTCATTGATCGAGTGGAAGCCCAGTTAGCAAATGAGGACGTTAGTAGCATCGCAACCTTCAAGGAGTTGGTCGAACTGATCGAACTTAACCTGGACAGCTGGGCGGGCACGGCTGCACCGGGTACTCGCGCTGCGTTCCAACGCCGCCTAGAAGCAGCGTCGTACCGGGTGGGCCATCTCATCCGAGGAAAGCTCCAGGGCGATGCGCACCGCATCGATTGGCATCGTGAACAAGTGACCGTAATCGATATCCACAATCTCCATGATCGCGCCAAGCGATTTGTGATTGGGGTTGTTCTGAAGCGAATGTTTGAGGAAAAGGAAGCTTCCGGATCGGCACGGCCGCTGGTATTCGTAGTACTTGATGAATTGAACAAGTACGCACCGCGAGAAGGCTGGAGCCCTATTAAAGATGTCATTCTCGACATGTCGGAACGCGGTCGCAGCTTAGGTGTGATTTTGATTGGTGCACAGCAGACCGCAAGCCAAATTGAACCACGAGTGGTCGGAAATTGCGCGTTCCGTGTTGTGGGTCGACTGGATCTGGCAGAGGCTCAACACCACGAATACAGTTTCTTACCTGCTGTGAGCCGGGCTCGTGCTGGAATCTTAAAGCCCGGTTCGGTGATCGTGTCGCAACCTGAAATTCCAATACCCTTGCTGGTCCAATTCCCCTTCCCCGCATGGGCAACACGCCCGAGTGAGGCCGCTGAGTCGGGACTTGCAGACCCGTTCGGGAAGTTCCGATCATAGGAATCAGCTATGCGATTACTCCATACTTCTGATTGGCACATCGGAAAACCCTTTGCCGTTAGCCGACTGACCGAACAGGAAGCGGTCTTAGCGGAAATCACTGAGATTGCTGCTCACAACCGCGTGGATTGCGTCCTTGTCTCGGGGGATGTGTTTGACAGTCGAGCGCCATCCGCTGAAGCGGAGAAGATTGTCTTTTCGTTCTTTGCCGACCTAGTCAAAAGGGGTATCGCTGCTGTCATCATCGGTGGCAATCACGACCATCCCAAACGTCTTGGAGCATTGCGCCGGCTTCTTGATCCCTTGCGAATTCTCATTCGTCCGGAGCCAGCTCGTGCGGACGACGGCGGCGTTATTGAGTTTGCGGCGGGAGGTGAACTCGCTCGGATTGCTGTCCTTCCGTTCGTTAGTGAGCGTCAGATTGTAGACGCGTGCGCAATCATGGGACCTGAGCAGCAGTGGTATGGAGAATACTCCGAGAATGTCTGCGCGATGATGGACCTTCTGTCACGTGCCTTTTCTGCGGATACGATCAACATCATGATGGCTCACCTCTTTGCCTTCGGTGCAGAAACCAGCGGCAGCGAGTGGACATTTCACACAGCTCTTCCATACGCTATTAGCCCAGCTCGATTTCCAACTTCTGCGCAATATATTGCCCTTGGTCACTTGCATCGCCCCCAAGAGATCGTGACATCTCCAGTTCCGTGTCACTACGCTGGCGCACCGCTGCAGCTCGATTTCGGTGAGCAAGGCCAGCGTAAGCGAGTGATTTTGCTGGACGCAAAAGCAGGTCGCCCTATCCACATTGACAGCATCTCGTTGAGTGCCGGGAAAAACCTGCGCGATCTCGAAGGCAAGATCGATGATATCGAAGCCAGGGCCAGTGAATTCGGCGACGATTACCTGCGCGTCACCGTGATTACCGACGGTCCGGTTCCAGGGCTGGCGGAACGTGTGCGCGCTTGCCTTCCTAACGCGATCTACGTCCGTACGAAGAGTTCAATTATCAGTGAGACCCAAACTCCTGGATCTCGTGCACAGGCAAAACCATTGGAATTGTTTCAAGACTTCTGTCGTCGCCAGCATGGCGGTGAAGCATCTCCGGATCTATTGCGTGTATTCAGCGAGCTGTATGAGGAGGCGATCCATGCGGCCGAATAAGCTGACGATGGAGGGCTTTACCAGCTTCCGTCAGCGGGCGGAAATCGACTTTACCGACCTTGACTTATTCGCAATTACTGGAGCGACAGGATCGGGGAAAACGTCGATCATCGACGCCATCACGTACGCTCTCTACGGCCAGACCTCGCGCTTGGGAGCGAAGAACCTTAATGAATTAATCACACAAGGCGCACCGCGATTATCAGTGAAGTTGGAGTTCGAGTGTGGAGGGAAACAATACCGTATTGCCAGGGTACTAAAGCGGAGCGGCCCTGCATCCGTTCGGTTCGAAATCTTGGGGAAAGATGGGGAGCACCCGGTCGAAGGAGGTGCCCGCGAAATTGCAGCACAGGTTGCACGAATCGTCGGCCTTGATTTTGATGCGTTTACCAAGGCCGTTGTACTGCCACAAGGTCAATTTGATGAATTCTTGAGAGGGGAGTCGGCAGACAGGCGCAAGATCCTCGAAGTCCTGTTGAGCCTTGGCGTTTACAGGGACATGATGCAGCGAGCCAATGCTCGGCATAAGGAAAAGGAAACTGCGCGGGGCATTATCAACGATCAGCTGCAGCGTGAGTATTTCGACGCAACCGCAGAAAACCGCCTAGTGCTACTACAGGAGCTCAAGGGGCTGAATGAAAAGGCGGACGTAGTGAATGCACAAATAATGCGCGTTGATGAGCTGCGAACACCCTCCATTGAACTGCGTCAGAAACGTGTGCTAGCCGTCAACTCGCAGGCGCAACATGATAATGCCGAACGGCAAGTTCTTGATGAGCAGAAGGCACAAAAGACGGTGGCTGGGGAGCTTGAGCGCCAGGAGACAAATCTTGAACAGCTAGAACGGGAGCTGAAACAAGTACCTTACAAAGAAGAGATCCACCAGAAGCTCCTTGCACTGCGCCCGGTTGCACAACAACTGGAAAGGGCTGAGCGCGAGCGTACTCGAAAGGTGGAGGAAAAGAATACGAGGTCTGCTGAGTCGGAGAAGCTAGAAAAGAAGTTGGAGCCGGCTAGGCAAAGTGCGAACGAACGAGCAGGCAAAAGTCGAGCTGCGAGCATTGCTTATGACGCCGCGAAGGACAAATTTGCGGCTGTCAAGAAAAAGTACGGCGCAGTTGAAGCGGTGGAGCAGGTGGCGGAAGAAATCAAAGGCATTGATGAGCTCCAGGAGCAGCTCAAAACCGATCAACAAAGGCAAACCACTCTCGAAGAGAAAAGTGGTGAACTGAAAGAAAGAATCGACAAGCTACAGATCGAAGAAGGACAGGCGAAGAAGCTTTGCGAGGAAGCACAGGAGGTTTACGAGGACCTAGTTCGCAAGCATTCCGCCGCAGACCTGCGCAAACATTTGCAAACGGGAGAATCGTGCCCGGTTTGCGATCAGGTTGTCAATCGTCAACCAAAGCGCCTCGCTACGGCTGGGCTTGATGAAGGCAAAAGGGCTGCGGAACAACGGCGGGATTCCTGGCAAAAGAAGCAGCGGACCCTCAACAAAGCAGAATCTGATCTAGAGGCCCTTCCCAGTCAGATGCAGTCAGCAAAGTCTG
>JAOAPI010000111.1 GCA_025462865.1 Candidatus Sulfotelmatobacter sp. | reverse complement strand
AGCAGGCAGGTTTCGATGTTGTGGCCGCCGTAGAGATCGACCCGATACACTGCGCAATCCACAAGTTCAACTTCCCGAACTGCGTCGTTCTTCCGCGGTCAGTGTCTGGTTTAGCTGGAGCGGAGCTCCGCAGGAATGCAGGCATCGGACGACGAACGGTCGATGTAGTGTTCGGCGGGGCGCCTTGCCAAGGATTCTCGATGATTGGCCAGCGAGCGTTGGACGATCCCCGCAATACCCTCGTTCGCGAATTCGTGCGCATCGTCGCCGATCTTGACGCTTCGTATTTTCTTTTCGAAAATGTTAAGGGGCTGACGGTTGGCAAGCACCGCGATTTCCTTGAGGAGTTGATCGGCGAATTTGGTCGGTCTGGCTATCAGGTTCGTCTCCCGTGGAAGGTGTTTGACGCTGCAGAATTTGGCGTCCCGCAACATCGGGAGCGGCTGATCCTAATTGGCGCGAGAAATGGCCTCCCACTACCTGAATATCCGTTGCCCCTCTTTCGGCCAGCGGATGCGAAAGGCAAGAGCGACCTGCCGATGGGACCGTCCTGCCGGGATGCCTTGGCCGATCTGCCGGACGCTGAGCAATTCGAAGCCCTCGTCGCGTCCGACGAGACCATTACTAAGGAATGGGGGCCACCCAGCGAGTACGCGCGCGGTATGCGCTGCCTGGGAAATGCGGCGTGGCACCACGGTTACGTTAGGGAATGGAAACGGAGGCTGCTGACGTCAAGCCTGAGAACAGAACACTCAGGCATTTCCCGGCGGCGGTTCGCTGCAACCGCGCAGGGCGCAGTCGAGCCGATCTCCCGATTCTACAAGCTACCAGCAGATGGGTTGAGCAACACACTAAGAGCCGGAACCGATTCATCGCGCGGGGCATTCACAAGCCCCCGACCCGTTCACTATGAGTATCCACGGTGCGTCACGGTCCGGGAGATGGCGCGCTTGCACGGATTTCCCGATTGGTTTCGTTTTCACGAAACGAAGTGGCACGGTGCTCGGCAAATCGGCAACTCGGTGCCGCCTCCTTTAGCCCGAGCCGTGGCAAGCCGGATCGTTGAAGCCATCGGGATTGCACCTGAACGCCCGGAACGGTTAATACCGCTCGGAGAACCCGCGCTAGTCCGGATGGATATGTCGGAAGCGTCTTCATATTTTAAGATCGCGGTTCCCATTAAGAAACGTGATCGAAAGAGCGGAGCGAAAAAGCGTAGACAGCACGAGATCGAAGCTGAGATGGGGCCCGGGACGTGTGTCGCCTGAGCCCTTTGTAGACGATTCTAGACGTCTGATCGGACCAAGATCTGAACGAAATAACAAGCTTTGGAATAAAACAACGCCATTCCCGGTCGCGTAATGCCGCAGTGCGGATCTCGCCCGTCGGCGTAATGAGGTTAAGCCTCGGGCGCCGACCCACGGTGTTTGTAATTTACATAGCCCCTTGTCGCTTGTGATTTGGCGAGAGAGTTATGTGGGGGCCGCGGTGCACGACGCTCTCGTCGGTTTGAGGTCGAAGGACGATGTAGCGAGGCCAACTCCTATCCATGCTATACGCCGGGCACGGCTGGTACCAGCTCGTAAATAGCCTCAGTTTCGAGTTCAAGAATGTCAAACGCTGCTAATTCCGCGCGCTTCACCGCCTTGAATTCCGCTACATAAATGCCGGTGTCGCCGGCAGTCATGGCAATCGGAACCACCAGATCAACCGACGTTTCATTGAACGCAGCACGCACCTGCTGAACTACTTGTTCCTCCAAAATACGCTGACGGCGCTTTTTTGCCTCAACAGTAATCACCATTCTCTGCTCCTGTCCCTGGGAGTCTCTGTAAGTGGCAGCATACAGGGAGTCAACTTCGCAGAGTCGAAGCTTGATACCAACTTGAAGATGGCTCACTTCGACAACGTTCACCGGGGAACGTAGCGCCAAGTGAGTCTCTACAATGGCCAGTTTAACCGCGACTTGAATGAGGTAGGTCTCGTCGTCCCGTCCAAGAGCTTTTGTGGCGAGCGGTATCGAAATGCTCTGAAGCTGATGGCGCCAAACACCTTCGCGATACCCAAAGCGACTGGGAAACGCTTCGATCTGATCGTCCGCATACGGTACAAATTCGAATACATTACCATCGCCCGTAACCTGACGCCCACCGATTCGAAAATCCTTTAATGGTTGCGGCCACATTCCGGAAGCACCTTTGCCACGGATGATGTCCTTCATAAAATTGGCAGGATTCTTGACCGAAAGGGTGCAACCCTTATTTTGGGCGCACCACACAATTCCACGTACTACGTCTTCACTGGTGACGACAGTTCGGGTCAGCTTGCCCGTCGCCGGGTCCAGTAGGCTGTCATAGATTCGCTCAATAACGTCCGGCTTCTGTGATCGGCTCTTGGTTGCCAAGGATTAATTCTAACTGTTCGTTGCACAGATGCACAGATGATCCGATGATCCAATCGCTTTCCTGCAGCGTTATTCTGCAATACCGGCCCGGATTCGTCGGTTTTCCTATCGCAGAAGCGCGGACCGCCGGATCTTTGGCAAGTGCTGCGCATCGTCCGCCAGGCTGCCCGGCGCGCGGGAATCGCGGAGAACGTCTCGCCTCAATGGATGCGTCACGCCCATGCCTCTCATTCGCTCGATCGCGGCGCGCCCATCCACCTGGTTCAGGCAACACTCGGACATTCGAGCGTGGCGACCACTCGGCGCTACCTGCACGCGCGGCCTACGGAGAGTTCAGCGCGATTTCTGGCCGCCTGAGTGATCGCACAGCATGCAGAGGTCGGTGCGCACGCTGCCTGCGCATCCTCCGGCGCTGGCCGGAAATGTCCCAAATTGAAAAAGGGAACCCGAAGGCTCCCTTTTCGCAATCGATCCGGCGCTCTGGTCATGTACTGATGTCGTTGTCAGTATGGATGGCTCCAGTAGCTTACGGGTCAATGGTACGCCCTTGCCGGAATTGATGTCAACGGGAAATTCGGCTCCGCTCCGAAATTTCTCACTAACCCGTTTATTCCCAGATCGTTGCAGTGTTTTGGTAAAATTTACCTCTGCGGTGACTATGATAGTACCTTAACAGCGAGTGCTTCAAAAATTACAGGTTGCAATCTCCAAGGAGCGTTTGGGCCGGTACGTGGGCGCCGCCAAGGGCGATTTGAAAAGCGCGATTGAGCTTTATGAGCTGAACCTACGACTTTCGCAGGGACTTTATGGTGTGTTGCACGGCTACGAAGTCACGCTTCGTAACTCTATGCACGATCAGCTTACGCATTACTACGGGCAAGCGAATTGGTACGATACGGCCCCTCTTGAGCAATGGCATATGGCTCAGATTGATGAAGCGGAAAACAAGTGCAAGTCGGGTCCCGTAACGCCCGGAAAGATCATAGCTGAACTATCCCTCGCCTTCTGGACTGGTTTGGCCGCGCAACGTTACGAGAAAAACGTGTGGGTACCTTGTTTGCGTAAAGCTTTCCATAATAAAACAGCCAATCGGGTCGATATGCACCGCACCCTTCAAGAAATCCAAGATTTGCGTAACAGGGTTGCACATCATGAGCGTATTCTCGGCAGCAAGGGAAGGCTCTATATTGGCCTCCACCACAGAACTCGGCATGAGTGCTTCATAAGGCCGGAACTGATTTTCAACACTGTCTGCTGGATCTGCGCCGACACTGCGGCGTGGGTGCAGACAACTGCACGATTCCAGGAATGCTTGGCTATTCTGGACTCAGAACCCGCGAAAAGCCTTCAGATTTGACACTGTGCCCCACTGCTGAACCTTCGCCACAGTACGGCCCGCGATCACGGGCGTGAGGTTCTGGTTTAAGGCCATCGTTTATTCTACCGGCGACGCCGCTTCCGCTTCTCTGCGGTGGTGGGCTCGGCTCCTTCGTACCGTTGGTATGCTGCTATCCAGTCTTTCGCGATCGCTTTCTGCGCTGTCGGCAGGGCGAGTTCCCCCGCGCACACCATTTTATGCAGCCGGTTTTCGAGTTTGTCTTTCACCCGCGCGTTCCAGAGGATGTCGTACGGCTCGGGCCAGAGATTTGCTGCCCTGTTCGAACCTCCGAGTTCGAGAGAAATCAGGTGGTCCACCTCGCAGCAAACACTTTTCCGCGGGCGACGACCATATGCCGCGTAAACCTGCTGCTTTACAGCGGCCGGAACCTGGCGCACAAGCTTCGTATATCCCGGTATGCAGATATCCTGAACAGTGACGGCCAGCGTGTCGCCCGGTGTGAGGTGCGGGTTCGGAAGCGAGCCTGCCTGAAAGGCGCCGTTTGAGGCAGAGCAGACAAAGGCAAACAGAAGGAGAATCGCGGTTCTAGGCAAACGCCTAGGATAGCCTGCAATCACTGGTCTAGCAGTTCCCTCAGCCGAGAACGCAATGCAACGTCGCGCGGACTGCCCGCCGGCCGAGCAAGCCATTCTTTCAGCTTCCGCAAATTCACGGTGTGGACCACCACCGGCGCCTTGGCCGCAATCTTCAGATTCGTCGCGTCGTACGTCTCTTCCCGGCTCCAGTCGGACAGCTTGAGTTCTCTGAGCCCGCGTATTGCCGCTTCATAAACGGTAGCCGCGGTGACATCCACTGAATGTTCAACGCCGTCCTCGCCCGTCAGGGTGACCGTGCAATTCATCTGGTTCGCCACGAACGACAGGATAGCAGATTCGCTTTTTGTTCGCCCTTAACCTGTAACCGTCGAGTAATCCCCTCCCCCCACCGCATCCGCGAGTTACCGCCCGGGCTACCCGCTGTCGTGGCGGAAGGTTCGGCGGCCCGCGCGGGACTGCAAGGCGACAGCGGCCATCCATCTCCCACTGGCGGATATTTTCGAAATTAACAGTGCAGTTCCGGTCCGCTCACAAGAGAGCGGACAATCAAAGCGATGGCCAATCTCCCCGAATTACCCGACGATGCCAAGAACCGGATTCAGAACGCAAGAAGGCTTACGCAAACAATAATCCCGCATGCCCGGATTCACTTGGGTCGCGCTGCTGAGGCGCAAAATCGTCTCTCAAACATCGATTCTGACGTCAGCAACCAAGTGGAGATCTCCGGGCTGCAAGAAGAGAAGGATAGCTCCTTCGGGTGCGCTGTAATGTGTATTCGCTCAGCCACGCAGCAATACTTCGACATATGCGCTTGGCAATATTGGGAATTTCTGGATAGCAAAGCGCCGCCGTTCATTAGACTGTTGCCGATTCTCAGCCTCGAGGCGGAAAACGACATCGCTTTTCCTGAGCTGATTGGAACCATACGCGAAACATGCAACGAGAAGACAATCGAATGGACTCGGCGCGTCAACCAAGGCAGCAAGAAAGCCGAAGCAGGGATGCAGTATGCCCAAGAAATGCACGAAGTCTTGGCAGACTTCCGTTTCCAGATCACCAGGTCGCCAGATCGACGGATGGAGCTGTTGGAACGGTTGGCGTGCGACTTAGCGGGAGTACACCTTCGCGAGGTTCTGCCGCAAGTCACCAGTCAATCGAAGTATGTGCAGTTCACCGAGAAAGTTGGCTGGGCGAAGGTGTTCATTGCCGAACCACTCACCCATTTCTTGCAAGGTGAGGACTACTCAACCGCCCGGCGCTTCATTGATGCTGAGTGCGAACGGTTAATGGGGGTCGCGGCAAAGCAGGCAAGAACGCCTGAGATCGATAACCGCGATAGGCACTATCCCCAATCTGGTGAGTCGAAGTCCAAGCCAGACGCTTGCGCTCCCGTGCGCACAGCGGTGTGCCCTACCATTGTTCCCGGCGCGCGTTCCCAAGCGCCCAAGATCTTTTTGAGCGAACTTGAAGCGAAGACCTGGCAGGAGCTCTGCCCTTTTGCTAACGAAAGCGCAAGCGTTCTCAGCAACGTGACTTTTCGGGATCAAGGATGGAATACCCGGGTCCCCGTTCGCTCCCTTTCTGACTACTCGCCTGCGCCGGCGTTCACCGGCAGTCTAGACGATCTTCTCCCCCGGAATATGAAGCAATTCCCCGAACTGCCGGATCTTGAAGGCGCGCTTGACGATTTGTTCGCAGGCAGAACGCCTGAGATCGGCTGTTCATTGGATGAAGATTGGCAGTTCGGAAGAATTCAGATTCCTCCTATGGCTCGGTCGGGACTCATCAACCTCGTAAGCGAAGGTGGCTTCCCGGGTGTCGCATTCAGCTTCGTCCGGATGCTGGAACAATCCTTCAATAACATCTCGCCCGAGCACTCTGCGATGGCCGTCTCGGATTTCTGGCAATCATGGGAGGTATGCAAACACCTTGCAGACTTTTGTTACGAGCTGGGAAGGTCCATAACTGCCACGCTGGTCGTCGGTGACCGGAGTCGTTCTGAAGAAGAGGCTCGCAAAGCGTATATATTTATCCGCACTCAGCTAGCGGCATTCGCCCAGAGCGCCGCACACAACGTTTGCTCTAACCAAGACTTTTCGATGGGCCAAACGCCCAGTTCGAACGACGGAATGTACATTAGCCCGATCAGGGCGTTGCTCAGGGAAACGGTGTTAGAGCAAGCCAGGCGAGAGGCCAAGCGCTCATTGGATGCCTACGAGGCTCGGTTAGTACCCAACCCGGACACTCATCCAGCCAACCCGCTGACAACGCCCCTATCCGCCGGGCCAGCAGTCGAAAGAGAAACTAGCCAGCACGATTTTGAGCCGGTATCGAGGTCAGAGTTTGTCGAGCCGGAAGCTGACCAATCGCGAAAAGGTGATCGGGCGCTACTTGCTGGCAAACGGGCTGTCCGATTCGCTACGGCTGAAAAATACCTCGGGGTCACCGATCGCCACCGACAGAGGCTCATCAAGATGGGATGTTTGGTGGTCGAGGGTCAGGGACAGAACAAGAAAATCACTACAGAGTCACTCCGAAGCTATCTTCCACCGGAAAATCCGACGTGAACCGACCTGACCCGACCTAACCCGAATCAATCCGACCTGACCCGACCTTTTTGGCCTTTTGAATCAATTAGTTGACAGTTAATCTCGATCAGTGAGCTGGTTTTTTAAGCCACACAACGAGATGACGGACGATCTATTAACATCGCTGCTAGCAGAAAGAGTTTTCGGATGGGGCATTGGCCCCGACCGTTTCCTCACAGGCAAGCGGACTTGGCAACCGCGGTGGCGGTTCCGGCCGTTCGACAGACTCGAGGACTCGTTCAAACTC
>JAOAPI010000097.1 GCA_025462865.1 Candidatus Sulfotelmatobacter sp. | reverse complement strand
AATAGAAGAACATTGAAGAAAACACTTCGCGCTTCGTCGTCGTTCTAGTTACATAAATGGGGAACGTGCCGTCTGTTCCCGCATTTGCGAGCCTGTTCCGCGTGGAAGGCGTCGCGCGTGGGAGGGGTGGCGGCGGGCGCGACAAAAATCTTTCACCACAGAGACACAGAGGCACAGAGAAAATAGAAGAACATTGAAGAAAACACTTCGCGCTTCGTCGTCGTTCTAGTTACATAAATGGGGAACGTGCCGTCTGTTCCCGCATTTGCGAGCCTGTCCCGCGTGGAAGGCGTCGCGGGTGGGAGGGGTGGCGGCGGGCGCGACAAAAATCTTTCACCACAGAGACACAGAGGCACAGAGAAAAACAGAAGAACATTGAGAAGAAAACCTTCGCGCTTCCTTTTCGCACTGGTCACACAAAATGGGGGACGTCCAAGCCAGAACTGCCCCACTCAAGCTAAAAGACGGTTTGAATGGGCCACCCGCCTGGCCATCTAGGTTGAGCCGGTTTTGACGAAAGCGAGTATCTGCGCTCGCAGAGTGGAGTAGGCGTCGGGTTGCCCGTTGTAGGTGTAAGCCATGGGGATTGTGGCTCGCGGGGTGATGACCGTGAGGCGATAGACCGGGACGTTCCTGCTGCCGGCGCGGTCAGATTCCGTGCCGATGTCGGTGATGTCGTCGAAGGGGATTTCGCCCGATTCCGCCTTAAGGACCGTGCGGCCTTTCCAGCGGACGATGCGCTGCATAGCGTCGAAGGTGAAGGTTTTGCGCAGGTCCATGATCAGCGCGAACAGCAGAAAGAAGGCAGTTGCAAAGAGCGTCTTCGGTTCGTGGCGCGTGATCGAGTCAGCTTGGGGCGGGTGCGGCGCAGCTTCAGGCTTGAGGTTTGCGGGTACGTGGCATGCTGAGCATGCGCGCTCGCTTCGCTCGCGGGGCGGACGAATGCGTCCGCCCCTACGTGATTTTCGCCCCTGCGTCGATGCTAATTCAGCGTTAACGGAAGGATTGTATGGGCTACGCGTGGCATTTGAGGAGCGGGAGATCCCTCGCCCCGCTGGTGAAAACGCGGGGACTTCGGGATGACGGCCTTCTTTTGTCGGGATGACGGTTTTCTTTCGGGACGACGGTCTTCTTTTCCCGAAGTGAAGGCTTCTGAGGGAGAGTCCGATAGTAAAAGCCCCGGCTTGTCTATCCAAGAATTCGGGAGAGACAAGGACGGGGCAGCCGCGAGAGTTTCTGATTGGGGCTAGTCGCGGTCGTGGTCGTGTTCGTTCCAGTCGCGCTCGGTGTGCCAGCGGTGTTCGTGTTCGTCCCACCAGCGGTGACTTTCACTCCAGCAGCGCTCGCGGGCCTCGTGCAATATACGGCGGTCGCGGTCTGCCTGAGGGCTGTGGCGTCCATGGCGCTCGATGGTTTCATGAAGATGATGCTCCACGCGAGCCACGCGGCGCTGGCAGTGGTCATAGTCTTCAGCGTGAAGTCGTGGGACTGCGGTGAACAGAAGAGATGTTGCGAGTACGGCTCCTGAAAGCAGCGATGCGGTTGTACCAGAAAACTTGTACGCAATATTCATGAGCTACGCCTCCTTTTGGTGCCCAGCTTCGATGCGTGAGGGGGGCCAAGGTTTGTAATGAGTTTGGGGGACGGTCTTCAAGCATCACGGGGAAAGTTGTCAAGGGGCAGAAAGCGTCCCATTGACGCTATGTTGTGCAGAATGCAGCGGATATATTTTCAGCAAACCTGTCCCAATCGCCCATTCCTAATTGATATACTAGAGATATAGGGCAAAAAATTTAGAAACGCAGGCGCGGCTCACAGGGCTGCGCCTTTTCTTTTGGGCCGGAAGGCTTTTAGCACGGAATCTGGGGGGCGCGGGATGACTCAGTGCAAAGGGTTCAGGACGTTCAAAGAGCGTGGCGAGTGGGTGGAATTGCAGTTTATGGCGCGGGCGGTGCGAAAGGGATTCAGGGTGTCGAAACCGTGGGGAGATTCGTCGGCATACGACGTGGGGATTGAATCGGGGACGCGGATTTTGCGGGTGCAGGTGAAGTCGACGGATTGCCGGACGCAGTACGGATACTTGTGCCAGTTCAAGCCCAATGCCCGCAGCAAGCCTTATACGCTGAAGGAGATCGACTTTTTTGCGGCGTACGTCATTCCGGAGGATGTGTGGTATCTGATTCCGGCGGCGGTTCTGTTGCGCGGGAAACAGAAGAAGGCGGTGACGATTTTGCCGGAGAATCCGCGGCATCCGGAGCGGTATAAGTGTGAGGACTACCGGGAGGCGTGGAGGTTGCTGCTTCCGACGAAGTCAAAGTCAACGAGTCTTCGCTCTACACGAGACGTGGAGCTTTCGGATGGACAGCAGGTTCCTTCCTTCGGCCGGAGATAGAGTTCGGAGCGCTGGAAAGTAAAAGCCCCACATCTCGCAAAGGACGCGAGATATGGGGCACCCAAGTCGAATCATTCAGGTCGAATCACTGAGGTCGAATCATCCAGGTCGAATCCGATGGCGGATGTGGGCCGAATGCACCCTCCCGGTGCTGAAGGGGATTACTTTTGTTCGCGGATGTGCCAGGGGGCGCTGACGGTGAAGATGTGTTCGTTCCCGCGAACCAGGATCATCCACTCCAGCAGGCGGCCACGCTGGTTGTGGAGGAAGTATTCGTACCATTTGTCCTCCACAAGCTCGGGTATGACTACGACGATGTTACGACCGGGATTTTTCTTCGAAAGTTCGAGAACGAATTGAAGGATGGGAATGACGATGAATCGGTAGGGGGAAGGCACGATCTGAAGCTGCGGAGGCTCCTTGCCTGCGGCGCGGAAGGATTTCTCTACGTAGTGTTGCCACTCATCGCGAAGCAAAATGGAATGCTCGTCCGGCTCGACGTGCAAGGCGACCACTTCCGGAGAAAGCCGTGCGGCAAATTCAACTCCCTGCCGGGTAATGCTATTCCAACGGTCGATGGGAACGACCGCGATGGGAGCCTGATTGAGACCGGCAACGTCGACGGGTATCTTGCAGGTGGTGAGCACTTTGACCCGGTGATAGTGTTGGCGGACACGGACAAACAAAGTAATTACTGAAGGAATGAAAAGCAGCGTAATCCAGGCGCCTTCCACAAATTTTGCAAGCAGCACGACCGCGGTGGTAATGCCGGTAACGAGCGCGCCCAGACCATTGACGAATGCGCTCTTCAGCCAATGCGGGCCGCGCTTTTTCCACCAGTGCATGACCATTCCAGCTTGCGACAGAGTGAACGCCAGAAAAGCTCCTACTGCGTAGAGAGGGATGAGGCGATCGGTGACGCCGCGAAAAAGAATGAGGACGCTGCCGGAGAGTAACGCCAAGACCACGATGCCATATGTATAGACGAGGCGCCGGCCACGGTATGCGAACGTGTGCGGGAGATAATTGTTTCGTGCAATGGCGCGGCACAGGCGCGGGAAATCGGCAAACGCGGTATTGGCCGAGAGAGAGAGAACGATCAAGATCGCTCCCATGGAGAGGTAATAAAAAAATCCTTTGCCGAAAACTGCGGCCGTCAGGATGGAAAGAATACTTTGATAACCGGGCTTGCCGGGATCGGTGGCAACGATTCCGTAACTCTTTACGAGATAAGAAATTCCCGCCAGCAGGACCGCCAAAAGAAAAATAATAATTGTGAGCGTGCGCTGAGCGTTTTTCACAGTGGGCTCGCGGAACGCCTTCACACCGTTACTAACCGCCTCCACGCCCGTTAGGGCTGTGCAGCCGCTGGCGAACACCTTGAGCAGCAGCCAGTAGCTGACTGCTTCCGTCATCGGTGGAGGAGGGGGAAGGGGAACAACTGGCTGGGGATGACCTCCGCTGAGGAGAACGCGAAGAATTCCGGCGACGATGGTTATGAGGAGCGTCCCGACGAACAGATAGGTAGGAATTGCGAAAACAGTGCCAGCTTCGCGCACGCCGCGTAGATTCAGGATGGTGATAATAACGAGAATTCCGACGCAGAGCGAAACCGTATGCGGTAACAAGGACGGAACCGCGGAAACAAGGGCGCCAACGCCCGCAGAAATACCCACGGCCGCCGTCAGAATGTAATCGGCGAGCAGGGCTGCGGCCGCGAGCAGGCCGGCGCGTGCTCCAATATTGAATCGGGCTACCGTGTAAGAGCCGCCCCCCGAAGGATACGCGGCGATGGTTTGGCGGTAGGAAAAGTAAACAATCACCAATAACGTGATGATCGCAGCGCTGATGGGCACGATGTAGCGAACGCCAAGAAGTCCCAGGGGAATTAGAAGACTAAGGGCGGCTTCCGGACCGTAAGCGGCCGAGCTGAGCGCATCGAGACCAAAGATGGGTACGCCTTGCGCCGGACCGATTTGCTCGGCCCGCTCGTCACTGGTTTTGATGGGTTTGCCGACGAGGAGATCGAGGATATTCATGGAGGGATCGCGTGCGATGAATTATCGACAGAATACTTGAATAAGCATACTAGTCCGTCCAGCTGCCCGCGGTTGAGAAACAGAAACGCTTTTTACACAAATGAAAACAGCCGCCAGAATCTCGACGGCTGTTTTTGTTTATGAGTTGAAGCGACTATGCGGTTTTAGTTGCTGCTTCACACAAAGGACTACTCCTTCGTTTTGTTTGAGCGCGTTTTCTTTGACCGCAGCGAACGATTTCGCTTCCTGCCCGGACTTTCTTGTTCGATCGACTGTTTCAATCCGAGCAGATGACCGGTCCATAACTCCTGGAACGGCCCCACCCACCGCTCATAGATCTGCCGGATCGGCACAGCATTCAGCGAATTCACGCGTTGGCGTCCGACCTCGCGGGTTTGCACCAACGCGGCCTTGCGCAGCACGTCGACGTGCTTCATTACACCGAACCGGCTAAGGCGCGGAAATGAATCCACGAGTTCGGTAGTGGTGCGTGGGCCGGCGCGCAATATATCGAGCATGGCGCGCCGGGTGGGATCGGAGAGCGCTTTCCACACGGGATCCAGCTTGTCGGCAGTAATAACGGGCGCGGGCACGTCGCTACTCGCATGCCTTCTTGAGCTGCTCGAGCATGTGGTTCCAGCCCTTGGTAACGCCCTTGCGGTGTTCAGGATCGATCATGCCAATTGCGCGATGGCGGTACGTGACTTTCGAGCCGCCAGCGGTCTTTTCGACTTTCGCTTCCAGGTGGTTCAGCGCGGGGTAGGACATGAACATCGGCCCGCTCAGCTCCAGCAGCGACGGGGGTTTTATGACTTGAACGAATCCCCATAAGTGGCCGACGCCATTGCCACGGTCGCGATACCAGCGTCCGCCGGGCCGGGCTTCGAGGTCGAGTCCCAGGGACTCTCCGTCGGGCCGGGTGTTGCCCTTACCCAAGTTGTGCAGCATTGCGGAAAACACTTTCTCCGGCGGGGCTTTGATTTCGATGTGCTGTTCAAGGTCGAGTGTGAGGTCTTCTAGCTTCATGGTTGGTCTCCTTGGGAAGTCTTAATATAACGTGAGTGTATTATAACGTGACTATATGGTCACTTGTCAAATACAGGGTAGACGGATCGTAGAACGAAAGATTTACGCGCATACCGAACGATAGGCACACGCGGCTCTAGATCAATTTTCCAGGTTGAAGTTCGTGCTTAACGCGAATTGTTATTGCCCGCGCGCGATGCGTAGCATGCAATATCGAACGACCCCGCAGGTCTGTTAGCAGCAACAGCGGTTGCAAGAAAAAAGGAGACGCCATGGCAACTACCACGAATTCCACGACTACTTCTACTTCCAAAGATCAGGGCACCGCCTCTTCTGGCGAGAAGACCGGGGGCGAGAGAACAGTGGCGCAGGTGCAAGCAGATCTCGAGCAGCAACGCAAGCAGGCGGATCGGAGGATGCGCCCTGAGCTAGAGGCGCAACGCAACCTGGCGCAGCAGGAAGCAGGCAATGTGCTCGATAGAGACGCCATTGCGGCGATCCAGCAAACCGAGCGAGCCGTGATCGCAATTGCCGAAGACCGGATTGGCGAGGCGCTTGACGCCATCGAGCAAGCTGCCGGCAAGATTGAGATTTTGTTGAGCCGTAATCCGGCGACCGCGCTGATTCCGGTGAACACGCAAGTGAGGGTGATCGATACCGCGCCGCAAGACGATGGGGACATCGCCCTTCTTAGAAATGCGGCTAACACGGCTTTTGACATTAACGATCTGCCGGCCACGCGCACGCTGCTGGATTCACTGCGGAGCGAAATCCGAGTGCGGACTTATCACATCCCGCTCGCCACCTATCCTGTTGCGTTGCAGGCAGCCGCCCGCCTGCTGGATCAGAAAAAAACTCGCGATGCCGGCGCTGTCCTGCTGGCAGCGTTGAATACTCTAGCCGCCATCGACCAGGTGACTGGGATTCCTCTGATGCTGGCGCGGAACGCTGTGGTCGAAGCGCAAACGCTGGCCCAAACCGACAAAGAGGGGGCGCGAGAGCTGCTCGACATCGCCGACCACGAACTCGGCCGCGCCATGGACCTTGGCTACACTCCGGAGGACGCGGATTATACGGCGTTGCGCGATGAGATGAAGAATCTTCGGAAGCAGCTGAAGGGAAGTGAAGACACCACTTCTGTGTTTGCCAGAGTAAAGGAGAAGCTGGCATCGTTGACTCGCCGCCAACAGCAGAAGCAGACAAGCTCCGCAACTCCAGCGTCGGGCAAGAAAGCAGAGCAAGAACGAAAGGCCGCTTAGCGGGAAAGCCTGAAGCTTCGGAGTTCGATTCGTTGAATGAAACCCCCGCAGACCGGACCCCCGGCGGATGAATCGGATTTCTGCTCTGCCATGCGATTACACGCCGACCGTCTGCGCACTCGGCTTTGCCGCCAGCAACTGTCTGAGCACATATTGCAAAATCCCGCCGTTGGCGTAGTAGAGGGCTTCCTGCGGGGTGTCGATGCGGACCAGGGCGGTGAATTCGATTGCTTTTCCCTTGCCTTTGGCGCGGACTTTGATTTCGCGGCCGGCGGAGAAGCGGTCGACTACGTCACGGATGCCGGTGATCTCGAAGACTTCTTCTCCGGTCAGTCTCAGCGATTCGGCGGTTTCGCCTGACTTGAATTGCAGAGGAAGGATTCCCATGCCAACTAAATTTGAGCGGTGGATGCGCTCGTAACTTTCGGCGATGACGGCGTCGACGCCGAGGAGGCGCGGGCCTTTAGCGGCCCAGTCGCGGGAGGAGCCGGAGCCGTATTCTTTTCCGGCGAGGATGATGAGCGGCGTGCGTTCGGACTGATATTTCTGGGAGGCATCGAAGATCGACATTTCCTGATTGGTAGGGAGATGGCGGGTGAATCCGCCTTCGACGTTGACGAGTTTGTTGCGCAGGCGCACGTTGGCGAAGGTTCCGCGGACCATGACTTCGTGATTGCCGCGGCGCGAGCCGTAGGAGTTGAAGTCGGCGGGCTTGACGCCGTGCTCTTGCAGATATCTGCCGGCAGGACTCTCTTTCTTTATGGAGCCGGCGGGAGAGATGTGATCGGTGGTGACGCTGTCGCCGAGGACGGCCAGCACGCGCGCGGCTTTGATGTCTTCGACGGGCGAAGGCTTGAGCTTCATGTCGTCGAAATAAGGAGCGCGGCGAATGTAGGTGGAATCTTTTTCCCAGGCGTAGGTCTGACCTTTAGGAATGGAAAGGCCGCGCCAGCGCTCGTCCCCTTGAAATACTTCCGCATAGTTTTTCGAAAACATTTCCGCGGTGACCGAGTGCTCGATGGCTTCCTCGACTTCGCGCTGCGTGGGCCAGAGATCGGCGAGGTAGACGGGATTGCCGTCGCGGCCTTTGCCGATGGCGTCTTTGCGGAGGTCGGTGTCGATGCGTCCAGCGAGAGCGAAAGCGACGACGAGCGGGGGGGACATTAAATAATTGGCGCGGACTTCAGAGTTGATGCGACCTTCGAAGTTGCGATTGCCGGAGAGAACGCTGGCCACGACGAGATCCTTTTCGTCGATGGCTTCGGAGACTTCGGCGGGCAGCGGTCCGGAGTTGCCGATGCAGGTGGTGCATCCGTAGCCGACGATGTGGAATTTTAATTTTTCGAGATAGGGGGTGAGGCCGGCGTTCTCGAGATAGTCGCGAACAACTTTTGATCCGGGGGCGAGCGAAGTTTTGACCCAGGGCGGAACAGCTAATCCTTTCTCGACGGCTTTTTTTGCCAGGAGGCCGGCGCCGATCATGACCGATGGATTCGAAGTGTTCGTGCACGAGGTGATAGCGGCGATTACAACGCTGCCGTGCTTGAGTGAGTTCTTCACACTCGGCGAAACGTGTTCGTGCACATTGGGATCTTCGACGCCGATGGCGGCGGGACTGCCGCCTTCCTGCTCCCAGCGCGCGGAGTTGGTGACTGTTGAGTTACTGGCAGTTTTTTCCGCGGCGGCTTTCGGCTTGATGAGCGAGGGCAAAGCCTTTTTGAATGACTCGCCCGCTTGCGAAAGTGTGACGCGATCCTGCGGACGCTTGGGGCCGGCGAGGCTCGGTTCGACGGTGTCCAGATCAAGCGAGAGCAGTTCAGAGTATTCCGCTTCGGGCGTTTTGTCGTCGTGAAACAGTCCCTGCTCGCGGCAATAGGCTTCGACCAGCGCGATCTGTTCGGAACTGCGGCCGCTGAGTTTCAGGTATTTCAAAGTTTCTTTGTCGACGGGGAAGATGCCGCAGGTGGCGCCGTATTCGGGCGACATGTTGGCAATGGTGGCGCGATCGGCGAGTGGGAGATCCTGGAGGCCGGGTCCGAAGTACTCGACAAATTTTCCGACGACGCCGTGCCTGCGCAACATTTCGGTGATGGTGAGAACGAGGTCGGTGGCGGTGGCGCCTTCGCGCAGGCGTCCGGTGAGCTTCACGCCGACGACGAGCGGGATCAGCATGGAAACTGGCTGTCCGAGCATGGCGGCCTCGGCTTCGATGCCGCCCACGCCCCAGCCCAGCACGGAGAGGCCGTTCACCGTGGTGGTGTGGCTATCGGTGCCGACCAGCGTGTCGGGATAGGCGATCGTCTCCTTGCCGTCTTTCTTGGTCCACACGACCTGCGCCAGGTATTCAAGGTTGACCTGATG
>JAOAPI010000087.1 GCA_025462865.1 Candidatus Sulfotelmatobacter sp. | reverse complement strand
CTATTGAACCTCCGCGCAATTTCGCGGGTGAGTTCTACGTGCGCTACCTGATCTTCGCCGACCGGAACCACATCCGCCTTATAGATCAAAATGTCCGCCGACTGCAGCACCGGGTAGCCCAGAAACCCATACGTTCCCAGGTCTTTGTCCTTGATATTTTCCCGCTGCTCTTTGTACGTGGGGACCCGCTCCAACCAGCCGAGCGGAGTGATCATGGAGAAGAGCAAATGCAATTCGGCGTGTGCGGGAACATGCGACTGGATGAAGATCACGGATTTCTCCGGATCGAGTCCCGCCGCCAGCCAGTCCAGCGCCACCTCCAGAGAATTTTCTTTCACGCGCGAAGTGTCGGCGTAATCGGTTGTGAGCGCGTGCCAGTCGGCCACTTCAAAGAAGCACTGATACTCATCCTGCATGC
Source organism: Candidatus Sulfotelmatobacter sp. (assembly GCA_025462865.1). Classification (GTDB taxonomy): domain Bacteria; phylum Acidobacteriota; class Terriglobia; order Terriglobales; family Acidobacteriaceae; genus Sulfotelmatobacter. The sequence continues at coordinate 162,946 of JAOAPI010000087.1, read as the reverse complement.
GTACCCAGTTGGCGAGAGCGCCGACGTAATTTCCTAAATGCAGTTTGCCGGTCGAACGCATGCCGCTGAGCACGCGCTTACGCAAGTTGGTCGAAGGTGTCATCAGTTTTTCAACGAGTCGTGACGAGGCACAACGGAAACACAGCGCCCAAAATGCACAGGTTGCAGCATCATTCGAGGTATTGTCGATACTACCATGCAGGTTGCGGATTTTCGGAGTGAAACCCGGACCGCATCGTCGATGCTTTATAATTCGCGCTTCACTTTGCTCACCGCTTCGAGCTCTGCCGCATGCCACAACTCGCGCGTAAACTCCGCCTCACGGACTACTTCACTCTAGCCTGGGGCACCATGGTGGGCGTGGGATGGCTGGTCGTCATGGACGACTGGCTGCTCCGAGGTGGCGCACTGGGCGCTCTGCTGGGCTTCGCCATTGGCGGCTCACTGCTGCTCCCCATTGGCTGGGTCTACGGCAGGCTGGTGGCCGCCATGCCTGACGCTGCCGGCGAGATCGCCTATACAGCCGCTGCTTTTTCCCGTCCCATCAGTTTTTCCACCGGATGGATGATGATGCTCGCCTACTTCATTGTTTGCCCGTGGGAAGCGGTAGCGGTCGGACGCATCGCCGGCTACATTTTTCCGTGGCTTGATTCATTCGAGATCTATCGTATCGCGGGGCGACCAGTCTTTCTCCCGCACCTTGTTATCGGTCTCGGCCTGACAGCGCTCCTCACCACGCTTAATTATCGCGGCGTCCGCCTCAGTGCCACCTTCCAGAATTGGACATCCTTCGGTACGCTGGCGCTGTTCGTTGTTTTCGTCACCATCGGAGTAAGCAAAGGATCGCCGCACAACTTTCCTCCGCTGTTCACCCACGCGCCACTGGTTTCGCTCCTGTTTGTGCTTCAGATCGTCCCGTATTTCATGACCGGATTCGAATCCGTTAGCAAGGCCGCGGAAGAATCCGATCCTGAGTTTCGCAACCAGAGCTTTCTTAAGGCCATCTGGATGGCCGTGCTGGTTGGGATTCTTTTCTACACAGTAGTTATCGCTGCGGTCGCCTTTGTGGCTCCGTGGCATGAGTTGACCGGCGAGAAGTTCATGACTGCAGTCGCCTTCCAGCGTGCGCTAGGCTCGCGCTGGATCGTCAATCTAATTTTGGCGGCGGCGCTATTATCGCTATTCAAATGCTTCAACGGAAACTTCGTAGCCGCCAGCCGGCTGCTGTTTGCACTGGGACGCCGCGGCCTGGTCGATTCGCGTGCTGGCCGGATCCACCCGCAGCACCAAACGCCGGCCACCGCAGTTCTTTTTATTGGACTCGCCACAGCTGTTTGTATGCTCCTGGGGGACGCGATTCTGGTGCCCATCACCGAGGTCGGCTCAGTCGCATGTGCGGTAGGATGGGCAGCGACCTGCGCCGCCTATCTCTACATGGGCCGCACAGCAACACTGCCCGGACAGCCAAGGCTATCAGCAGTGGAATGGCTGGCTGGCGGCTTTGGTTTGATCGTTGCAGTCGCGATGCTACTGATGAAGGTAGTGCCGGCGATACCCGGCCATTTCACGATGTACGAATGGATCGCTCTGGGGATTTGGGTTGTGTTGGGCGCAATCTCGCACCGGCCGTTGGCCGCGCACTAAGCAGGCTAGTATCTGTGAAACTAAAAATCGCGAAGAACGCAGAGGAATTCCGCTCGGAGATCGCGGAGAGAATCAAAATCCGGCTTCAAGAGGTTTACTCGATGCAAGCAAGAGTCGCAGGAGTCGCGGTGTGTCACACAGTTGTCCTGCTGATTGTATTCGCAACTGCGAACCAGTTAGCTGCGCAAAGTCCTACGGCTTTCGACCTGGTCATTACTAACGGCCACATCATCGACGGCACCGGCTCTCCCTGGTATTCCGGCGATGTCGGTATACGGGACGGAAAAGTCGCCGCTATTGGCAACCTTGCCGCCGCGCCTCGCAAGCGCACCATCGACGCAGCCGGCAAGGTTGTGGCCCCGGGATTCATTGACTTGCTTGGTCAGTCCGAGCTGTCAATTCTTGTCGAACCGCGGCTGCCTTCGAAAATCTACCAGGGAATTACAACCGAGATTACTGGCGAAGGCGGATCGATCGCACCCCTTAACGATGCCATCATCCAGACCGATCGCGCTGGGTACGAACGCTACCACATCACTCCCGACTGGCGAACCTTCCGCCAGTATTTCGCGCGTCTGGAAAAGCAGGGGATCGGCATAAACCTGGCGACTTATGTGGGAGCCACGCAGGTTCGCCGCATGGTGCTGGGCGACGATAACAAGCAACCGTCGCCGGAGCAACTCGAGCAAATGAAGGGACTGGTTCGTGACGCGATGAAGGATGGCGCCGTCGGGGTTTCAACGGCCCTCCAATACGCTCCCGCACCTTACGCCAGCACGGAAGAACTGGTCGCCCTCGCCGCGGAAGGCGGCAGGTTCGGAGGCATCTATTCCACCCACATGCGCAATGAAGGCGATTCGGTGCTCGAAGCTATCGACGAGGCTCTGCGCATCGGCCGGGACGCTCACGTGCCCGTGGAGATTTGGCATCTCAAAGTCGCGGGGAAAGAAAATTGGGGGCGGATGCCCGAAGTTGTCGCCAAGATTAACTCCGCACGCGCCGCCGGTGCGGACGTTACCGCCGACACCTACGCTTACACCGCGTGGTTCAATGATTTCTCGGCCTTCATTCCGCAGTGGGCGCATGACGGCGGCGCTATGAAGCTCGTCGAGCGCTTAAGCGATCCAGCTACGCGCGAACGCATCCGCAAAGATATGCTGACGCCTTCCAAAGATTGGGACAACGAATGGCAGGAGATTCCGGGACCTGAAGCAATTATGATCGGCGTGGTGCAGAATCCGAAAGTGCTTCCCCTACAAGGCAAGCGGTTATCAGAGATCGCTAAACTCTGGAAGAAAGATCCGATGGATGCGCTTTTTGATTTCCTGATCGAGGATCCTCATGCCGGGGTTGCCGTCTTCGGAATGTCACAACCAGATGTAACGCTTGCACTGCAGCAACCATGGGTGGCGATAGACAATGATTCATCCGGAACTTCTCCCGAAGGGATTTTGGGTCAGGAACATCCTCATCCACGAGCCTACGGAACGTTCCCGCGCATTCTCCGAAAGTACGTCCGCGAAGACAAAGCCTTGACGCTGGAAGACGCAATACGCAAAATGTCTGCGCTCCCAGCCCAGCGGTTGCGCCTTACCGATCGCGGTGTTCTTAAGGCGGGAATGTGGGCGGATATCGTCGTCTTCGATCCTGCAACGGTGCGCGATCTGGCCACGTTTGATAATCCGAATCAGCTTTCTGAAGGGATGGAGTACGTGCTGGTGAATGGCGTTCCGGTGATTGAACAGAGCAAGATGACGGGGGTACTCCCGGGAAAAGTTCTGCGCGGCCCGGGATATGTGCCGTAGGGCTTAGGGTTTAAGTTGGGCTCGTGTCTCTGGAGTAGGAATAATTGCGACGCGCGGCTCTGCCACTGTGCCCGTGATGCTGTAAACGAGCGAACTCGTTCCCGCTTTTACATAAGGTCCCCGGCTGAGTTTGAGGTCGAGCAATCGAGCTAATGATGCACTTCCGCTGATCTCAAATGGTTCCACTGGAGAAACAAACATTCCCTTATCGATTTGAAGCTTTCCGGCGCGCAAGCGCACGAATCCTCGCCAGCGCGCGACCTGCAGTGCCTCCCCATCACTCGACAATGAAATGTGCGACAAAACCGAGTCACGCAAATCAAACTGCAGTTCGCCCTCGGCTGATTGCCAGAAGGCTGTGGAATTGGCGCCCGTGGCGGTGAGTTGATAGGTTCCGCTGGCGGTTCCAGAGATCCACGGATCGTGCATTGCATCGGATATGCGTTCCAGAGAAATCGCCGTCAGAGTTCCGCTTCCAGCATAGACCGGCGTACTTCCCGTGAAATCTGCATGCCAATCGCCGCGATATTTTCCTCCGAGGAGGTCCGCGCTCATATTCGAAATCTTCAGTTTTCCACGATCGAGATCAAGGAAGGCGGAAACGCGGTTTGCATCGACATTATTAACCAGCACCCGCGCGGCGGTAACTATTCCTGACGCGCGCAGATTTTCCAGAAAGGACGGCGTTGTCGGTTCGGTTGTTTTCAGTATTTGATACCAGGGACGCCGGACGGGCTGCGAACTCAGCCACTCGCCAAGATCGCTTAATCCGATCTCTTCGGTATACAAGTTGAAGTGGACAAGGCAGGCCCCCGGCGTGCCGCAGCCCCGCGGTAAAACCACATTGCCAGTCCAGTCTGTTCCGGCGGCTCGTGCGAGCAGTTTTTCCACTCGGGCTCCATCGTGCGCCAGTAGCAATTGCGCCGAAGAAATTTCAATCGGTCCATTGACCCCTTTCATTGCAGCGCGCACATTGTGCAGTTGCACCGTGCCAGTCACTTCCGGCAAAGAGAAGCCAGTAGCGGCTCTGGACACGTCTCCTGCCCAGGCTCCCGAGATTTGAAGGTCCATCTGTGCGTTGCCCTCCACGGAGGCCCTTAGTGCCGGCAATCCGAACAGAGTGGCCAAATGCAAGGTGTGCAACACGTCTCCATCTCCCCGTACAAATACTCCGTAGCCTGATCGAGATATCCAACCGCGCACCTTTGCGGGCACTGGCTTCCCTAGCGTCACTGGAAAAGGTCCGAACTCGACATGCATTCCACCTGCGACCGGCAAAAATTCCGCGTCGGATTCGCGGGTTCCAGGCTTTGAGGGTACATACCCGTTGGAATCGCTCCGGAGGACGAACGGAACGTTGCGGGGAGCGAACTCCACTTTGGCATTTACCGATTGCAAATGAAGATCGGTAATCTGGCCGCGGCCCTGGAACTCCGGTCCAATCGGCGACATTCCGTCTTCGTGCACTGCGAAATCGCCTTGGACAGTTCCCGTTGATGCGAGATCAACCGGGAGATCTTTTTTTGCGCGACGAACCAGTTGGGCTGCGGCGCCAACAGGGACATCTGCGACATTCAATGACAGATCGAGCTTGTGTACTCGGGGCAATCCGGCATCGCCACGCAGCGTAATGATCCCATAGCCAACGGCCGAACTACACAAGATGTTGTGCATCATCCCTTCCGCGGAACTGAACCTGGCATCGCAGTGCGTAGCGAGTTGCAGTCCTTCGCCGCTGGAGATATCGTAACGATGAAAATTCAGGATCGACGCATCGGTGGCTACGTCCAAAGCTGAAGGCGTCCCCCTCATTTTTGCATTCAGCCGCACCTCCCCGCGCCAGCCTTTGTCATTCCCTGATATGAGCTTGGTTAGTTGCCCGAGTTGCGCTCGATCCCACAGCAGGGTGAATTGCAGGGGCGTCTCGCGGAGATTGGCGGACCGCTGCCAGGTTCCATTCATCTGCAACAATCCGGCGTCGCTCACAGTCATGTCGGTGCGCAGCGGTTCGGCTTTCAGTCGCGCCCCCCACGAATTTTCTGATTCCTGCCACAACGCGAAATCCGCATTCACTAATGCGTAGGGCTTTTTCTCAGGTCCTGACTTGAAATTGATTCGGCCGGAACCGGCCTCGATGTATGGAAACCCTGGGCGCGCTTCCGACTTTGATTTAGCAGTGGGTGCCAGCGGCGAGTGCGCCGCGCGTTCGAGTAGCAATTCCCAATTCCAGCGGCCATCGGCTCGGCGGACGAGATTCAGACTAGGGTCGGTGAGCTCCAACCGTGAAATATCGAGCCGTCCGCGTAACAGCGATGTGAGCCGCACAGTTGCCGTCACATCCGGCGCCCGCAGCATGGGCTCCGCGCCGAACGACGTATCTTCATAGATGACCAGATTTTTAAGGTCGAAGCCAGGTGGCAAAAACCGGAGGTGGACCGAACTAATCTCCACGGGACGCGCCACCGCGAGGCTGATGGAGTTTGCGATGCGTGCCTTCAGACGCGAAACACCCGGGCGCACCACGAACAAAGCCAGCAGGATCAATGCTGCCGCGGTCAACGTCCGCCGCTTGGTAAAAGGCTTCACCGTACTACTTTCAGCGTTCGCCTCCAGCGTGTCTCGTCAAAGAAGTGCAAGACCACATGCGCGAGGAATCCTATGCGGTCTCCTAAGTCGGTTTTGTGATATTGATTGCTCGGCGTCTCAAACGACCAGTAAATGAACATAGGACGCCCAATCACATTCTCCTGCGGAATGAAGCCCCAGTACCGGCTGTCCAGGCTGACTGCGCGGTGGTCGCCCATGGCGAAATAATGGCCGGGGGGCACGACCAAGTCCTCCCCTTGAATGTGCGAAGCCAGATCCACGATCCAGTTCGGATAAACGCCGTTCTCGTAAGATGGCGGCACGGCAGGAAAATTGTTGCGGTAGGAGTCTTGACCAGAGTCCTCATCCTGCAAGATATAAGGTTCGTGCAACGCCTCGCCATTGCGGTACACCACTCCGTTGCGCAGATGGATGCGATCACCGGGCACGCCCATGATTCGCTTGACCACGTAGGTGCCGGCGTCGTGGGGATCAGGATGCAGAAACACCACAATATCGCCGCGGCGCACATCGCGATAGGGAAGCAATGGACCAACCCACGAAGTTTTAGGCGCGAACTGAATGCGGTTCACAAATACGTGATCGCCGATCAGCAGCGTGTCCTCCATTGAGCTGGAGGGAATCTCGAACGCTTGCACCACGAACGTGATGATGAACAGCCCGGTCACGAGCACTGCGGCCAGCGAGGCCAGAAATTCTACGGTAGTCTCGCGCGGTTTCTCTTCGACTTCATTCTTTCCCTGATTGTCTTTTTTCGCCACTATTTCAATCCATCCTTAGCTTTTCGATCTTCACTTTTCACGCTTAACTCTTAGTCTTCGATTCGCAACAAGACGCGCGCTTTTCAGCAGGCCAAAAATTCAATTCACCACGCGTAGGGTGCGATTCCAACGCGTGATCTGGAAAATGTGCGTAACCGCATAGGCGAAGTGATAAACCTTATCACTCACGGAAGACGGAGCGATTACCTCTCCCTCAGCGCCCCTCACCGACCAGTAGATCAAGAGCGGCCGCCCGATAATATTTGTTTGTGGCACAAATCCCCAGTATCTGCTGTCGTAACTATCGTCCCGGTTATCTCCCATTACAAAGTAATGTCCCTGAGGAACAATGAGCTGCCCGTCCTCGACCAGCTTGCGCAGCAGAACCCACCACTCAGGCGTTTCGCCCGGAGCGACATCGAGTCGCGGAAAATCGTCGCGGAACAAATCGTTCGCGGGACGGCTGAAGTGCGCATAAGGCTCCTTCAACGCAACTCCGTTTACGTACACCTGCTTGTTGATCAGGCGCACTCGATCACCGGGCACTCCGATCACGCGCTTCACAAAATGTTGCGCCGGGTTTACGGGATAATGGAACACCACAATGTCGCCGCGCCGCACGCGGCGGTAGGGCATTACATAGTCCCCCACGCTGCCGGACCCATAACAAAGTTTGTTGACCAGTAAGTAATCGCCGATCAGCAGCGTATTCTCCATGGAGGGGGACGGAATCTGGAACGCCTGAACGATGAACGTGATCACGAACACCGCGATCACTATGGTTCCCAGCAGCGACTGCAACGAGCCGGTTACACCCGATCCAACGGCCCACGCGGTTTTGTGATTCTCCGGGAAATTCATTACTCCACTGATCCAGCCAGTTTATTCATCCGGGGAACGTTGTCCTCGCGCCAGTTTTGCTCCTGCCGATTGCGGCCGTGACGCCAGGTAAGACAGCAGCTGTCGAGCGGCATCCTGCTCCGCCATTTTCTTTGTGGAACCTTGCGCGCGTCCCACAAATTCCGCCGGGCCTGCGCCGTTCTTTGTATTCAGACGTACTTCCACCGTGAAGGTCTTACTGTGTTCTGGTCCCGCTTCCTGCACCAGCACATATGACGGCTGTGCCAGTCCCAATCCCTGCAGCGTTTCCTGCAAGGCTGACTTAAAATCGTTCATGGGAAGGGAGCCACCCTCGCGTTCCATCCGCTCCAGTTCGGGCGCCAGGATTTCCCGCAAGATGAATGCTCGAGCAGGTTCGATTCCTCCATCTAAATACATCGCTGCCAGAACGGCTTCGAGGGCATCGACCAGCAGGGCTGTCTTGCTGCGGCCGCCACTTTTCTCTTCGCCGCGTCCCAGCCGGAGATAGTGTCCCAGCTCCAGCCGCTGGGCCACTTGAATGAGATGGCGTTCACTAACGACATGAGCACGCAATTTTGAAAGTTCACCTTCCCGAAACTGCGGAAAGCGCTGAAACAATTCTTCGCTGGTTACGAGCGAAAGAATCGCGTCTCCCAGAAACTCCAGCTGCTCGTTATCGTTAACTCTGTACTTGCTCTCGCCTATCTGTTGCGACTCTTGCTCCCGAGCCTGTGAGCTGTGAGTAAGGGCCTGTTCGATCACCGCCCGCCGCCGGAAGTGGTAGCCCAGCGCCGTTTCCAGCGCGGTAATTTCCCGTTCCTTCATGATGAGTTAGTAACGATGAGACCGGATCATCTTTCAATCCGCTCAGTTCTTCGCGGGCGCGCCGCCGCTGCTCAGCTGCGTCAACCTATCTTTCTCCTTGCGCGCGGCATCTCCGGCGCTCGTGCCTTCCTTGGTCAAGTCCACCGCCTGATTTGCGTACTTGAGGGCTTCGGGATATTTGTTCTGCATATCGAGCGCCACCGAGAGCCGGAATACAGCGATCGGGTCCACCTGCTGCGGGAAAGCTTCAATCGACTTTCGCAAATTTGTTTCCGCATCCGGCCACGCTTTTGCATTGAAATCAAGAGTTCCCAGGATCGCGTACGCGTCAGAACGGAGAAACGACTTAAAGGCGTTCAATTGTTCCGGAGGATAGCCGGAAGCCGGAACATCGGTCTCCACTGTAACCAGGGCGCGCTGAGCGTTTTTTCGCGCCTCCGCCAGACGCTGATCCTTGTCCAGATCAGTATCGTGCGTGCGCTCGGCCAGCACTTGGGCCACCCCTAGGAGCGCTTCCGGATCGTCCGCATCATAGGACAGGATTTTTTGCCCGATCTCGAGCATCTTGTCGGAATTATTCGCCTGCTGATAAGAGTGCATGACTGCCTTGTACAGCAGTGGCCGTAATTCGCTGTCGGGGAATTTCGTAGCGAAGTCCGCGGCGGCCTTCTCTTGCGCCGTCGGATCGGTCAAGGCTGCTGCCGCCTTGTAGGCATCGAACTCAGGTTGCGTTTTGGCCTGGGGTGGGCGCTTGCCTGCCGGCGCTGCTGCCTGTCCTGCTGATTGACTGGCAGGTGCGTTTTGCGCCGGCTTGTCTTGCGCGAAACTCGCCGCCGCTGTTCCCAGCATCGCGATAATGATCGCTGCTCGCTTCATGCTTTCTCCTTGGCTTGCGCCGCCTTCGATTTCCACAACCAAAAACACCGGTCGGTTTTATCTGCAAAGGAATTGTAACCGTGATTTCCTGATCTATCGCTACTGCGGCTTCGGCGGCGGCTCGTAGGCCTTTTCCAGCCCCCGTTGTGCCGCTGCCTTGATCTCCGGAAGCTTGCCGCCCGTATTCAATGCCGCCTGGTATTCCTGAAGAGCTGCCTCGCGGTCCTCTTTCATATCCAGAATCCTTCCCAGATACACATGCGACCAACCTAGAACCATGGGATCCTGCGATGCGGCAATGGCTTTTTGAAAACTATCCTGCGCTCCGTCCCTGTTTTTATTGGCTACAGCGACTTCCGCCAGGATGAACAACGCACGTCCCTGATCGCCGATCTTTTTATCGAGGGCCTGCTGTGCCAATTCCTGCGCACCTTTTGGATCGCCGGCAGCGAGGCGCTTCTCGGCAGTCACTAGCATGCGTCGCTCTTCTGGGCGCGATAACCGCACCAGTTCCGGAGTAGTTGCGCTGGCAAACTGAACTGCCGCTGCTGCTCTCTCCTCTTTTTTCAAGTCCACATTGTCGAGAAACGCGCCATACGCTCCTCGAATTCCGGCCGGATCTTTTTCGAACGCGGCCACCGCGTCGTAGAAGTATCGCGTCAGAATGTATCCCTGTTTTACCGCATCATCGACCGCCTGGGCGCGCATGGCCTCTGCTGTCTGCTTGTTCCCCATGGTGCGGATCTCAATGGCCCGCACCAGACATTCGGTGACAAGCAAAGAGATGTCCGTCTTGAAACCCTCTTCCATCGGCGCGCGTTTCACCGATTGCAGCAGCGGCTGCAGCCGCTTGATCGAACTGTAATGTTTCTCGGCGAGCGGATCCATTTCATAGTGCAGAAACGTGTGTCGAATCTGATCCATCTTCAGCGCTGTCTGAGGTGCACTTCCATAAGACGTGTTCGGAGCGGGGAAGACAACCACGTAGTAGGCCGAGCCATAGTTGCGCGCATCCGTTTCGTTGGGCGAACCCATGAAGTCCAGATAAATCGTGAAGGTCCTTCCGAGATACTGCGACGAAGGCTGCTTCAGGTAGATCTCAGTATCGAACACCATCTTGGCTAGGGGTTCGTGATACCGGTTCATGGCCGCGGCGTAATCATTGCGATGCCGCTCCCAGATCGAGTGCAACCCAACTTTTTCATAAAAATGTTCCAGCACCGCTCCAAAAGGAGCGATGGCTGCCGCATCTGGAGGCAATTCCTCCACTTTCAGGCGCGGCATAAAATGCGGCGGGCCATCCAGATATAAGGCCAGCGAAAGGTATTGCGACAGATTACGGTTCGGATCCTTTGATGCTACATGGGTCTGGTAGTAGTCGCAGACGGTAGCTCGGGCGGCCTGGGCTTCCGAAGACTGCTGCAACACCTTCTGAACCTCGGCTCTGACGTTGCTTCGGGTGGCGTCCGAGATGGTCAAATCCTGGTCGTAGCCACAAGCGTTGAGTGCGGTGAGTACAGAAAAAATCGTTTCACTGCTTTCGAGGGTGATGGGAATCTGATTCTGTCCCACGCAGAATATCGTCAGCAACCCGAACAGGGCTACGAAGAACCAACTTCTCAATCGCAAACTCAGGAAACCCTCCACAGGAATGGCAATGTGCTACGCGGAAACCAGCCTCAAGTGTAACTCCTATCGTGGAAAACGTCAGCAACCGCACCGTTTCGCAAGACAATTCCCATCAATTTTTATGCTATAGTTCCACGCCGTTAGCCAATCGAGCTGATCTCCAGACGCGGGAGATCCATCAGGGGGAGCAAAATGGCAAGTCATCGACTACCGCATTGCAGTACCTCTCTTTTCCGACTGTCGTATTTAATTGTGGGAACCCTAACCATTTTCGCGATGTCCACGATCTTGGCCAGTTTGGCGTCAGCCAGCACCACGCAGGTGATTTACAGCTTCACCGGTGGCAAAGATGGCGAATACCTGGACACCGATCTGGTGGTGGACAGTGCGGGAAATATTTATGGCACGACCGTGCAGGGCGGGGATTTCGGCGGCGGGACGGTTTTTCAGTTATCTCCCTCGGGCACCGGCTGGACTCATACCGTTCTCTACAGCTTTACCGGTGGGACAGATGGTGGAGAGCCATACAAAGGCGTCACGCTCGACGCCCAGGGCAATCTCTACGGCACAGCAGTCACGGGTGGTGGCGGATCTTGTGAAGGTGGCTGCGGCGTGGTTTTCAAGCTGACCAAGTCCGGCGGAACCTGGACGCAGACCGTGATCCATTACTTTACCGGCGGCAGCGACGGTTCGGGCCCGGGCAGCGGCGTTACCTTTGACCAGCATGGGCATCTTTACGGCATGACTCCGACGGCCGGAGCCTATGGCTTGGGTAGTGTCTACCAACTGCAGCCACAGACTGGCGGCTCCTGGAAACTGCATGTCGTCCATGCCTTCACCGGCGGCGATGATGGATCGTCGGGCTCCGCTGGCCGCCTTATCCTGGATGGTGCAGGAAATCTTTACGGAGTTGCTACTGTCGGTGGCGCGTACGGACACGGCGTCGCCTTCGAGATCGTCCGCAGTCAGACGGGGTGGACTCTGGTTCCGCTGTATGCCTTTAAGGATCAACCGGACGGCGCATCGCCTTACGGTGGCGTGATTTTCGACAAGGCCGGGAATCTCTATGGCACCACTTATTACGCGGGAGTCAACGATGTTGGCACCGTGTATAAGCTGACCAATGCTAATGGGTCCTGGAGTGAGACCGTGCTTTACAGCTTCAAAGGCGGGACGGACGGCAGCAGTCCCATCAGCACACTTGTCCGCGACGCAGCGGGCAACTTGTACGGCACCACCAGTGACGGTGGTACTAACTGCGCCTGCGGAGTGATTTTCAAGGTGAGACGAAACTCCAATGGCAGCTGGACAGAAACCGTACCTTATCGCTTTCCGGGCGCGCCAGCCTCCGGCTTCGCGTACAACGGAATGGCGCCTGGTCCTGGGGGAAAGTTCTACGGTGCAACTACTCACGGGGGCCCCGCAAACGACGGGACGGTCTACGAGTTTATTCCGTAAGTCTGTCGCTGTTTAAGTTCGATGACAAGGCCGGATTGCTAAACGCGCTTCTGGATGCGTGTGCTTGCGCCCATCTGGATTGTGCGGAGCTTGAGCCGAGCGGGTAGAGTTAGGCTGGGGCCAAATCGCGTTGGAAATACATTCCGCCGTTAACTAAGGCTTCGACCGCCTTCAGGATCGATCGCACGTCAGCCTTCTGGCAGAGACCCTTAATCCCAGCCTTTTTCGCTTCTTCTTCCAATTGTCGCGATGGATCAATCGTGACCATCAAGACTGGCGATTCTGGATGTTTCTGTGAGAGGTTGCGACCGGCCTCCAAGCCATCCATTTCAGGCATCATAAAATCCATGATCGTGACATTCGGAGCGTGATCGTCCCAGGTTTCGATCGCTTTTTTTCCGTCTTCGGCTTCACCAACCACAGCCCAATCTTTGGGGTTTTCGAGCACGGCCCGAAGCTCGGCTCGCATCAGCGCATTTGCTTCAACCACGAATATTCGAACCAAGAAGACTCCCTTCAGCGACACCAAAAATACGGTGGAAGCGGTCCACCGGCTAAGATGAGCTAGCGCCTTAGCTACCATCAAACTATCGTCTGACGCTGCCGTCACGCTATACAGTTAGAACCCGAATGCGGACCGGAATAACAGCCAGTCTGCCATCCTCAAGGCCAATATAAAGACCAAAAAACGAGGCCTTGGAGTGACAATCGTATGGGAATGCGTAATCTCAAACTGATTCTTTCCTATGACGGAACGGATTTCTCTGGCTGGCAGGTGCAACCTGATGCCTCGACGATTCAGGGCGCTCTCTTTTCGGCCATTGGGCGAATTACCGGTGAAAGCGTCCTGCCGCAAGGTTCTGGCAGGACAGATGCAGGCGTACATGCTCTGGCGCAGGTGGCGACATTTGTCACCGAATCCTCTGTGCCGACAGGAAATTTCGTGAAGGCGCTGAATGACATTTTGCCGGCGTCAGTGCGAGTTTTGAAGGTGGAAGAAGTTGCTGCCAATTTTCATGCGCGCAAGTCGGCTCGAGGTAAGACCTATCGATACCGGATTTTTCGCGAGGCAGTCTGCCCGCCATTTCTCGCCAGGTATGTATGGCATTATCCGTATCCTTTGGATGAGTCGGCGATAGTTCGGTCGGCGCGACTGGTGGAGGGTGAACATGATTTCACTTCGTTTGCTGCAGTAGATACTGAATGGGGACGCAATGAGTCATCGCTGTCGCCGTTGCTGTCCGGGAATGTACGGCGGATTTTTTCTTCGCATTGGCAGCGGCAAGCGGACGAGTTCGTATATACCGTGACTGGATCAGGTTTTCTGCACCACATGGTGAGAAATCTGGTAGGAACGTTTATCCTCGTGGGCAAGGGAACTCTGGAGCATCAAGACATGACGCGCATTCTGCAGGCGCGCGTCCGGTCGGCTGCGGGAGCAACAGCACCGGCCAGCGGACTATATCTGGTGAATGTGGAGTATTGAGGTCTGAGCCTGAGAGTGGCGCAACGAAGGCGCGGCGCCCCCAAGCAGGGAACTAAGTCTATGCGGAATGCGGTAAACAGAATTCGGTAGGTCGATTCGGTAAACCATGGCTACGAATATTCCAATCGGCGTGCGCACAGTGTCGTCGGTGAATCCGGCGACGGGCGAAGTTCTGCGCGAGTTGGAATGTGCGGGCGATGATGAGGTTATAGCAGCGGTTTCTCGGGCGCGGGCAGCGCAAAAGAGGTGGGCAGACCTCAGCGTGCGCAATCGAATCGCTGTGCTGCGCGAGTTTCAGCGGCGGCTACTGGAGAAGAAATCTGAGATTGCCACGCTCATTACTTGCGAGGCAGGAAAACCTCGGTCGGAAGCTTTAACTACCGAAGTGCTGGTGGTGCTGGATGCGGCGCGGTTTCTGATTGATAACTCCTATCGCCTGTTGCGAGACGAACACCTTCCGCATGGAAACCTTGCTGCCAAACTGAAGAGCGGGCAATTGATCCGTGAGCCCTATGGCGTGGTAGGCATCATCTCCCCTTGGAATTATCCATTTTCAATTCCTGCCACTGAAGCGCTTGCAGCGCTGGTGGCGGGCAATGCAGTTGTGTTGAAGCCTTCGGAATTTACCTCGCTGGTCGCGTTGGAATTGAAATCCCTCCTGCATGCGGCCGGCGTGCCTCAGGATATTTTTCAGGTAGTGGTTGGCGATGGCGGAACCGGCGCGGCACTGATCCATTCGGAAATTGACAAGCTGGTCTTCACCGGCAGCGTAGCGACCGGCAAGCGTATTGCCGCGGCTGCAGCGGAGCGGTTGCTGCCCGTGGTCTTGGAATTAGGAGGCAAGGATCCCATGCTCGTGATGGACGATGCTGATGTCGACGTGGCTTCGAGCGCTGCGGTGTGGGGAGCATTTGTCAATGCCGGTCAGACCTGCCTGTCAGTAGAACGCTGCTATGTGCATCGCAATTTGTATCAAGCGTTCCTCAATTCGTGCTTGGAAAAAATGAAAAAACTACGAGTCGGGTCCGGACTCGACCCTGAGATTGACGTTGGACCTATGATCCACGAGCATCAGTTGGAGATCGTGGAGGAGCACGTGAGGGATGCCGTAGCGCGCGGGGCACGTGTTCTGGCCGGCGGTACGCGTTTGCCAGACCTGGGTAGGAATTTTTACATGCCGACTCTTCTCGCCGATGTTACTCACGAAATGTGCATTATGCGCGAGGAGACGTTCGGTCCCGTGCTTCCGGTAATGGGTTTCGGCACCGATGAAGAAGCGATGCGCTTGGCAAACGATTCAGAATTCGGCTTGGCCGCCAGCGTGTGGACACGCGACAAGAAACGCGGTGAAATTCTGGCCCGTCAAATTCACTCCGGCACCGTGATGGTGAATGATGTGATCTCATACTTCGGTATCAGTGAGGCGCCGCATGGCGGCATGAAAGCTAGTGGAATAGGACGCGCTCACGGACGCTTCGGATTGGAAGAGATGGTGCGGTTAAAATATCTGGACTCGGACCTGATGCCGAGAATGAAGAAGGTGTGGTGGTACGGCTACGGAGCAAATTTTGCGCGCCAGATGGAAGGCTTTCTCGATTTCCAGTTTGCCCGAGGCATCTGGAAACGCTTGAGTGGTGCGATGCGCGCCGCAGGTCTGGTCAAACGCAGGCGACTCTAAAACAAAAGTTCCGATCACCGAGAACGATTACCGATAATCGAGAACCGAGGCCAACTGCATGAGCGATCTTTCACCTTCCGACCCAAAGCGCGAATTGCTGCGGCACGCACTGGCTACTCTCGCCTATCGCGGAGGCAAGGCCCTGCGTAACGCCCCGCGAGGGTTCACGGAATTTAACGCCGGCGAAGGACTGCGCGCCCCGGGACTGATTTTGGCCCACATCGGCGACTTAATGGATTGGGCGCTGTCGATTGCGATTGGAAACCGAACGTGGAAAGATTCCAAGCCTCTGCCATGGGAGAACGAGATCGATCGCTTTTTCATTGCTCTCAAGAAACTCGACGACTTCCTGGCTTCAGACGAACCCTTACACACTTCTCCCGAAAAACTGTTTCAAGGGCCAATTGCCGACGCATTGACTCATGTCGGCCAGATTGCGATGCTGCGGCGCATGGCGGGTGAACCGCTGAAGGGCGAAAGCTACTACGATGCCGTAATTATTCTGGGACGCGTAGGTTTCGAGCAGACGCCGCCAAAGAGGGAATTCTAGCCATCAATCCACGTGCCTAGCTCGGATTTTTTAAGGGACTTTCGCGCGATAGATAGCCTGCCGTCGTCCATCCCTGAGCGTATATACCGAACTTCATTTGGATCGCGGCTTTGGCCTTGGGCTTTCCGCTTCGAGTACAATGACGCTCGTAAGGCGATTCCGGCGGCGCTGGCGGCCGCAATACGAGGGTAAGTCCTTTGGCGACTGGCGAAATCACGACTTCTGGTACGCAGACTCCTCCGCAACTCCCTCATCATAAGGTGAAAATCAAGAAGGCGGGACAGCGCGCCTGCAACGAGAAAAATGAGAAGGGAAAATTTTGCGGCGGTCATTTGAAACGCTGGTTCTACACTACTGATGTCCTCGAGAAGGCTTGCGGCGATGCCGAAAAAGCCTGGGGACCGGATGCAGAGGTCTACCGCTGCGAGCACTGCCAGACTCTATATTTGCCGAATCCGGCGGAAGCCAAGGTGAACGTGGCCGGCCAGGGAATGATTTCGGTATTTGGCCTGACCTTGCCGCCGAAGGAAAAATAGGTTTTACCGCCCAGTTGCTAACCTGTTTTTGAGGTAGTGGCTAGAAGCCAGGAGCTAGAACCTAGTAGCTGTCTCCGATGAGTACTGAACTTATCTACGACTGGAACAACAACCACCCTCCTGGATTGAAACCGCCCGGGCCGATACTGCTAAACGACGAGAGCCTGCGGGACGGCTTACAGTCGCCTTCGGTGCGCGATCCTTCTATTCCAGAAAAGATTGAAATTCTTCATTTAATGGAAGCGCTTGGGATCAACTCACTCGATCTTGGATTACCCGGCGCAGGAGCGCGAGCCGTTGAGCACGTGACCGCGCTGGCGCAAGAGATTGTCTCCAACAAGATGAAGATTCGCGCCAACTGCGCAGCGCGCACGCATGAAAATGACATTCGTCCCATTGCCGAGATCGTTCAGAAAACAGGCCTGCCCATCGAGGCGGCAACATTTATCGGATCGAGCCCGATTCGGCGATTTACCGAGGGGTGGTCGGATGATTTTCTGCTGCAGACGACTGAGAAGGCCGTGAAGTATGCGGTCTCCCTGGGCCTCGATGCGATGTATGTCACCGAGGACACGAGCCGCTGCGATCCCGAGACAGTAAAGCGGCTTTATTCCACGGCGATCAGTTGCGGGGCGCGAGCCATTGTGATCTGCGACACCGCCGGGCACGCCACCCCGATGGGGGCGCTGGCTCTCGTTCGGTTTGTGATTGAGCAAGTGGTGAAGCCGTCGGGGGAGAAGGTTCGTGTGGACTGGCACGGGCACAGCGATCGCGGTCTGGCGATTGCGAATTCTATGGCTGCGATAATTGCGGGAGCGAACTGTGTTCACGGATGCGCCATCGGTCTGGGCGAGCGCGTCGGCAATACGCAGATCGATCAGATGCTGGTGAATCTCAAGCTGATGGGCATCGCTCCGTGGGAGCAGCAGGATCTCACCAAGCTAAAACAATATTGTCAGGCAGTTTCGGGTGCCACAGACGTGCCTATTCCCGCGAATTATCCTGTTGTCGGCGATGATGCATTTCGCACGGCGACCGGCGTGCACGCCGCGGCAATCATCAAGGCGTACCGCAAGAATGATGTTGTGCTCGCTAACACAGTTTATTCGGGTGTCCCGTCGCATCTATTTGGCCTGGAGCAGATTATCGATATCGGCCCGATGAGCGGAAAATCGAATGTGTTGTTTTGGCTGGAAAAGCGCGGCATCCCGGCGACCGACGACGTAGTCGAGCGTATCTATCAGCGCGCTAAAGCTAGCGATCATACTTTGAGCGACGCTGAACTTGTGGAATGTTTGCCGGCGACTGCAGCGAAACAGAATTGAATCCCAGACCTGTTAAATCTCATCCCTGAACAAATGCAACCTGAACCGATGCGGCACGGGATTCTTGGAGCTGGCGGAGTTGGCGGTATGATGGGCGCCTCCCTGGCGCACGCCGGCGATGCGGTCACGCTCGTAGTGAGGCCAGAAACGCTGGCGCAATATCCGAAGCAACTTCGTCTGGAGAGTTCGTTCGGTAAATTTACGGTGGACGTTGCTGTCGCTGCGGAAGTGCCTGCCGTTGATGTGCTTTGGATTACGGTGAAGGCTACGCAGTTGGAGCCGGCTCTCGCTGCGCTGAGGGTCCCCAAGGAAGTTCGGGCGATTGTTCCGCTGCTCAATGGCATTGATCATGTCGCTGTTCTGCGAGAGAGGTACGGCGCAGACCGTGTGATTCCTGGGACGATTGCGGGCGAAATGGAGCGCGTCCGTCCGGGATACATCGTCCATCCCTCTCCGTTTGCGCGGTTAAATGTATTATCTGCCGGACGTGCGCTGCTTGCGGGCACGCTCGATCAGCTCACGCAGATCGGCTTTACCTGCCGATTTATCGACGATGAGCCGACGCTGATGTGGGGAAAACTGGTCTTTCTTGCGCCGTTTGCTCTGAGCACAACCGCTGCCAACAAAACGGTTGGTGAAATTCTTTCCGATCCGCAGTGGCGGAGTCTGGGGGAGGCTTGTGTCCGCGAGGCGTGCGCAGTTGCCGTAGCAGAGGGCGCGAAGGTTAGTCCCGAAGCAGTTCTCGCCGGAGTCGGGGCCATGCCTGCAACCATGCGCAGTTCCATGCAGAAGGATGTTGAGCAGCACAAGACTCCCGAGCTGGATGCAATTGCTGGTCCGATCCTCCGCGGCGCTCGCCGCCACGGGATCGAGGTTCCGGCTACCAAGAAGCTGGTGGCCGCGGTCGAAGAGCGAGCCGGATACAAAGAGAGTCGGCTGGCGTAGGTCTGGATCAATTGCACTTTCCCTGAAACCTTTTGGGTGTCCAAGGGAAATGAGTGTCCAAAAGGAAAAAGAGGAGGACCCATGTTTATGTCGCGGGCGATTGGATTTGTGAACAGTCCGTACAAGAATGTGGCAGAAATTCCTAAAGGGCTTGGAGCTAAGCACGAGGCGGATGGGGTGCTGGCCATCCTGCCCGAATTTGAGCCCGGACTTGCCGACATGAAGGCTTCTCACATCTTGTCGTCCTCTGGGAATTCGATCAGTCTCGCGGGTTTGAGTTGCTGGGTATGCCGCCTTCCGACAACCGGTCGCATGGAGTGTTTGCGACGCGATCGCCGCGGCGTCCAAATCCGATTGGTTTGACAACCGTCGAACTGCTCCGCCGCGAGGGTATCGAGTTGCATGTTCGGGGCGTCGATATGCTGGATGGAACGCCTATTCTCGATATCAAGCCCTTGCTGTCTACCATTCCGGCTGAAACGCTACGCCGGGGATGGCTCGCCGAAGCCGAGGCGCGACGGCGATGAGGCACCCGCGCGGGTCTGATTAGGTGGAAAGGGTCGCTATTCGCGGATGTTACGAACGTCCATCTCTCTCCACCGACATTGGAACGGAATGCACGAGTGAGATAGGAATGTGCGGTTCCCGCCCAAGGTAATCCCTTTTACTTCCAATGCGTTGTAAGATTACGCAATAACTCCCCATGAGCCCTACTCCACCACGTTCGGATATGCCGGACGTTGCGCCTACGGTGCAACAGGAGCTCGCGCGCCTGGCTGCTTCGCCAGAGGTGAGGTCCGCCTACAACTGGCTGCGCACGCAGGAGCCGCAACTGGCGCAGTGGCAAATGGAGATGGCGCGGATTCCGGCGCCCCCGTTCGGCGAGTCCGCGCGCGGGGTGTGGTTGGCCGAGCGCTTCCGCGAGATCGACCTCGACGACGTCCGCATTGACGATGTGGGCAACGTGTTCGGTTCGCATCCGGGGTTCATGCAGTCTGCATTCGGTCAGCGCTACGTAGCGTTGAGCGCGCACATTGACACGGTCTTTCCCGCGAATACGCCCTTGAATGTCCGCCAGCAGGGAAGCCGACTGTACGGCCCGGGAGTTTCCGACAATGGCGCGGGAGTTACGGCGATGCTGGCGATTGCTTCGCTGCTCCGCGCGGTGCGATTGCGGCACGCGCTGCCCTTTGTGTTTATCGGCAATGTTGGCGAAGAGGGCGAAGGCGACCTGCGCGGCATGCGTCACATATTTTCTACGCCGCGGTGGAAGGATTCGATTGCCTACAGCGTGGTGCTCGATGGCGCGGGTGCGGATACGATTGTTGCCGAAGCGCTCGGTAGCCGCCGTTTTGAAGTAATCGTGCGCGGTCCGGGCGGGCATTCGTGGAGCGACTTTGGAGCGCCCAATCCAATCGTGATTTTGTCTCGTGCGGTCGATACGTTTACGTCGACGCCGGTGCCGACCGCGCCGAAGACCACGTTCAACATTGGAGTGATTCGCGGGGGCACGTCGGTGAATTCCATCCCCGAGTCGGCCAGTATGAAGGTGGATATCCGCTCGACGTCGATGGCGGAAATGGAGCGCCTGGAACAGGCGCTGCGCCTGGCCCTGAATCGTGCTGTCGAAGACGAAACGCTTGCCGCAGAGATGCGTTCGACGGTGCAGAAGAGGCCTTCGGGGGTGAATTGCGAAGTGGTCGCGATTGGCAATCGTCCGGCGGGAGAGTTGGCGGCGGGCGCACGAATCCTGAGCGTTATTCGCGCGGTGGATACACAGCTGAACAATGCTGCGCAGGTGCAGCGCGCCTCGACTGACGCGAACATTCCGCTGTCGCTGGGGCTGGAGGCAATTGCGATTGGCGGTGGCGGTTCGGGCGGCGGTGCTCATACTTTGCAGGAATGGTTCGACGGTAGCGGGCGCGAGCTGGGATTGAAGAGAATACTGCTCACGATGTTGGCGCTCGCAGGAGCGAGGGAATAATGGGCCAGATTCGGATTGCAGAAGGATGGAGAAAAACGACAGTGCCGTTCTCTGGGGGGCTGGATTTGATTTGGTCTCCGCGCTGGCTACTCGGGCCTGGTTCGGTCTCACTGCTACGAACTTTCCTGATTGTCGCGGCTCTCTCAATCGCGCCGGCATCGGCGCAGAACGCCGCGCCCGAAACCAAAGATCTCAAGCCCAAAGCCGACACGATCTATATCCATGGGAATGTTTACACGGGTGTGCCGGCCGCCGCGCAATTCAGCTCTGTTGTGCGCGAGGAAGCATTCGCGGTCCGGGGGGAACGCATTCAAGCGGTGGGCAAAAATGCAGACATCCAGAAGTTAAAAGGCCCGCAGACGCAGGTCATTGATCTGGGCGGACGCTTTGTCATGCCAGGATTTAACGATGCCCATCTCCATCTCGCCGATGCCGGGGTGAACAAATTGAATGTCGATCTCGCCGGAGTGAAAACGCTGGAGGAATTTCGTGAACGCCTGCGAGCCAAAGTGCAAATGGCTAAGGCGGACGAATGGATCCTAGGTGGAGGATGGGACGAAACTATCTGGCCGGTGAAAACGCTGCCTAACCGCTGGGATTTGGATGAGGTTTCAGATGGGCATCCCGTCTATCTGGACCGAGTGGATGGACATTTGGCCGTGGCAAACACGCGAGCGCTGCAGCTGGCCGATATCACGATAGCCAGCAGAGATCCCGAAGGCGGCATCATTGATCGCGACGCGAATGGCCAGCCGAGCGGGATTCTCCGCGAGAAGTCGAAGCTCTTGATACGAGCAGTGATTCCGCAATCAACACACGAAAAGCGGCGCCGGGGAATTGAAGTCGCACTTGCAGAACTCGCCGAGCACGGCGTGACGTCCGCTCAGGATTATTCGCCCGACTGGGAGAATTTCCAGATTTATGAAGAGCTGGAAAAAGAAGGCAAGCTGACTGCGCGGATCTCCGCATGGCTGCCGTTCGACCTTGCAGTAGAAGACTTGAAAAAAAGACGAGACTCGCATCCGCAATCGGATTTGATGTTGCACACGGGAATGCTGAAGGCCTTCATGGATGGTTCAGCTGGCGGCCATACGGCAGCGATGTTGGAGCCGTATGCAGACGATCCTAAAACCTCCGGCCTGCTGCAATATGAGCCCGGCAAGCTGAACGAAATGGCCAAGGAGCGCGTGCTGGCAGGCTTCCAGCTTGGTTTTCATGCCATTGGAGACAAGGCGGTGCAGATGGCGCTGGATGCCTTCGCCGAGGCCGAAAAAGCTGGGCATGAACAAAAAGTAAAGGCCGCGAATGGCGGCGAGGATTTTCGCCTGCGCATTGAACATGCCCAGATCACCACACCCGCCGAGATCGCACGCTTCAAGGAATTGAAAGTAATCGCTTCCATGCAGCCCAGCCACGTTATCACTGACATGCGGTGGGCGCAGGAACGGGTGGGGCCAAAGCGCTCGGCAACCTCTTATGCATGGGCGGCTTTTCTGAGCAAAGGAGTGACACTGGCGTTTGGCACGGATTATCCCGTTGAGCCAGTCACTCCATTTCGCGGACTGTATGCCGCGGTGACGCGCAAGAGCGAGGACGGCAAGCAGGAATTTTTCCCCGAACAGAAACTCACGATGGATCAGGCGATCGCCGCCTACACCAGCGGATCTGCCTTCGCCGAATTCGAGGAGAAAGAAAAGGGCAGGCTGGCTCCCGGGATGCTTGCGGATTTCGTGGTGCTTGATCGCGACATCACAGCTACTCCGGCGGAGAAGTTGCTGGCCAGCAAGGTGCTGCAAACCGTCGTCGGCGGTAAGACCGTGTACGAAGCCAGTAAATAATAAAGCATCGTTCTTGGTAATGGTTTCGTACTATCTGCTTTATTTTCAGCGAATTATTTCCCTTTTCATAAAACGAAATGGTGCATTCGTGCGTCTAACAATTCTTGACCGCATAGTTGTGATCTCGTATCCGGGGCGGTCACGGCGCAGGGGCGTCGCTTTCGCAAGCGGGTATAATAAGGGGTTCACACAGTTTTCGGAGGAAAGCAGGCATATGGATTCACCGGCAGCATGGATGCGCTCAAAAACCCGTCGATGGGTTTATTCGTTCAGTATCGTGACGACGCTAGCGCTCGGAATTTTGATTGGCACGGTCGTTTCTTTCGGAGTGAAGGGCAAGGAAGGCCAGAAGTCTTCTGATGCAACACCGCTTTCAGTTCCTTCTCCAAAGCAACTCTCTAACCAGTTTTCGCAGATCGCCAAACAATTGGGGCCGAGCGTAGTCAACATCAACACGGAATCGACCATCAAGAGTCCGCGGCGCCGCCGTGGGGGGCAAACTCCCGACGATCAGGAAAATGGCGGCGGTGGTGGCATGGATGATTTCTTCAACCGTTTCTTTGGTGGACCCGGGGGACAGGGTGGTCCCGGAGGCGATAACTCCATTCGCGAGCGTTCGCTCGGTTCCGGCGTAATCGTTGATCCAAAGGGATACATTGTTACCAACCGGCATGTGGTGGAGAAGGCGGATCGAATTCGCGTGCGGATGCAAGACGATCCTCCAGGCGTGCAACATGACGCCAAAGTAATCGGCGAAGATCAGGAAACCGACTTGGCGGTAATCAAGATCGACATGGACCACGCCGTACCCTCGGCAAGGCTGGGCAACTCTGACAGCATGCAGGTGGGCGATTGGGTGTTGGCTATTGGCAGTCCTTTCGGGCAGGTGGGCACCGTAACCGCCGGGATTGTTTCCGCTAAGGGCCGGGACATCGTACCTCAACGGCAGTTCCAGACCTTCATTCAAACCGACGCGGCGATTAACCCCGGAAATTCCGGCGGGCCACTGGTGAATTTGGATGGAGAGGTGATTGGGATCAACACTGCAATCTTGAGCGAAACCAACGCCTATGCGGGAGTGGGCTTCTCGCTTCCTTCCAACACTGTAGTGCAGGTTTACAACCAGCTGATTGGACCCGATCACCGCGTGTCGCGCGGTTCAATCGGCATCGAGTTTAACTCGGTGGAAAACCCTGCGATAGCTCGCGTCTACGGCGCTGGTACAGGCGTAACCGTATCTTTTGTGGTGGCCGGCAGCCCCGCCGATCAGGCTGGTCTTAAAGCGGGCGACACCATCAACAGTGTCGACGGCAAGAAAGTCACAAAAGGAGCGGAACTCGTTGCTGACATTGCTTCGCGCAAGCCCGGAGCAAAAGTTGAGCTCGGCTTCCTGCGTAACGGGAAACAGCAGGAAACGACTGTGACCGTTGCGGATCGCGCCAAGCTGTTTGCGTCGCGACTCAGCGACGACGAAACGGGAAGCGACGAAAGCTCGCCCAAACAGAGCAAGTTCGGCATCACAGTTCGCAAGCTGACACCGGAGATGGCCGACCGGCTCGACATCCCCGCAGGTAAAGGAGTGATCGTGCAGGATGTTAAGGGTGGATCCTTTGCTGAGGATATTGGCGTCGGTCGCGGCGACATTATCCTGGAGATTAACAAGCAGCCGGTAAATAACGAAGCGGACTTTTCCAAAGCGGAATCAAGTCTGAAGAGTGGTCAGGACGTGGTTTTCCTGGTGCGTCCGCGAGGTTCGGCTCGTCAAGATGGAACCATCTTCATGGCGGGAACACTTCCGTAACCGTAGTACTAGCCCGACCGGAACTGGCATTGCCTGTCCTGATAAGGGATGATTACAATGCCAGTTCCAGTTGGGTTTTGTTTTTCTGCAGTCGTTGTCGCATGGGTTCTTGCGAAGGCCAGCGGAGCGGCGTGCGTTCTGAGGTTTGACGTTGAAACAACAGCAGAAGCATCGCGCGAAATTTCTGGGATGGTTGAGTACTGTGGCGCTGATCTGCGCCTGTGCTTCGCCCAGCGAAAGTTTCGGACAGACCTCCACTCCTGCTTCGAACCCAACCATTGCCAAGCTCAACACAACGAAGGCAAACAGCGCCGGGAAACAAGCCAAGTCCGGTGCAGCCCCGAAGTCGACCGCAGCAACGGTTGCTCACAATGGCAAGTCGAAGCACACCAGTTCGCGCAAGAAGAAGGTGCGGGGCCAGCAGAAAATTGATGCCCAACGTGCCCAAGCCATCCAGGCAGCTTTGATCCGGGAGCACTATCTGAGCGGGACAGCCGCTGGAACCTGGAATCAATCCAGTGAAGATGCCATGCGGCGCTACCAGGCGGACCACGGCTGGCAGTCCAAGACAGTTCCCGATTCGCGCGCGCTGATCAGTCTGGGACTCGGGCCCAGCCATGACCATCTGCTGAATCCGGAGAGTGCGATGACCACAGGGCCCTCTGCTCCGCGTGCGGCGTCTTTAACTCCGGCATCGCACAGTGCGGAGCCGGGTGCACGCATGAGAACGCCGCCGGCTACAACCTCAGACCAGGATGCGTCCGACCCGCAGTAGACATCCACACACAAAATAAATTGTCATCCGAACTGAGCCAGCCTTATTTATGGCTTGGGGTCGTAAGAATTGCCACTGAGAACAGACCCCAACACCTTCTATCCCCCAGGCGTCTTGCGGTAGTCACCGATTACGGGCCGGGGAAAATAGGGCAGAGGCTGCGAATTGACGATTGCTTGCGGGTTGCTTTCAACGAGAGCTTCCGCCACTTCCTCGCCATAGATCTCCGCCACAGCCTCGCGTGCAGTCGAGAGTACGGGGATGCGTTTTTCAGTATCGTGTGCATCTGTGGCCAGCACGTGCACGGCGTCGTGCTCGAGTAGCCAGTGTGCCGCGCGACGGGTGCGCTCTCCCCAGAATCCGGTAAGGGCCGCACCGGTCACCTGAATCACGCAGCCCTGTTCGGCCCATTCCACTACGCGCCGCGGTCTCTCGCGGAGGATCGGATTGCGCTCTGGATGCGTAATGATTGAGGTGATGCCGCGGTCTCCGAGCTTCAGAAAACAATCGGTAGTCTGCGGTGGGACGCTGTAGTTGCTCAGCTCAACCAGCATGTAATGCGAACCTTCGATCGCGTAGCGAGTGGGATTAGCAAGAACGTCCTGCAGGTTGTCGTATGACAGATGAAAATCGCAACCGAGGCTGAGCTTGAGTGTGTCGCCGACGAGTCCCTGCAAGTGATCCACAAGTCCCTGGAGATAAGCACGGTCGTAATGGTAGCGATCATTGGCATGGGGAGTGGCGACCTGATGAGTGATGCCGTCGGCGGCCGCCATGCGGCACATTGCGACGGAAGTCTCCCACGACTTGGATCCGTCGTCTACTTCCGGAAGAATGTGAGAATGAATATCGACCACGTTTTGTAGGAACCCGAATGCCGCGCCCAGTGTTGCTTCTCACCTGATTTAAGCAGATTCGCGGGGAAAGAGAAAGTGAAAGTGCTTTGTGCTGGAGGAAAATGACAATTTCTGGAGCGCTCACCAGATCGTCGGGAAGGCCTTCGACTTTCGGATTTCACGATCAGCCGTAATCAGGGGGATATCTTCGATGAGCGCAGTTGCTCCAATCACGCGGTCCACAGGGTCTTTGGGATAATTTGCCGGCAGCGCGAATGCCTGCATTGCAATCTTCGATGTGATGGGCAGGATGACAAACCGGCGTTCCACTTCCGATAGAACCGTTTCTACATTCGGAGCTAAATTGATTCGCCCATGACTTGCTAGCCTGGCGATTTCAACAAGTGTGATGTCGGCAACCGCTAATCCGCGATCTTTGTTGCGCGCATCCTCGATGGCAGCCTGAGCGGTTCGTGATATCCGCTTGTAATCTTGCGCAAGCCAGATCACCACATGCGTGTCGAGCAGGATCAATAAAGATCGCCCCATTCCTCGGGGCTGAATGCCGGGGAGACTATGTCGCCCTTGATTTCAATTTTGCCTTTGCCCTTGAGGAAGCCAAAGATATCGTCTTTTTCCTTCTCGACCGGGACAAGCTTGGCTACGGGCTTCCCACGCTTGGTGATTAGCACGGCCTGGCGTTTGGATTGGACTTCATCCATGACTCTCAGACAATGGATTTTGAATTCACCCGCCGCCATTTGTTTCATTGGGTAAAACCCTTTCGATCATGGTGATTATACCATGGTCATATTAAAAAAGAGTGACTCGCGGACTACAGAATGTCGAAGCGGGCAGCGGCAAGAGCGTACTGTCGACGCTCCTGAGTAAGGGACGGACGTTGTCCTAGATAGGCTTCGACGAGTTCTTGCGTGGCCGGATGATGCAAATGACCTAGGCCATGGAGCGCGGCATGTTGGCAAATTTGGGAATCGTTTTGCAAAAGGTCCGCTAGAACTTCGAAAATTATATTTTGCATCGGGACGTGCTCGCCATCGCGACGCTGGTTATTTCCGCATTCCCATTCGTAGCATATCGAATCCCACCACATGAAGACGGACGTTTCCAACGGCTCCGTCGCAAAAAGACATTTGAACAGATCAGACATTGATTTCAAGCACTCACAGCGCGAGGGAAAGGGCACGTCCGTGTTCCAGATCAGGTTCTGGACTGAACCGTCGAAGGCGCCCCCATGAATCGCCCAAAAGCCCTCCTCGAGCTGAGCCCTTGAATATTTTCGGAGAAGGAAATCAGGACTACGAAATAATCGAATGTAGAATTCGCAAAGACGGCTGGCATTAAAAGCGACCTTTACGTCGAAATACCACGGGTGGTACCTGCCTTCTTGCGCTCGAATCTCCCGATCAAAGACGAAGGAGACGAATTCGTCATAGGAATATCCGCTGATGTCGATTTCTTCGTGGTCTGGCATGGGCTATCGAGAGCTAGTTCTCTGATCAAAGGGTCCGGCTATATGTTCCATACCGCTCGCGGATAAACTCTGCAATCCCCGAATACCCTGTCGTCAGCGTTCTTTCATCCGGCAAAAAGACGACGCGAAAGTGCTGCGTCCCGGATTTCTGACCGAAGCCGGAGCCATGGACGACCATGACGTGCTTCTGGCGGATGAGTTCCTTGACGAAGATTTCGTCGCTCTCTGGGATGTCGATTTTTGGGAAGGCATAGAACGCGCCACGCGGAGCGACGCAGCTCACGCGCGGTGTGGACTCGCACCACTTCTGTGTGAGATCGCGGCGGGAGCGCAGTTTGTGCTGCACTTCGATGAGATGATCCTGCGGGCCTTCGAGGGCGGGCTTGATGGCGTACTGCTCGGGATGGTTGGCGCACAGGCGCGCGCGCAGCAGGCGGTGAATGCCTTCGGTGTAGGGCTTGATGGCGGCGGCGTCGCCGGAGACGATGCCCCATCCGATGCGCCATCCGGGGACAAGATAATTTTTCGACATGCCGCCGAAGGTGATGCAGGGCACGTCGGGGGCGACGGCGGCGAAGGCAATGTGCGGGGTTCCGTCGAGAATTAATTTGTCGTAAATTTCATCGGAGAAAACGACCAGGTTGTGGCGGCGCGCGAGTTCGGCGACTTGCTCGAGCATCTGTTGTGAGCACAGTGAGCCGGTGGGATTGTTGGGATTGATCAGTACGATCGCGCGAGTGCGCGAAGTGAGTTTGCGCTGGATATCGGCAAGCTCGGGCTGCCAGGCGTCGTCTTCGTTCAGATCATACGCGTTGATCGCGATCCCCAGCTTACACAGGACAGCAGAGTAGAGCGGGTAATCGGGCTTCGGCGTGAGAATGTCTTCGCCGGGATTGACCAGCGCGCTAATGCAAAGATCAACCGTTTCGCTTACCCCTGAAGTGACGAAGACGTCGCGTACGGTCGTGATGCCCTTGCGCACCGCTTCGCCGCGAATCGCTTCGAGAGCTTCGGGAATTCCGGGAGAGGGCGCGTATCCGTTCTTGCCGTCACGCATTGCTTTATAGGCGGCTTCAATGATGTGCGGCGGAGTCTGAAAATCGAAGTTGAGCGGATCGCCAACGTTCAGCGGCAGAACCTTGTGTCCCTGCTGAATGACTTCCTCGGCCACGCACGCGAGGTCTCGAATGGCGTAGCGGACGTTGTCGAGACGCTTAGCGGCGGTGACCTCTCGAGTTTGCGTCGTGGGCATAGAATCAAAAACAAATCTTAACCACAGAGGACACAGGGAAACATCGGGTAATTCTACTTGATCGTCTTACCCTGTGTTCTCCCGTGTCCTCTGTGGTTAAGGGTTTTACTCCGGCCGATCGATCTGCGCCCTTTGCAGCTTATCCGAGTAATCGACGTAGACAGACTTCCACTCGGTATAAAAATCAATCGCCCCGATGCCGCCTTCGCGGTGGCCATTGCCGGTCGCTTTGGTGCCGCCGAAGGGCAGGTGCACTTCAGCGCCGATGGTAGGCGCGTTGATGTAAGTGATGCCGGCGTCGAGGTCGCGAATGGCGGCGAAGGCTTTGTTCACATCTTTCGTATAGAGGGAAGACGATAGTCCGTACTCAATGCCGTTGGCAATCGCAATGGCATCTTCAAGGTCGTCGCAGGGAATGATCGAAACCACGGGGCCGAAGATTTCTTCCTGCGCGATACGCATCTTCGGATCGACGTCGGTAAAAACCGTCGGCTCCATGAACCAGCCATATTGGTAATTCCCCTGATCGAGGCGGTTGCCGCCGCACATTAGCTTCGCGCCTTCGTCCTGGCCGATTGCTACGTAGCTGAGGTCGGTCTGAAGTTGTTTTTCGTTAACTGCCGGGCCCATCTCAGTTGTCTCATCGAGCCCGTTACCGACCTTCAGTTTTTTGGCGCGAGCGACGTAACGTTCGATGAACTCCCGATAAACGCCCTTCTGCACGATGATGCGGCTGGTCGCGGTGCACCGCTGGCCGGTGGTGCCGAATCCGCCCCAAATTCCGCCTTCGATGGCGAGGTCGAGGTTGGCGTCGTCCAGGACGATCATGGGATTCTTTCCGCCCAGTTCTAGCGAGCAATGTTTGAAACTCTTGGCCGCGATGCCGCCGATGATGCGGCCTACCGCGGATGATCCAGTCAGCGAGACGGCACGGACGTCTTCGTGTTCAGCGAGCGGCGTTCCAACCTCGGGGCCGAAGCCGGTCACAATGTTGACTACACCTCCAGGAATACCGGCATCAGTGAAGGCGCGTACCAGATTAAACGTGGAAAGCGGAGTGTCCTGCGCGGGCTTGATCACGCATGTATTGCCACAGACCACGGCTGGCAGAAGCTTCCAGGAAGAAATTGCCATGGGGAAATTCCATGGCGTAATCATGCCGCAGACGCCAATGGGCTGGCGCACCGCCATCGCGAATTTGTTCGGCATCTCGGAGGGAACGGTGGGGCCGAACATGCGGCGTCCTTCGCCCGCGTTGTAGTAGGCGGCGTCGATGGCTTCCTGCACGTCGCCGCGAGTTTCGGCCAGCACCTTGCCCATCTCGCGAGTCATCTCGCGGGCATGGTCTTCCTTACGCTCAATCAGAATTTCAGCGGCGCGAAAAACCAGTTCAGCGCGGCGCGGGGCGGGGATGAGGCGCCACTTTGCGAAGGCGCGCTTAGCCGCATCCACCGCGGCGTCCACATCGGCCTTGGCCGATTTCTGAAAGATGCCAACCACATCACGCGTGTCGGCAGGATTGCGGTTCTCGAAAGTCTCGCCGGTAGAGGATTCGACCCACTCACCGTCGATGAAGTTCTTGAACACTTTAGTTGGAGGGCTGCTGCCAACAGTTGCGGGGGAAGCCATGGTGTCAGTGGCCATAATTGCTCCTTATGAATGCCTGAATATTGATGCTACAGGGGGCAGGGAAGGTGCGGCAAGGGAGGATCGATTGCAGGGTGGGTGGGTTGCGACTCGTAATCCGAGTGGTATCAGCTACAGCGAAAGCCGGGACGGGGGCTCGGGTAGCAGACGCCCTAGGGATTTTCCCTGATTGCGTGTGAACGACGCTAGGTCGAACATTGCAGCATGAGTTCTTCCCCCCGCTGCCCCCGATGCAAGACAGTCCTGGTACTAAGAGCGTCAGGGCTGACCACGTACCTGACCTGCCCGAACTATCCCAACTGTCAGGGGCCGGTGGACCATCGGAAGCCGACGCAGAATGCGCACGAAGATCTTCGCGCCGCCTGACAGGTGGACTGGCAAGGTTTGTAGTAGTTGCGCTCAAAATACTAGTGAACTCAAAAGTAAAAAGTCTTGGGTCGAAGGCAGCGGACAGGAGTGTCCGCCCTTACATAAGCCTATATGGCCGATGCCGCGCGGGTTTTCGGGGCCAAGACTGCAACATCGCCGATGATAGCGCCCTTCTCGTGATAGTTCTTGAGTTTCAGAATTAAAAACGGAGTGACTTCCTGGTTTCTCGCAATGATAAGCGAACCGCCGTCGGTACGAATTTCCTGATCGATAATCATTCCGGCACAAAGTTCTTCCACGCTGCAAGTGCGCTTTTCTTTTTCACGATCATCAGGATCAACTTCCACCAAAGCCATGAAGATGCGTGAGTCCAGGTCAGGATGCCGGCGTGTAATTTTGTAGGCCGCTTCCGTGCGCGAGCTGCCACGGCGCACCAGCGTGTCAAACGCCAGAATGATCTGAAGGAGTTCAGCACCCAATCGCATCTCCGCCATTTCGCGATTTCGAATGTCGCCGTCGACGGTTATGGCCTTGTGCTGGTGAGCAATCATCCATGCAATCGATTCCATTCGCGGGATGGTCTTAAGCAAATCGCTTGCGATGCTGGGATGCAAGTTGTACAAGGCCTGCTCCTTCGCCGGTAGTTGCTTGCCGCTATAGATGTCGTCAATGCTCTCCGGCACCATGGTCACGCAGGCAAGCTGTGAGAGCATGGCTGCGAACTCAAATTTCCAGCGGTTCGGCGTGGCTAAGGCGGTCATGATGTGGGCCATGTAGCGCCGCAGGCGAATGGCACGGCTGAAGGCCGTTGGGCTCGCCATGCTGAGCACTTCGTTGAGTACGGTCAGGCAGCCCATCAGAGTTTTTTCCAGCAGCTCTTTTTCCGACATGATCAGGCGATACTGCCCGATACCTGCGGTTAGGGTGCTCGCCAGCACTTCCTTGGAGCAGGGCTTGGTGAGAAAGCGAAAAACGTTTCCTTCGTTGACCGCGCTGAGTGCGGTTTTTACATCAGCGTATCCGCTGAGAATGATGCGAGTCGTGTCCGGAGCCAGGCTCTTCACTTCCGTAAGGAACTGGATACCGTCCATGTCAGGCATGCGCATGTCAGAGAGCACAAGCGCGTAGGGACCGCGCTTTCGGATGGAGTTCAGCGCATCGGCCCCGCCCACTGCTGAGTGCGTCTTGAACTCATTACGCAGTATGCGCTCGTAACCCAGAAGAACGTTGGGTTCATCGTCGACCAGAAGGATCAGTTCCGATTTTGCTTCCATCCAATCACGCTGCTTCCTTCACACGAGGCAAATTTCTACGGGATGGCGCTGGGTGATCTAACCGTAACTGCAGATGCGGAGCCGGACCTTTTCTGACAGATTGCGCTCTTCAAAAACATCGGCAAACTGCAAACTCTCTTTAGCGGAAGCTCAAGTCCAGGACGGAGAGGCTTCGCAAGCCTGCAGGCTCACAACTTGGCACAATTGCGACAAACTAGGATCGAACATGCTCCAAAAGTTGCCCAAATGGCATAGACTAGGACGACCGCTAGGTTCGGTTTGTCTTCGTGAGTCTTTTCCTTGGATCAAGTTCATTTTGCAGCACTTAGGATGTGACAAAATGCGCCAAAGCCCTGCCTTTGTTCAATTCACAGATGTCTGCACTTCGAGAATTCTTAACCCGCACTTTCGGCTCGCAAGCTGCCGATTACTGCTGGCCGCAGTGGTCTGCGGAATCCTGGCGCTGCCCGTTGCGACTGGGCAAGCCACTGCTCCCCGCGGAACAGGACTGAAGCCGATCCTCGAATACATTGACACGGCGTGGGACTCGCTTACGCGTTCCATGACAGACTGCCAAAGCTTGATCGACCCAAAAATGAAGGTAGCTCCAGTGCTGTATTTGCCTGTAGGAATGGCGGAACCGGCAGCAGTTCAGAAACTCGCAACGGACTGCAATGTTCGGATAGAGCATCTGCCGGTGGAAATTCATCATCTCGGGGAAATCGATACCAACAAAATCGAGCCTCACGGCCTTCTGTATCTGGAGAACAAATATGTTGTGCCCGGGGGACGCTTCAACGAGATGTATGGGTGGGACAGTTACTTCATCGTGAGGGGACTGCTGCGGGCAGGGCGAGTCGAATTGGCGAAGGGGATGGTGGATAACTTTTTCTTCGAAATCGAACACTACGGCGCGATGCTCAATGCGAATCGAACATACTATCTTACGCGTTCTCAGCCGCCGTTTCTGAGTTCCATGTTCGTCGATGTTTACGGTGCGCTGCAGAAATCGGGGCATCCGGATCCGGCGTGGCTGGCAAAGGCTTACGCCGATCTCGAAAAAGATTATGAAATGTGGAACCGAGAACCGCATTTAGCGGGCGACACGGGTTTATCCCGTTACTACGACTTTGGCGAAGGGCCTCCGGCCGAAGCGGTGCAGGACGAAAGCGGATTTTACCGGAAGGTCGCGACATATTTTTTCTTTCATCCAGCGCAGGCGGACAACTACATTCGGGAGAATCTGCCGGGAGTAACACAGTCGGTCGCAGGCTCTCTTTATTCACAACAGGTGTGTGACGTGCCTACCACGATGGCGCGTGCCGAGTGCGAGAAGCGCCACGAGTTCAAATTAAATTCCGATTACTACAAAGGCGACCGGTCGATGAGGGAATCGGGATTCGACGTCAGCTTTCGCTTTGGACCGTTTGGCGCGGCAACGCATCACTACGCGCCCGTCTGCCTGAACAGTTTGCTGTACAAGACTGAGAAAGATTTGGAGCAGATAAGCCGCTGGCTCGGGCATTCGTCCGATACGGAAAAGTGGAATAAGCACGCCGAAGAACGTAAAAAACTGATTACGCGCTATCTATGGGATGAAAAGTCTGGATTCTTTTTCGATTACAACGTGCAGACCGGAGGTCAGTCGTCGTATCGGTATGCGACTACTTTCTATCCCCTGTGGGCGGGATTGGCGACGCCAGAACAAGCCAGAGCCCTGGTGAAGAATCTGGCAACCCTTGAGAGGGCGGGCGGAATTGCGATGAGTGCCGAAGACTCCGGCGCGCAATGGGATTTGCCCTATGGATGGGGAAACATCGAGATGCTGGTAATTGAAGGACTGCGGCGCTACGGTTTCAAGGGCGATGCAGACCGCGTCTCATACGAATTCCTGTCGATGGTGGCAGAGAATTTCCGGCGCGATGGGAATATTCGGGAAAAATACAATGTGGTGACGCGATCGTCGGAAGCTCACGTAGAGCTTGGTTACCAGATGAATGTTGTCGGATTTGGCTGGACCAATGCGGCATTTCTCGAATTGCTGCACGATCTCCCAAAAGATATGAGGGAACGTCTTGAAAGAGAGCAGGGCCAGCCTTTAGCGACAGCGAAGTAGGCAACGATCAAGGACGGGAATCGGATTTGGTCTGCAACTGCTCGGCTAACTTCAACTCGGTGTCGGCTTCTTCTTTTTTCCCCATATCGCGGTAGGCCTGCCCCAGCAGATGATGGGTCGTAGGGTTGTTCGGGTCCATCGCCGCCGCCCTTTGCAAGGCGCGAACCGCCAAGTCGAACTCACCCTTCTTTTCCAGAACTTTTCCCATCAAAATATACGGGCCGGTGGACGTGGCATCCAGCCAGATCGAGCGCTGCAAGAGCCGTTCGGCGTCGTCGTATTTCTGAATGCGCGAGTACGCGTCGGCCAGCTTGTAGTAGGTTGCCGCGTGCGCGGGATTGATGGCCAGTTCCTTCTGAAGCTCGGCGATGGCTTCCGGGACGCGCGACTTGAACAGATACAATTCGCCTAAGAGAAAATGTGCGAGCGGAAGTTTCGGATCGAGCGCCGCGGCCTTCTGTCCGTACTCTTCGGCGATGGAGTCGAAGTCCTGCCGCAATAACATGCGAGCCGTAAACAAATAGCTGGCGGCGGAGTCAGGCGGTACATCAAACATTCTCGCAAACGCCTTACGTGCCTGCGGATAGTTCTTGGTTTGGATGTAGCAGATGCCGAGGATGTAAGAGGCGTCCACGTTAGCCCGTGAATACCAGCCTTGGACCTTCTCGAGCAGCGGAATGGCATCCGCGGGGGCGCCCCCTAAATAATAAGAAAGCCCGAGCAACTGAATGGCTTCTTCATTGTTGGGTTCGGCGGCGCGCACCCTCTTCAGATACTCGATAGATTTGGGAAAATCCCCGGTCTTGTAATAGGCCGTTCCGAATTCGAGATCAAGTCCCTTTGCGCCTGGGTTCGCAGCTTCGATACTTTGCAATTCGGCAATGGCTTGCTCGTACTTGCCCTGTTGCATAAGTTGATGTGCCCTGACCAGTGAAGCTGGATCAGAACTAGTTTGAGCTCCGCCCCAGATACTTAGGGCGACTGCGAGAACTGTACAGCGGAAGATCATGTCAGAATCTCGAATTAACGTGCGGCTTCGAAGATATTTGAACACAAAAAATGAGAGGGGGTCATCAACCCCCTCTCAAGAAGATACTGCCCGGGTTTAGAAATCGAAGCGAAGAGCGAACTGCAGTTCGCGCATATTCGTGCCGCCTTCGAGGCCCGTAATTTTTCCGTTGTTGCCGCCTTGGCAATCAATACAAGTTTGAGCTCCGTTGTTAGCGCTGAACGCGTAGACCGGGTGGTTGAATACGTTGAAGGCATCCATCCGGAATTGTGCAGCCACGCGCTCGGTGATTCGGAATTTCTTAGAGGCGGAAAGGTCAGAGTAGAACCCTTTCGGACCGTGGAAGACGTTCCGACCGAAGTTGCCAATAGTTCCGCAAGCCGGGGTGAGGAACGGTCCCGATGCTGGCATGATTGAGCATGCATCGGTTCCGATTGCCAAGGTATCCGGGTTGGGAAGAGCCATTGGAGCGACTGGAGTGAAGTACGTGATGGTGTGCGTGATCGGATCGAGCGAACCCAAGTGGGTGCCGAAGGAACCGCTTGAGTTCTTGTCCGGACGGCATTGCCCGATGTCTTGCTGGTCTCCGCACTCCCCGAAGCTGGGCGTCCAAGGCAATCCGCTGCTCCAGTTTGTGGTGTTGCTCACCTGCCAACCACCAACAAGGTAATCCACCCCTTTGCCCGACCCCGAGAGATATGTCTTACCTTTACCGAAAGGCAATTCATAAACGGTGCTGAGCACCCATACATGGTTGCGGTTGAAATCGACCGGTCCCCATGCGACGGCGTGGCTGCCGGCGTAGTAGGAATCCGTGTAGTTGTAGGCGTGAGAGTAAGTATAGTGAGTAACAAACTGCAAGCCCTGAGAGAAGCGTTTCTCTAGCTTGGCTTCGAAGGCGTTGTATTTACTGCCAGCGTCATTGCCGTAGTAGTTGCCTAGGTCGAAGGGAATTTGGGGGAACAAGGGACGACGGTCATTTTGAGGAATTGCAGCAGTGAACCCGGTGTATTTGTTGTGGCCGGGATTGTTGGGATCTGCTTCAACCAAGTTGGTACCCGGTCCAACCCTGACGGGGTTGATATCGTAGTTGGGCCCGTCTCCGGCAAAACCGTGCGTACCCCTGCTGCCTACATAAGCGACTTCGGCGGAAATTGTGTTTGTGACTTGGCGCTGCACCGTGGCATTCCACGCATCCACCGTAGGCAGGACCTGTTTGATAGGACGAATATGTGTGCCCGACAGTTGCGCTGTCAGAGGAATGAACCCGCTAGCGGGAACCGCGGGAAAGGCATTCGCGGGGTCAATGTTCGGATTGGAATTCGGCCCGGCATCGAGACTGAACAAGGGAACAAGATTGGCTGATGCTCCGGCTGTAAATGAGCTGGCATCGTAATTCTGTTTCAACAACACGGGCAGGTTCTGCGTGACCGTGTGTCCGAAGTTCGAACCGAACACGCCGATGTCATAGCTGCGGCCATAGCCCATTCGAACGACCGTCTTAGGGGTCACCTGATAGGCAATGCCGAGGCGAGGTGCGAAGGCGTGGAAGTCGTTCTTAATATTGCCGTTCAGGCCGTATGGACCGAAACCGCCGACGCGGATGCCGCCCGTTCCGCCGTTGTCGACGATGTTGGCGAAGCCTCCGTTTCCTTTCGCATTGACTGATTCAGGGAAGTAGATTTCCCAACGCAGCCCAAAGTTAACGGTGAGTTTGGAAGTGGCACGAAAAGTGTCTTGTCCGTAGAAGAACCAACGCTTCTGGCGCTCAGCCGCATTGTTAGCGCCCGCAATATTAGGATTGTTGACGTAGCGAGCGAAGGAGGTTACGTCACCCAACAAGAACGTTGCCAGATCAAGGCCCCCTGAGCCCCCGTTCGAGGTTGCCTGGGGACTGAAGTTGTATTCGCCGGTTCGATTATTATCGCTCGGGATCCTCAAATTCTCTGCGTAGCGGATGTCGGCCCCAAACTTAATAATGTGGTTTCCTTTGGTCTTGGTCCAATTGTCAACAAATTGGAACTGCTGTTCGCTTTCGGTTAAGGGGCAATTGCAGCGCGCCACGCCAAGCCCGTCACCGAAGCTTGAAATCACCAGACCCTGGCCGCTGTTAGCCGGAGCGCCACCCGCGCCGCTGATCGGATCGGCGCCGAGCAGGAACGTACCAAGACCGTTAGTTTTGGGGTCACCCGGAATGTTGGCGCCCGGGATTCCGAACGCCGTCATGGGCGTGCCGCCATCAGGCTTCTGCGTCTGCGGGTTGTATTTGAAGTAGCCGAAACGGAAGTCCATTAATAGCGAACTGCTGAAAGTTTTTGTAAAACCGCTGGCCAAGCTGTAATTGTGGGTGATGGAACTACCAGCCAGCCCAAGCAGGCCGTTACCAGGGCCTCCCACAGCGCCTAGCAATCCTTTCCCTGAGAGCTTGAAGTAGTCGAGACTGAAACGCCCGAAGACGCTAACCGTCGAGGTTGCGGCATAGTCGATACGGGTGTCGAAGCTGTTCTGCGAAAAAGGACCAGAACCGGAGCCGATAAAGTTATTCAGAACCGTACCACCGCTGGCAGGGACGGGGAAAGCAGCCAGGACCGCACGCGCTGCGGGAGAGATTCTGGTATTCGGAATCAAATTTCCAGCGAATGCTGTGCGTCCCGCACCGGTGAGCAGATTGCCGGTCGCCGGGTCATAAGCCTGTCCGCCGCCGTTCACGCCAGCCGTCAGATATTGGCTGAGATCGCAGTTTCCCGTGGTTTGGGTACACGTGCTAATCACTTGGTTCGTGGGAAGGGTAAATGTTCCGCTCACGCCGTTGGTTTGGCGCGTGGCTTGGTAGTCGCCGAAAAAAAACAATTTGTTCTTGATGATCGGGCCACCAATCGTGCCGCCGAACTGTTGCCATTTCGAACTGGGAATGAAGCGGTGGGTTAAAGGATCTTTCTGGTATTGGGTAAAGGGGTCGCGCGCTTGAGTGGCATCGGTTCGCCGGAACCAGAAGCCGCTGCCGTGAAGGTCATTGCTGCCGGACTTGGTCTGCGCGGTCACCACGCTGGCCACAGCCTTACCAAACTCAGCGTCGTAATTCTGCAATGAGACTTTGGCTTCCGTAATGGCGTCCAGGTTCGGATTTACAACGATAATCCCAAGGATAGGGTCCTGGTTGTCGGTGCCGTCAAGCTCGAACGCTGTGCCGCTGAAGTGTTGTCCCTGTGTGAAAATCTGTTGGCTGCCTTGGGGATTTTCAGTCGCGGCATGACTCCAGCCCACGATTTTCTGCGAACCCGGCGCCATGAGCTGCAACGTCGTGAAGTTGCGGTTGAGGATCGGTATATCTTCCACATACTTGGCGTTGAATTCAGTCGCGATGTCCGCGCGATCCGTCTTGAGCTGAGGAGCTTCGCTGGTGACTTCGACTTGCTCGCTGGCCGAGCCGACCTGGAATTGGCCATTCACGTTGGAACCGGCGTCCGCGTTAACGATGACGTCTTTGAATTCCAGCCTCTTGAAACCGGACCCTTCTACTTGGACGGTATAGACATCGGGAATCAAGTGAGTGACGCTATAGTTACCACTGTCGTTCGTTGTGGTTTCGTCTTTGGTTCCTTTGCGCTGATCGATAACCGTCACCTTCGCATTGGCAACGGCGGCGCCGGAGGGGTCGGTGATTGTGCCAAGGATGCTGCCGTAGACTGCCTGGGCCGATGCGTTCGGCGTCCAAAAAGCGCAGAGAAGCGTGAGTGCTGCCACAGCCGCGACGAGTGACCTCTTCATGAACTTCCTCCTGGTGCTTGAACCTGTAGTTGGAACGTTGTACTTAGAACACTTGCCCCACGAACACAGCGATAGTTGTTATGTGGCCTGCATTCCTAGTACAAAATAACTATACGTTTAAGTTTCTTTACGTTTTATCCCCGTTACACTTGTAAATTGCTTAGCCTGCAGTAAGATACAGAAGGACGTTACCTCTTTGTCACATGGCATTGGCGCATGGTTTCGTAATTGGCCGGGAGCAGTGCTTCCAGCAAATAGATACGCTTATTAAAAGCCATAGCCTGAGCGGCTCGGAATCGCTCTGCAAGCTGCTGCGGTATCTGGCCGAACATTCCCTCGATCACCCCGGCGTGGCGCTTAAGGAGTATCAAATTGCCACCGAGGTGTTAGGGCGTTCTGGCGGATTTGACCCGCAAAGCGATTCGACCGTCCGGGTGCAGGCGGGGCGTCTGCGCGTTAAACTGGCCGAGTATTACGCCCACGAAGGACAGGAAGATCCCATCCTTGTGGAACTGCCGAAGGGCTCCTACTCGCTGACTTTTCATGTACGCAGTCCGGGCGGACAACTGCCTTCAGGGCTGACGCTGGAAAAGGAAAGCAGCGCGGGCGGGGGAAGAGGCTCGAATCGCGGCTGGCCGGTTGCAGTTGGAGTTCTCGCTGTGCTGCTGGTCGCTTCGTTACTCACGAGTGTGGTGCTGTGGTCCGGAAGGTCGCGAGGCCAAGCCGGAGCGAAGGAGCCGGTACCGGCTGTCTACCGGACTTTCTGGAGCCGCTTTCTAAGTGCTCAGCAGCCGCCCTGGGTGATTTTCAGCAACGCCAATTTCGTGGGACGTCCGCAAACGAACATGCGTTACTTCAATGCGTCCACGGATACGCGTGAGGCGATCCTCGATCATTACACTGGAGTGGGAGAGGTTCTGGCGATCCACGAACTGGACCGGGTTTTCGGCCTGCTCAACCGCCAACTACGAGTCAAGCGCGGGGCTCTGTTTTCGCTGGATGATGTCCGGAACAATGATCTGATCTTCATTGGCTCTCCTGCGGAGAATTTGACTCTGCTGGAGATCCCTGGAACGCAGGAATTTATTTTCCAGCGAGTTAATTCGGGGCCTCGTAAGGGAGACGTCCAGGTGGTCAACGTGCACCCGGTGGCCGGGGAGTCGCCGGCTTTTCTGGCAAGCCCTTCGAGCCAGCTAGTGAGCGAGGATTATGCGATTATCGGACTCAAGCCTGGCTTGGATTCGGCACATTCGATGTTGATCCTGGCGGGAACTACGACCATGGGCACGCAGGCGGCCGCAGAGTATGTTTGTCGTGAAGATTCTCTGACTGAACTTCTGCAGCGCCTGGGTGTTTCAAAATCCGGCGAGGTCAAGCCGTTTGAGGCGCTCTTACGCGTGAAGGTGACACACGGAGTTCCGGTGATCACCGATCTCATAGCCGTGCGCAAGCATGGCAGCTGAAGTTCCGTTGCCAGGGAAATTGCAACTATTTGTAACGGGCGGGCACGTTGTTTACGTCCGCGATAGTTAGTATGTAGTTATCGGACCAGGAGGCGCTTTATGGACAAAACTCCCGGTTGGTTTTTCCTCCTCATTATGGCGATGACGCCTACGGCGTTGTGGCCCCAGGATCTTCCCTCAAAGCCGAAACCCGATGGCAAGGTATGCGTAGCAATGGTCTCCAACATGAGTCCACGCACCGCACTTGTCGACCGTTTGACTGAGCGCCTGGCGAAAGATCTGAGAGAAGACAAGATCGATGCGATCGCCATGGATTCCAGTACGACTTCCGATCACAAACTTCATCCCACGCGCGAAAATGGCGAAGAGGCGAAGAGCAACAACTGTGATTACATGTTGCTCACCCAAAT
The DNA here is from genome assembly GCA_025462865.1 of Candidatus Sulfotelmatobacter sp. Lineage (GTDB taxonomy): Bacteria > Acidobacteriota > Terriglobia > Terriglobales > Acidobacteriaceae > Sulfotelmatobacter. The sequence continues at coordinate 121,926 of JAOAPI010000087.1, read as the reverse complement.
CGTGGATCCGAAGACACGTCCCTTCGATCCGCAAAGTCCGCAGATTTCTATCGGAGGGAAAGTTCCCAGCATAGATGCGAGCGATCCGCTTGGCGGTTCCTCGGGTCCGGTTTACCGGGATAATCTGCAAATCAGCTTCGCCCTATTTCCCATGGACCGTCTCAAACCTATGTTGGACACCGTGATGTTGGCACAGCCATCCGGAAGTGCGTCCCAGAACCTTTTGACGGCGATGGATCGTGAGTCCAACCGCGTCGGTTCCGAACTAAAGAAAAAATAGACAAAAAGTTTTCGCCTGTTGTCGCGGGCCCGACCAGATGATTGCTGCGAGGTGAATTTTTCCGTGAGCTGTTAGTGAGCCGAGGTGGGCGGCGGAGCAAGGTGAGGATCCAACTCGGCGGCTTTTCGATACTCCGCGCTGGCTTCTTCCTTTAATCCTTTTTGGCTGAGGGCTAGACCCAGTTCGTGGTGTGCCAAGGCAAATGCAGGCATGACACGGATCGCGGTTTGAAACTGCGCGATGGCGCCTTCAAGGTCGCCAGCGATGAGCAATCGGCGCCCCGAATTGGTGGCGAAAGTCGCGGCTTGCAGATCGGTTTTTCCCTTCGCCATCTCGGCACCAGCTTTGCTTTCAGCCGCGGCTCCGGCGGAATCGCCCAGCTGCCGAAGAACTGCAGCCAGAGTAGTATGAGCGCCGGCGAAATTTGGATCGAGACGAATCGCTTCGCGCAAGGCGTCCGCCGCCTCTTGTAGTTTATTCATCTGTTTCAAGACTGTGCCGAGCGTGTAGTAAGCTTCCGCATAGTCCGGTTGAATTTGGATCGCTTGTCGCAGTTGGTCCGCCGCGCCGGGAAAATCTCCCGATTGCCACAGCGTGACTCCCAGGCTGTAATAAGCGTCCGCCAATTTTGGGTCGAGTCGGATCGCTTCCTTCCATTCAGCGATTGCAGCCGGCAGATCATCTGAAAGTTTCAGCGCCAGGGCGAGGTCGTGATGAAAGCTCGCGGTTGTTGGATCGAGTTTCAGCGCAGCGCGGAACTGGGAAATTGCGGCGTTAAAGTCCGTCTTCTGCAGGTATGCCGTGCCGAGATTTCCGAGAAAACTAGGGTCATCGGGGTGCAGGCGAATCGCTTCCTGAAACTCTTTGATGGCTGCGTCGGCGTCTCCCCGCTGCAGTTGGGCGAGCGCGAGATTGTTGTGGGCGTCGGCGTCTCCCGGTGTCAGGGCGACGACTTTCGTAAAAGAGGCAACGGCACGTTCGGGGTCGCCGCGTCGCTGAAGCAATAGACCGAACCGAGTCTGCATTGGGGCATTGCCAGGTTGACGATCGGTGGCGTGTTCGTAAGATCGCAGCGCTTCGTCGCGGTCGCCTTGCGCCTCGAGCAGAATGCCGCGGTAATACCAGGCCATCGCATCTTGAGGATCGAGTTGCAGCGCATGATCCAGCGCCTCTTGCGCCCTCTTCACGTCACCTTCGCTGGAGAGCGCCCCACCCAGATGTAGGTAAGCATGCTCATAATCCGGGTTAAGTTTTATCGCTTGCCGAAATTCACTTTCGGCGTCAGCGAATTTCGACTGCTGCGCAAAGAGTGATCCGAGATCGTCATGCAATTCAGCCTGTTTTGGGGCGAGAAGGATGGCCTGTTTAAATTCCGCTATGGCGTCATCGGTCTTATGTTGCAAGCTGAGGGCGCGTCCGAGCGATTGGTGAGCCTGCCATTGCTTTGGAGCGAACTGGACGGCGATGCGGTATTCGGTGATGGCTTCATCGAAGTGCCCGAGAGTTTGCAACGCCTGGCCTAGGTAAGCGTGAGCGATCGCGAGCGAGGGACGCAGTTCTACGAGCGTGCGAAAGTGGACGATTGCGTTGTCCGCATCACCTTGTTGCAGCAAGACTTGGCCAAGCATGTTTTGAGCATCGGGATTGCGGGGGTTCAGTTTTACGGCTTTTTGGAATGCATCGCGGGCGGCAGGCAAATCGCCGCGCTCGAAAGCGGAAAGGCCTGTTTGATATGCCGAAGGCGCTCTGGAAGTTGCAGATTTTGCCTGCGGCGTGGCCGCTGCAAGCCCGCAGGTGAGGGACACGAAAAGCAAACCGCCGGAGAGTGTGAAGACGCGCATCAGTCAAACTACAGCTGGATTGACAGGATAGCATTGACCATTTTCGGTGAACCAACCTAACATTCAAAGCAGATCATGCAATTTCAGACTACGCCATCGGCAATCCTGCGCCGCTTCAATCTCAAGCGGCCCTTTCGCGCTTTTATCCAGGGCGAGATCTTTTTCTTGCTGATCGGAATCGTCCAGGGTCAGCAGCCGAAGACCCCGAACTCCGCGCCCGTCAAGCCGATGGCCAACTTCACGGATATCGCCGAAAAAGCCGGGCTTACCATGCAGGAGATTTTCGGTGGCATCGAGACGAAGAAATACATCATCGAGACCACTGGCACCGGCGTAGCAATCTTCGACTATGACAATGATGGCTGGCCCGACATTTTTCTAGTCAATGGAACCAGGCTGGAAGGATTGCCCTCAGGCGATCCGCCGACGAATCACCTTTATCGCAACAATCATGACGGAACTTTTTCTGACGTCACAGCAAAGGCTGGTCTCATCGCCACGGGCTGGGGACAAGGGGTGTGCGTCGGAGACTATGACAACGACGGCTGGGAAGATTTATTCGTCACCTACTACGGAAAAAATCGGCTGTACCACAACGAACACGGTGTCTTTACCGAGGTTGGCGAGAAAGCGGGAGTGGCAGGCTCGGGAAAAGCGTGGGGCTCTGGGTGCGCATTTGTCGACTACGACCGCGATGGCAAGCTTGATCTGATCGTGACCAACTATGTGGACTTTGATTTGTCCACCGCTCCCGCGCCGGGACAGAGGGCGACATGTTTGTGGAAGGGCGTTCCTGTAATGTGCGGCCCACGCGGATTGCCTGGCGCGAAAAATATCCTTTACCACAATAAAGGGGATGGCACCTTCGAAGACGTAACCACGAAGGCGCACATCGACCGCACTGACGGACATTATTCGTTTAGCGTTTCCACGCTTGATTTTGACGAAGACGGGTGGCCCGATATCTATGTCGCCTGCGATAGCACTCCGAGCATTCTCTATCGCAACAATCACAATGGAACCTTCACCGATGTTGCGGTGACGGCCGGTGCGGCCTTCAACGAAGACGGGCGCGAGCAGGCCGGCATGGGAAGTACGGTTGCCGACTACAACGGCGACGGTCATCTGGACATCTTCAAGACCAATTTCTCCGACGACACGTCCACGCTCTATCGCAACAATGGCGATGGAACATTTACCGACGCGACCTCCGCGGCGGGCCTGGGTTTGTACACACAATACCTGGGCTGGGGAACGATGTTTTTCGACTTCGATAATGATGGGTGGCCCGATTTGATCCTGGCAAACGGCCATGTCTATCCGGAAGTCGACAGCCAGCATCTCGGCAGCAGTTATAAAGAGCCTCGTATCCTCTACCATAACAATGGCGACGGAACCTTCAGCGACATTTCCGCGTCGGCAGGGTCGGGCATCACGAGTCCGGCCTCCTCGCGCGGTTTGGCGGTGGGTGATTTTTGGAACGACGGCAGGATGTCAGCGGTGGTAAGCAATATGAATGCTCCTGCCAGCTTGCTGGTCAACCAGATTCGCACGTCGAACCACTGGATCACTTTTCGCACGGTCGGGACCAGGTCGAATCGCGACGGAATTGGTGCGCGTATCGTGTTGAAAGCCGGGTCTCGAACATTGGTGAACGAGGTCCGCAGCGGTTCCAGCTACATCTCCAACAGCGATATGAGAGTTCATTTCGGGCTGGGAGCGGCAGCCAATGTTGACTGGATTGAAATCCGCTGGCCGAGCGGGTTGATTGAGCGGTTTACGGGTCTGGATGTGAATGCGATTCATACTGTGAAGGAAGGTTCAGGGAAAGCCGTCGAAGCCGACGTGAAGAAGAAGTAGGGCGTTCGATAGTACACAACTATAAGCTCCTAACAAGAGCACCAACCGCAGGGCATGAGAAGCACATCCAAAGGACCGTGCCCGACCCGTCTCAACCCGAAGAAACTCTGCCCGTGACGTCGTCCATGCCCATGGACATTCCCGAGCCACAGGCAATACTGTTCCGCGAAGTGCTCCTGGTTCTTGAAGAAAAGCACTTTCCTTACGCGGTTTCTGGTGCATTTGCTCTACGGCAACATACCGGAATTTGCCGGTTTACCAAGGACCTCGATTTATTCATGACGGCCGCCACCAGCCGCGAGGTATTGCCCTATCTGGAGAAGTGCGGCTTCGAGTGCGAGGTTCGTGACCCGGTGTGGCTGGCCAAAGTACATAAGGGGGAGTTTTTCGTTGACCTGATCACCGGCATGAGTAACGGCGTGATCGTGGTCGAGGACTCGTGGATCAACAGAGCGAGTCCTGCAGTGGTTCATGGGGTCGAGACGCGTGTGCTGGCTCCCGAGGAACTGGTGGCATCGAAGATCTTTGTGGCCAAACGGGAGCGATTCGACGGGGCTGACATTGCTCACGTGATCTACGGGACTTACCCAAAATTCGACTGGAACCGGGAACTCCAATTGGTGGGAGAAAACTGGGAAATGCTTTTGTGGTCGCTTCTGCTTTTTCGCTATGTGTATCCGGCGCAGACCCACTATGTGCCTGCCAAGATTTGGCGGGAGCTTCTGGAAAGGTTTCAAAGGCTGATTGCGAAGCCTGATCAGCAGGCGAATTTCCGCGGCAGCCTGGTGGATGAAAACATGTTTGCCATCGATATAAATGAGTGGGGGCTGGAGAACCTGCTGGAAGAGACCAGAAAACTCCGAATGGCGCAGGTGGATCCTTCCGCGCGGCACACGGAGAGTGTTCCCGAAACCCCGCAAAATGCGCCCCGGCACCGTCAATCCGCATGAGAATCGCCGCTACTGCCGACTTGCATTTCAGCCCGCAGAGTTACGCGAAGCTCAAGGACCAATTTGAGCGTGTTCGAGATGAGGCCGACGTGTTGGTTCTGGCGGGAGATCTGACCAATTACGGCCGGCCCAATGAGATGGAGCCGCTACTCAACGTTTTGCTCCGGCTGAGAATTCCAACCATTGCAGTTTTGGGCAACCACGATTACGAGAGCAGCAAAGAAGAAGTACTTTGCCAGATGATGGTGGAGGCCGGCATTAAGGTTTTGGACGGCACGGCGTACGAGCGCGATGGCATTGGTTTTGCGGGAACAAAAGGTTTTGTAGGCGGCTTTGGACGCGAGATGCTTACCGGCTTTGGAGAGCGCGAGATCAAGCAATTCGTTCAGGCTTCGATCGACGAAGCCCTCAAGCTGGAACGTGCCATGGCGCAGCTACGCACCAGCAAAAGAGTGGTGGTGCTGCATTATTCGCCCGTAGTCGATACCGTGGAAGGCGAAGCCCGTGAGATTTACCCATTTATGGGCACATCGCGCCTGGGCGAAGTGGTGGATCGGCATGGGGCCAATTTGGTCGTGCATGGTCACGCTCATCATGGAAAGATGGATGGTCGTACTCCGGCTGGAATTGCAGTTCATAACGTCGCGATCTCGCGATTGCAAGCGCAGGAACCCTCGGCGGTCTATCGAATTTTCGAAATGTAAATGTGAGAGGGCGGAAGTCGAGAGCATGGTCCAAAATACGCTCGCTCTCCCGCCCACCAATTTCTACTGTTGCGGCGATCCTGCCTGGTCCACCCTCAGAAGCATCAGCGTGCCGCTTTCCAACTTGACGTTATTTTTTTCTGAGGTCAGCACGGAACCTTGTGCGCTTCCAGTGGCTTTAGACAATGTCAGATCCGACATTCCCAGCACGCCTTGAGTATTCCCTGTGACTGGCTGATGGGCACCGTTTCCGCCCTTGTCGTCGGTCGGTGCTGCGCTGGCGGAGGGGGTAGGAGTCGACGTCTGCGATCCCCCCGTGGCTCCATTGCGCGCGTTGCCATTGCCTTGCGACATCCCGGCGCTTCCAGCGGATTGCGCCTGCCCTGTGCCTTCGCTGCTACTGTTGTTATTGGGGTTGAGATACGACGGCGCGATGACTGCCTGGATCGACATTGGGAGGTTCACATCGCCTCCGGTTTTCATGACGGCATGGTCAAAGACGATGCCGACCTGTGATTCCTTTTGCTCCTTGCTGCGCGCTTGCGCCTCGGTGACCCGTCCGACAACTTTGGTGTCTTTGGGAACAAGAACCTCGCCGCTCGCTGTCTTCATGTCCTGGGTGACTTTAGCCTCGACTGGGTCGCCAGGCTTCGCTTTCTTCGCGTCAATGTTCTTGGTGAGTTGGACCGGAATAACACTGCCGGGTGCAAGCCGCGGAGTGGCGCCAGCTGATGCCGAGTTGGCCGGTGCTGACCTAGTTGGAGCCGGTTGAGTCGGCGTCGGGTTTTGTTGAGCCTGTGGGGTGGCAGCGCTAGCCGGACTGGCCGGAGTTGCATCCTGCGCTATCGAGAAGCTGCAGAGTGCTGCCACTGCAAAGAATCCAGTTAAAAGCCTTGTCATCGAATGCTCCTTGCTGCTGCATCATCCGTTTCCAACGATTCGAAGGGCGCGCGAACGTCCAGATAGCTTCATTAGATGTCGATTTCGGCTGAAGGGTAGACGCTAAACTAAGCACAAATTCGCTCGGTTTAGGCCTGCAGAAGGCCCGATTGACGGCGGACAGCGGCAGTCGGTATGCTCGTACCTTCTTAATTGCCCTAATTGTTACGCGAGCCATCCAGTGAAAGCTGCCACACCCAAAGCCCTGGCAAAAAAAAATACTTCCGTTACAAGTTTGCCCAAGGCACCGACGGGCATTCAAGGTCTCGATGAGATAACCGGAGGCGGATTTCCACGCGGTCGTCCGACACTCATATGCGGTAGCGCGGGGGCTGGCAAGACTCTGCTCTCCATGGAGTTTTTGGTGAGTGGAGCCATGAAGTACGACGAGCCAGGCGTCTTCATGGCATTTGAGGAGACTGCCGCCGAACTCGCTCAGAACGTTCGGTCCCTCGGATTTGATCTCGATGAACTGGCGGCCCAAAAGAAGATTGCCGTTGATTATGTTCGTATTGAACGCAGCGAAATTGACGAAACCGGCGACTACGATCTGGAAGGCCTTTTCATACGGCTGGGCGCCGCCATCGACTCCATCGGTGCGAAACGCGTTGTGCTGGATACTATCGAAAATCTTTTCGCCGGATTGCAGAATGAGGGCATTCTGCGCGCGGAATTGCGGCGTCTATTTCGCTGGCTGAAGGACAGGGGCGTAAGCGCCGTCATTACCGCGGAGCGCGGCGAAGGCGCTCTAACCCGCCACGGGTTGGAGGAATATGTATCCGATTGCGTGATTCTGCTGGATCACCGCGTAATTGATCAGGTTTCCACCCGCCGTCTGCGTATTGTTAAATACCGCGGAACGGCTCACGGCACTAACGAATATCCATTTCTGATTGACGAAGGCGGCTTCAGCGTCCTCCCCGTCACATCTCTTGGGCTGCAGCATGAGGTGAGTGAAGAACGAGTCTCCAGTGGTGTTCCGCGGCTGGATACGATGCTTGGCGGAGAAGGATTCTATCGGGGCACAACAATTCTGGTTTCGGGCACTGCAGGAACTGGTAAGACCAGCCTCTCCGCTCACTTTGTCGATGCCGCATGCCGGCGCGGAGAGCGTTGCCTCTATTTTTCGTTCGAAGAATCGCCCGGACAGCTCATTCGCAACATGCGCTCCATTGGCTTGAACCTCGAGCAGTGGAGCAAAAAAGGTCTTCTCAAGTTCCATTCCAGCCGCGCCATGTTTTATGGGTTGGAGATGCACCTGGCAATCATTCACAAGATCGTCAACGAATTCGACCCGCAGGTAGTGGTGCTCGATCCCGTTGGCAGCCTTGTACAGGCTGGGACCGGACGCGACGCACATATCATGTTGATCCGGCTGATTGACTTCCTGAAGCAACGGGGAATTACCGCGTTTCTGACCAACCTCACCTCTGGAGGAGAGGCGCTGGAGCGGACCGACGTTGAGATCTCATCCATCGTCGATACCTGGCTTTTCATGCGCGACATTGAACTGGGCGGAGAGCGGAACCGGGCCTTGTACGTCCTCAAGTCGCGAGGCATGGCGCATTCGAACCAGTTGCGCGAGTTCCTTCTTACCCCGCAGGGAGTGGATTTGCTTGATGTGTATGTGGGTCCAGATGGTGTGCTGACGGGGTCATCGCGTCTGTCACAGGAGGCGCGCGAAAAGGCCGCCGCCATGGTACGCAAACAAGAGGCGGACCTTCGAGAGCGCGACCGTGAACGCAAGCGCGAAGCGCTGGAAGCCAGGATTGTATCTATGCGCAAAGAGTTTGAGATCGAGGAAGAGGAAGCTGCAAGCTCCGGAAAGTTAGAGGTGGCGCGGGAAAAAAGCGTCGAGGAGAATCGCGCCGTCATGGCCCGGAGCCGCAAAGCCGATACCGACGATGGGATTACCCGTTCCAGAAAGAGGAATTGATGAAAAAACCAGCCAAAAGTGCGGAGTCGCAGCCGCACAGTCTGCAGGAAATTGCCGACAGCGGAGCCCAGCCGAGCGAGGTATGGGAACTTCGCTTGTACATCGCGGGCCAGACTCCCCGGTCTGTCGCCGCCTTCGCCAACCTCAAAAAGATTTGTGAAGAGAATTTACAAGGGCGGTACAATATTGAGGTAGTAGATCTAGTGAAACATCCTCAGTTGGCGGCGGGCGATCAAATTCTTGCTATTCCTACGCTGGTGCGGAAACTACCTCAACCGCTGCGCAAAATTGTGGGTGATCTTCGCGATACGGAACGTGCTTTGGTCGGATTACAATTGCGTCCCGCGTCGTCGGAATAACGAAATGCATTTGGGAGTTTTTCCCGGGCTATCACTAGGAGAATCAGTTGCGGGAAAAAGCTAAGATGAAAAGCGACCTACAGGAGAAAAGCATGCGACTCATGGAAGAGGCCGAGCAGACACTCCATGCCATCCGCCAGGGGACAGTCGATGCATTCGTAGTGCAGGAAGCGGAGGGTCACCGGGTCTATACGCTGGAGGGTTCCGATCTTCCCTATAGCGCCCTGGTTGAGAGAATGCAGCAAGGCGCCGCTATGCTCGACGGCCGCGGATGCGTCGTTTACTGCAATCTAAGCCTGGCCGAACTATTGGGTACGTCGCGGCAGGCAGTAATCGGCCGACTCTTGCAGGATCTTATTGCTCCACCGGACCAGTCCGCATGCCAAAAATTGTTGCGCGACGCCCAGATTGGTTCGAGTGAAGGCGAAATGCGTTTGCGTCTTGCCGACGGCATTTTAATTCCCGCCAATTTTTCTTTCAGCGTATTGTCGAGGGATAAGTCAGCAACCGGCGTTCTGGTCACTGATCTGACGGTGCGGAAACAGCAGTCTGAATTTGCCTCGCGTCTGCAGAACATGCAGGACGAAGAACGCAAGCGCATCGCCCGCGAACTGCATGACAGCGTCGGGCAATTGCTGGCTGCGATCAGTATGAACAATGGCATTGTTCAGGCACAGACTCATCTTCTGGACGCAGAGGCGACCCGGGCGCTATCTGACAATGTCGCACTGGTCGATCAGGTTTCCAGCGAGATCCGCACGATTTCCCATTTGCTTCATCCGCCCCTGCTCGATCTGGCGGGTCTTACTTCTGCTTTGCGGTGGTACGTAGATGGCTTCTCGGAACGCAGCAAGATCAAGGTGGGTCTGGAAATTCCCACTCATTTCGGGCGACTGCCGGCTGAAATGGAGATCGCCATTTTCCGCATCGTCCAGGAATGTTTAACCAATATTCACCGTCATTCGGGAAGTGCTGCCGCTTCGATTCGTCTCCGTAAAGAAGACAATAAGATCACGGTTGAGATTCAGGACAATGGGAAGGGAATACCCGAAGAAAAACAACGGGAGCTCACTCGATCAGGTCTTGGGTTTAACGGCATGCGGGAACGGGTCAGGCAACTTGGCGGCACATTGGAAATACATTCCGACCAAACCGGAACTCTGGTGAGCGCAGTTTTCGAACTGACGTAACTGCCGCAACCAGTGCTGTATCTGCAACTATCTACAGCTGATACTCCGGAACTCAGGCTTCACGGATGAGGGCTACCCCTTTCACCCGATTGCTGCTTTTAGCATAAGAGCAGACAGTTGCACCAGGTGTGCAATGGGAGTTCAAAAGCGCGTGTTGATCGTCGACGACCATGTCGCAATGAGACGCGCAGTCACGCGCGTGCTCGAATCTCAGCAGAATATTCAAGTATGCGGGGAAGCGGAAAACGGACGCGAAGCGATTGATCAAGCGGAGCGACTAAAACCCGATTTGATCGTACTCGACCTTTCCATGCCGGTCATGAACGGTTTGGAGGCGGCGCGCATACTCCGCGCGATGATGCCGAAGACCCCAATCCTGATGTATACGTCATTCGCAGCTTCAAATCTGGCGGAAGAAGCCTTGGCGGCGGGGGTAAGCCGGGTGGCCACGAAATCAAGTCCGCCGGCCCTCATTAATGATTTGCAGATGCTGCTTAAGAATGCTGCTTAGATTGCTGTGCATCCTGCCTCAATATTTTTAGTCCGCTGAGCGCGAACTCAATTGCCATTCGTTCCTCGGGCGTACCCATGTGATCCATGCTCATCTCGCGAATCCGCGCGGTGATTGCGGCGTGCGCGTCCTCAACGCGCCGCATCAGCTTCGAGCGATCAGTCTCAAGCACGGCGGAAACGTAGGGCCGTTGCCAGTCGTAATCTGCATTCATAACGGAAGAGTCACTCCAGGTCTCACGTCGATTAAGCGAACCCTATTAAGCGACAAAAGTTTCCTTGGTCACAGGAAGAGGATGGCAGTCAGGGCAGTAGGGCAACCGAATATTCCAGCCCTTCTCGTCTCCCTCCAGCCAAAACTGCGTGGGAAGGTAGCGAAGGATGGAACCGCACTTGGCGCAGAGGCTCGTCCTGGGAGCAGCCGTGCTTTGAGCGTTAAAAAACTGCTTCAGCGATTCGACAAGTTCACTGTTCCGCTCAATGTCTGAGTTGCGCATTGCTTCCTCTTTCAACAGAAATGGCGGAGAGGATTCTGAATACAATGCTAGGAGTATGGGCGCAGATAGTCTGCCCGCTGGGAAACAAAATTTTGTCCGCTAGCGCACAAACGACTAGGCGGACTCTTTTTTCCACCTGTCGGTGTGTTTGACGATGAGGTCGTAGCATTCGCACGCAGCGTCTTCAAGGCGAGCGCGATTTTCGATCTTGACGTGCCCGCGGGTGTAAGTAATCAGTCCCGCTTTGGCGAGGAGCCCGGCGGCGACTGTCACGCTGGAACGGCGGGTTCCCAGCATGTGTGCCAGAAACTCGTGAGTCAATGGAACGACACCGCCATCGATTCCGATGCGATCCTGGCTCATCAGTAGCCACCGGGCCAGGCGTTCGTCCACCTCATGCAGCCGGTTGCAGGCGGCAACCTGTGAGCCCTGCATGGCCAGGAAAAGCGCATACTGCTGCATCCGCCGCGCCAAGGCCGGACATTCCCGCAACACTCTAACGAGAGTTGGGCTGTTGACCCGGAACGCGGTGCCCGCAATCTGAACCAGGGCTCGGGTGTCGCTAGTCTTAAACCCGGCCACCAGCTGTAAAGCGGTGCATCCTTCCTTGCCGGTAAGTCCAACTTCTACGCTTTTTCCGTCCCGCATCACGCTGAGGATCGAGACCATTCCACTGTCGACAAAATATGCGTATTTGATGGGCTCTTCCGAATCCTGAAGGACATCGTGAGTCCGTAGCTGAACGAATGTGAGCTGGGAGAATATGGAATCGCATTCCTGGGCGGGCAGACCCAGCAGAAGTTCGTTCCTGACAGGATTTCCTTCAATCAGCGGGGCAGATCTGGATACACGAGTATTAGAGGGGACCATGAACGGCTCCTTGCACAGCGAATCGCTGTCTGATTTCGCAAGGACCGTCTCCAGTTAAGGGTACGGCGGATGGATGCTAGAAGAGACAAAAGAAGTCTAACAGGTATGGGGCGAACTTGTTGGTGCGCCAGCGCACCTACGCTTTTTGCCCGCGACATAGCCATGGCATCGATCGCAATAGACGCTACTGGTGAATATGAAGTGGTGAAACGGTCAACAATTTGCCAACCTTCCAGGAGACGATTTTCAACCAATGAAGGTGCAAAACATGAACCATACAAGCGCTGTGACGATTCGCAGATGTATCACCCGTGTCGCATTGATTTCTCTCGGCGTGAGCGGCTTCGCTTTTTCGCAAACCGCGCACACAACAAGAACCGAGAGGTCTGCGCAAAAATCAACAACTGGGAATGCGAGTCGCGGGAAATACATTGTCGAGGGTGTTGCGATGTGCGGACAATGCCACACGCCACGCGACGCCGCCAATGGTCCCAATGACGCTCAATGGCTGGCTGGCGCCCCAGTATGGCTGAAGCCGGCACAGCCGTCGGAAGATTGGCCGCTGCAGGCTCCGCGCCTCGCTGGAAATCCCCCAGGAACAGACGCGGAAATGGTCAAGCTGCTGATGACAGGAATCTGGCGCGATGGAAAGTACCTGCGTCCTCCAATGCCACAATTCCGCATGAGCCGCCAGGATGCCGAATCTGTGGTGGCGTATTTGAAATCACACAAGCTGGCACCCCGGTAACCTCAACTATAAGTCCGCCGGCTTTAGGGGATTGCAGTTACATTCCTAGGGCTTTTGGCCGATTGCCTGGATTTCCGCCGCGTAATATTCACGAAGGGAGGAGAAATAATCATGCACACCCTTAATATTTTCGTTGGGCGCATCGCTTTTGCGGTGGCTTTTGCCGCTCTACCACTGGCCGTCCAGGGTCAGACAAACTCCAAACCATCGCCCGCGTTGGCAATCAGAAATTCAGATCAAGGCAGTATGCGCGGGGGCCATCGTACTGCGGGCATAAGCGCCGCCGACAAAAAGTTTGTTCGGACGGCGGCCCAAGGCGGCATGGCCGAGGTAGAACTCGGGAAGTTAGCCACCCAGAAAGCGTCCAGTGAGGAAGTCAAGAAGTTCGGACAACGCATGGTGGACGATCACAGCAAGGCCGGAGATCAATTGAAAGACATCGCGAGCAGTAAGGGAGTTCCGGTTCCGGATAAACTCAGCGCCAAAGACCAGATGACAAAAGACCGTCTTTCAAAACTCAGCGGGGAACAGTTCGACAAAGCGTATATGAAGGATATGGTGCAAGACCATATTCAGGATGTGGCTGACTTCAAGCGGGAGAGCACTTCGGGAACGGATCCAGACGTGAAAGACTTCGCCTCAAAAACGCTGCCCACGCTGAAAGATCACCTGCGTCAAGCCAAAGAGATTGCTCCGGCAAACCGCACAGCCAGCAACAAGATGGGTCCTAAATAGCAAGCCCTCTCAGGAGCGAATTGTTGCAACGAGAGAGCATCTGCACCCGAGTTGAAACCATTTCGCATAGCAAGCCGTTGTCACGACCGGACAGCGGCTTGCTCTTTGTCTTGAATAAATTGTGATGAGCGAAGATGCCGATGTGATCGTGATTGGCGCCGGGGCCGCCGGGATGACGGCCGCTATCGAACTTGCTCGTGGCGGTTTGGCTGTCAAAATTTTGGAAGCTCGCGATCGGATCGGCGGGCGAATATTCACGCAGATTGATGATGTGTGCGGATCTCCGATTGAACTTGGCGCCGAATTCATACATGGACGTCCTCCTGAAACATGGGATTTGCTTGATCGCTGGAAAATTAAAGTTGCAGAAGTAGATGGCGACAACTGGTGCGTGAATGAAGGTCAGTTGAGCACCTGCGACTTTTTCTCGGAAGTGGATGAAATCCTGAAAAAGATGGATGACCGCGGGCGCGATCAGTCCTTCGCCGATTTTTTGGAAACCTGCTGTCCCAAGTCAAAAAGCAGCGCCCGGCAAGAGGAAGCCAAAAGATGGGCACTCGGTTACGTCACCGGATTCAATGCGGCCGATCCGGGGCTGGTAGGGGTGCATTGGCTGGTGAAAGGAATGCGGGCAGAAGAAAAAATCGAAGGGGATCGTTCCTTTCGTGCTGAGCATGGGTATGCGGATCTCATCAATATATTTCAGCAGCAACTGAATGATGCCGGTGTCTCGGTTCAAAAAAGCACAATGGTGCAGAGCATTCAGTGGCGGCGTGGCCAGGTTAAAGTTAACGCGCGCGGCCCGAATGGCGCGACAAGTTCGTCAGCAGCCCGCGTATTGATTACCGTTCCGCTCGGCGTGCTTCAGGCGCGAACTGAAGAAATTGGCGCAATTCGCTTTCTTCCCGACTTGCCAGAATCGAAACAGAACGCGCTTTCTAATATCGCGATGGGGAAAGTAATCCGCGTCACTCTGCGCTTTCAGGAACGTTTCTGGGAAAGACTTCCCAAGTCTCGCGAAGCGAATTCCAAAACGATGGGCGGAATGAGTTTTCTGTTTTCGCACGATGACTGGTTTCCGACCTGGTGGACGATGGCGCCAAAAAAGTTTCCACTATTGGTCGGTTGGGCTCCATTCCATTGTGCCGCGAGGCTTTCTGGAGAGAGCAAATCATTCGTTGTGGAGCGAGCGATCCAGACTTTGCATGGTCTGATGGGAGTCAGCATCCAAGAACTCGAAACTTTGCTGCAACACGCCTACTCTCACGATTGGCAAAGTGATCCATTCTCCCGCGGAGCTTATAGTTATGGAAAAGTTGACGGCGATGGTATGGAAGAGGAACTGGCTAAACCAATCGAGAATACCCTCTTCTTTGCTGGCGAAGCCACAGACACTGCCGGCCACAATGGAACTGTTCATGGCGCAATCGCCACCGGCAAACGAGCCGCAGCCGAAATTGCACACGCGATCGGCATAGGAAGGTCCGCGGCGAGAAGAAGAGCGGAAAGAGCTCGTTCTCGCAAATCGAGTTAGACGGCGAACCGAGCGCTCAGGCGACTTTGCGTGTTGGGGCGATGACCTCTTTTTCCTTTGCGCGAATCTCGACTTGTTCATGTTTGATGTCGAGCCGTAGATGGTTGTAGATACTCATGTACTGGTTCGCGATCCACACAAGAGCGAAAAGAGCGATGAGGTATCCGCGCCAATCCGAGTAGAGCAGTTTGAAGCGGGTGATTATCAGGAACAGCAGAGCCACGTAATGGCTGAAGCAGTATTCGCAGGTGAACAGGTAGAAAAATTTACGGCGAGGCAGGCTGGCAGCCTGTTTTGATTGCTGCTGGCAATAGTCGCGCGGCTCGCGGAAAATTTCCTCGTGAGTAATCGTCCAGGCAATGCACGCTACCGGTATCGCCAGCATGAGCAGCCACGCAAATTGGAGGCCAATCGACACAGCTCAGTTGGATGCAGCATTGAGGATAAGGGTCGAGTCAGAACGGCGAATTAAAGCTTTTTCACTTGACCGTAATTAAGCAGGCTGACGATAACCACTCCGCCACAAATGTTCCCCATGGTGGCAGTGGCGAGCCACTGAAAATAGGCTCCGAGCGAGACCGAGCCAGCCACGACTGCGGAGAGAATTTCGCCGCCTCCCGCAATACAGTGAGCGAAACGCCCGATTCCGACCACGAAGGTGAGCAGATAGATGACGACAAACTGGCCGATGGTTCCTTGACTGCCGGTAACGGTCCATGCCACCAGCGCAATGAGCCAGCCCCCAATGACTCCGCTCCAAAAAAAATGAGCGGCGGAGCCGGCGGAGGCCTCCTGCCCGAGTTGAAGGAGTTGCGATAGGATCTCCGGCCGCAGCGCGGCGGTTTTTACTGCCAGCAACGCGAATAAAAAAGCGCCACAAACGTTGGAGCCGAAGACCACGGCCCAGAGCCGGAGCGTATTCAGGAGATGACGACGCTCGTCTAGAACGAGCACAACCGGATACAGAGTATTTTCAGTGAACAACTGGGCGCGCCCAATAATGACCACAATAAAACCGATCGGATACACGAGATATGGAACGATGGGGTTTGCCCCCGGTCCGCCGAGCGCACGCATGGTGGCTACACCGAGTCCCGTGAGCCCCATGGTCAGCCCGCCAGCTACTCCTGAAAAAGCCAGCTTCTGACTGGAACGCCGCAGTTCGTCGCGTGCGTTGTCCATCGCCGCGTGAAGGAT
The DNA here is from genome assembly GCA_025462865.1 of Candidatus Sulfotelmatobacter sp. GTDB lineage: Bacteria > Acidobacteriota > Terriglobia > Terriglobales > Acidobacteriaceae > Sulfotelmatobacter. Next base: position 105,776 of record JAOAPI010000087.1, on the reverse strand, counting down.
TTCGGCCGCGGTGAGTCTTCGGGTGTCAGGGGCTGCCTCTTCCTGATGCTGCGTCTTGCTTTGTGGGGAGGGCAACTATTTTCTCCGCAGGTCTGATGCAGAATCCGGCGAGGATGTAATAGAGATTGCTGAAAATATTCCAGCCTGGCGATTCAACGGAGACAATTAGATTCAACCCGGTCGCCGGCCACGATCAAGCAGACATTTCTGAGCTCAAAATCTAAAGCCTACGGCAATGAATAGAGCTATCCGGCCATTAGCAAGGCGACGGGAAATTTGGAAAATATCTCCGCAGCGCTGATTGTGCCGCGATCCCCATCCCCCGGCAGCGTTAGAACCTCTCCTGTGAATGCGTTGTGATAGCTTCCGGCACCAGTGCGTGGAACCACCAGTTGAGTGTCTTTCCAGATTTCAGCTCCAAGGGGCGCGACTTCGCGCTCGTTGAGCAGAGCGGCCACAAGGCGCGGGACGACCACTATTGCGGTTCTATTTTGAAATTGCCGAGCGAAGGCCACGACATGATCTGCTTTCGCGCCTTGCACTGCTAAAGGCAAATATTCTCCTCTACGAAAAAGATCGGGCTGGTCTTTCCGCAGGCACAAAGTTTTCCAAATCAAATACAACTTAAGCCGACCGTCCTCGGGTGTTTCCAAAAGGTGACCAGCGACGGAGGTTTCGGGATGGTCGCTCCAGCGCCGCAAGGTCTCGAAGGCCTGCCGCCGCCGAGAGTAGTCGACGGGCCGACGGTTGTCGGGATCAACCAGACTTAAGTCCCACAAATCATTTCCCTGATAAATATCCGGGACCCCAGGACTCGTGAGCTTCAGGAGTGTTTGGGAAAGGCTGTTCCAGCGGCCAATGCGGGAAACGCGCTGCTGAAAAGGTGTGAAGTCCGCAAGGAATTGGTTCCTCGCGCCAGGAGTCAAAATGTTCCTGACGAATGATGAAAGCGCATCTTCGTAGGCAGCGTTGCGATTAATCCAACTTGTGTTCTGCTTTGCTTCGCGAATCGCCTTCAGCATGTAGTTTTCAATACGCCGCGAAAAAGAATCCCAGTCGTTTTTTTCTGTGAGAGGCTCGAGCGGCCAGGCGCCTACCAGGGTCTGATAGAGCAAATATTCGTCGTCCGGTGACGGTGCGGCCCGGTCGTTAACCAACGACTTATATCCACGATTGAATCTGCGCCAGTCGCGTATTCTTAGTCGCCACAAGCTCGATATTTCCGAGAGCACGTTGATACGGCCGCGCACGTCTTCCGAACGTTTGGAATCATGCGTACTGGTGGCCAGCATGCTGTGGGGCCAATCAGCCTGGCGCTCCTGATTCGCTGAGTGAAATTCCGCCGTGGTCACTCCGAAACGGTGAAGATCGCTGCCGACATCATTCAGTGAGACCAAGCGGTTGTACCGATAAAAAGCGGTGTCCTCAAGGCCTTTCGCCATTACAGGGCTGGTGAACTGCTGGAATTTCATGGCAAAGGCGACAACTGCTTTGCGGTAACTCTCGATCTGCCCTTCAGCAATATTGGTTAGCAGTACTTCCCGGATGAAATCGAAAACGCTGGTGTCGGCGGCGGGGCTTCTCCATTTGGCCGAATCGATTGCCGTGCGAATATAACGCACATCACTTTCTGAGACGGCGGTAGTAGTTACGTAGGTGCGGTACACGGGAAAGCTCGCAACCACTTCGGTAAGAGCATCGCGCAAACTATTGAGGGTGAAGTCGCAAGTATGGCGGTTGGCAAGCGCAATGCGCGTGAGTTGATCTGCCAGTACGTTCAGTTCGCTTGCTAACGCAACGCGAATAATAAGTCGCCGTGAGCGGTAGGCGAGGTCGTCAAAATCAATTTCGTCTCCAGTAAAGTTCCGGTAAATCCGCTCAAAGCGAGAGGCAGCTGTGGCGTCGACAAACAGTCCGTTAACCAGATTTGAAAATTCATAGCCCGTCGTCCCGCAGACGGGCCATTCGCGCCGCAAACGTTCCGAGCCGGTGAGGATCTTCTCGATCACGACATAGCGAGAATTGCTTTCGCTGTTAGGTGATTCATGTGCCGCGCTCGCGATGCTGCGTTGAAGGCGTTCGAAATATTTGGCAGGATCGAAGAGCCCGTCGGGATGATCCACGCGCAGGCCATCCACTTTGCCCTCGGCCACGAGGCGAAGCACCAGACGATGGGTCGCCTCAAAGACTGCTTCATTGTCCATACACAGCGCGGCTAAGTCGTTGGTGTCAAAAAAGCGGCGGTAGTTGATGTCATCGGAAGCGACTCGCCAGTTGGCGAGCCGAAAAGCCTGCGCCTTAATGAGTTCGTGGAGTTCGTTGAAACTCGCGGGGTCGGCGGGTGTGCCATTGATCTGCTCGACAGCTTCCATGATGCCGGCGACAATTTCCGGAGAACGCGCGCACAACTCAGCCAACCGGCGCTTATGGATTTCCTTATCGCGATTGCGCTCCGCCACACGTTCTCTATCGGCTTCCTGTCTTGCCGGCAGGTGGCCGAAAGCAGTAATCAAGCTTTGCAGTTCCAACAGGTCGGGATTCTGCTCACCCAGGGTCGCCGCAATCTTGCTCGTGGCATGCTGCAGGACGCGCGGATACTCTCTGGGATTAACGGGGAAGCGGTGGTCGCGGTAAGAAATATCAAAAGCGCCACGCTCCGGCTGAAAAACCAACTTAAGCTCTCCGCTTTCGAGTACGGCGCCATAATGATCGTGCAGAACAGGCACCAGCACTTTTCCGTGGAGTTCTTCTTTCAGAGGGCGCCAGTCAATATCGAAAAAACAAGCATAGGTGGAAGCCTCGCCGTTCTCGAGGACATCGAGCCACCACGCATTGTCGCTGCCCATTATCCCCATATGGTTGGGCACGATATCGACAATCAAACCCATGTCGTGTTGATGGAGAGAGCTCACGAAGCGATCGAAATCTTCAGGGCTTCCAATTTCGGGGTTTAGCGCATTGTGGTCGACGATGTCGTATCCGTGCATGCTGCCGGGGCGCGCCTTCAGCAGGGGAGAGACATAGCAATGGCTGATGCCGAGCGCGGCAAGATAAGGCACGATCGCTCGCGCCTGGTCAAACGTAAAGTCGCGATTGAGTTGCAACCGATACGTCGCTCGCGGGATTTGAGATCCGGGCTTCATGATTCAAGAAACCACACTACCGACCAGGGGGGAAGTATCCCCTTCTTGAGCGTCGTGTCGCTGACTTCGTCGCTGGCGTAAATCATCTGAGCTTCAGGAATCGTAACTCCGGTGAGAGTATTTGCTCCGAGATTCGCAACCAGAGTGAGCTTCGAGCCATCCGGAAACTGCCAATGCGAAGTGAGACCGCTGCTATCTTCGTAAACTTCATAGCCTGCTTTCACGTCGCATCCGCGAGAAAGCCCGGGGACAATATGCTGAAATCTCAATTTCAGCAGGTTCCGATAAAGAATGAGCCATTCTTGATGACGCGGATGTGCAAGATCATGCCAGTCCAACTTCGAGGCCTTAAAAGTTGTGGGCGCACTGGGATCGGGGATGCCTTCGCGCGCAGATGGATCGTTGAAGCGGGCAAAACGCGCGAATTCATTTCGCCGACCTGCGGCAACCGCCGGCGCCAGGCTTTTCTCAAAATCGCAGAAAAAGAGAAATGGCGTTTCCACTCCGAACTCTTCACCCATGAAGAGTAATGGCGAAGATGGGGCGAGCAGAAAAATTGCGATTGCCGCACGCACGGCGCGTGCGTCTCCAATAGTAGTGATTCGTTCTCCGAAGGCGCGATTTCCCACTTGATCGTGATTCTGGAGGAAAGAGATAAATGCACTCGGCGGCAGTCCAATCGTTCGCTCCCCCCGCCTTTGGCCATTTCGGTAGAGCGATATCTCGCCCTGATAATCAAAGCCCTCGCACAGACATCGGCCTAAGCGAGCGAGAGGATGGCTTGAATAATCCGAGTAATAACCGTCCTTTTCGCCGGTCACCAGGACATGCAACACGTGATGAATATCGTCATTCCACTGGGCGTTGTAGGCCTTCGTTTTGCATTCCTCTGTAAGCTGAAGATAGTGCGCCTGATTTAATTCGTTCTCCAAAATAAGGTGGACTCGCCGATCTGAACCGACCACATTCCGAACTGTTTCGGCCAATTCCGTCAGGAAGTGGGGCGTGGAATCATCCATGATCGCGTGTACTGCATCCAGCCGAAGACCATCGAAGTGATATTCGTCCAGCCAATAGACCGCATTGTGTATGAAGAAGTCGCGCACGGCTCGACTTTCAGGCCCGTCGAAGTTGATGGCATTCCCCCACGGCGTACGGTGCCGATTGGTGAAGAATTGCGGCGCGTAAGAGTTTAAATAATTTCCTTCCGGGCCAAAGTGGTTGTAGACCACATCCAACAGAACCATAATTCCCCGGGCGTGAGCGAGTTGAATGAATCTCTTAAGATCTTCCGGCCGGCCGTAGCTGCTATCGGGTGCAAAAGGAAGTACACCGTCGTAACCCCAGTTGCGCCGCCCAGGAAAATCGGCCACGGGCATCAGTTCGATCGCGGTAATTCCTAAATCCACCAGGTAGTCGAGACGATTGCACAAAGAAGAAAACTTTCCAGAAGGGGTGAATGCTCCCACGTGAACTTCGTAAATAGCGGCCTCTTCCCATGGACGGCCCTTCCAATCAGCATCCTGCCAATCGAAGGCTTCAGGATCGATCACTTCGCTGGGGCCGTGCACATCGCGAGGTTGAAACCGGGAAGCAGGATCAGGGACATTCTGCGCATCGTCGATTCGGAAACGATACTGTGTGCCTGACTGGGCCGCGTCAGTGACCAGTTCAAACCACCCATCGTCGATCTGTTTTAAGGGAAGGTTCACTGAACGATTCGCCGCCGCGAGGCTGACTTCGACGCGCTTGGCGGAGGGAGCCCACAAACGGAAGCGTACGCTTCCGTCGTCACGGCACTCGGCGCCGAAAGGCATGTTATGACGGCGCTTCATTCGATTCTTCCTTCTTGCCGTTACGCCTTTCCATCAGAATCACCATGGAACGCGCCTGTAACGGATAGGTTGCACCGGAGTCATGCGTATCGGCGCCGCGCAAACCGTCGTCTCTTGAAGTATCCATCCACGCCACCCATCTTGATCCAGGATGGACCGCGGGCAGGATGAAGGGCATATCTTCATGGTGGGCGTTCAGCAGCAGTAGAAAGTTCTCATCCCCGATTTTGCGGCCGCGTTCGTCACTTTCATCCAGACCTTGTCCTGCTAGAAACATTCCCAGGCAGCGAGCGGCAGGATCGCGCCACTCGTCTTCGGTCATTTCGTGACCTCGGGGGTTTAGCCACAACACGTCTTTAACATTTGCACCTTTGATGGGACGGCCCTGAAAGAAGCGGCGGCGGCGGAAGACGGGATGCCGCTTTCGAAGGGTGATCATGCGCTGCACGAACGTCAACAGATCGCGATCTTGAGATTGCAAATTCCAATTGAGCCAGCTTGTCTCGTTGTCCTGGCAATACGCGTTGTTGTTACCAAGCTGAGTGTGACCAATAGCATCTCCTGCGTATAGCATCGGCACGCCCTGTGACAGCAGCAGTGTTGCTAGAAGATTGCGTTTCTGTTTAGCTCTCAGCGCCAAGATGTTCGGGTCATCGGTCGGACCTTCGACGCCGCAATTCCAACTGCGGTTATTACTGTTGCCGTCGCGATTTTCTTCGCCGTTGGCTTCGTTGTGCTTGTCGTTGTAGCTCACCAGATCGTTAAGTGTGAACCCATCGTGCGCAGTGATGAAATTGATGCTTGCATAAGGACGACGCCCGCTGTGTGCATAAAGATCGCTCGATCCGGTAAGACGGTACGCCAAATCGCCCACTACCCCTTCGTCGCCCTTCCAATAAGATCGCACGGTGTCGCGGTACCGATCGTTCCACTCCGCCCATCCCACGGGAAAGTTTCCGACCTGATATCCTCCTTCGCCAAGGTCCCACGGTTCTGCAATCAGCTTCACCTGCGAAAGCACCGGGTCCTGATGGATGATGTCGAGGAACGCGCCCAGCCGATCCACTTCGTGCAGTTCGCGAGCGAGAGTTGCCGCGAGATCGAAACGGAAACCGTCCACGTGCATCTCCAGAACCCAATAGCGCAAACTGTCCATGATCAATTGCAGGACCCGCGGATGCCGCATGTTGAGTGTGTTCCCCGTGCCCGTGTAGTCCATGTAGTAACGTTGGTTCTCGGGCATGAGCCGGTAGTACGTACTGTTGTCGATGCCCTTGAGTGAAAGCGTGGGTCCAAGGTGATTACCTTCCGCAGTGTGGTTGTAGACGACATCGAGAATCACTTCGAGGCCCGCGGAATGCAAAGTCTTCACCATGGTCTTGAATTCGTTGATGGAGTTAGTGGCGAGATAACGAGGCTCAGGCGCAAAAAAACCGATGGAGTTGTAGCCCCAATAATTGCGCAGGCCGCGCTCGACGAGCTGGCGGTCGTCCACGAAGCTGTGCACCGGCATGAGTTCGATTGAGGTCACACCCAGCCGAGTCAAGTACTCGATGACAGGTGCGGTGGCGAGGCCCGCATAAGTTCCGCGCAGGTGCTCCGGAACATCGGGATGGCACATGGTGAAACCTTTAACGTGAAGCTCATAGATGAGAGTCTCGTGCCAGGGAATTCGAGGCGGGCGATCTGTTCCCCATGTGAAAGCGGAGTCGATGACACGATTCTTCGGCATCCCGGAGGCATCGTCTCGCCGATCGAAGGACAAGTCTTGCTGTTTGCTTCCGACCTTGTATCCAAAATGTGAGTCGGCCCATCGGATGGCTCCCTGAATCTGTTTGCCGTAGGGATCAAGTAAGAGCTTGTGAGGGTTGAAACGATGACCTTGCTCGGGCGCATATGGCCCAAACACGCGATACCCGTACAGCTGGCCCGGACGCACTTCGGGCAGGTAACCATGCCAGACCATATCGGTTTGTTCGGGAAGAGGGACGCGCAGGATTTCTCGTTTGCCTGAAAGATCGAACAAGCAAAGCTCAACTCTCTCCGCATGCTCGGAGTAAAGTGCGAAGTTAACGCCCTCGCCATCCCAGTTTGATCCTAAGGGATAAGGTCGGCCGGGCCAGACGATTGGTTGAAACAGATTGGGCATTTATGTAGGACTCCACAGCAAGCCTTTGCGTCAGGTATGAGGGCGGTTAGAGTTTTTGGAAGGGTCAGGCGCTGCCAAAATTCAATGAGGATACCCTGAACGTTCCGGACCGGTTGGGCGAAGGCTACGAAGGTCGAAGCTGTGCAGGTGAAAAGACTCGATGTCGCAAATAAATCGCTGTTGCTAGAGGGCAAGCGAATGATCTTCCCTTCTTGTAAATTAACCCACAGCACGGCGAATTGATAGTAGCCGACGCTTGGATGCGTTTGCAGCAGCTAAGTTTGCCGCCGCCGCAGCGCACCGGGACAGGGAAGACAATTAATTAAGCGATCTAGTCCGTTTGCCTGCCTCTCAGCTTATTTGCAAGCTTCTTTATCTCGTTTTCCCGCGCGATATTCACGACTCCTCGTGCATCGTCGTAGAGACTGTCGCGCAAAAGATTTAACAGGCGAGCTTTGATTTTCGCCCGTTCTGCGACTAGTCGCGGAACGAAAATAGTGTGTGATGGTTGAGAGCACGCTACAGAGCTCCCAACGAACGCATTCTTGAAATCGGGCTCCGGTCCCCCTGGTGTCTGACCCAATACCTGTGCGCCAGCGAGGGCAGAAGCAAGAACGATAAGCAGCAGAATACCGCTCCCTTTTGCCACATTCCTACCTCCTTCTTACGCGCCGGAGGAACAAATGCTCTGAGTTCCATCCGCGCTATCAAAGGATGACTCTTTGCGTGAGGGCGTTGCTGTCTACTGGAAGGCTATTTCTACGATACTGTTTTCGCGGTACTCAACCTCTGCACATGGGCGAGAGCAGGCGCGTCGAACGTCAGTAGGCATTCAGGGTTACTTCGTCCAGCCAGACGTTATAGGGCTGCTGCTTGTAGTTCCCATCGAGTTGAAATGCGATATCAATTTCTTCCTGGTACCACTTGGGTTGAGCTGTGTAATAGGCATCGACCGAGTAAGTCTGGTCGCCCACGCTCAAAGTTATGTAGTGAACCTGGTTTCCGATGCGCTCTAGCGTCCATACCAGATGGATCCATGTTTGCGAAGGAAAGTGGTTACACGGGATCGATATCGGCACCCATTTTCCGTTCAAGGGATCCCACACATTCCACTTCCCGGACTGATTGAAGTCACATTGCGATCCCCATGTCCAACGCGTCCCTCCGAAAGCCTGATTGACATCGAACTCCAATGATTGAGGGGCCGTTCCGTCATCGATATAGAACCAGAGGTCATAGGTGAAATGGCTTACGCTGTTGCCGCCTCCAACGGGGTACCAATATAGCTCGTTGGAATAAGGGTGGGGCCCGCCCATGGTGAATTGTGCAGCTGTGCCGTCGAGTGATGGCGAAGACCGCTCGGGAATCATCTGGGAAGTTGCGGTGCCCAAACCGGCGGCGCAGGTAAATCCATTGTGCAAAGCCGCAGAGCAGGACTGCCAACCAGCAAGATTTTGGATGCCCGCGACCCCCGGATCTAGCGTCCCCACATTTACGTGGGTGGTGGCCGTCGCTATGTAGCCGGCAACATCTTCGGCCACGACCTCGATAGTATGCGGGCCCGGAGGCATCCAGATAAATTGGTTGATGTTGTTAGTAAAGGAGTAGTAGACGGCAAGTCCGTCGACATAAAGTCGTAACCAATAAATCTGATCGGGAGGCACAGCTTGCGCGACCACATTGGCAGGCGAATTCACCGTCGCCCCTTCGCCTGGGACCGAGATCGTCAGCGGAAATCCACATAGCGCCTGTGGTGGAGGCTCAATCGCTGGCGGAATCACTGAAGTATTTGCCGGAGCGGTCGGAGCCACGGGGCAGTTCGCGACATTCGCTGGCAGACCCTGGCATCCTCTCCAAGCCAGCAAGGCGAGAGCAATCAATCCGATCGGGAAAATTACTCCAGCGGCAGAGTAAATCAGGTTTTTACATACGCGCGGACTGCAGCGCATGCTGACCTCCCGATGCCTGGTAAGTACTCTTGTCGAAGATCAGCATCGGGGAGCGGCCCAAAACGCTATCTGGATCTGAAGAAGAAGTTGTGAATCGCATCTGTAAGCCTTCATGGAATTCTGAAATCTTGAGCACTGTAGAGCTTACGATGACCGATTCTTGCGAGTGTGCGCTGCTTTGACTGCAGCTCGACTGCGGGCGCTTCGCCCGCGTTTTGCCGCCGTGTTTTTCGCCTGCCGCGAAAGCGACGACTTGCTCGCCGAACGGCGCGGCTCGCGTTGAAGCGCTCTTTCCGTTGCTTGTGAGCGTCTTCGTGAAACTTTTCGGCGCGGGTGTTCGCCTGCCCGTTCGTCTTGTATTGCTTTTTTTCGTGTCCCGGCTGCTCCTTGTGGCGGATCCAGTTTCACGCCAGCTCGCCTCGCCTTGGACAATCCAATCGCGATCGCCTGCTGCGGCGAACTCGCTCCGTGCTTACCCTCGCGTATGTGATGGATTTCTTCCCGGACGAATTCTCCCGCTTGGGTGGACGGGGATTTTCCTTCACGGGCATCCTGGCGGGCGCGCTCAATGGTTTCCTGGTCGGGCATGACACCTCTCCTTAGAAGTTGGGTCTGCGGGTCATTTGAGTTTGCAGTAACTGCCTGAAGCTGCAAATCAGAAATTTACCGTAGTGGTTCAAAAAAAATTGCTTAGATATGTGAACGGACTTGGGTAAGCGCTGAACTGGTCGGGCTTTACCAACTTGGGAACCAGAGGTTTGCGAATGAGAATTCAGATGCTGAGCGCAAGACTAAAGTGGATTTGTTATTCCTTAAGGTGCCTGCCGTATTGCCCGACTTCTGGTTGGCCGCCATAGTTTAGGGGCTTGTACGTTTTGGTGACCCCAGCCGTTCGCCGCTCCGATCCTGGTTCCCCACGTCAGCTATTTACGAAGCCCTGGAGGTTGTGGATGCGTGCGATTTTTCCAGTTCTCCGAAACATTCGTATTTTTTCCGGAATACTAGCGCTGATTGCGGCGAGTCTTTCGCTTGCGGGATGCAGCGGAACGTCGAAGAGTATGACCCCTACGACGCCGACTCCTACTCCTACTCCCGCTCCGACCACGCCACCACCATCGCAGCCCTCCTTTCCCACGGTGCCGCCGGTACCGATTACGTGGTCACCGAGCACGAGCAAACTACCCGCACCACTTGCCACCGCGCCCCCAACAGGCTCGAACGATTTTCCGCTGACATTTTCCAGTCCACTCGACGGTTCGAGTGTGACCTCTCCCATTAACGTGGTGGCATCGGCCACTCCGAACAATCCAATCTTCTTTATGCGGGTATATGTCGATGCGGTATCCGTTTACTACACATCGTCGAATTCGATCAACACGCAAATTTTCGTTACGCCGGGCGCACACACAGTGGAGGTCATGGCGGAAGATTCCAGCGGCTACATCTCAGCCACTCCGATAAAAGTTACGGTGACGTCCCAGGCTCAAACAACCATCAGCGGAATCCAAAATATGCCTGGATGGCAATCGTGTTCCGCGGATTTTCCAGCGAGCTCTCAACGGGCAGGTCAACTGTGCGCTGCCGGCAACAAGAATGTGCCAGCATCGAGCATGACAGAAGGGCAGTCGACGCCCGCGATGGATGGAAAGTCGGCGAAATTTAGCATGAGCGCGCCGGGCGGCGCCCCGGACCCAACCTATGGCTATTCCAACCAACTGTACTTCAATCCGATAGCGGGCGGAGACAATGTAAGCCACTTTGTCTACGACTTGTATTTTTGGATTGACCATCCGGAGGCCCCTCAAGCACTGGAATTCGATCTGAACCAGGCTTACGACGACACCGGGCTGGGAAATCCACAGCGGTGGGTATGGGGATCTGAGTGCAATTTCAAAGGGGAGACGCCAGGGAAATGGGATATCTGGGACGATGCGTCAGGAGTCTGGCGTACCACCAGCGTTCCCTGCGATCCGTTCCCTGCCAACACCTGGAACCATCTGATTTGGAATGTTGAGCGCGTAGGAAATCAAGTTCACTACATAACTTTGACGGTGAATGACCAAGCCTACAACGTAGATACCTATTACAACAACGAGCAAGGTTGGGACTTGGAAGAGATTGATACCGCTTTTCAAATGGATTTGGATTCGAATGCCGATCCCTACAACGTATGGCTGGATCAAGTTAATTTGACGGCGTACTGAGAGGCGTGTCGGCCGGTCGTCACAAGCCCGACGTGAATCACTCCGCGTGTACGGAGTAGACCCGATTTTCGTGCACGCGGAAGTGCGTCACTATCGCAGGATGGTTGTCGGCAGTCCCCGCTCCACTTGCTGGCAAAAAATTAAATATGTGGAGGTTAGATCAAGATGAAAGCAGTTACGTACGAAGGCGTTCGAAAAATGACGGTTTCCAATGAGTCAAGACCCAAAATAGATTCTCCAACTGACGCCATTTTAAGAGTAACCACCAGCGGCATTTGCGGAAGCGATTTGCATATGTACGACGGCCGTACTCCTCTCGAAAAAGGGACAGTTGTTGGCCACGAAATCATGGGTGGGATTGAAGAAGTCGGCGAAGCGGTGGAGAGCATCAAGAAAGGTGATCGCGTCGTTCTGCCTTTTAACATTTCTTGTGGATACTGTTTCAACTGCCATCGCGGGCATACCGAGGCTTGCCTGGTCATGAATCCCGAGGAGCCCCATGCTGCGTACGGCTACGCGGGAATGGGTCCGTATAAAGGCGGACAAGCGGAATTTGTACTGGTCCCGCACGCCGATTTCAACTGTTTGAAATTACCCGGAAAGCCCGGGGATGAGTGGGAAGACGATTTTCTGCTTTTGTCCGATGTATTTCCAACTGCCTACCATGCCACCGAACTGGCGTGCGTTGCCCCCGGCAAGACCGTTGCGGTATTCGGAGCCGGCCCCGTCGGATTGCTTTCAGCCTACTGTTCGCTACTCAAGAGTGCGTCTGAAGTGTACGTGGTCGATTACATTCCTGAGCGGTTGCAGAAAGCTGAAGAAATGGGCGCGACGCCTGTGGATTTCTCCAAGGGCGATCCCGTGGAACAGATTTTTAAGTTGAGAAAAAAGAACAAAGGAATGCAACAGAGCTTGCGCCCCGGGGAAGAGAAGATGAAGGGTGTCGATTGCGCTATCGATGCAGTCGGTTATCAGGCGCGGGATGACGAGAATCCTGACAAGGAAAAGCCAACGCAGGTGCTGCAGAACTGTTTGAAAGTCGTGAATGCGACGGGCAGCATCGGCATGATCGGGGTATACATTGCCCCAGATCCCGGTGCCAAGAACGAATCGGCGAAACAGGGTATTTTTCCTTTTTCGCTGGCAGAGTTCTTTGACAAGGGAATCACGATGGGCAGCGGGCAGGCCCCCGTTAAGAAATACAACGAGTATCTACGTGACCTCATCGTCAACGGAAAAGCTAAGCCCAGCCAGATTGTGAGCCATCACATCCGGATCGACGAAGCTCCCGAGGCTTACGACAAATTTGATAAACGAATCGAGGGCTATACGAAGGTCTTAATTCAGTTCGACAAAAAGGCTGCCTGAAGTCATGCGACCCGGGCGTAACGGAATTGGCCCGGGTCTACTTCCGGTTAGTCGAATCCAGGGAACTAACCGAGATTTCTAAGGCCGAATTCCTTGATTACCGGCGAACTGACCCATCGAGAAACATTGAGCGAGGGCCTGCAAAGAGAGAGTCGCGTTATCCAGAACGCGCCTCTCCATCGCGTCATTTCCAGAAATTAATATTTCGTGTCTTCTGGCTGCGATCGCTGCGTGCGCTGCCGCGATGCTTTGGGCAAGCTTGTTCTTGTCATTTTCGAACAATGCGGCCAGGTAAAGCTCCTTCCAATCGTTGCTGAGTGATTTCCCCGACGAAGGGCTGTTCATAACATCCTCAAGTTCATTACGGGCTGGCGAGCCCGAAGATTTGCTGCGTAATAGTTAAAAATTCCAGCAACTCTTCGGCCATAGGGTAAACACTGGATGACTTTTGAGTTACGGGAAGCAGGCCTTAACGACTATTTTAAGGAAACTCTTATTCTTCTCTCTCCGCTTTAAATCATTCGGCAACTAAGAGATACACGATTCCGGCGGCGACTTATTAGGCGAGGGTTCGCCGCAAATCGACGCTAGAAAAGGGGCGTTTTGCGGTGGGGTGCTTGTGAAGGAAATTCTGTTGAGGATAGTCGTTGGCGGCGCAGTGGTTTCAGTATTTGCGCTGCTGGGTGACTTGTTAAAGCCCAAGAGCTTCGCTGGACTTTTTGGAGCCGCGCCTTCAGTTGCTCTCGCCACCCTGGCTCTCACGGTTTCGAAAGATGGCAAAGAGTATGCAAGCACAGAAGCCAGATCGATGATTATTGGGGCGGTGGCGTTTTCACTTTATGCATTCGTTGTGGGGCGGCTGCTGATTCGTCGACGCGTGCCAGTTCTCATCAGCGCGAGCGCCGCCATTACTTTGTGGTTCGGCTGCGCTTTCGGTCTCTGGTTCGCGGTGCTGAGATAGACGGCGATGAAGATCAAATTAGAAACGGGCGCACTACGACAATCAACCTGGCACGAATATGTCTTACGTTTCGCCTTCGGCGGGACCGTGACAGCTTTGGCGGGAATCATTGCAAAGCGATTTGGTCCCGAAATCGGCGGTCTTTTTCTGGCTTTTCCCGCAATTCTCCCAGCCAGCGCCACATTGATCGAAAAACATGAGCGGCAAAAAAAAGAACGTAACGGAATGCAAGGCGCCGAACGGGGCAGGAAGGCGGCTGGCGTGGATGCAATCGGAGCATCAATGGGCGCCATCGGACTCGCAGCCTTTGCTTTCGTCGTCTGGCGCCGATTGCCAGAATCGGGCACCGGAATGGCGCTGGCCGGAGCAACAGTCGCGTGGTTTTTGACATCGGTATCGATATGGAAAATCAGGGAGGTTTTGTGTAGACGAGTCCGCCGCATGGTTGCATCGAATCACCGCTCTGCCACTGCACAGCTACACAAACCATTAATGAAAGGGAGGAGCGATGAACAAGAACGGGCAGAGAAGTAAAAATGGAAAGCAAACGGGCGCGCTCGCGGATCCGAGCCGCTTGCAATCCGTGGATGAGGACGATGATGCAATTATTCAAGTCGTGATCGAGACCCCGAAAGGCAGCCGCAACAAGTATTCCTTTGATCAGAAGCAGAGGGTATTCGAACTCAAGAAGGTGCTGCCGGCGGGAATGGCGTTTCCCTACGACTTCGGATTTGTCCCTCGCACGCTGGCGGATGACGGTGATCCCGTCGACGTGCTGGTGTTAATGGACGAGCCGGCATTTCCTGGCTGCGTTCTCAAATGTCGGCTGATCGGAATTATTGAAGGGGAGCAGGGCGACAAGGGAAAAGAGGAACGCAATGACCGCATCGTTGCCGTAGAAAAGGACAATCACAGCTGGGCCGACATCAAGGTGATCGATGATCTTGGCAAGCAGTTCTTGCGTGAGCTAGAGGAGTTTTTCGTGAATTATCACGAACTAAGCGACAAACAGTACAAAGTAATCAACGTACGAGGACCTAAGCAAGCGAGAAAACGAATGGAAGAAGGCATTCGCGCTGCACGCCGGGGATAAGCCTCGCGGCGTCGTTATCTTTGACCAACCCCTTGTGCAGGTTTTTCCTCTAACCAGTAGGAGGGTTCTATGGCAGGCAAAAAGAAATCCGGCAGAAAATACGGTAAGGCCGCAGGCAAGTCGGTTAAGAGTGCGATGCATCGAAAAAAGAAGGGAACTCTGAAGTCCGGCCGTGGCGGAAAGGGCGGCACCGTAAAGAGCCGCAAGCAAGCCATTGCCATCGGCCTGTCCGAAGCACGAGAGAAAGGCGCCAAAGTGCCTAGGAAAAAAGCGGCCTAGAGCGATGGCTTGGCGTGGCGAGGCCGACAGCGGCAAGCGAAGGCGCTCTTCAACGAAAGTTCTGTATGTGGCGATTGCGGCTAACATCGCAATCGCCCTTTTCAAATACGCGGCTGCGGCGATAACGAGCAGTCCTGCAATGCTGGCGGAGGCTTTCCACTCTACTGCGGATTCGTGCAACGAATTCCTCCTACTATTCGGGATTCGCAGGAGCCAGCGTCCCCCAGACGAGCTGCATCCTTTTGGCCACGGTAAGGAACTGTATTTCTGGTCCCTCATCGTGGCCATCGTGATTTTTGGCCTGGGTGCAGGTTTCTCACTGGATGACGGAATTTCCCGGCTGCTGCATCCCGTTGCCACCACGAAGCCCAACTGGAATTATGCAATTCTCGCGGTCGCAGCGATTTTTGAAGGCTATTCCTGGTTGATTTCCCGTCAAGAGTTGCGTGCGCGGGCACGGCCAGGACAAAGCCTTTGGCGGGTAATCCGAGCCAGCAAAGATCCAAGCGTGTTCACGGTCTTTCTGGAAGATTCCGCTGCTCTCATTGGAATCACCATAGCGGCGCTCGGGATTGCTCTCGGCCAGGTTCTTGACAATCCCTATTGCGATCCGGCCGCCTCAATCCTGATTGGTGTGCTACTGACTGGTGTTGCGATCCTGCTGGCGAATGAAAGCCGCGAGTTGCTGCTGGGAGAAAGAGCGCACCTTACACAGATTCAAAGGGTAAAAGAGATTATTCGGTCCGAGCCAGCCGTCGAGGGAGTGGGCGACCTTTACACGATGCAACTCGGTCCAGACCAGGTTTTGCTGGCGGTGGCGTTGCGCTTTAGTTCGCACTTGCGAGTGCAGGAGCTCGAGAGCACGATAGACGGACTGGAGAAAAAAATCCGTCAGCAAGAGCCCGCAATCGTACGAATCTTTATCGAGGCTGAATCCTTGAAAGGGAAACTTGCGGCCTAGGCCACGCCAGCCACGTATGAATGATCAAGCAGCCTTCCACCGGTGGGCTGAGTGCCTCGCGAAAGACTGAACTGGAGCGGGCCATACGGTCTCCGGGCCAAATGCCTTATGAGACTTTCGACGCGAGATTCACCACACGACCGCGACTGAGGTATTTAAAGAAAACCTTACAGTCGCTACCCGATGTCCCACCATTGGGCGTGCTCTTAATCTTCAAGAGACTGAGCTATTTTGCGAGAGGAAGTGAGCAATGACTGCCGCGGACTGTCTTGTCGAAGGTCTGATGGATTGGGGTGTCGAGGTTATTTTTGGCTTACCCGGCGATGGAATTAACGGAATCATGGAATCGCTTCGCACGCGGCAGGATAAGATTCGTTTCATTCAGGTCCGCCATGAAGAGGCGGCCGCATTCATGGCCTGCGGCTATGCGAAATTCACTGGCAAATTGGGGGTGTGCCTCGCCACGTCAGGGCCGGGTGGCATTCACATGCTGAACGGCTTGTATGACGCGCAAATGGACGGCCAGCCAGTTCTGGCGATCACGGGATTGCAATTCCACGATCTGATTGGAACGTTTACGCAGCAAGACGTTGCGCTCGATCGTCTCTACATGGATGTCGCGACCTACAACGAACGCATCATGGGACCAACCCATGTGGAGAACGTTGTCGATTTAGCAGTGAGGACGGCGCTCGCCTATCGGACCGTAAGTCACGTCACGTTCCCAGTGGACTTTCAGGAAATGGAAGTGAAGAAACGACAGCGGTCGAAGCGGAACATTCCTCATCATACTTCTCGCGCAGAAGCTGATGGCGCCATGATGGCCGACGACGCCGATCTTGATAAGGCCGCCGAAATTCTTAATGCTGGAAAGAAGATCGCGATTCTGGCGGGCCGCGGCGCACTGAATGCCACCGCGGAATTAGAGCAGACTGCGGAGACCCTGGGCGCTCCCATCATAAAAGCATTGCTCGGAAGAGGCGCTGTTCCCGACGACAGCCCGTATACCACCGGCACGATAGGTTTGCTTGGCACCGCGCCCTCGCAGGCGGCGATGGAAGGTTGCGACACTTTGTTGATGGTGGGGTCTTCGTTTCCTTATCTTGAGTTCATGCCGAAACCTGGTGATGCCAGGGGAGTACAGATCGAACTGGATCCCAAGCGAATCGGCCTCCGGTATCCCGTGGAAGTCGGTCTAGTTGGAGACAGCGGGCATGTGCTGCGCGAACTCTTGCCGAGACTCAAGCGCAACGAAAACAGAAAATTTCTCGGAGAAGCACAAGAAGACATGGAAAAGTGGCGCAAGATCATGCAGGAGCGAGCTCAGCGGCGCGATGTTCCGATGAAGCCGCAAGTCATCGCCCATGAGTTGGGAATCCGGTTACGTGAAAATGCAATAGTGTCTTGCGACAGTGGGACCATTGCAACGTGGTGGGCTCGTCACATTCCTGTAAAACGAGGACAGATGCACAGTCTTTCCGGCAATCTCGCCACAATGGCGAACGGGCTACCCTACACGCTCGCGGCGCAGATCGCATACCCGGACCGGCAGTGTGTGGCATTCGTCGGCGATGGCGGTTTCTCCATGCTAATGGCGGAGTTCGCCACTGCAGTGAAGTATCGATTGCCCGTAAAGATCGTTGTGGTGAAGAACAACACACTGGGACAGATCAAGTGGGAGCAGATGGTCTTTCTGGGGAATCCAGAATATGCAGTCGAACTCCATCCCATAGATTTTGCCGCGGTGGCTCATGCTTGCGGAGGGGCGGGCTTCACCGTCGAAGATCCCGCGGACTGCGGCCGCACGGTCGAAGAGTTTCTGAATGCGCCGGGCCCCGCTTTGCTGCAGGCTGTTGTAGACCCACTGGAGCCGCCGTTGCCGGCCAAAATCACTGCGGATCAGGCGCTGAAGTTTGCCGAGTCTCTGGCGCGAGGCGAGCCCAATCGCCGCAAGATCGCACTTACCGCGCTCTCGGACAAAGTTCGCGAACTTGTCTAGGTTATGAAGGCTTCCGTCAAAGCACGACCGCGCCCCTCAGATGCAATGCTGCGCGGAGGAACCGCGGTTGCTGTTCCGATCAAAGGCCGGTCGTCATTGACTGCCTTGCAACGTGCGGCTCGCGATTGCCGAGCTTGCGATCTCTGGAAAAATGCCACTCAAACGGTTTTCGGAGAGGGTGCGTCAAAGGCGGCAATCATGTTTATCGGCGAACAACCCGGAGACCAGGAAGATCTGGCGGGGCATCCGTTTGTTGGGCCCGCCGGAAAATTACTGGATGAAGCCATGCTCGAAGCCGGCATCGATCGCAACGAAGTTTACGTTACGAACACAGTAAAACATTTTAAGTGGGAGCCTGCGGAACGAGGCAAGCGGCGCATTCACAAGAAGCCTCGCTATTCGGAAATACACGCTTGTCGTCCATGGCTGGACGCTGAGATAAGTTTGGTGAAGCCCAAAGTACTGGTATGTTTAGGCGCCACCGCTGCCCAATCCCTGTTAGGACGAAATTTCAGCGTGAGCCGTCAACGCGGAGAGCTGATCGAATCTCCGCTAGCTCCAAAGGTCATGGCAACAGTGCATCCCTCATCGATTTTGAGGGCGCCCGATCACAGTTCCCGACAATTACAAAAGGAGCAGTTCGTGCGCGACCTGACTAAGATCGCTGCGCTGGTCAAATAATGGGAGAAAATTTATGAGTCGCAACCGCAAGCCGGACGAGAGGATTCGATATGCCGTGGTGGGCCTCGGGCATTTAACCCAGGTTGCCGTGTTGCCGGCCTTCAAAACGGCCGAAAACTCTAAGGTGGTTGCACTGGTTTCCGGCGATCCGGCAAAGCGCAAGAAGATCGGCAAGAAATATCGCATCGAGCAAACCTACTCTTACGAGGATTACGACCGAGCCCTGTCAGCAGTCGACGCTGTGTATCTGGTGCTGCCAAACCATCTTCATCGGGAATATGCGGTGCGAGCGGCGGAAGCCGGAGTTCATGTGCTGTGCGAAAAACCTATGGCGATAACGGAGGAGGATTGTAATGCCATGATCGACGCCGCCGACGCCAACGGCGTCAAGTTGATGGTGGCCTATCGATTGCACTTTGAAGAAGGCAATCTCGAAGCAATCCGAATAGCGGAATCGGGAAAATTGGGAAGGTTACGAATCTTCGATTCGGCATTTGCCCAGCAGGTGGTTGCGGACAACGTTCGCGTGACCGAACCCGTAGAGAAAGGCGGAGGTCCGGTCTACGACATGGGAGTGTATTGCATCAATGCTGCGCGTTACTTGTTCCAAACCGAACCCATAGAAGTCACCGCGTTCAGCGCCAACGACGGCGAGAAAAGATTCCAAAAAGTCGACGAAATGACTTCTGTAGTTATGCGCTTTCCTCAAGAAAGACTAGCCACATTCACTTGCAGCTTTGGGGCTGCGGACATAGGCCGCTACACATTGATCGGATCCAAGGGCACACTCACCGCGGATCCTGCGTACGAATACGCTTCGGCCATGAAGCACCAGGTCAAAATTGGCGAGAAGACAATCAGCAAAACGTTTCGAAAACGCGATCAATTTGCCGCAGAACTTATTTATTTCTCAGAATGTATTTTGAAGGACAAAGAGCCGGAGCCCTCCGGATGGGAGGGACTGGCGGATGTCCGGGTCGTTCGCGCGATTTATGAATCGGCGCGCACGGGAAGAGCAGTCGATTTGCCAGACTTCCCAGCAAAGAAACGGCCGAGCATGCGACAGGAAATTCACCGCCCTGCTCATGCCAAACCACGCACAGTGAAAACCGAGTCTCCCTCTGGCGAAGCTGCTTGAGTGCGTACACGCGGGTATTCGGTAACGGAGCTGTTGCGGATGATGCCCTTAGTAGAACTTTCTAATCTGAACTCTCTACAACGCTGGCCAATTCATCGCGGCACTCGTGCGTCTCAAAAAACCTAATCAGGGCGACCATCGCATATATCTGTAAAGTTTGTTCTATCTAAGCCGATGTGGCCCTTGAATGGCAGGAACCTAAACCGCGTTCCATGTCAGATCAACCGATTTTCTGAGGAGACACTCATGTCAACATCTGCCGTTTCCAGTACTTCATTGAGCCAACTGCAGCAGTATTTTCAAACGCGGCACACCGATCTGAAACAACTCGGACAAGCGCTTCGCACTGGCGACTTGGCGGGTGCCCAGACGGCGTATAACAACATCGTTGCCTTGGGACAAAATGGTCCCTTTCCGGGAGGGAACCCTTTCAAGGTCAACCAGCGCGAGCAGGATTTCACGAGCATCGGACAAGCCTTGCAGTCCGGTGACTTGGCGGCGGCGCAGCACGCCTTCGCCACGCTCGGAAGTACCTTTTCGAACGGCAGAGCACTGGATCCAAGCCCGACCAGCCCCCCGGTGGCCGCCAGCGGTCCTGAAATTGTCCTGAATCTTAGCAACATCACCAGTACTAGCGGCGGTAGTGCCAGCCCCGAGCAAATCACCATCAACATCAGCAACCCGGCCAGCGGTGGAGAACAGGTCTCTATCGGAAGCGGCAGCCAGGGTTCGAATCAGCAGCAGGTGACATTCAATCTGCCTTCCAACAGCAACGAGCAGATTGTTCTGAACCTGCTCGGCGCAACCTCAACCTCCAGCGGTTCCTCAACCAACACCACTGGCGGATCGAACGCCGGCGGAGGGATCAGCGTTTCGGCTTGAAATTGATGACGAAACCGGTGCAGTTGGCGGCCACTAGGCCCTCCTCCGTCCGCCTACTGCACCGGCGCGTTCAAAGCAGCTTGCAGTTCCAGAAAATTATTGGCGTGGACCGCCCGGTCGACCGCCTCTCGATGGCTGAATAATTTGCTGACATCGCCAAGTAGATCCTGTTGCGACTGATTATCCCCGGTCAGAATTAAAATGATCAGCCGCGCCGGCTTGCCATCACGCGCGTCAAAATCCACTCCGCTGGATTTCGCTACTACCACCAGTGGATGACTCAATCCGTTCACCCGCGCATACGGTACCGCCAATTCGTCCTCCCATCCGCTGGCGAGGATACGCTCCCGCTCAGATACCAGGCGGAACAGTCTTTCGGGCGCATTGCTAGCGGCTTCCGCCGCAACTTCGCACATTTCTTTCAACGCTCCCAGCCTGGTGGTGGCTGCCAGGTTAGGCAGAAATAATTTGGCTGTGACCGTATCTCGCAGCGTTAGTTTGCGCCGGCGCCGGATCAGAAAGTGGATGGCAGGCGCCGATATCAGAGAAGTGAGCAGCGCCATTACCACCATCGCCACAAACATATCCTCCCGGATTAATCCCGCCTGGAGGGCCAGAATCCCGAGGATGATTTCCATGGCTCCGCGCGCATTCATCGCCAGGCCTACCGCAAGCGATGAGGTCCGGTCCATTCCACCCAGGCGCGCGCCCCATCCCGCGCCGAGAAGCTTGCCGATGCAAGCCACGCCAATCACGGTCGCAGTCAACCCCAGGTGAAAGTTTGAAACAAAATTTGTTCGCAATCCGATGCTGGCAAAAAAAAATGGCGCGAACACATTGGTTACGATCTGGTGAATATGTTCGGAAGTCCGCTTGCGCAAGTGGCCGGATTCGCCCACGGCAATGCCGATAACAAACGCTCCGAATACTGCATGAATTCCCGCATATTCAGTGAATGCTGCCCCGGCCATCGTGAGCGTAAAGATGAAGCCGAGCACTCCGCCCGGCCATGTAGTGTGCGCCTGTAATACCGGCAGAATCTTGTCGATTAGCCAGCGTCCCAGAGTCAGAGTACCGCCCACGAACAGCAGCACCAGAATGATCGTATGTTTTACGCCGTCGCCAATGCTTCCACCCGCCGGAGGATGGAGCATCCCCAACACGAACGAGAACAGAATCCATCCCACCAGATCGTCGAACATGGCCGACGAAATAATGACCGTGCCCATTTCGGTGCGCAGAAGATTGAGATCCATCAGTATTTTTGCAATGACAGGCAGCGCCGAGATGGAGAGCGCCGTGCCTACGAAGAGAGCGAAGATCAAAGAATTGGCGCCCGTTTCGGCACCCATGTACTGTGGGAAAATTTCAGCCGTCAGAAAGCCAGCTCCAAATGGAAATGCAACGCCGAATATGCTTACCAGTAATGCGCTCTTGCCTTGCCGGAAGATACTGCGCAAATCAATCTCGAGGCCAGCCGTTAGCAGGAAGAAAACCACGCCCAGCGTCGTCACCGTATCCAGAACAATCGGCATCGGTCCTGTCGTAGGGAACAAAACCTCATACAGATGCGGCCGGTAGTGTCCGAGAACGGTGGGCCCCAAAAAGATTCCGACGGAGATTTCCCCCAGAATGGGAGGCTGGCCGATCTTCTGCATGAACTCAGCCGCGAGCTTCGCGCAACCGAGCAGCGTGGCCAGCGCCATGAACATCGTCATCACGTCGTGTGGACTTAAATGCGCCATGGCAAAGATTTCGTTTTCAAATAAAAGAGAACGCTACGCAAATAGTCGTACAGACTGGAATTTGGTCGCCTTACAAAATCACACCCGTTTCATGCTTTGCGAAGTACAGTAAAAACAGTAGGCCCACCTCAGTTAGCCCAAAGTAAACTTTATTTTTTCGACGTGAATATCCTGCAAGGAGAGACTATATGAAGCACCGATTCTGGGTCCTGATCATTTCAATTTTGTTCCTGGCGTCGACCTTGGGCATGGCTCAAGATCGCGATCAGCCCTCAGCCAGGTCGCAAGACCGCATCACACGGGAAGTTCGCCACGAACTACTCATGCTGCCGTGGTTCGGCGTATTCGACAATATCGCCTTTAAAGTAGACGGCGGCACAGTGACGCTGCTGGGGCAGGTTGTCCGGCCTTCGCTCAAGTCCGACGCCGAGAACGCCGTCAAACACATCGAAGGTGTCGAAAAGGTCGATAACCAAATCGAGGTTCTTCCTCCTTCTTCGATGGACGATCAATTGCGGTTGCAATTGTATCGCGCGATTTATGGCTACCCTGCTCTGGAAAAATACGCACTAGGCGTCCAGAAGCCGATCCGCATCATCGTGAAGAATGGCAGAGCCACGTTGGAAGGAGTGGTTGACAGCGAGGCCGACAAAAACCTGGTCGGACTTCGCGCGAATGGTGTTCCGGGCCTCTTTTCAGTGACCAATAACCTTCGCGTGGAATCCTCGAAATAGTCCTCTTACCGAGGCTGTGGCAGTGCATCCGATGCACAGCTGCAGCCTCTTTCTCCCCCATTCAGCCCATTTAACTTGTTGAAACATAGTTGGATATACCGCTTGACTTGTTAGTCCTAATTAGTACATAATTAAGTACTAAATTGGAAATATAAATGAACGCTCTGACTGTTCTTCCTGATCTCGGCTTGGATTTAAGAAAGTTGCCAGATCTAGGCGAGGCAGAGACGCGCACTCGGCTAAGCACTCCTGCCATTGTGGCTTTCTTTGCTCTGGTGGATAAGTGGGACCTGCGCAACGAAGATGCGAGGGGATTGCTGGGCGGCGTTTCCCACGGCCGCTACTACGAACTTAAGAAAAATCGCAAAGGCCTGCTCTCTCAGGACGAGCTGACGCGTATCTCTCTGTTGATCGGAATATTCAAAGCTCTGAATATTTTGTTTAGCCAGAGGCTGGCAAACCAATGGACGTCGCGTCCCAACAGCAATGCGATGTTCAGCAACCGTGCGCCGCTATCCTTTCTGGTTCATGGCGGCGTGCCCGCCATGATTGGCGTCCGTCGTTTGCTTGATAGTCGTCGCGGCGGAAAGTAAAGTACCTTTGCCAACCCTCAGTCCAATCGATCGGCGGGATACGCATCGCCTTATCCCGGCACAATTTGCTGATGGCGGCGCGTCTGTACTCGCGCGTCTAACCGACGACCAGCAAATTCTCAACGGAATATTCGAACTCGACAACGCCACCAATGACCGTCTGTTGGCTGAATCGCAACTCTCCCCTGGCATCGACGCACGAGAGCTTGTCTTCGGAATTCCCTCCTACCGAATTATTAATGCAACGTTCTGCCACCCCGCTCCAACGGGCTCTCGCTTCAATTCTCCGGATCGCGGTGCGTGGTATGCCGGCTTCGAGTTAGAAACCTCGCAAGCGGAGGTAGCTTTCCATAAACAACTTTGGCTCAGAGAGACTGCTTGGAATATAGAAGAAACCGCTGACTATCTCGACTATTTGGCTGATTTCCGCGCCGACTTTCACGATCTTCGTATCAATGGTTCTGGTTCAAACGACGTACGAAATACCAGCGGCTCGGGCGAATATGCCGATGTTCTCTCGCCTGTCAGTTACGCAGCGTCGCAGGCGCTTGCGGCGGAATTGCTGCAACTCGGCTCTTCAGGAATTGTGTATCCCAGTGTTCGGCTGTCGGGTGGAACTTGTATCGCCTGCTTTCGCCCCGTCCTGGTTACGAACGTTCGCAAGGGCGCTACTTTCACATTTACGTTTCCGGATTCCAACACCCGTCCCATTATTCGCTTCGCCGACGTGAAGTGAGGATTTTCACGCCTTCCCAAATGGATCCTCCAGCGACGGGCTCTGCGGCGTGAATAATTCCGCGCCGTTTTCTGTAATGTGCATATCGTCTTCGAGGCGAATGCCGAATTCGCCCTGAACATAAATGCCAGGCTCGTCGCTGAGTGTCATGTTGGGTTGAAGTTTAGTGGTGTTGCCGCGCACAAAGTAGGGCCACTCGTGCCCATCCATGCCCATGCCGTGACCCAGGCGGTGAGGGAAGTATTTGTAGCCGGGCCCGTAATCCGCGTCGGAGATCACTTTGCGCGCCGCAGCATCGACTGAGCCGCAGTCCACTCCGGGACGGGCCGCAGCCAGCGCCGCCGATTGGGCGCGGTGCACAACCTCGAACACCCTTTTCATTTTGTCCCCTGCTTGGGCTGGCGCTTTGCCCAGCACGAACGTCCGCGTAATGTCGGATTGATATCCTTCCACAGTGCAGCCGTCATCAATCATGACAATCGAGCCTTCGTGAATGATCTGCGGCGTGCTTGATCCGTGAGGAAGCGCGGAGAACTCGGCCACTTGCACGCTGGCCTCCCCGGGAAAACCTAGTTGGTGATATGCGCTTCCGATCAAGTCTTCCACTTGCTGCTGCGTCATGCCCTCGCGCAATGCCTGGTACACCGCTTCGTATGCTGCCAGAGTTACCTGAGAAGCCAGCCGCATCAGCGCAATCTCATGCACGCTCTTAATCATGCGGCAGCCGGCTGTCACCGGCGTCGCAAGTGTGAGCCTCGCTTGTGGCAGCGCACGGGCGATTCCCTCGCTAAAGACAAAGTGAACAGTCTCTTCGACGCCCAGCTTACCGCTGCTCATGCCGCGTTCTTTCAGTCCCTGGGCTAGACGTTGATAAGGATTTTCGTCCTCCTGCCACGTGCGAACGTCAGGGTTGTCTCCGTCAGGCGCGTTTTCAATTTGCTCACGCGCGCGACCTTCTTCAAATGCGGGACACACATAGAATGACGATCCCTTCGCCGGAAGCACCAGGGCGAACAGGCGCTCGCCGCCCCACCAGCGAATGCCGGTGAAATATTTCAGTGACGTTCCTTCCATCAGGACGATGGCATCGAGTGCATTCTCACTCATGAGCTTTCGGGCGTGCTCCTGGCGTTCGTGCCGTTCCTCGCGAGTGATCGGAACAGCCTCAGCCCTGCGTGATTTCAGAGCCGCTACGGATGGCGGCAGGGGAGACTCTTCAGCCTTGTCCGCCGCGCTGGCCAGTGCTAGTGGACCCGAAGCGGCCGCGACAGTTGTTACACAACCAACTTCCAAAAACCGCCGCCGCGAAATCATGACGCCTCCGTGCTGTGAATGGACTGGCTATTATAGGGTTCGACACACAAATGTGGTCAATTTTGTAAAGGCTCTTCCATCCGAATCCTGGAGGCTGCGAGATAATCACATGGAAGCTGGATTTCAATGCGCTGGCTGCGGAGAGTGGAACTCCACCACGGTGGATGAATCCGCGGGTCGCCGGCAGAGTTATGTGGAAGACTGCCAGACCTGCTGCAAATCGAACGTTTTGCAAGTCGAGTATGACACGGCGTCACAGGCGTTTTTCATTGCGGCTGCTTTGGAGTGAGTGCGAAGTCGGCCCTGTGGTAAGAAAGACAATCAAGCTACGTCTTCGAGTTCTTGGCGGTGTCGCGATATAGTGATCTGCTCGGCAATAAGACAATCGTGGATTTAGAAAGGGGATCGAGCTATGGCAAGCAGCTACACCGGAGGAGCACGGATGGTCGCGCACAATATGGTCACGACGCAGTTTGAACTCGATGGTTTCCGCGTGACGCGCACATTGGGGGTGGTGCGTGGGATCGTGGTGCGTTCCCGCTCGATCTTCGGCACGATCGGCGCCGGTCTGCAGACGCTGGTCGGCGGCAACATCACCCTGCTTACGAACTTATGTGAGAAGACTCGTGCGGAAGCTTTCGATCTGATGCTGATCCATGCGGCCGAACTGGGCGGCAACGCCGTCGTAGGCGCACGCTACGATGCGACCGAAGTCATGCAGGGTGTCACTGAAGTCCTGGCCTATGGCACTGCCGTCTTCGTCGAACTTGCGAAGTAGATCTCTCTTCCATCGTCAAATCTCAATTCCCATCTATATTTCCACAGGAAACTGCGCTCGTGGCGCGGAGTGCAAGAAAAATCGAAGCGAATAAATAGCGAATGAATCTGGAGCGTAAACCCAACCCCTTGTGGTCCTATTTCTAATTAGCCACAAGTCCTCGTAGTTTGAACGGCAGGTACTAAAGTGTTGGTCCTACCTTTAAGTTTGCTCTTGACAATCAACAACTTACGGCTAAGATGTGGTACAAAGTGGTACGGAGTGGTCAAGGCAAGCAAGACCGTGGGAACGGGAAGCTGATAAAGAGGAGCCGGTGGGAAACCGACCCAAAAGCACGACAAACAGCCCGAACCGACAGAGATTGACCGAACTTTGCGCCGTTTTTACCTCCCTTGTTGCTGTCGCAGTGCACATAGGCTTTACACATGTTTCGCGGAAATCACCCAACTCGCGTCGACGAAAAGGGACGGCTCAAGATCCCTGCCGAATTCAAGCGGGTGATCGACGAAAAGTACGGACAGCAATACTACATCACAAGTCTCGATGGCAAGGTTGCTCAAGTGTATCCCTTCGAGGAGTGGGAGCGCATCGAGCAGAAGCTGGCAGGGCTCTCCACTTTCAATCCTACGAAGAAGAAGTTTTTGGACCGCGTGAACTACTACGGTCAGATGGTCGAAATGGACGGGCAGGGGCGGCTCCTGGTGCCGCAACTGCTGCGCGAAGCGGCGCAGATCAAAGGCGAAGTTGCAGTGACCGGCAACTTGACGCACTTGATCGTGCGCAACCTGGATTCGTACCGCAAGTCGGTCGAGGAAGACAAGTTCACGCCTGACGATGAGAAGACGCTCGACGAATTGGGCATCTAGTGGGCGAGGGTTCAACAGACACCCCTCAGGGGGTTGGGCATGGTGGAAGGGAAGCGAGCCATGTTCCGGTTCTTTTAAAAGAAGCGATCGACTTTTTAAACGTGCGGCGTGGCGGGACCTATATCGACGCCACGGTGGGCTTGGGCGGACACAGTTACGAAATCGCAAAACGCCTCGGCGCACCGGGACATTTGATTGGGCTCGATAAAGATCCAGCGGCGCTCGAAATCGCGCGAGAAAGGCTAGTCAGTGGTCGTTCGTCGTTGGTGGTTGGCCAACCCGAAAACCAATCGGCAGACTGGCCGATGATTACGCTGCTGCATCGCTCCTTCGCAGAAATTGCGAACGAGCGACGACCAGCGACTGTCGACGGCATTCTAGCCGACATCGGAGTGAGCAGCCTGCAGCTTTTCGATGCGACGCGCGGATTCAGTTTTCAGGCGGATGGACCGCTCGACATGCGGATGGACCCGCGGTCGGAGCGTACCGCCGAACAAGTGGTAAACCACCTCGACGAGCGCGAGCTTGCCGATGTGATTTACGAATTCGGAGAGGAAAGGAGGTCGCGGAGAATCGCCAGAGCCATTTGCCGGTCGCGGCCGATACGATCTACGTCACATTTAGCGGAGATCATATCAGCCGCGGCCCGGCCAATGAATTCTGAGCAAAGGCGAATTCATCCGGCGACCAGAACTTTTCAAGCTCTTCGAATCTTCGTAAACCGCGAACTGGACGATCTGAAGGCCCTGCTGGAAGCGGCGCCACGGATTTTGAAGCCAGGAGGACGCGTGGTGGTAATCAGTTTTCACTCGCTGGAAGATCGCATCGTAAAGGATGCCTTCCGCGAAGGCGGAATTAAGGACAAGTACTACCGGGTGTTGACCAAGAAACCGGTGACAGCATCGGAAGAAGAGCAAGATCGCAATCCGCGGGCACGCAGCGCGAAGATGCGGGCGGCGGAAAGAGTTTGATTCCGGAAAACCTGCCGGAGTCCCCGGCACAGCTGTAATGGCGTGCCGGGCGTTCAGGTTCTGAAGACAGCGGACAGGACTAAAGATCCGCGAGTGTTAAGGGTTCCGTGGTAGGAATCCAATTTGAGGTTGGGAAATGTACACAGGAACAATGTACACAGGAACATTGATCAACGATCTAATGGCGACGGTGGAGCGAGCCGAACGAGGCGCGTTCCAGAAACAAATCGTCCATGAAATGGAACTGTTGCGGTCGTTCGGGCTGCAGGTTCCGCAGATGCACAGTGAACCGGTTTACGCAGGAGCGGCATAAATGGCAGCAGCAGCGGCGACAATGAACAGCGCAATCCCGGTTCGGCGAAATACATTTTTCACTGGAACGCCGGAGATTTATTTCGCTAAAGCGATCGATAACTCACGGCTGGTAAAAGTGGAAGATCCTGGGAGAAATCGAGAGATGAAACAATTTGGCACGGCGCTGGCTTGCCTGTTCCTGCTGGTGTTCACCTATGCCTGGCAGCACTTCCGGGCTATTGAATATGGCTATCAGATTGAGTCCGCAAAACGCGAACTCAACAACCTGACGGAGATGAACCGTGCGTTGCGGCTCGAAGATGCCTCGTTACGCGATCCGGAACGGATTGATGTAATGGCTCGGCGCCTGGGGCTGGTGCCGCCGGAACCAGGGCAGGTGATTCGCATGGACAGTGCGTCAACGGACGCCAACGCTCCGGTGATGGCGAGTGCGGAGCCGCTCATAGTGCTGGCAGGTCAGTAGAGATTATTTCGGGACCGGATATTCGATCCGGCCGTCCAGCAAAGCTCGTCTAAATTTCGGTGGCGGCCTGTGCAGGCCGCCATGTTTGTCTGAGGTGAAGTTGAATCCCAAGAATTGTCGTTCCGAGGAGCAAGTGCGACGAAGAACCTGCTGTTTGCTTGCGTCAGCAGAAAGCAGGTTCCTCCTCTACGCTTCGCGTATCGTCGGAATGACAAACGGTCGGAATTGTCATGGCTACTAACTCCAGCCCCGGCAAGAACTCTCGCGTATACCTTCTTGGCGGAATGCTCCTGTTCTGGTGCGTGGCCATTTGCGGCCGCCTGGTTTATCTGCAAGTCTTCCATTACGGCGGATTCGTTAAGCAGGCGGAACACCAGCAACAGCGCGAGATTCCACTTTCCCCCAAGCGCGGCGTCATTTACGACCGGGCTGGAAAAGAACTTGCGATGTCCGTCCTTGTGGATTCGGCATTCGCAGTACCGTCGGAAGTAAAGGATCTGCCTACTGCGGTATCACTGATCACCCGAATCACCGGCGATGATCGCAATGTAGTGCTGGCCGACTGCAGGAATCACAAGACGTTCTGCTGGATGGCGCGCAAGGCCGATGACGAAACTATTGAGCGCATCAAATCGCTGAATCTGCAAGGCATCCACTTCCAAAAAGAACCAAAGCGCTTTTATCCCGCGCGCGATCTGGCGGCCCAGGTTGTTGGCACTGTGGGAATGGAGGATTCCGGGCAGAGCGGCATCGAACATGTTTTCGACGATGAACTACGCGGCCGTGCCGGGAAAATGTTCATCTCGGTAGATGCCCGTCGCCAGTGGTTCTCTGATGTCGAGAAGCAGCCGGAGCCCGGCGAGAATGTGGTCCTGACGATCGACAAGAACATTCAATACATCGCCGAGAAGGAACTGGATCAGGCGATACATGATACGCAGGCAATCGCCGGGACTGTGATCGTTGAGAATCCGCACACCGGAGAAATTCTGGCGCTGGCCAACCGGCCCACGTTCAATCCGAATCTTCGTAAGCAGGTTACGCCCGCGGCGCTCACCAACCGCGCTGTCAGCTATGTGTACGAGCCGGGATCGACTTTCAAGCTGGTGACGATTTCGGCTGCGCTCGAAGAGAAATTAACGAATCCAAACGAAGTATTCGACTGTCAGATGGGATCCATCGTCTACAACGGCATGCGCATCCGCGACTCGAAGCCTCACGGCTTACTGCCGGTATGGGGAGTGTTGGCGGAGTCGAGCGACGTGGGTGCGATCAAGATCGCGTTGCGCCTGGGCGAAGACCGCTTCTACAAATACATTCGTGCGTACGGATTCGGACAACCGACCGGAATTGAGTTACCCGGCGAGACGCGCGGCCTGACGAAGCCAGTGAGCCGCTGGTCGAAAGTTTCAATCGCTGCGATTTCCATGGGCCAGGAAATCGGAATTTCGCCGCTGCAGCTCTCCGCGCTCATCTCGACGTTTGCCAACGATGGAGTCTGGGTCGCGCCTCGCATTCTTACCGGCAAAGTTGAGCCACAGGGCACGCCGAAGACGGTGGCGTTTCATCCCGGGCCGTCGCGTCGTGTGATTTCAAGTTATACGGCGGCCGAAATGCGGGCGATGATGCAGAAAGTTGTGCTCGAGGGCACGGGACGCAAGGCAATTCTGGAGGGCTACACGTCGGCGGGAAAAACCGGAACTGCGCAGAAGGTCGACCCGGCAACGGGAGCGTATTCGAAGACGAAGTACATCGGATCCTTTGCGGGATTCGCGCCCCTGAATAATCCCCAGATTGTTGTTGCTGTGATTCTGGATTCGGCTGTCGGTCTGCATCAGGGCGGCCAAGTCTCGGCACCGGTATTTCGACGCGTGGCGCAGCAAGTGCTCGAATATCTCCACACGCCGCACGATCTGCCCCTCTCGCCGCAACATCAATTGCTACTGGCACAAGCAAAAACTCAGGATAAAGATTTAGAAGAAGGAACTCCGGATCATCCCGGTGAACCGCTGGAAACGGCGGAAGTAAATGCAGACTTGCCGCAGTCACCGGGAAAAGACCATGTGGCGCGGACACTCTCTCCCAGGACTGCCAGCGGCGACGGAAATGTAGTCCAGGCGTCGATGCGACAAAGCGAACCGGCGGCAAGCATGGCAAATCGGTCAGATCAGCCGAAGCCGGATAACCCGGATGCCACTTGGATGCAAACAAAAGCTCCGACAACCGGCACCGTCGTGCTGGACGTTGAGCAAGGCGGCATTGAAGTGCCGTCGTTCGTCGGCAAGACTGTGCGCGGAGCCGTGGAAGCTGCTCAAGATGCCGGCTTGGATATCGAGGCTGTAGGCAGCGGACTGGCGCGTCAACAATCCCCTCCCGCGGGAACGCACGTTGCTGCCGGTGCGCACGTGATGGTGCAGTTCGGACGTTAAGAACCCTCTTCATTCTTCCTCAGTTTGACCGCCCGAAAAACCGCGTGTTACGGTAAACAGTCACGCCGTTCTTGGCAGATCAATACTTTCCTCGGATAGAGGTTCAGATTTTGTCTTCTGTGGAATCGACCCCAGCCAGCGCCCTTGCTCCCGTCCGCAAGACTGCGCTAAACGCCGTCCATCGCCAGATGGGCGCCAAGATGGTCGACTTCAATGGTTGGGATATGCCGGTTGAGTACCCTGCATCGATCGGTGGCGGAATTATCAATGAGCACATGGCCGTGCGCACGGGCGTGGGCATTTTCGATGTCAGCCACATGGGCGACATTCGCCTAGCCGGACTACAGGCGCTTGCCGCCGTGCAGCACATTTCGATGAATGACGCTTCGCGGCTGGCGGTGGGACAAGCGCAATATTCCGCGCTGCTCTATCCTCAGGGAACATTTGTCGACGATGTGATCGTCCACCGGCTGGGCGAAGACGAATATCTGCTGGTAATCAATGCGGGGACGCGCGAAAAGGATTTCAATTGGGTGCGCGACAACACACGGCAATTTGATTGCGCGGTGGAGAATCTTTCCGATGACTTCACGCAAATCGCCATCCAGGGCCCGAAAGGCGTGAACGTTCTCCAGAAGCTGACGGACGCGGATTTGAGCGCGGTAAAGTTCTACTGGGTCACGCACGGAACGGTCTGCGGACTGAAAAATATTCTGATTGCGCGCACCGGCTACACTGCCGAAGATGGATTCGAGATCTACGTTCCTTCGGATGAAAACACGAGCGCGCGAGTTTGGAATGAAGTTCTAAGTGCCGGCAAAGAGTTCGGCATCGTTCCCTGCGGCTTGGGCGCCCGCAACACTCTGCGCCTTGAAGGTAAGCTCCCCCTCTACGGACACGAGATTTCCGATACGATAAATGTTTGGGAAGCCGGCCTCGATCGGTTCTGTAAAATGGAAAAGCCGGAGTTCATCGGCCGTGCCGCGCTGGAGAAGGCGAAGGCCGGGGGCCTAAAGCGAACGTTGGTAGGTCTGGAAATGGTTGAGCGCGGCATCGCTCGCGATGGATACAAGGTGCTGGATGATGGCGGCCGTGAGATTGGATACGTCACCAGTGGCTCGCCTGCACCTTTCTTGAAGAAGAATATCGCTCTGGCTTATGTGCCGCCGGAGTTAGGTGCGGTGGGAACGGCGGTGAAGGTCGAGATTCGGGGGCAAGGAGTAGCCGCGCAGGTAGTTCCCACGCCCTTTTATAAGCGGCCGAAGAAAACTTAATAACGAAGGGCACGAAGTTACACGAAGGGAAGCTGAAATTCATCATGGCCTATCCAACAGATCGCAAATATACGAAGCAGCATGAATGGATTCAGGCGAGCGGATCGACCGGCGCCGTTGGCATCACCGACCACGCTCAGGAAGAGCTGGGCGACATCGTATTCGTCGAACTGCCCAAGGTGGGCGCAGAACTTGCGGCCGGCAAGTCGTTCGGGACGGTCGAATCGGTGAAAGCTGTATCCGACCTCTATTCCCCTGCATCCGGGACCGTGACCGCAGTGAACGAAAATCTTGTCACGTCGCCCGAGTCGGTGAATAAGGATGCGCATGGCTCCTGGATGATGAAGATTACGCTGAAGAACCCGAAAGAATTGGACGCGCTGCTCTCTGCTGCGGATTATGAGAAGTATGTGACCGAAGAAGGCGGACACTGAAGAATTGTCAATTGCTAACTGCCAATCGCCGAATGAAACAATCTTTTGCTCCGCATTGAAAATCGGCGCGTGGACGGGCTCCACAATCGAACTGACCTCGAGTTACATCTAATCAACTTCCTATGCGCTATTTACCGAAGTCCCCTGCCGACCGCGAAGCCATGCTGAAGGCCATTGGCCTGCGTACGGTCGATGAATTGTTCGCGCCAATTCCGGCGGAGTACCGGCTGAACCGCGATCTCAAAGTGCCGCGCCAGATGGCGGAATCGGAGATCGTGGACTATTTCCGGCAACGCTCGCGGGAAAATGGTGAGGGTTATACCAGTTTCCTCGGTGCAGGCGCCTACGCTCATTACCGGCCCGTCATTATTGATTCTCTCATCTCACGTGGCGAGTTCCTCACGGCATACACGCCCTACCAGGCTGAGATCTCCCAAGGCACGTTGCAATCTATTTTCGAATTTCAAACGATGATCTGCGAGTTGACCGCTATGGAAGTAGCGAACGCTTCCATGTACGACGGTTCGACGGCGGCAGCCGAAGCCGTAATGATGGCCGTGCGGCTCACCGGCCGTCGCTCGGTGATTGTCGCGCGCAGTTTGCATCCGGAATATCGCGAGGTTCTGGCGACTTACGCAACCCATCAGGGAATGCCGCTCTCCGTCTCAGGCTTCGGAGATGATGGCCGAGTCAATCTGAAGGAACTGGAAAAATCGATTACACCGGAAACGGCGTGCGTGCTGATCCAGTCCCCAAATTTCTTTGGGACAATTGAAGACGTGGCTGCCATTGCCGAAATCGCTCATAAGAACGGCGCAATGCTGGTGGTGTCGATTGCTGAAGCTGTCTCGCTGGGAATCGTCGAACCGCCACGCGAAGCGGACGTCATCGCCATGGAAGCGCAGTCGTTCGGTGTCCCCCTGGGATTCGGTGGGCCGTACTGCGGCGTGATCGCGACACGGGAGAAATACGTACGGCAGATGCCGGGACGGTTGGTCGGTCAGACCGTCGACAAGCAAGGCCGCCGCGGGTTCGTGCTTACACTGGCTACCCGCGAGCAGCATATTCGCCGCGAGAAAGCGACGTCGAACATTTGCACCAACCAGGCTCTGGTCGCCCTGATGGTCAACATCTTCATGACCGTATACGGCAAGATTGGACTAAAGGAACTGGCAAAGCAAAACCTGGCGAAGACGGCCTACGCGGCCGGAGAGTTTGCGAAGCAAGGCAAACTCCTGTTTGCCGGTGCGCCAAGGTTTAACGAATTCGTTGTCCAAACTAAAGAAGATCCGCAGGCTATCAATGACAGGCTGCTGGAACACAAGATTGTCGGCGGATTGCCGCTGAAGAAGTTTTATCCTGAGCTGGGGAATGCGGCGTTGTGGTGCTGCACGGAGCTCACAACCCGGACTGGCATCGACTCAGCTGTTAAGTCGGCAGCTGAACGCGAAGGTTCGCTGCGATCCGCAAAAGAAGAATCGGTGGAAGAGGTGGCGCGATGAAGCATACTCCTCGCAAAGCGACACTTCACGTCAACCAGAACGAAGGATTGATCTTCGAAAAATCCTCGGCTGGCAAAGCCGCCTGGAAGTTGCCGCCGCTCGATGTGCCGGAAGTAGATGCGGCAAAACTCCTAGGTGCATCGGAAAGAAATGATCTCGGCAACATGCCCGAAGTCAGCGAGATCGAAATCATTCGCCACTTCACGCGCCTCTCCACGTGGAATTATGCCATCGACCTTGGCATGTATCCGCTAGGGTCTTGCACGATGAAATACAACCCGAGAGTGAACGAATCGGTCGCACGGGTCGAGGGCCTTGCCAACGGGCACCCCTACCAGCCGGAGAAAATTTCGCAAGGTGCTCTCCAAATTTTGAAAACGTTGAGCGAGTGCCTGATCGACATCACCGGTATGGATGCGATTACGCTGCAGCCAGCTGCCGGCGCCCACGGCGAGATGACAGGCCTGCTGATGGTCCGCGCTTATCACCATGCGCAAGGCCGTCCTCGCAAGAAAATTCTGATTCCAGACTCAGCCCACGGAACCAACCCGGCAACAGCGGCCATGGTCGACTATGCCGTGGAAAATTTGAAGTCAGACTCGCGCGGCATGGTGGATATTGCCGCGCTCGAAGCGCAGATGAATGAGGATGTCGCCGCGCTCATGCTGACGAATCCCAACACCCTGGGAGTGTTCGAGCAGCAGATTCATAAGATTGCCGACATCCTGCACGCCAAGGGCGGATTGCTTTACATGGATGGTGCAAACATGAATGCGCTGGTGGGAAAAGTGCGCCCCGGCGATTTCGGGGTCGATGTGATGCACCTAAATCTGCACAAGACTTTTTCCACGCCGCACGGCGGCGGCGGCCCGGGATCGGGCCCCGTGGCAATCAAGAAGAAACTCGAACCGTTCTTGCCGACTCCGGTTTTGACTGCCAAGTCCGACGGCACTCTTGGTTTCGAATACAATCGGCCGCAGTCGGTAGGGCGGGTTCGTGCGTTCTACGGCAACTTCGGAATGTTTGTCCGCGCGCTCGCCTACATTCAAGCGAATGGGCCGGACGGTCTGCGGCAAACCACCGAAGACGCAGTCTTGAATGCCAACTACATCCGCAAGGGTCTCGAGGGCACGTATGATTTGCCCTACTCGACTCCGACCATGCACGAAGTTGTTTTCAGCGACAAGTTGCAGGCGAAAAAGGGCGTTCGTACCATGGACATTGCCAAGCGCCTGATCGACTACGGCTTCCATCCTTATACAACGGCGTTTCCCTTGATCGTGCCGGGCGCGCTGATGATCGAGCCAACCGAAAGCGAGTCCAAGGAAGAGATGGATTTGTTCGTTGAAGCCATGAAGGCGATTGCGGACGAAGTGCAAGAAGATCCGCAGACGGTGCTCGATGCCCCGCACTCCACACGGGTGTCACGGCTCGACGAGACCGCCGCCGCGAGGAAACCTGTTCTGCGTTGGAAGCCGGTGGTGTAAGTTTTGATTGCTAACTTTTGATTGTTGATTAAAGAACCCTCCCAGCACTGCTTGAGGTCCAGAAGGGTACCAATCAACGATCAACAATTCTCGCGATCTTACGACCTGGCCGTCACTTCGCTGTGATGTCCACCGATGCGCGCGTGTTTTCCCAATCAATTTGCATCGTGCAGCCGTTGCCCGACTTTTTGTAGGAAATCGTAAAATTTTCCACTGGCGACGGCAGCTTTGAGACCTTCATATCTACGCGGGCGAGTTCATCGCTTTCATACTTGTAAGGAATGCCCCACTCCCCATTCTTCTTGTTGATGATCAGCGTCCACTTGTCGGCGTTGGGAACCGTGAAGATGGTATAGCTGCCCGCTGGCACGGTCTTGCCGCCTACGACCACGTCCGCGCTGGCAACGAAAGTTGAAGCTTCATTCGCGCCTGTGCGCCAGACCTGCCCGAAGGGCACCAGTTCTCCGTAAATCTTTCGTCCTTTCACGCGCGGGCTGGAGTAATCCGTCTTAACCGTTTTGCCCCCGCCCAGATCGCAGGTGGCTGAGGCAGCCGGGCTGGGACGTGCTCCGCCCCCCATCTGAGCGAATGCAGCGCTAGAAAGTAGCAGGGCCACAAGCGAAGCAAGGGCGATTCGTTTCTTCATGGAGTCTCCTTTTGAATTCTCTGCAGTGACTAAGAACTTTAGACGCGGCTGAAAGGGATATGTCAGCAGAGCTGCAATTATGCCTCAATTGCGGCAACAGTTACAATCGCTGCATGGCGGTATTCGACGACAAGCAGGAAGAACTGGAGCACTACGAAACCATGATGGGCGTGCCGCGCGGGCGCCTAGCTGTGACGATGGACACCATCACGGACGCAATGGCGCTAGTGGGACAGCACGGCGTCTACTGTCAGAGCCAGCGCTGGCCGGGCAAGCCAGTAATGGACATCCGGATCATCATGAAGAGCCTCACCGACGCGAAAGAACTAATCCAGAGCGTGATGGAAGAACTGAAGAAGGACTGACCAGAGGTCACAGTTGAATTACCCTGTGTCCTCCGTGACCCCTGTGGTTAAGGATCTTAGGCCAGCGTATACTTCCCCCGTTCGATGACTTTCTGCGCGATCTGCTGTCGCAGTTCGATGGTATTGAACGGTTCGTATTTTGCCAGACGACGAAGAATTGCAAGTTGCGTCCGCAACATGTCGCCATCGGCCACGGCGGCGATTACTTTCTTTGCGGCAGACTCAACTTTCTCCATCGCTTGCGTGAGATAAACACGCGTCATAGCAATTGGAAGAGCGGCTGCCGCTTCGCCTTTCGTTTCCGCAATTTTTTGCGCGCGCAGCACCGCCGATTCCATGGCGTAGGCTTCAATGGTCATGTCGGCGATGGCGCCCATGATCTCCTGCTGATCCTGGATCGCCTGCATATATTTCTGCGTAGCCGCTCCGGCGGCGAACAAGCCAAGCTTTTTGGCCTGTCCAACCAGTTTGCGTTCATCGGCAAGCGGCCCTTCAAAATCGTCGCTCATCGAGGGGCCAGAGAGCACTTCGTCCATCAATTTCTTGATCGCCGGCATCAGCGGCAGCTGTCCGCTCATGGCGCGCTTCAGCAAGAAGCCTGTAATGATGAGCCGGTTGATTTCGTTGGTACCCTCAAAGATCCGGTTGATGCGGGCGTCGCGGTAGGCGCGCTCAGCGGGATATTCCTCGACGAAACCGTAACCCCCATAAATTTGCAAGGTCTCATCGACTACATAATCGACCATTTCTGAAGCCCACACTTTGATGATGGAACACTCGACCGCGTACTCCTCAATGGCTTTGCGCGTTTCCTTCATCGCGTCGACGCCGGATTTGTCGACCTCGCTGAGCGCGCTGTCCATCATGCCCACGGTACGGTAGACGAGCGATTCGCCTACGTAAATCATTGCCGCCATATTCGCGATCTTCTCGCGCACCAAACCGAAGTCGGCAATCACTTTGTTGAAAGCTTTGCGCTGCCTGGCGTAGCCAATTGCCTGTTGCAGCGATACCCGTCCTCCGCCTACGCACATGGCGCCCAGCTTGAACCTGCCGATATTCAGAATATTGAAGGCGATGATGTGACCCTTACCAATGTCGCCCAGCAGATTTTCCGCCGGCACCTTGCAGTCATTCAGAATGATGGGACACGTAGAAGACCCGCGGATACCCAGCTTATGTTCCTCGCCGCCAACGGAAAATCCGGGAAAGGTTCTCTCCACTAAAAACGCTGTGAACTTCTCGCCGTCGATTTTGGCAAACACAGTGAACAGATCGGCGAAGCCCGCGTTGGTAATCCACATCTTTTCGCCGTTCAAGATGTAGTGCTTGCCATCAGGGCTGAGTTGAGCACGCGCCCGGCAATTGAGCGCATCGGAACCAGAAGACGCCTCAGACAACGCGTACGCGCCGACAATTTCGCCGGCAGCCAGCCGCGGCAGATATTTCTTTTTCTGTTCCTCGGTGCCGAAATAAACCAGCGGCAGCATTCCAATGCCGCTGTGCGCGCCCCACGTGGTCGCGAAGCCGGCATACTGGGCAATGTGGTCCGCGATCACGGCGGCGGTTACCTTATCCATTTCGAGGCCGCCGTAAGCTTCCGGAATTTCCACGCCACTCAAGCCAAGGTCTCCGGCCTTTTTCAGCAGATCGCGGGAAATGGAAAAGTCTTTGTGCTCCATCTTCTCCACATTGGGTAGGATTTCGTTGACCGTGAATTCTTCCGCCGTCTGCCCGATCAGCAGCTGCTGCTCGGTGAAGTCCTCGGGGGTGAAGACTTCGTCGGTTCTCCGGGATTCAAGCAGAAAGCTGCCGCCTGAGATTCTGGCTTTGGGAACTGCTGTGGTGGTAGCCATCGAAACCTTTCAACCACGAAGGACACGAAGGTTCACAAAGGAGATCCCGCTCTAACCTCGTGTAACTTTGTGTCCTTGGTGGTTTATTGTTTTTTATTTCCAGTTCGTGCCGTTTACGAAGCGCCTGATACCGTCTTTCAGATGCACAACATTGAAGTTTATAAGCAATCCGATGGATTTGCCACTAAGCTTGAGGTACGAAAGTATTTGGGCCTGATGGACGGGTGAGATAGCCTCAACCGACTTGATTTCCACTACCACGAGGTCCTCAACCAGCAAATCCATCCGGTAGCCGAGTTCGAGCTTCACCTGGCAGTAGACGACAGGAAGTCCCACTTGGGTGACGCCTTGGACTCCCGCTTGCGCGAGCTCAAACTGCAAACAAGCTGTGTAGGTGCTTTCCAGCAACCCAGGCCCCAGTTCGGTGTGGACCTTCATAGCAGCGGTGATGACGGCGTGGCTGACCTGCTGGGCGGTGAAACTCCTGATCGGAACGGTGGCCATAGAACCTCCAGATTCAGCGGTATCGAAACGCCGTTTGGAAGTCCAGGTTATCCGTCACAGAATCCACAAAATAATTAACCACAAAGGACACTAAGGTCCACAAAGGGAATCTTATTTACCGGAGATTTCGTGAACCTTCGGGTCCTTCGTGGTTAACTAAGATTTTCGAAAATGCCCGCCGCACCCATGCCCCCGCCAACGCACATGGTGACCATGCCGTAGCGCTCGTTGTGTCGCTTGAGTTCGCGAATGATCGTTGCCGTCAGCTTGGCTCCCGTACATCCCAGAGGATGTCCCAACGCGATCGCGCCACCGTTAGGATTTACTTTCTCCGGATCGATCCCTGCTTCCTTGATTACTGCCAGCGACTGAGCGGCAAAGGCCTCGTTCAACTCAATCACGTCGATGTCGGAGAGTTTCAATCCTGCCATCTTCAAGGCCTTCGGAATGGCGAACACCGGCCCCAGTCCCATTTCCTCAGGCTTGTATCCAGCGGTCGCGAATGAAACGTAACGTGCGAGTGGCTTGATGCCTAGCGCCTTCGCCCGCTCCGCCGACATCACTACCGCCGCCGCCGCACCGTCAGACATCTGCGAAGAGTTTCCCGCAGTTACCGTACCCTTCACGTGGAATGCGGGCTTCAACGAGAGCAACGCTTCGAGCGAAGTGTCGGCGCGCGGTCCCTCGTCCATTTTAAAAACGATTTCCTGCCGCTTGGGCTTCGACCCATTCGGAGCAGTAAAGCTCACTGGAACAGGCACCAGTTCTTCGTCGAATTTTCCAGACTGAATCGCGGCCAGCGCCTTCTGATGGCTTCGCAAAGAAAATTCGTCCGCTGCCTCGCGCGTTATCCCGAATCGCTGCCCGACGCGCTCGGCGGTCAGCCCCATGTTGAGATATGCGTCAGGATAATTATTAACGAGCCAGGGATTGGGCGAAACCTTATGACCGCCCATCGGAATCATCGTCATCGACTCTGTACCGCCGGCGACAATCGCCTCTGCCCCACCGCTCATGATCCGTTCGGCCGCCATCGCGATTGCCTGCAACCCCGACGAACAGAAGCGGTTGATGGTTAGAGCCGAAACTTCGACTGGCAGCCCCGCGCGCAGCGAGGCGATGCGAGCCACGTTCATCCCCTGCTCCGCCTCGGGCATGGCGCAGCCGAGGATTACGTCTTCAATTTCTTTAGGATCGAGTTGCGGCACGCGCTCCAATGCGCCTTTGATTGCGATGGCAGCCAGTTCATCGGGACGAGTGGCGCGGAGGGTGCCCTTGTAGGCGCGTCCTACAGGAGTACGAACTGAGGAAGCGATTACGACTTCACGCATGATAATTCTCGATTTCCCCTCGACAGTATCTAGTCGTATCTTTGATGCTTACGGTCTGCGGTGCGGTTCACGCTCGACTATAACCAACAACGGAATCAAACCGTGATGTATTCCGTTGTAGCGCTGGGCGCGGGAATTGGGTCGCCATGCTGCCGCATACCTTCAAGATGAAACTCCATGGCTTCGCGAATGAGTTCCTTTACCTCATCGAGCGTCGTACCAGCGACACCCAGGCCCGGAAGGTCCGGCGCATAGGCTCCCCAACCCGTCGGCGACTTTTCGTAAATGACAAGATATTTCACTTTACCCCGCCTGCTTGAGGATATTGTTCAACGTTCCGGGCGGAATGTCTACTGACGGATGTCCCGCGACGGTAACGGTACCCGGCTTCGCCGAATGATGATATTGCCGATGACTGCCTTTGGCGCGGGCGAGCCGCCACCCATCCGCTTCCAACCGTTTGATTACGTCACGAACCTTCATTCAAAGACGATATTCAGTTGGTTTCATTTACCCGGAGCGTAGAAATAATAGTCTGCGGTGTAACTGCTCTTCGATTCCGCGTCGTGATGTGCTGCGTCGCAACCTTCCGCTGGAGGCTTTCCACCCTTGGTGTGGACTCGCTGTATGCTCGTCACTTTCGATAGCGCCCCTTTTCCCGAGTTGTTTGCGACCTTCACCAGCAACCATGGAATGGAGTCCGCATCGAGAGAGTCCACTTGCGCCGCGGCCTTGCCAGAAACCTCGCTGCCGTCCTTGAGCTTCCAGGTCGGACCTGCAGAATGTTGACCAATCATTTTGTCGTTTCGATCGCGAAGGTCAGCTTCAGGACCTTTCAAAGCCCAGGCGAATCTATCTCCCGCAGCAGCTTGGCACGCATAGATTTGTGAGCCGGATGCGTGCACGAACAGCACTACCTCTTCGCCGGCGGGAACCTGAATTGAATCAGGAACATCCGGAGCAGACTCTTTTCGCGGAGAGTCATTCTGAGTATTTCCTTGGGCAGTTGTCAGTGAAGTTCCAAAGATGGAGATGAACACGAACAGCCCGGCAGCAGCAGCTAGGAGAGGTCTTCGCATGAGAGCGATTGTAGCAGCCGACGACGCAGCACCAGATTACGGCTTCTCCCAATGGGTCGCGTTGAATTGCTTGGGATCGAACGTGCCTGGGTCGAGCTTCACGTTGCTTTGGATGTCCGAGTATTCTTCGCTGAACACTTTTCTCTCGTCCGCGTAAACCTCGACTCGCGCCGCCACCCATCCTCCGGCCATCTCGCGGTAATCTTCAAAACGAATTTCCTGAAATTTGTTTGGATCAGCCTGCGTCGGCTCAAACAGGCGCACAAATAGCAGCCGCTTCTTCTCCACCCAGAACTGCTTGGACTTCAGATCGCCCTTTTCCGCACCCACGACATAAACCGCCTGTCCCTCCCATGTGTCTTCGTGAACCTTCTTGAGGTCGTAGCCTTCGGCCTTCACCACATTGGCAGTTGTCTCCGGAGACTGTCCATACACGTCAAATCCCAACACCAGAAGCATGTTCACCAGGGGACGCGTACCCGACTCCTTGCCTTCCTTGAGTATGGTGAGTGTTCCATCGACCATTAGATATCCGTCGCCATTTTTTGGAGGCCCAATATCAATGCGCAGTTTAGCCGGCAACTCCAACGCCTCATACCAGGTTTCCACTTTGATGGTCTTATCGCCGTTGTACGTGGTGCTTTTTTGAGTGAAGGTCAAGTTTTTGTACCACGACTTGGCATAGCGATCGTGCATCGCCCGCAACACGTCCTCTCCGCTCCGGACTTCCTTGGCGTGGGCGACGCTTAGGCTCAAGAGAATCAGAAGCGACAGGCGGAATCTCATGGGTTTCATCTTTCCCTTCGGTTACGTCCGGCTCTCACGATCGCCGCCCCAGCTTAGACGAAGAAGAGTCGCAAAAGTCCCGCGCAAATGATCTGGGAAGGTGTCGTTAATTCCTGAGCGTCTTCCCCGTCTTCAGCGTGTACTGAATTCTCTCCTGAGTCTTTTTCTCGCCGCAGAGAGATTTGAATCCCTCCCGTTCCAAATCCAGAATGTACTGTTCGCTCACCGGCATACCAGGCGTTACATTGCCGCCGCACAGAACCTCAGCAATCTTGCCGCCCAGCTTTACCTCATAGTCGGTGATGAAATCGCCCTGCCGCATGAGGTGTACTCCCATCTTCAGCGTTGCCAAAAGGTTTTCGCCGGGTGCAGGAATGTCAATACGAGGCACAGGTGGCTCGTACCCGGCGCGTACCAGTTCGAGAGCACGAGCCTTGGCGTCAGACAGCACGCGCTCCCGATTCATG
Organism: Candidatus Sulfotelmatobacter sp.; assembly: GCA_025462865.1. GTDB lineage: Bacteria > Acidobacteriota > Terriglobia > Terriglobales > Acidobacteriaceae > Sulfotelmatobacter. The sequence goes on along the minus strand of JAOAPI010000087.1, from coordinate 62,459 downwards.
CTGATGCGGTCGTTGTTGTTCAGAAAGCCGAGGGAACGGGCTTCGTGCGCAGAAGTGGCCACCTTAGCCGTGGCGATGGCTTCAAACGCCCGCTTCATCGCCTCCAACATCTCAATCGACCCAACGAGCGCGTCGCCGGAAACTTTGCCGCCTCGCGCGGCAGTGGCACCATCGACGGCGCGTAGCAACATTTCTTTGCATCCACCGCCGCCAGGAAGCAAGCCCACTCCCACTTCCACTAATCCCGTGTAAAGCTCGGCGTGCGGCTGGCGCGCCGCAGCGTGTAGTGAGATTTCAGTTCCCCCGCCCAGACATAATCCGAATGCAGACGCCACTACCGGCTTGGGCGAGAATTTTATGGCTTGCGTCATCCCCTGGAATTGTCGGATCGCGAGGTCAACATCATCCCACTCTTCCTCCTGCACACTCATAAGCAGCAGCATGAGGTTTGCGCCGACCGAGAAATTTGTCGCGTCGTTGGTAATAACGAAAGCCTCGAAGTTGTCTCCGGGGCCGCCGGGCTTCAAGGTTTGAAGTATCAATCCGACAATGTCGGAGCCGAGCGAGTTCATCTTGCTATGGAATTCAATGCAGCCCACACCGTCGCCGAGATCGATCAGGGACGCTCCGGAATTTTTCTTGACCACTCCATTAGATTTCTTGGCGACCGTGACCGACCACACCCCTGCGGGAACTTCAACAGGCTGCAAGCTCCCGGTCGCGAGATCGAAATAAACGCGTCCTGACGGAGTCTTCGGGTCGTCACCGTACCAGGACTTCTTGCCCGAGGCCAGTAGCCTCTCTGCATTTGCTGCCACCGGTTTTTCTTCTTTTTTCATGCGGGCAACAGTGGCTTCAACTCCGGCGGCGTCCCACAGCTCAAAAGGACCGAGTTCCCAGTTGAATCCCAGCCGCATGGCTCGGTCGATTTCCACGATCGAATCAGAAATTTCAGGGACGCGGTTGGCCGAGTAGGTCCACAAATCAGACAGTGCTGACCACAGAAACTGACCTGCCTTGTCTCCCGTCTGCGGGCCACTACCTTCCATGCCGAGTAACGTTCGCAGGCGCGTGCCCGTGTCTTCGACGTTTTTTGCCATATCGAGAGCGGCAAACTTGGGCTTCTGCCGGGGATGGTATTCGAGCGTCTTCCAATCGAGCGCCATGCGCTCGTCTTCTTTTCCCTCGCTGCTTTTTACTTTCTTGTAAAACCCAACCTTTGTTTTGTCGCCCAGCCATTTGCGTTGCAGCATTTGCGTGAAGAAATCGGGTAGCCTAAGATCGCTGCGTTCGTCGTGGACATTCGCAGTCATATTGCTGACCACGTGTCCCAGAATGTCCAACCCCACCAAGTCAATGGTGCGAAAGGTTGCTGACTTCGGCCAGCCCACGGCCTGTCCGGTGAGAGCGTCCACATCTTCGATGGTTAGATCCATCTCCTGCATCAGGCGCATCACGTTCAACACCGAAAACGTGCCGATACGATTGCCGATAAAGTTCGGCGTGTCTTTTGCGATGACCACCCCTTTGCCCAAGTGCACATCGCAGAATTGGGACACGGCATCGATCGCCGCCCGGTCGGCTTCCGGAGTCGGAATAATCTCTAGCAGCCGCATGTAGCGCGGAGGATTAAAGAAATGCGTTCCAAACCAGGCTCGGCGAAAATCATCGGAGAATCCTTCAGAGATTTTTCCCACAGGCAGCCCGCTGCTGTTAGTCGTAACGATAGCGCCGGGTTTTCGAATGGCTTCGACTTTACTAAGCAGAGCCCGCTTAATCTCAAGATTTTCGACGACCGCTTCGATGATCCAATCGACCTCCGCCAGTTTCTTCAGATCATCTTCAAAATTGCCCACTGTGACCAGGCGTGCAAGCGACGCTTCCATGAAAGCCGCAGGCTTCGATTTTTTTGCCGCATCCAGGCCGGCAGCGGCGATTTTGTTACGGGCGGGACCCTCAGCATTCGGCGGAACAATATCGAGCAGATAACTCGGAACACCGGCATTCGCAAAATGCGCCGCAATGCGGGCCCCCATGGTCCCAGCGCCGAGGATCGCAACTTTATTAATGCGTTTCATGATCGAGCCTCAATAAGAATTTTCGGATCACGGAAGAAGCAGAAGAGCACAGGAAAGTCGAGCCAAAATAGTCGGGAATCTCACTATGGCAGTTTATCCATCGTCTAGTCATTGTTGCCAGTATTCGCGACAACAATGTTAATGAAAATTGACCGCGCATGTGATCAGCGTACTGGCCGATTACCCCGGAGCGTTCTGACGCGGTATTTTTGGAACTTCAGCATCTCCCTGCTTCTGCAACTCCGGATGTGCTGCGACATACTCCAATGCCCGCTTGACTATTTGCTTCTCTCCCTTGTAAGCAAGCAAGTCCGGAGCCTCTTGCAGGAGCACCCAGCGCGCTCGCGCCACTTCAATTCGCATGTTCGGTGCGATGTGGTTGATGCGGCCTGAGCGGTGCTGCATCAGGTAGAAACTCACTATTTTGAAGACACGCTGGCCGTCGCCCCAAGCCCGCGTGTAGACATACTTAATGTCATCTAACTTGGTTATCAGATCGGCGGTAATCCCGGTTTCCTCGTAAACCTCCCGAATCGCGGTTTCCGCCGGCTTTTCACCAGGATCCACCAGTCCTTTGGGCAGGGCCAGCACCGTTTTGGGCTTGGAACCTCGCTGAAGGTTTGCACTCGGAGAAGGGTCCCCGGCAGGCTCAATGGCGGCCATCCACCAGTTCCCGTTCCGGTTTCGGACAACCACCCCTCCGGCTGAGATTTCCCGCACCATAACCCGGAAACTACCAGAAGCGCTGGAGATAGTCACCTGCGCTTCGAACGGGGGTAATAGTACAGTAACCAACGCATATCTCCCTCGTAACTCATGTAGCACCAAAGTGGACTGCACCTTTCTCGGTACACATGGCATCCTAAATAATAGCGGTACGTGGGTGGAAAAAATGGTGCGCCGGTGAAGAGCATTGGCAAGATCATCCGGTCCGTACAGGCCTTTGGGCGGGAGCTCTCGCGAAAGAGCCTGACCTCTGAGCCTCGAACTCCCGTCATTGGCCTCGCTCTTGGCGGAGGCTTTGCGCGAGGCATGGCGCACGTTGGAGTTCTAAAAGTACTCGAAGAAGAAGGCATCCCCATTCGCCTGATCGCGGGCACCAGCGTAGGCGCCCTCATCGGAGCATCTTATTGCAGCGGCGTTTCTGTGCAAGAGCTTGAGGCCCTTGCACGTTCAGTTCGCTTTACCACTTTTGCCCGCTGGACGGTCTCGCGCTTTGGCTTCGCTTCCAACGATCGCATGATCGCTTTCTTGGCCCGTACTTTGAAAGTGAAGACGTTCGAAGAATTGCTGATTCCTCTGGGCGTAACCGCGACTGATTTTAATAGTGGCGAAGCCGTGGTCTTTCACTCAGGCTCGATCATCGATCCAGTGCGGGCGAGTTGTGCCTATCCCGGAATGTTCTTGCCGGTAAATATTCGCGATCATTGGCTGGTCGATGGCATGCTCTCCCATCCGGTACCCTCGGTTCCCGTGCGAGAGATGGGTGCGGAACGAGTGCTGGCGGTGCATTTGAAAGGACAGTGGTCGAAAGATGGCGCGCCCCGTCATCTTTTTGATGTGATCGGCCAGTCCTTCGCCATCGCTCAAGATAAGATGAGCCATGTTTGGCGCGGTGCCGCGGACATCGTTGTCGAGCCCGACGTCGCTGGCTTCGCCTATGACGATTTCAAACGTGCTAGTGAACTGGTTCGTGCTGGCGAAGTGGCCATGCGGAAAGCACTACCAGAAGTGCTTCAGTGGCTGGAGAAGCCAGTAGAGACTCTAATCCCCGCTAAACCACGTCCCGTCATAGCGCCCGCGCCCATGTCAGCGGATTGACAACACCAGTCTCATGCTCTGCGTAGTGTTGCGGATTACCTGGATCTTGTGGAGAGCGGCCTTCGACGGCTTCTCGCGCCGGGCGGGAAACTCAGCAGTACCCCACGTTTCATTGACTTGCCTTGGTCACCCACGTAACATTCAGCGCCAGTGGTCGGCCAAAACATCTCGCACTACCGATTGATCGAGAAGTTGGGTGGCGGTGGCATGGGTGTTGTCTACAAAGCTGAGGATGTCAAACTTCACCGCTTTGTAGCCCTGAAATTCCTGCCGGATGCTGTGGCCAAGGATCCCCAAGCCCTCGCCCGCTTCCAACGTGAGGCCGAGGCCGCTTCCGCCTTGAACCACCCCAACATCTGCACCATTTACGAAATTGACGAGCAGGGCGGCCAGGCCTTCATCGCCATGGAGTTTCTGGACGGCCTCACCCTCAAGCACACTATTGGATCCCGTCCGCTCGATACCGACACTCTGCTTCAACTGGCCATCGAAATTGCCGATGCACTCGACGTGGCCCACGCTGAAGGAATTGTTCACCGCGACATCAAGCCGGCAAACATCTTCGTCACCAAGCGCGGCCACGCCAAGATTCTCGATTTTGGACTGGCGAAAGTAACGCCTGCCGGTTCTTCCAACAAGACAATTGGCGCAACCAAAACCATGGACTCGGCGCACCTCACCAGTCCCGGCACAATGCTGGGCACTGTGGCCTACATGTCACCCGAACAGGTGCGTGGCCGGGAATTGGACTCGCGCTCCGACTTGTTTTCCTTTGGCGCTGTCCTCTACGAGATGGCCACAGGGGACACGCCGTTCCATGGAGAGAGTTCGGCGGTGATTTGTGAAGCCATCATGAATCGTGCGCCGGTCGCAGCCGTGCGGCTGAATCACGATGTCCCCGCAAAGCTCGAAGACATTATTAACAAAGCGCTGGAGAAGGATAACAGCCTGCGTTATCAGCATGCCTCAGAAATGGGCAGCGACCTGCGGCGCCTGAAGCGGGACACGGACACGGGACGGACGGTATTGCCAGCATCAACGACCAGCGAACAATCAAGCGCCGGGGCTGGATCGCAGAGTTCCGGTCAACGCAGCCCCGTCGGCACTGTCGGCACAACCAGGTCTTCGGAGAAGAAGGTCTCCTACAAAGTGATTGGCGCAGTTGTGGCCATCGCGACGATCGCAGCGCTTGCCGCCATCTTTTGGTTTTTCAAGCAGCGGCCAGGACCAGTCGTCAGCACTGCGAGTCAGAAAACTGTTGCGGTGCTGCCCTTGCAGAATCTGGGCGCCGACAAGGATCTGGACTTCCTTCGCCTCGCCCTCGCGGACGAAATTGCAACATCACTCAGCTATGTGAAATCGCTGACGATCCGTCCGTTTGCCACGACCAGCAAGTACGACTCACCTACGCAAGATTTGCAGGAAGCCGGCCACGCTATGCACGTGACCGACGTGGTTACGGGGCACTTTCTTAAAGAAGGCTCGCAACTTCAGATCACGCTGGAAGCCATCGACATCGAGAACAATCGCACGCTTTGGCGCGACACCATGACCGTGGCCGCGCCGGACATGATTGCCATGCGCGCCGAGATCACGGCGAAAGTTCGCCAGGGACTAGTCCCGGGGCTCGGAGCGGGCGCCGATTCCGCGGAAGGCGCCACGCGGCCTAAGAGCGAAGAAGCTTACGACCTCTATCTTCGCAGCATTGCGCTGCCGCACGATCCGCAGCCGAACAGAGATGCCATCGCCATGCTCGAGCGCGCCGTCGGCATAGACCCCACCTACGCCCAAGCTTGGTACACATTGGGGTTGCGATATTACTACGATTCGCAATACGGCGGAGGCGGCGAAGCCATTTTTCAACGGGCGAGTGCCGCCCTGGAAAAAGCCCTGACTTTGGATCCAAACCTGGTCGACGCAGCGGCCCAGTTGATCGCCATGCGGGTCGAACGAGGAGAGTTGGTCAAGGCTTACCAGGAAGCCAAGGCCCTGACAGCGCGCCATCCGGAGAGCGCCGCTGCTCACTTCAGTATGGCGTATGTATTGCGTTACGGCGGAGTGCTCGACGAGTCCGGCCACGAGTGCGACACCGCCCTCTCTTTAGATCCCGGAAACTACCAGCTCCGTTCCTGTTCCCTCGGCTTCGACCAACAGGGGAACTATGCCCGGGCGATGGACTATCTCCAGCTCGATGCCGGGTCGCAATGGGTAATGGGGAATTTGGTGCGCCACTACCTGCACACCGGCGATTTGGGACGTGCGCGGGAAATAGCTGAGAAATTGGGGAGCACCAATCTCCGGAACAAGATGCTCGCGGCGTGCGTGAGCCACCAGCCTCAATCGGAGGTGGATAAGATCGCCCGGGAACACGAAGCCGAAATTCTGGCTAATCCTGACGCCGAGAACAGGTACACGGGCGCACCCGCATTCGCCTTCTGCGGGAAAAATGACGCCGCTCTACGCGTGCTCAAGAGTGGGATTGAGGGGAAGTATTGCGCCTACACCGCGATGCAGAACGATCCCCTGCTCGCAAAGTTGCGAGGTACGCCAGAGTTCGCAGAGATTCTCTCGGCCGCGAAGAAGTGCCAGTCTGATTTCCTTGCTCAGAGATCGCAGCCCTGACCTGTTGTCTGAATTCGCCTACTTCAAACCAGTCACAACATAGGCCTCTGCGAGCACACGCACGTAGACGTACGCGTAAGCCGTCCCATCGGCTGAAAAACGAGGAGGGCCAACGTCGTCGATCCCCGCTCCAGCCCCATTGCCGAAGGTTCGCCACAACTCCATTTTTCCGGTAGCGACATTTACACGATACAGCTTCGCCGTCCTCTGGTCGGCTTTGCTGGAGGCCGCGTATACCGAGTTTCCGTCCGGCGACCAGTCCGTCACGCGATAGCTCAGATCCCAATCCGGGATGAGGCGAATAGTGTTTCCATCCAACTTCCACACTCCCCATTTCCCATCGGCGCCTCGCACCGCCGTGCTCTGCCCGTCTGGCGAGAGGTGGACGCCTGCGATGCCCTCGGGAGTGATAGGTTTGGCGTCTCCGCTGCTCACGTCGATCAGGTAGTCGCGCACACCGTGGCCGGCTTCAATCCCTGAAGCCAGCAGGTGTTTCCCGTCCGGCAGCCATTGGCCCGCGCCGTAGCTGACGGCGTCATGAGTAAGTTGTCTTGCCTCTCCCGCTCCCGTAGGCACCAGACTCAAAGGGCCCCCCTTTGCGGGTTTCGTGATCACCCACTTGTTATCCGGGGAGATCGCTCCAGAAAGTCCTTCACCGATGCGGACTGGAGGGGACCCATCCGTATCCCGCAAAAACACCGTGTAGTTCGGCCCCCCACCATTACCTTCCTCTTCAAACACGATCTTGTGACCGTCCCGGCTGATGTCGCGAACGATCGACCACCCGAACCACCCGAGGTCACGTTCCTCTTTTCCACCCGGCGCCATTCCGCGAATTCCGATCCGCTCCTGATGCGTCACCATTAACGCCGTTCCATTGTGCAGATCTTCCAGCCACATGCCTCCGGGCACGTTTGTGATCGTCCGGAGCTTGCCCGAGAGGGTCACGGCGTGTGGGTTTTCGGCGCTGCCGCCGGCGCTCGACGTAAACCAGATTTCATTTCCGTCCTGAGACCAGAAAATCCCCTCGAGCGAAACCCATCCCGAAGACAGCTTCTTATCCTGGTTGTTGTCCTTGCCATCGGCACGAATTACCGCGACTGAGCCTTCGTCGTCGCCTCCGGGATTTTCATGATCGGCAAACGCCACCCACTTGCCATCCGGCGAAATCTTCGGGTGGCTGATCCAGTCGATGCTGTCAAACAGTACCTTGCCGATGGGGTATTCCAATCGCCAGTGGCTGTTCTCCGGAATGTAACGGACCACCGCCATACCTTCGCCGCTCGCAGCCCAATCTGCGTCCTGCACATTCTCCAGCACTTCCCGCGGAGTTCCCCCGCTCAGCGGAACCCGCGCCAGCGTCCCGCTTCGCGCGTAACCACCGTACCGCACCGTGTTGAGCCGGATCGCCAGTTCCCCACTTTTAGAAATGGATAGCAGTTCAGCGTTCTTCAGTCCCAGTTCACGCGCGCCTGGATCGTCCGTGCGTGCAAGATAGAGCTGGTTTTCTCCTCCATCCCACGATGCGCTGTAAACAATTCCGCCATCGGGTGTAAAACGGGCGTTTCCAATGGAGCCCGTGCGGAAAGTGATCTGCTTGTATTCCGCTAAAGCAGCATGCCCGCTTCCTTGTCCCAGCCACCAACCAAATCCGAGCATCACAAGCGCAAGGGCGCTACCAACCGCTACGACGGTCGCCATCCTGCTACCACGTTGCGTACCCCCAACCTTCGCCGCGGCGGCCCTCGCTGTGGTGCTGGAAATCCCGCTGAGATGCTCAAGATCAAACGCAATATCGCTGGCGGAATGAAAACGTTGCTCGGGACTCTTCTCCAGGCAGTGCTGCACAATTCGCTCCAGCGCCGGAGAAACATTCCGATTGGTTTCACTCAGGTCCGGAGGTTCTTCCTTCAGGATGGCGCTCATCGTGTCCGCGGCCGTATCCCGGTGAAACGCCCGCTTGCCCGAGACCATCTCGTAGAGAATCGCTCCAAAGCTGAATATGTCGGAGCGCGCATCCACCGTCATGCCTCGCACTTGCTCGGGCGACATATATCCCGCGGTGCCCAGCACCATGCCGGCCTCCGTGGCTTGAGTCATGGTGGGAAGAGAAGTGTGATCGCCAGATTCCGGCTGAGTCAGCTTGGCGAGACCAAAGTCGAGAATCTTGACCCGTCCATCTTTGGTGATGAACAAATTTTCCGGCTTCAGGTCGCGATGAACAATCCCTTTTTCGTGGGCGGCGGCCAGTCCATGCGCAATTTGTAAGGCGTAGTCCAGAGTCTTGCGCACTGCGAGGGCTCCGCCACGCAGCCGTTCCCGCAGAGTCTCTCCTTCGAGTAGCTCCGACACCACATAAGGCGAGCCCTCGTTCGTGCCAAGGTCGAAGACTGCGAGAATGTTTGGATGGTTTAGCGCCGCGGTGGCGAGCGCTTCTTGCTCAAACCGGCGCAATCGGTCGGCATCCAGAGAAAAAGCCTGTGGCAAAACCTTGATCGCGACTTCGCGCTTTAAACGGGAGTCGCGGGCGCGATACACCTCGCCCATGCCGCCCGCGCCCAAAGGCGCGACAATCTCATAAGGACCAAGTTTAGTGCCAGAGGTCAGGTTCATCGGTGCGCTGGATTATAACGCAGAGTTCCAATTGCAGAATCGTTGCGCACCCACTCGGCGAACCCTTGGGCAAGTTGTACATTCTGCCGAATGTGGCCAGATTCGCTACGTACCAAATTCAACAGCGTTACTTGGACGAGACCGGCGCAAACTCTGCCCAGTTCAGATCAAGCCTTACCCAATAAGGGTCTTTCGGTGGAGGTGGAAAGACTGTCGCCTTCTGTAACTGCAGTGCGTGTAGTTTCTCGTACACGCACATGGATGCAGGACTGTTCCAGTAAATCCTGACGTCTTCGACCGTCCCCTTGGCGCCCACGCTCGTCAGTGCCTTGAAGGTACCGACATCGCCATCCGAAGGTCGCACACATTGCTGTACCAATTCTTTATAGGGCGTTTCGAAAGACGCTTTGTAGCGAAGGCCTTCGGCGGTTTTCATGTTCGCGTCCGCAGCCGCTTCTACCGCCAGCCGCGGGCCCATGAAAGCCACAAAGTTCTTGGCCATTTCAAAGTCCTGGCTTGTCCATGTCTCCTCGTCCCGTTGCTCGCCAATGCGCTGCATAACGTTGTTGGCGAAGATTGCGTCGCCTGGCTGAGTACGAGCTGTCAGAAAAGCAATCCGGTTCAAGTTCACCATGGAGACTCCGTATTGCTTTTCAGAGGCCTCAAAGCCTCTCTCGATCCTTGCCAGGGATAGGTGTGGATCGTGGTTAAATCCGCACGTTACATCGTTCGCGATCGCCACCTGGAAATAGAGAATGTCGCCCTGATCTCCTCCAACACGATCGGCGATCTCCTCTGCAAATTGTTCGATAGCTCCTGGCTTTCCGCCCCACTTGGGTAGTAGGTCGCTGGTGAAAACCCGGGCATAGTAGTAATAATCCGGCTCGAACTTGTTCGCTTTGGCGAATAGAGCGCGCTTTTCAGTCTCGCTCCAATTCATGTTCTGAGCTACCTTCTGCATTTGGACGTACCATTCAGGGCACTTGGTGCGAAGAGCCGAAGCTTGCTGTAGGAGTCGCTGAGCTTCCGCCGTGCGCTCCCGAAACAATTTCCATCCGCCTTCACTTACGGTATCGGCGCGCCCATCGCCCCGTACGTCTGCGGCATAACCCAGGTATGCCGAAGCCAGCGCGACGCGAGCGGTAACGGATTTTGGCAGCGCAGCTACCCACTCCTGCAGGCGCTTCAGAAGTACGTCCCAATCCTCCGGCGTGACATGTACTGGATATTGAACTGGCTCAGACACTCCTTGGTAGAGTTCGTGGAGTTTCCATGCGCCGCCGGGAAATCTTTCCTTATTCGATCGCACGCGGTCGGCGAGGCAATCTATTTCATCGAACTTCTCTTCCTTCAGCATGCCCGCCACGGTATCTCTGTAACTGGCCGCTGCGCCGACGTCAGTGCTTAGATCTACGGTCAAGCCAGCTTCTTCCTCGTCACTTATTCGACAGGTGTTCCCACTTGCGCTGATTTTCGAGGATTGACCAGCCGCCCCGTTATGCCAGGAGCGATTGCCGTGGCAACCCACGAACCCGCTCACGACAGTCAGCAGGAGCAGTGCACCGGTGCTCCTCAGCGCGGTTGTCGAAGAATTGGAACAGCCGACCAAATAACTTTCAGTCGGGTTGGCACAGTTCTTCTCACCCACAAATGGCCTCCGCATTTTCGAATCGTGTGTGCCGGTAGCGTGCAGATCCGCGTTGATGTCGAATCGCTACTTGGCTGCTACTGGAGCAAAATCCGTCCAATCCAGATCAAGTTTTACCCAATAAGGAGCCTGTGGCGGAGCGGGAAACATCGGAGAACCGTCTTTCTTAGAGGCTAGCATTTGTCGGTACATGCACATCACCACGGGCCCCATCCAACTGATCGAACCATCCTCGAATTTGCCATTTGTCCCTACGCCGGTGAGCGCATCGAACTTACCCTGCCATTCCTGCACCGTACTGCCATCAGTGCGTACACATTGCTGCAGCAACGCCCTGTAGGTTTTTTCGAAAACGACCTTGTAATGTACGCCCGCCGCTGTCCGCATATTGGCTTGCGCGGCTTGCTCTTGCGCAAGCCTCAAAGCCGCTCTCGGGGCCCACTTTGTCGCCCACTGCTTTGTCGAATCAAAGTTTTCCTTTTTCTGCCACGTCTCCTCGTCCCACTGTTCGCCGATGCGAGTCAACGCTTTGTCCGCCAGAATCGAGTTGGAGTCCTTACTATTGGCCGCCACGAAAGCGATCTTGTTGAGGGTGAACATGGAAGTACCGTACTGCTTTTCCGACGCGGAGAACCCCCGCTCGATTCTTTCCATCGACAGTTTCGGTTCGTCTTCACAGCCGCAGATCAAGCCAGGAGTGAGCGCCACTTGGAAATAGAAAATGTCACCCTGGTCGCCACCGATGCGATCAGCAATTTCCTGCATGAACCTATCGGTTTCGCCCGCTTTGCCGGCCCATTTCGGCTGCAGGTAGTTGGCAAGGAGGCGAGCATTGTAGAAATAATCCGGCTCAAACTTGAACGCTTCGTCGAAAAGCACTCGCGCTTCAGCCGCGCTCCGCCCCAGATTCTGCGCCACCATCAGCATGGCGGTGTACCACTCCGGGCACTTATTGGAAAGGCGGGAGGCCTCCTGAAGTATTCTTTCGGCTTCCGCAGATCTTTCCTTGTAGAGTTTCCATCCGTTTTGGCTCACGGTGTCGCTTGTTCCTTCCCCTCGCGCCTGGTAGCTGTAGTCAAGATACGCACGAGCTAAGGCAACTCGCGCCGTGATCGATTGGGGTCGTGCCGTCACCCACGTCTGTAGATGTTGAAGATGGACGTCCCATTCCGCTGGAGTAGCGTGGGCGACTGGATATTGGACCGGGCTATCCAGACTGACGTAGATCGTGTGGAGCCTCCACGCTCCTCCGGCAAATCTTTCCTTGCTTAATCGGGCATGATCAGCCAAGCAGTCGAGTTGCTCGAATTTCTCTGTCGACAGGAGGTGCGCGACGGTCGCTGTATATGTCCTTCCCGCATGGACGTCCGTGCTCAGGTTTCCGTCCAGGCCGGCGACTTTTAGCTCAGTGAGTTTGCATGAGCTGGGATTTGATTTCGGATCGGCTGCCACGGCGAAGCCGCTCGTGACCAGTATTAGTAGTAACCCGAGAACGCTGTTTTTCAGGGCGGCTGAAGAACAACTGAAGCAACGGATAGAAACGCCTCCGATTGACTTAGTACACAATTCTTCTGTCATAGGTGATCCCCCGAGAGTAATTCGTCCTCAGTGGGCAAGTTACTGCCAGTTAGGGCGAGCGGCAAGTTACGTCGGGAGGAATTGCTATGCCACAAGGTAACTAAGATCCGGGACAGGTTAGCCAGGCGTAAGCTTCGCCGCTTCCTGGCAAATCCTCTTCCAAGCCTTCTCCACGTGCCGCGCCTGTGTGTTGGTCTGTCCCACACAAAGCCGAAGAGTGAACTTCCCATTCAATTTGGTGTGCGTGAGAAATAAGTCGCCACTGCGGTTAATGCGGTCCATGATGGTTTGATTTGCCGCGTCCCCCGCTTTGTGGCGAAAGCAGACCAGGTTTAACGGCACTGGTGCAGCTAGCTCGAAGCGAGAATCGTTGCGCACGCATTCGGCGAAGCCTTGGGCCAGCTGTACGTGCTGGCGAATGTGATGCTGCAGACCCTCAATACCGTAGTGACGGATCACGAACCACAATTTCAACGAGCGAAAACGACGGCCCAGTTGGATGTGCCAATCACGATAGTCGATCACCGCTCCCGATTCTGTAGCCTGGTTGCGCAGGTATTCCGGCAGAATGCTCAGCGTCTGGATCAGCGCTTTCCGGTCTGCAACCCAGAAGCAGCTGCAATCAAAATTCGTGAACATCCACTTATGGGGATTGAAGTTGTAGCTGTCGGCGAGTTCGACTCCCTCTTGGAAATGGCGAAACTCGGGACAAAGCGCCGCTGTTCCCGACATCGCCGCATCCACGTGCAGCCAGAGATTGTGCTCGCGGCAGATGCGTGCGATCTTCGGGATAGGATCCATCGCGTTCGAAGAGGTAGTTCCGACCGTAGCGCAAACGAAGCAGGGAACTAGGCCGGCATTCTTGTCGATTTCAATCTGGCGCGCGAGAGAATCGGGGCGCATCGCGAAATTCTCGTCGACTTCGATCAGCCGCAGATTGTCGACTCCAATGCCCGCGATCATTGCCGCCTTCTGTAGCGAGGAGTGTGTTTGCGTGGAAGCGTAAGCGACAATGCGTCCATCGCATCCTTTCTGATTGCTGGCGTAGTTCGTTGCACGCTCGCGCGCGGCCAGCAGCGCGCACAACGCAGCGCTCGATGCCGTGTCTTGAATGACGCCCCCACCCGTGCTCGACGAAAGAAACTTCTCCGGCAACCCGAGCATCGTTACCAGCCAATCGAGCACATGGGTTTCAAGTTCCGTGCAGGCCGGACTGGTCGACCAGAGCATTCCCTGTACGCCCAGGCCGGAGGAAAGAAGATCGCCAAGAATGCCGGGCCCCGATGCGTTGCAAGGAAAATAAGCAAAGAAATTCGGCGACTGCCACTGCGTGACCCCGGGAAGAATTAGCTTCTCCACATCTTTCAGCAGCACATCGAACGGCTCGCCCTGCGCCGGCGGAGTCGCCGGAAGCGATGCCCGAATCTCTCCCGGCTTAACCTGCGACAGCACCGGGAAGGACTCGATGCGCGAGTGGTAGTCGGCAATCCAGTCCACGACCGCATGGCCGTGTCGGCGAAATTCATCCGGCGTCATGTGAAAAGACTTTTCTTCAGCCACTGGCATGACCTCAAACAAAAGAGAAGCAACTGGTATCAAATCAGATTCGGATTTCCTTCGTGAACCTTAGTGTCCTTCGTGGTCAATCTTTTCACCGGTAAGCGTCTCAAATCCTTAACCACAAAGGTCACGAAGGTCCACGAAGAATATTCAGCTAAGCCGTCCGAAATACAATCGAGTCTTGTATTCGAATTCGACCCGACCATGGACTGCGCAGTCATCGAAGATGCGTCGCAACTCCTGCAACATAGCCGCGTATTGAGGATGTTCCGGCCCCGGCGCATACGACGACGACAGCAGTCTCCCTTCCACTCCGGCGTAGTCGAACTCCTGTTTCATGGGAAACTGTCGCTCTTGAAACGGCGCCGGATCGAAAAATTCGTTGACGGCGTCAGTCGTGCGCTCGTGCCGGACGTCTTCATAGTCAGTCCCGTAAGTCAGCAGCAACCGTTCGTACTCGCGAAGAAATTGTGACGAATCTGTGAGCCGCTCGTTCCACAGCAGCACCAGCCAACCACCAGGCCTCAGGATGCGGATGAATTCCTGCCTCGCGCCCGCTCGTTCGAACCAGTGCGCCGCCTGTGCCGCGGTCACGAAATCTAGACTCCGATCGGGCAAGGTCGTAGTTTCGGCGGTTCCCGCCACGCTTGTGAAGTTAGGAAACGCATCGAGCAGCCGCTCGCCCGCCGCGCGCATTTCGGCATTTGGCTCGACCCCAAAAACTGAGTTGCCATTTTCCAGCAACTCGCGAGTCCAGATGCCGGTGCCGGAGGCGATATCGGCGATCAAGTGCGGAGGCGATAGGCCGCACACAGTCCGCAATGTCTGCAAAACCTCCGGCGGATATCCAGGCCGATAGCGTACATAGTTCTCGACACGATCAGAAAAGCGGCTGGTAGCGTTGGAAGCAGGCATAGGCCTTGAAAGTGGCAACTTTTTTCATCTTGCCAGAAAGCCATTTTAATTGCAGGATAGGGATATTGTCCCTCCCCAACGGGATCCCTGTACCTCGCCCGGTTTGTATCGATAAGAATATTCGTAATGAAACGAAACCTCCCTCCAGCGCCAATTGCGATACCATTTCAACCAAGCGAAAGTTTGCCCTGCATGAGAGTCGTCATTAAAGTCGGCACCAGCCTGATCGCGCCGGGAGGTCAGATCGACGCGAACCTGCTGCGCGCCATGGTCGATCAATTCGATCTTGGTAAGAACGAGTATTTGATCGTCACCTCCGGCGCGATAGCCGCAGGCATGTCCGGACTGGCGCTGCGGAAGCGTCCCAGCGGTGTTCCCGGCATGCAGGCCTGCGCGGCCGTCGGACAAAGCAAGCTGATGCATACTTATGAGCGCCTTTTCTTCGGCAAGAAAGTGGTGGCGCAACTTCTGCTCTCGAGTGATGACTTCACTTCTCCGGTCCGCTACCGGAATTTGCAGAATGCGCTGGCGGAACTGCTTTCGCTAGGAGTAGTACCTATCGTGAATGAGAATGACAGCGTATCGGTGCGTGAGTTGGAAGGCGCTTTTGGCGACAACGACGAGTTGAGCGCCCTGCTTGCCACGGCAGTGAAAGCTGACTGGCTGCTGCTGCTAACCAACGTGGATGGTTTTCTAGTTCCCAACGGGCGCAAGAAACCCAGGCTCCAGCGCGTGGTACGCAAACTCACTCCCGCGCTGGAAGCGCAATGCAATGGCAAGAGCACGCTGGGACGCGGCGGCATGATTTCCAAATTGCGCGCCGCGAAGCTGGCCAGCGAAGGCGGCGTGCACGTTGCCATCGTGAATGGAAGACATCCTCAAGGGATAACTTTGGGCATGGAAGGTAAGGTCGGAACATATTTTCCGCCGCAAGGACGAAAGTAGATGGCGACGACCGTTGTCAACCCGGCTTCCACGAGAGAAAAGCTTTTGCGCGCGCGCCAGGCGAGTGCGAAGCTGGCCATGCTCTCCACGGAGGAAAAGAACGCACTTCTCCTGGCAACCGCGGACGCAATCGAAGCCCGCTCCGAAGAAATTATCGTCGCAAACCATCAAGATATGGAACGGTCCGGCCTGGAAGGCGCGATGCGCGATCGCTTGCTGCTGACCACCGCGCGGATTAAGGAGATGGCGCAAGGAGTGCGGGACGTCGCAGCGCTCGCCGATCCCATCGGCGAAACGTTGGCGGAATGGACACGCCCGAACGGCCTGCGCATCCGCAAAGTGCGGGTGCCGCTGGGTGTGATCGGAATTATCTACGAATCGCGCCCGAACGTCACAGTCGATACCGCCGTGCTCGCTTTGAAAACCGGCAACGCCATCGTATTGCGTGGCGGCAAAGAGGCCGCGCGCAGCAATCAATGCCTGGTGGAAATTATCGCCGCCGTGCCGGGAGTGCCGGAAGGGGCAATCGAACTCCTCGATTCCAGCACGCGCGAATCGGTGCAGGAACTCATTCAGGCGCGCGGGTTGGTCGATGTGATCATTCCGCGTGGTGGCGCGGAGCTGATTGCGTTCGTCACCAAAAATTCGTTTGTCCCGGTGATCGAAACCGGGGCAGGTAACTGCCACATCTTCGTCGATGACTCCGCCGACTTCGATATGGCAGACCAAATCGTAATCAACGCCAAGACCCAAAGGCCGTCGGTGTGCAATGCCGCCGAGAAATTGCTGGTGCATGAGCGCGTCGCAGCTGAATACATCCCGCGGATCGCGAAGAAGCTGATCGAAGCTGGTGTAGAAGTTCGAGGAGATGAGAAATCTCGCAGCCTGGCAATTGGACTAAAAATTTCTCCCGCATCCGACCAGGATTGGTACGAAGAATATTTACGGCTGTGCATGGCCGTCCGCGTGGTTGCGAACGTGGATGAAGCGATTGCCCACATCAACCACTATTCCACCAAGCACTCCGATTCCATCGTGACGCGCGACGAGACGAACGCGCGCAAGTTTCTGCGCGGCGTCGATTCCGCCGCAGTGTATTGGAACGCATCGACTCGTTTCACCGACGGCTCCGAGTTCGGCTTCGGCGCTGAGATGGGCATCAGCACCCAGAAACTCCACTGTCGCGGCCCTTTCGCGCTCGCTGAACTCACTTCTTCGAAGTACGAGATTGTGGGGACGGGGCAGGTGCGGTGAATCATGCTGATACCAAGGAAGGCAGTTCTCGGCACAATAGCGTATTTGTCGCTTACGATGGTCCTCTACGTTGTCCTGCCAAACTCTCACCGCCGAGATTTTGATCGAGCTTTCATAGATTGGCGCAGGAGCCCGAGCCAACGGAACGAGGCTCTCCTTCGCACGCAACAACATAAGAACGCGATTATTCAGTTGGAAACGTCGGCGATAGGGGCTGTCTTGTTATGGACAGCAGGCTTCGCATGTTACGGAATTTTCCGTCGTATACGGCGCTAAGACTGCGACTTTCAGCGCCAAACGCCGACGCGCATCACATCAAAGTGATGATCGTAGGTCCACACCTCTAAATTGAGTCGTGCTGCGAGTATCGCGACCGTTGCGTCAAACAAAGTGATCGGCTGATCGGTCAGCGTCGCAATCTTGGCCGCGGCGCGTTGGTAGTCTTCCGCTGTGGGATTGACCATTGCAGCATCCGCCATGTCGGTAAGCCAATCCGAGGCGGTGTCCCGGCCAAGACGGTGCAGAACCATTGTGTAGGCCTCTAGCAGCGTCGAGTAAGCCACAACGATTTCTCGTTTCTCGCGATCTAGCTTGCACAACTCCGAGACCGCTTGCTTATGGCGTGCGTCGTGAGGATCGACGGCTGCGTAGAGCGGTCCAGTATCTGCCAGGACAGCACGTGTCATTTTTTTACACCCGCCAGGTACAAATCATGGTTCTCGCTCACGTCGCTGCGCCCGCTACCGCGCTTGGCGGTCCTGATTTTCAATGGTTTGCGAGTACGAAGAAATCCCCGCTCTCCTAGATATTCCCGCAAGGCGGCTTGTACCACGGTCGTCAGAGCAGGTGGGGCCTCCTGGGCCCGCAAATAGTCGTCGACGGCTTGAGCTAGATCATCGGGGAGGGTCATAGTAGCCCGCTTCATGCATTTATTATAGCACCAAGTGGTGAAAATGGTGAAGATGGTGATCCCAGTGAGAATGTTGGGGGGAATTGCAAGGCTGGGCGCCCAGCTCGAAAGAAGGCTGTGCTACCTTACTTACTTTCACGTCACGATCTCATGAGACTATCGTTCGCCTCACTTCTTAGCTCAGCGGTTCTCCTTTCACACCTTTCGCCTAACGCCATTAGCCATGCGACGGAGTCCTCCTCCTCCACGGCACCCCAAGCCATCTTCGGATTCCGCGATGCCGCTACCGAAAACGCCGCGGAAGCCCGATTTCTTTCCGTACCTGACCCAAAGTTGGCCGAAGAGCACCTGCGCACGCTGACGCAGGCCCCTCACATGGCCGGCACGCCCGAGGACAAAGCCACCGCGGACTACGTGGCCCAGAAGTTTCGGGCCGCCGGACTCGACACCGAGATCGTCGAATACAAAGTGTGGATGAACTATCCCCTCGAAATCAGTGTGGATATCACCGCTCCTGCAGGTGTCGAAATGCATGGTCCTGCACGCGAGCATGTAGACGGCGATCCCTATGACGGCGACCCGCGCGTAGTTATGCCGTTCAACGGTATGTCGCCGTCAGGCGATGTCGAGGCCGAAGTCGTTTACGCCAACTATGGGACGCCGGAGGATTTCGAAAAACTCGACAAGCTGAAAATCGACGTGCGCGGCAAGATCGTCCTGGTGCGCTACGGACAAAACTTCCGCGGAGTAAAGGCGTTCGTCGCGCAGCAGCACGGCGCAGCGGGAGTGATTATCTACTCCGATCCGTTCGACGACGGCTGGCGCAAGGGTGACAAATATCCTGATGGCCCATGGCGGCCCGATACCGCCGTGCAGCGCGGGTCGGTAGGATACATGTTCGAATTTCCCGGTGATCCTACAACTCCGGGATTTGCCTCGCTGCCTTCATTGCCTGAGGGCAAGAGGATTTCACCTGAGCAATCTGCCCAAATACCAAAAATTCCTGTCACGCCCCTTTCTTATCACGATGCTTCTCCAATTCTCCAACACCTCGGCGGACCCGATTCGCCTCGCGAGTGGCAAGGCGCGCTGCCTTTCACCTATCACGTTGGGCCGGGTCCGGTCCGCGTAAAAATACATCTCAAGCAGGATTATCAATTCCGCACTTTATGGGATGTCATTGGCCGCGTCCCGGGCACCGAGTCGCCGGACGCATGGGTGGTCGCAGGAAATCATCGCGACGCTTGGGTCTACGGCGCGGTCGACCCGAATAGCGGCACTGCAGCGATGCTCGAAACCGTTCACGGCGTCGGCGAGTTGCTGAAGTCAGGCTGGAAGCCGAAGCGCACCCTGATTTTTGGAAGTTGGGACGGTGAAGAAGAAGGCCTGATGGGTTCCACGGAATGGGCCGAGCAACATGAATCCGAACTGGTGGCGGCTCCGGCTTATTTCAATATGGACGTGGCGGTTTCGGGCCCGAAGTTTGGCGCCTCGGCCGTTCCGAGTTTGAAGCAGTTCTTGCGCGATATTGCCAGGGCCGTGCCCAGTCCCAAAGGCGGCACTCTCTACGAGGCATGGCTAAAACTTGATCAGCCGGGTCTTTCCTTAACGCAGTCACCCTCAGAAGCTATCGGTGACACCCGCCGCCTTCCCGCCGCGAATGTCAAGAGCGATGTCCCTGTCGGCGACCTGGGTAGCGGCTCTGACTACAGCGCGTTTCAGCAACATCTGGGCGTGCCCTCAACCGACATTAGTTCAACGGGGCCTTACGGCGTCTATCACTCGGTGTTCGACAATTTCGCCTGGTTCAAGAAATTCGGTGATCCCGACTTCGTTTACGAGCAGCAGATGGCGAGGGTGTTCGGCCTGGAGGTGCTGCGCATGGCCGATGCCGACGTGCTCCCTTATGACTACGAAGAGTATGGGAAGGAGATTTCCGCTTATCTCGATGCCGCGAAGAAGAGAGCGGAAGGAAAGTTCGGTGACCGCGGGCTCGATATGGATGCCGTGGCCGACGCTGCGAAGCGGTTTCAGCAGGCCGGAGCAAAGATACTGGCAAAACAGAAAAATCCGCCGCGAGACGTAACCAGACTGAATGGCGCGCTGCTCGGCGCTGAAAGGGCTTTGCTGGTGCCCGAAGGCCTGCCGCACCGTCCCTGGTTTCGCCATGCAATCTATGCTCCGGGTGAATATACGGGCTACGCCGCTGTAGTGATTCCTGGCGTAAACGAAGCTCTCGACAAAGGGGACGGGGAGCGGGCGCGGCAGCAACTCGCAGTGCTGACAGCTGCTCTCGAGCGCGCGGCCAAAGTGTTAGAGGGATACCGTTAGTTCATGAACGCCACGCACGCTCTCGGGCAATTCCTGCGCACGTTGCCACACTCGGCGGCGGCCACTTTCCTCGCACTGTTTCCCATCGTCGACCCTTTCGGCGGAGTTCCTATTTTCTTCACGATGACCTCTTCCTGGACGGCCAGAGACCGCCGGCGCACGGCCTTGAAAACCGGAGTCTGGGTCTTCGTCATCCTGGTCACATTTCTTTTTTTCGGACGCTTCGTCTTGCATTTCTTCGGCATCTCGCTGCCGGTCCTGAAAATTGCCGGCGGGCTGATCGTTGCGAATACCGCATGGGGGATGGTCACCTCTCATGCACGCATAACGCCCGAAGAAAGCGACGAGGCGCTGGACAAAGAAGACATCTCTCTTACTCCGCTGGCTATGCCGCTAATGTCGGGCCCAGGAGCCATCGGCGTCGTGATGGCGCTCGCGGCGAACGTGGAGAACGCTGCGTCATACCTGGGCATGGTCATTGGCATCGCCGCGATTGCGCTGACGGTTTTTCTTTTCTTCTGGTTAGGAGGGCCGTTGGTGCGGCGGCTGGGACCCAATGCGGTCGGCGCCATCAATAAGATTTTCGGCTTCCTGATTCTCGCCATCGCCGTCCAACTGGTGTGGGACGGCGTCGCGGACTTCCACAGCTAATTTGCTCGTGGCGCGCGGGCACTTTTGTCTGCGACTGCCTCCATCTAACCCCAATTTTGAGGGAACCACGGCTGTAGCCCGCTCGTATCACAAACAGGCGCCGACGCGCCCCGGAGGTGTTTATGCCCGGAAGGTCTTCCATTCTCTTGGCGACCGTCAACAAAACACTACTTCTTCTGCTGGTGTTGGTGCCGCTTTGTTCGGCCTCGGACCACTGGGATTACGAAGAAACTCACGACGAAGTTCGCGACTTCGTGGCCGGCGGTCTGGTACACGTACGCTTGAGTGTGGGCGACGTACGCATTGTGCATGGAGACTCCAACAAGATCCGTCTGCACTACACCGTCAAATCACGCCGCGAAAGTCACGTGAAAGATGCGCACGTGGATATCGAAGTCAGCGGCCGTGACGCGAGAATCGAGTTTCGTGCTCCCTCTGGCGGGAACACGCAGTTTGAAGTGGAACTTGAGGTACCGCAGAACTCCAACCTCGATGTTCACGAAAAAGTCGGGGACCTCACGGTAGAGGCTATCGAGGGCGACAAGGATCTCGAATTAGGCGTGGGCGATATTCGCGTCGCAATCGGAGGCGCATCCTATCATCTGGTCAATGCCAGCGCCGGCATTGGAGATGTGAACGGCAACGGCTACGGCGAAACCAGCGGCTGGCTCGGCAAAACTCTCAAGTATCACGGCGACGGCAAATACGAACTGCGAGCCCACGTCGGCGTGGGAGACATTACCCTCGAAGGGAAGTGAGAAGTGGGGCTGCTCCGGTGGCGGGAGCGAGTGTACGGTCAAAGATAAACCTGGCCCCATTGAAAAGAGCCGTTCAGTATCGCTCCGCGGCGAACCACGAATCGAGATCTGAAGGCACGCTGATTGTGCCGCCCTGAGTAACCTGACCCGAGGCTGAACTGAATCCATAAATTTCGATGTCTAGTGCACCGTTCACATCGTTGACACCGTAAGCGATCGTGCCGTCCGGGCTGAATTGCTGGACCTCGTAGGGAATCGAGCTGGTCTGCGTGATTTGCTGCGTACTCAGGTTGACCCGGGCGATGTCGGTGATGTTTGTGGAGTCAAACAGAAAAACATACCGGCCGGATGGATGCGCGAGGGCGTAGACAAAATTCCCGCAAACCGTCCACATCGTAGAGGTGCAGTTCACAAGTGGCGTGCCCAGAGTTTGCTGCACCCGATAGATATTCACATAGTCGCCGGAGAACTCAGTTTGGGTAAAGTCGAACATAAGCTGGTTTCGGAATTGAACGTTCTCGTACCCGCTGCCTGCGTAATAGTCCAGGTATAGAGCTGCTGGTCCGCCCCCAAAAGCGCCGGTTTGCAAGTCAAGCGAACGCGCGTAATACGTCGCGGCGCTGGTTCCGTGCGGATAACTGCAATAAACTGCGTCGTACATGATGGTGCCTGCGGTATTGAATCCCAGAATCGTTGGACTGCAAAAACTGGTGCCTGATTCAAGACGGTAGGTCGCTTCGGTGACGTTTTGACTGAGCTTTCCGTTATTCTGATCGATCAGAGATCGCACAATGGCGTACGGCGTGAAACCATTTGAGCTGCTGCCTTGTGCCACCATATACAGAAATTGGCCGTTCGGATGCGTCGCCATTCCAAACAACCATTGGGCCTTGATTTTTTGTACGGGTGTTGTGCCCGGCAGGCCCGACCCGTTGGTGTCGTAAACGTATAAATTGCGACCGGTGCCGGAGTAATCCTGAACGGCTTCGTAGTAAAGAAAACGCCCGTTGGGCGATGTGATCAGGTAGGGATAGGTCGATTCACTAGGGGTGATGGTCCCAACCTCGGCGGCTTGAAGAGTCTGCGGATCAATATTGTATGTGGTCAGAGTCGAGCCGTCGATCGTATAGACGACTTGCACTGCCGGGGATGGCGCCGAGCCATTGCTTTGAGTGTTTGAGTTTTGTGCGAGGGCGAAAGAAGAGACACAAAGCAGCAGACAAAGCACGCGGGACATACTTCCCTCCAAGCGGTCGGCGGATAAGATGAACCCGAGGGAAGGCAGGTTGTCGTCTACGGAATAGACCTGAGAAGAGACGCACTCCTACAGCGGTTCTGGAGCGGGTACTCCACAACGCGAGCCAGCCCATGCACCTCCTTGTTGTACTCATCCACATGCGACGAATAATTCATGGGGCGTAAACGAACTCTTGTCGGCACCTAATCGGAATGCGTGGCGGCGGACGCATTCGTCCGCCCGCATTGAATGAGTAATGCTTGCCCCGGACGAATGCGTCCGGGGCTACGTGATTTGTTATGCCGGGCGGCTCTTCGGGGAAGCGTAGGGATTTGCCAGCGGTCTCCGCCACACCCAGGGATACATTTGCCAGTCTCGCACTAGCCCTGCCCGCACGGGTTTCTGGAGAATGTAGTCGATCTTGGCATCGAGATTTTCTGACGAGCGCAGCACATGATCGAACGATTCCTCTTGCCACACGGCGCCATGCAGTCGGAGGCGCTGATTGATGGTTCGTCCGGAAGCGCCCTTGATGGCTCTCATAATCTCGATCAGTGAAATGATGATGCGACGTTTTTGGTCGGTTAGTGGAGTAAGAATCAGATGCACATGATCGGGCATGACGACAGCGACATGCAGTGAGTATCTGATTCCGTGATCGTGCAAGCAGCAGCCGAAGGTGATGTCCCGAGCCCAGTCTGGCAGCACCTGGCGGAATTTAGTAACGAATGTTATGAAGTGCGGTTTGTAGTCGCGCTGAAGATGCGGGAGGTTGCGACGATAGAAGGTCACGACAGAAATTATTCTGCCATCACGGCGAAGCTGTCAGGAAAGTGAGGCGAATTATACGGGTCTTTCCCAAACAGGAACGCGTAGCGGCGGACGCATTCGTCCGCCCGCATTCAATGTGCGATGGTTGGCCCCGGACGAATGCATCCGGGGCTACGTGATTCGTAGCGCTCGCTACTTCAGCGAGACCAACCGCTCCACCAACTCCGAATAATCCTTCTTCTCGATCCCATGTACCTGCTTGTTATACTCGTCCACCTTCGACGAATAGTTCATCGAGCAGAATTTCGGGCCGCACATGGAGCAGAAGGCCGCCTCTTTATAGTAGTCATCCGGCAAAGTCTCATCGTGCATGGCACGCGCCGTCTCGGGATCCAACGACAAAGCAAACTGTTTTTCCCAGTCGAACTTATACCGGGCATAGCTCAGCGCGTCGTCGCGGTCGCGGGCTCCGGGACGTCCGCGTGCAATGTCGGCGGCGTGCGCTGAAATCTTGTAGGCGATGATTCCGTCCTTCACGTCTTTCTCGTTCGGTAACCCTAAGTGCTCCTTAGGCGTGACGTAGCACAGCATGGCCGCGCCGTACCATCCAATCATCGCTGCGCCGATTGCCGACGTGATGTGGTCGTATCCCGGAGCGATGTCGGTGACCAGGGGCCCCAGCGTGTAGAACGGCGCTTCGTAGCAGAGCTCGACTTCTTTCTCTACCTGCTCCTTGATCTTGTCCATGGAAACGTGGCCGGGTCCTTCGATCATCACCTGCACATCGTGTTGCCAGGCGATTTTCGTCAGCTCACCCAAAGTTTTCAGTTCTGAGAACTGGGCTTCATCGCTTGCGTCGGCTACGCATCCCGGACGCAAGCCGTCACCCAGGGAAAAGCTCACGTCATACTTCTTGAAAATCTTGCAAATATCGTCGAAGCACTCGTACAAAAAATTCTGCTTGTGGTTGTAGGCCATCCACTGCGCGAGAATTGCGCCGCCGCGGCTCACGATTCCTGTAATGCGCTTCGAAATCAACGGCAGATACTGGATCAAAACTCCAGCGTGGATCGTCATGTAATCCACACCCTGCGCCGCCTGCTCTTCGATCACTTCCAGCATCACCTGCGCGTTCAAATCTTCTACACGCTTCACCCGCGCGATCGCCTCGTAAATCGGCACGGTGCCAATGGGAACCGGAGAGTTGCGAAGAATGGCCTCGCGAATTTCGTGAATGTTGCCGCCGGTGGAGAGGTCCATCACGGTATCGGCGCCGTAATGCACAGCGGTGTGCAGCTTCTTCAGTTCCTCTTTAATTTCGGAGGTGACCGCCGAGTTGCCGATGTTCGCGTTGATCTTGCACAGTGACGCCACTCCAATCGCCATGGGCTCGAGTTCCGGATGATTGATGTTCGCAGGAATAATCATTCGGCCGCGCGCCACTTCGTCGCGCACCAGTTCAGGCGCGAGCTTTTCGCGGTGGGCAATGTAGCCCATCTCTTCAGTGATCACACCCTGCCGCGCATAGTGCATCTGCGAGAAGTTGCCGTTCGTATTTTCCTGCTTGCGCCGGGCAAGCCACTCTGCGCGCGGTTTGGGAACGCTGTGGCCGTTATTACCATTGCCGGAATTACCATTGATGGGAGTCATGTTAGGGCCAACCTTCGTGAGGAATCTGTAGGCACGATTATACGCGGACAGGCGCGAGCTATGGTACGTCAGTCAAATTTCGACGCGGGTAAATTCTAACCAAGTCCGTCGAAATCTTCAGTGTGAAGCTCGAGACCTTGCTCCGATTAGAGTGCAAGGCTTAGAATTTTCTCCGTCTTCCAAAGGAGCTTCCTCATATGAAAGTCCTCCGCATCTTTCCGGCCTTGCTACTTTTTGTCGCCGCTGTGGGTCTCGCTCAAACATCTTCCCCGGCCCGACCCGCTCCTGGCTTCAGTCTCGATACCATCGATAAAACAGTCGACCCTTGCGTGGACTTCTACCAGTACGCGTGCGGCAACTGGATCAAGAACTCTGAAATTCCTCCCGACCAGTCGCAGTGGGTGAGCTTTGTAGAACTCCACGAACGCAATCTTGATATCGAGCACGGCATACTGGAAAAAGCCATGGCGAATAGCCCCAGCCGCGATGGCGTCGACCAGAGAATCGGCGACCTGTATGCCTCCTGCATGGACGAGAAGACTGTGAACGCAAAAGGCATCGCAGCAGTCAAGCCGGAACTCGATCGCGTGGCCGCAGTGCAAGACAAGGGGGCGCTGATTGAGGAGCTCGGCCACCTCGACCTGGTCGGCGCGGGCTCGCTTTTCAATTTTTATTCATCCTCCGACCTGCACAATGCCGATCAGGTTATTGCCTATATCGACCAGGGCGGACTGTCACTGCCCGATCGCGACTACTACATAAAAGAAGACAATCCGAAGATGAAAGAGATGCGTCAGCATCTGCTGGAGTATGCCACCCAGGTCTTTACGCTTGCGGGGCAGACGCCGCAACAGGCGGCCGACTCCGCACAAACTGTATTGCGGATTGAGACCGCATTGGCCAAAGCTTCGATGGACCGCACCGCGCGCCGCGATCCCAAGAATCGCGACCACAAGATGAGTCGCGACGCGGCGATTGCCCTCGGACCAGATTTCTACCTTAATCGCTACTTCGTCGCGGTTGGTGCTCCCAACTTCTCGCAGCTCAATGTGACGAATCCTGATTTCTTCAAGCAGGTCAACGGTGTCCTGGAATCCGAATCTCTCGATTCGCTCAAGACGTATGTTAGCTGGCACGCGCTCAACTCCGCGGCTCCCTGGCTTTCACAACCGTTCGTCGACGCCAACTTTAAGTTTCAGCAGAACCTCACCGGCCAGAAAGAAATTCAGGCGCGCTGGAAGCGTTGTGTCAACCTAACTGATCGCGAACTTGGCGAGGCGCTGGGGCAGAGATATGTGGACGTGACGTTCGGCCCGGAAGGCAAGCAGCGCATGCTCAAGATGGTGGACGCTCTCGAGAAGTCGCTCGCCGAAGACGTTCACGATCTTTCGTGGATGAGCGACGAGACCAAGAAGCAGGCCAAAGTGAAGCTGGATGCCATTCGCAATAAGATTGGCTATCCCGAGGTTTACCGCGACTATAGTTCAGTGGCAATCAAGCCTGACGATCTCCTGGGCAACATCGCCCGCGCCAATACATTCGAGTCGAAACGCGTCATTGCCAAGATCGACAAGCCGCTTGACCGCAAGGAGTGGGGCATGACGCCTCCCACGGTGAATGCCTACTACAGCGCGTCGTTCAACGAAATCGTGTTCCCGGCGGGCATTCTGCAGCCGCCATTTTTCGACAAGAACATGGACGATAGCGTCAACTTTGGCGGCATCGGTCTCGTCATCGGTCATGAACTTACTCACGGCTTCGACGATCAAGGCCGCAAATATGATCCGCAGGGAAATCTGCACGACTGGTGGACGGAGCAAGATGGCAAGGAGTTCGAGAAGCGCGCCAGTTGCGTGGCCGATGAATACTCAAACTTCGTCGCCGTCGACGACCTCAAGCTGAACGGCAAACTTACTCTGGGCGAAAACACCGCCGATAACGGCGGCGCGCGCATCGCCTTGATGGCGCTCGAACACATGATCGCCGACGACAAGACCGGAAAAGAAGGAAGGAAGATCGACGGCTACACCCCGGAACAGCGCTTCTTTCTTGGTTTCGCTCGCGTGTGGTGCGAGAAGCGCCGTCCCGAGGTCGCGCGCACCCGAGTACTCACTGATCCTCATTCGCCGGGAAAGTATCGCGTCGACGGCGTGGTGCAAAACATGTCTGAATTTCAAAAGGCTTGGGGATGCAAGGCAGGACAGCCCATGGTCGCTGAGAACGCCTGCCACGTTTGGTGAAACAACACTCAAATAAATCTTCTCGTAAAGAAGCCCGGCTGATTCCGCCGGGCTTTTTTTGTCTGACAAGATCTTGACGAACTCCTGACGACAAAATGACTCAAGCTTGACCCGCCGGTGACAATCCCACTTTGTGCATTGCCTACTCTGGATTCACTTCGATCGAAGACCCCTGCGAACTGAATAAGTGATTTGGGCCGTTCTCTCTTTGATAACGCCCAATGCGCCGCCCTGCCCCTGCGCTGGCCGGAACTTCAATAAACCGAGAAGGAGACATCATGAAGAAACTCTCGATCTGCGTATTTGCGGTTGTCCTGTGCCTGGGCGCGACTGCGCTTCTGGCCAACAGCGGCCAAACCATACAGCCAAGCGAAGGTTCCGAAGCGCGCTTTGCAGCCGATGGCGCATTCCGCGACGGACTCTACGTTGGAAGACTCGCGGCTGAGCATGGTCAGCGCTTGCGTCCCGCTGTCGGCCGCTGGTCCACAAACCAGGATCGGTCCATGTTCGCGGCCGGATATCGCCGTGGATACAACGAGACCCTCGCGCAATTAAACGGGGAGATTGCTCAGCCGGCCGACTAAAAGTCCGCCTCCAGAGCGTGACGACACTTTTGAAACGAATTTTGATTTGAGGTGAGCTGTCATGTATCCGAAAAAGTTGGCTACTACTATTTTAACTCTTGTTATTACATTTTTCATCTCCAGCCCTTACGCGCTGAAAGCTGGAGGTCGCGCCACTGCAAGCGGCGGCGCGAGCTTAAAAGGAGTAGTGAGGTTCGAAGGTACGGTTCCGAAACCCAAACCAGTCAGCATGTCCGCAGACCCGAGCTGTGCCAAACAACATCCCTCCCCCGTTTTTTCACAGGATGTCTTGGCCAACTCGAAGGGTGATCTGGAAAATGTGGTGGTCTATGTTGCCGAGGGGCTCGGCGATCGGACGTTTGAGGTCCCCACCCAGCCCGTTGTGGTCGAACAGAAGGCCTGCATGTATCAGCCGCATGTTCTGGCGGTGCGGGCGAATCAGCCACTGCACGTGGTGAATGACGATTCCACGTCGCACAACATTCATCCCACGCCTGCGAATAACCGTGAATGGAACAAGGCGGAACCCCCGGGATCAAGCGTTGACGAGACTTTTGCGCGGGAAGAGATCGCGATTCCAGTGAAGTGCAACCTGCATCCTTGGATGCACGGCTACATTGCTGTGTTCAAGCACCCGTATTTCGCGGTGACCGGCAAAGACGGCAACTTTGACCTCAATAGTCTGCCACCGGGAACTTATACGATTAAGGCGTGGCACGAGAAGTTAGGCACATCGACCCAGACAATCACAATTGGCGAAAACGAGACCAAGGAAATCAGTTTCGTATTCAAGGGTGCGTAAGCGGTTCAGGGCTTATTGGCTCCCTGGAACCCCTTGCGCCGCTGTTCGCTGTAGCGGTGCAGCGCGTCGAGCACGATGGGGTACGCTTCAGAGGCGGGGCGTATCTCATCCACCTCGACGGCCTTGCCTTCGAGCAGCTTGTAATCCTGAAAGAAGCGTCGCAGCATGATCAGGCGGTGCGGCGGCATCTCCGCGGCCTCGTGGTAGGAGTTGAACTCAGGGTCTTCGGTGGCGATAGCGATGATCTTGTGATCCTGCTTGCCCGCATCCAGCATCGTCATCAGCCCAATGGCGCGAGAGTGAATAATCGTCAGCGGCACCACGGTTTCCTGGCACAGCACGAGAACGTCGAGCGGATCGTCGTCTTCCGCCAGCGTCTGCGGAATGAATCCATAGTTTGCTGGATAGTAGACGGCCGAGTAGAGAACGCGATCCAGCTTGATCAGGCCGCTGGCTTTATCCAGTTCATATTTGACGCTCGATCCAAACGGAATCTCGATCACGCAATCAAATTCTTTCGGCAGCTTGTCGCCGGGAGTCACGTCGTGCCAGGGATGAATCATAGGGTTGTGCTTACTGTTGTCATTCTATCGGACAACGAGACAGGCGCCGGCGCAGTGCCTCCCGCGTCCCTGCGTCGCCGTTCTATAGAGATGCAAGGGCGGGGGTTTTGATCTTCCGGGATTATTACCGCATTTTCGAGTTGCTCTCTCCTTCCCACTTTCAATGCATTTAATTTTGACAAAGCGCAACCTTGATTATGGGTTTGGCGTCAAGTAAAGTCAGGAGAGCACGTAGGGTGGTGGTTTATGTCCAGCCAAGGTAAAACCTATCTCAAGTTCGGCGCGGCAACGGTTGTGATTGTTTTTCTGCTGGGTTATCTCGCGTATACCGGAGTGCAGGACAGCAAAAGCTACTACGTCACCATCAGCGAGCTGCACAAAATGGGCAACGGCGCTTACACCAAGCGCCTGCGCGTGGCGGGGAATGTGCAACCTGGCTCAATCAAACGAACGGGTACCCACGTTCAGTTCGTGTTGGTTGAACAAGAGCAGCTCCTTTCTGTGGATTACACCGGGACCGAAGCGCCTCCCGACACGTTCAAAGATGATTCTCAGGCGCTTGCCGATGGCAGCTTCGGGCATGATGGCATTTTTCATGCCAAGGCGCTGCAGGCCAAGTGTGCGTCGAAATACGCTCCTCAGCAGCCCGGCAACCAAATGCAGGCCGCGCCGGCAAAGAACGTGACACAGGTGCAGCCGGCCGGTCAGCCTGCGGTGGCTTCGAACTAAAGCGCTCGGAGCCTGACAAGAAACCAAGGTCCCTCACTTCGCTCGGATGACAACTTGTGATTATGCGCGCAATATCTGAGTCCCCTTCCCCTTGCCTGCTGATCGTCTCCTCGACTTCGCCCCGTGCTTTCGCTATCTTCTACCTTTCAATTGAATCCCATGACTGTGAGCGCCTCTGAGATTCCGGCCGCAGCTGGAATCATCTCCGTCAGCAACCTCGTTAAGCAGTTTGGGCGCTTCGCCGCCTTGCGTGGGGTCACCGCAGAATTTGACAGTGGCGAGTTCTACGCCGTTCTTGGCGACAACGGGGCAGGGAAGACCACTCTATTACGCGCCCTCGCGGGATTGGCTGATCCCTCTAGCGGCACAGTTTCAATCCTTGGCCAGAATCCCCGCCAGGCCTGCCGCGAGATCGGCTACATGGCCCACCCGTCGCTTCTGTACGACGAGATGAGTGGGATGGAAAACTTGCGCTATTTTGCCCGCCTCTACGACATCCTTGGCGACGAACGCTGCCAACACGTGATTCGCTCCGTGGGACTCGACCCAGGGTTGGCACGACCCGTAGGGAAGTACTCGCAAGGCATGCGGCAACGCATGTCCCTGGCACGGGCAATTCTGCATGACCCAAAGATTCTGTTGCTCGACGAACCCTTCTCCAATGTCGATGTGCACTCAGCAGGTGAGATGGTTGGCTTGCTCAAAACCATGCGCGACGGAGGCAAGACTATTTTCGTGGTCACGCATCAAGCCGCGTTGTTGGAAGGCGTGGCTGATGAATTTGTATGGATGCAGGCGGGACACATTGTCGACCGCACGCGCCGGTTGACCGCTGACCACTCAGAAGCAGGGAAGCAATGAGTTCGCTCAGTTCCATCACCCTGGCGACGCTCACGAAAGATATTCGCCTGGAGTGGCGTTCTAAAGATGCCATCAACTCCATGCTGTTTTTTTCTTTGCTGGTGGTAGTGATCTTCAGTTTTTCTTTCGATCCGAACGCTGAGGAATCGCGGCAAATCGTGGGAGGACTGATTTGGGTCGCCTTCCTTTTCGCCGCTGTGGTCGCGCTAAATCAGACTTGGGCGCGGGAACTGCGCAATCAGGTACTGGATGCGTACCGGGTTTCTCCAGCGCCGGCAAATGCACTATTCATGGCGAAGGTTCTGGGGAACTTCATTCTGGTTAGCCTGCTGGAATCGCTGATGGCGCCCTTGTTTATGATTTTTTACAACCTGCGCGCGCTCGGTCCCGCCTGGCAGTTAATTCCAGTTGCAATGCTAGGAACTTGGGCTCTAGTGGTCAACGGAACTTTTTTCGCGGCCATGTCGCTGCGGACGCGCAGCCGCGAAATCATGTTGCCGCTTTTGCTGTTTCCCATTTCAATTCCAGCCGTGCAATCGATGGTGGAGGCTACGCGCATCATCCTCTCCGGGGACGGCGCTGCTCGCTTCTGGATCGTATTGCTTCTCACCTACGATGTGGTGTTTACTACTGCTTGTCTGGCATTATTCGAAACCGTTCTGCAGGCAGAATGAAACGGGCCTTCCCCATCTTCGCGGCTCTTACGGCCTTGCTGCTGGCATACGCCTTTTACGAAGCGATCTGGGTTGCTCCCATGGAGCGGACCATGGGCGATGTTCAGCGCATCTTCTACTATCATGTGCCCTCGGCGTGGACGGCGTTCTTGCTGTTCTTCGTGAACCTGGTCGCGTCGATCATTTACCTGGTTCGTCGGAATGCCAAGGCTGATGCCGTGGCCGTTGTCGCGGCCGAAGTCGGCGTGCTCTTCTGCACGGTTGTGTTGGTGACCGGACCCATCTGGGCGCGCCCGGTGTGGGGCATCTGGTGGACCTGGGACATTCGCCTGACCACCACGCTGGTTTTATGGCTGATTTACGTCAGCTATCTCGTGCTTCGGAGATTCTCGGAAAGCTCGCAGACACCGAAGCTGGCGGCGGTGCTGGCGGTTCTTGGCGCTCTCGATGTGCCCCTGGTCTATTTCTCGATCTGGTTCTTCCGCACTCAACATCCTCAACCTGTGATCGGCGGCGGCGGTTCCATTGATCCGCGGATGTTGCATGTGCTGCTGATCAACTGGCTGGCGTTCTCTTGCCTTGCCTTTTTGCTCTGCTGGGTGCGCTATCGCCTCGAGTGGTTGGAGCGGAAAGTCGAGGAGGCTCAGGCGCTTGAATCCTTACTTGGCGATACGGTTCCATCCTCGCAGTCCGCACCCGTGAAGCTTCCGCCGGAGAAGACTCAATCAAGCATGGGACCTCAATGAATTCCATCAAATTCTTGTACGCCGCCTACATCGCCACCTGGCTGATTCACGGCCTGTATGTTGGAAGCCTCGTCCGCCGATACCGCCGCTTGAAACGTCAGATGAACGATCTGGGAAAGTAAGACGCGGCGTCCGGTTTCCGGTAAATGTTTCGGGTAAACAATCTGCACGGCTGGGATGCAAACTCTTAGATCCGGCGGCCGGAAGGCGGATGCCGCTTCTTCAGTTCGTCGCTTTCCACTCTTTTTGCAGGGCGCTCAGGAAGTCCGTGTTGCCGCCGGAACGAAGGAATTCATAATCCTCGATCATCGCGGCGGTTCCAATGCGCGATGAGGGAAGCGGCGACTCCGAGCGGATCACTCGCGCTGTGAAGCGCACGCGAACTGCATCGGTCAGAGTGATGTGGGGTGGAAAAGTAAGCGTGACTTCAAATCGGGTTCCGGTGGGAAGCGTACGATTAAGGTAGAAAAAAACTCCTCGCGCGCTTACGTTCTGAGTTTCGGTCTGAAATTCTTCTTCCTGCTCCAAACGGACCACGGCCGGCAGGCGCATATCGAAGCGCCGCGTCGTCCGCCGTTCGTGAGAGTCCGCCTGCATCCGCGGTATATTTTCCGAAAGCATTGTTTTAACGAAAGCCGAGCCGCCACGGCACGGAAAAACTTTCAGGCTGGGAGGGCAAGGCCCCGCCGCCTAACGGCAGGCCTTGGTTCTTTCCAATGTATAGAATTGCCAGCGCTTTGCAAGAGCAAAAAGGCTCCACGAACTGATTCAGTACACGCTTGGCGATCAAGAACCTGCACCACTTTCTGAGTTGCAACTTCCTTCACGCCACTTTCGTGCCACGCTCGGCATCTTTCCTCAACCCGGAATGCATCTGACAGCTCGTGAGCATGCTTGCGCGTTGCGCTCGCTTGACTTGGCTATCCGTCAGATGTTTAAGTAGTTGTTTGTTTTCCAACAGCTCCTAGTGACACGTCAGCAGCGGGCGGTTTCGCCGGCGCCGGGGCACTTTCTCGCGCGTCGTTTTCACTCTCTCCAAATGTTCGGTATGAATCGGAGGAAAAGCGTAATGGGAAATGGCCGTCGGTTGGGAAGAACTTCGGGAAGCAGGCCCGTGTTAGTGCGTGCGTTGGCGTCAGTAGTGGTCTTGCTGTTGGCAGGTTTGGCACTTCTTGGAACAGGTTCCCGCCCCGCCCAGAATGTCATGGCAACGCAGATGGCGGCCTCGCCGATTCCGGCCTTCTCGCATTCTTCCCCCTCGCGATTCTCCTCGCATGCAAAGCCTGACGCCCGCGCTCTTCTGGGACAGCTTCCGTTAATCTTCGAACCGAACCAGGGTCAGGCCGATCCTGGAATGAAATTTGTAGCCCGAGGCGCGGGCTACAGTCTTTTTTTGAATCAGTCTGGGGCCGTTCTCGGAATGCGGACAGCGCATTCGTCGCCGGGACGAGCAGAACATTTTGTTCGCATGAAGCTGGTAGGCGCCGATGCTGGCACACTCGTTTCAGGAACCGATCCGCTGCCGGGTAAGAGCAATTATTTTGTAGGCAACGATCCACACAGCTGGCGCAGTGGCATTCCGCAGTTTGGCGGGGTTCGCTATCGCCGCGTGTATCCAGGAATTGATCTTGTATTTTACGGAAACCAGGGCCACCTGGAATACGATTTCAAAGTTGCGCCCGGCGCCGATCCTTCACAGGCCGAATTGCAGTTTGACGGCGCAAGCAAATTAGAGTTGAACCACGGCGACTTGCTGCTCACAGGAAAGAGCGATGGTGATTTGCGTCTGCAGGCCCCGCAGTTTTACCAGCGTGACGGGGACCGCCGCATTCCCGTAGCCGGACACTTTGTTCTGCGCGCCGCGAATCGCATCGGTTTCGAGGTTGGAGCTTACGACCACAGCCGCGAACTGGTCATCGATCCGGTCCTGTTTTTCTCCACATACTTTGGTGGCAGCGGCTCTGAAACTTCGCCCTCCGTCGCGATCGATCCCGCCGGCAACATCTATCTCGCTGGCACGACGCTGGGTTCGCCGGAAAACTCATTTACCAGTTCTTCGACTCAGACACTCCTGCCTCCTGCTCTTTCTCTTTCTTCGACGAGTCCAAGCCACATCTTCGTCGCCAGAATCAGTCCGTCGCAGCCGCCCACTGTGGCATATGAGGCGTTTATCGGAGGCAGTGGATCGGACACAAGTGCGGGCATCGGTGTCGACGGAGGCGGTAATGCATACATCGTGGGCAACACTAGTTCCGCGGACTTTCCTACCGGCGGCATTCCCTACCAGACTGCGCCGGAAACAAAGGGTACGCAGTGTGCGTCCATTACCTGCACGTCAGTATTTGTCAGCGTGCTGAATGCGGCAGGTTCGGCGCTTACTTACTCTTCGTATCTTTCCGGCAATGGCAACGACCAGGCCAGCGGGATGACGATCGATGCGAATGGCGATGTATTCCTCACCGGCACTACCACTTCGAACGACGCCCCGGCGATTTCTCCCGTGCCCGTGGACTTTCCTGCAACACAATTGCCGGTGCCTTTTCAGGTCACGCCCAATGGACCCATTCAGTTCTTCGCGACTAAGGTAAATACCAAAGCCCCGGGGGTGGCGAGCATCGCCTACTCAACGTACTTCGGCGGCGGGGTGGTGTCCTCCGGCACCGTCGCTGTGGGCGGCGGTATCGCGGTCGACTCCACCGGCAACATGTACTTCACCGGGACCACGAACTTCTACAACAGCGGCCAGGGCTCATTCGGTGGCAGCACCTTATCAACGGATTTCCCCGTTCTGAACGCCTACCAACCCTGTCTGGATACGCCTCCGCCGACGATCCTCGCCAATCCCAACCCATGTTCCGCTCCGGCCACAACTCCGTATCCGACGGACGCTTTTCTCGCCAAACTCAACCCAAATGCACAAGCTGGCACTCAGTTGCTTTTCTCGACTTACCTCGGAGGAACGGCAGCGGACTCAAGCACCGCTGTTGCGATTGATTCCGGCGCTGCCAACATTTATCTCACCGGCACGACTAATTCCGCGGATTTCGTGCTTCCCATCGGCATGCAAGCCTTTCAAGGGTGCCTGAACAATCCCGGAATCGTGGTCTCGGCAACCTCGCAGTGTCCCGCGCAGACTACAACGAATACCGACGCCTATGTCGCGCGCTTTAACAACCCTGTTGTGAGCACGAATGGAACTCAAGTCAACGTAGGCCTCGCGTATCTTTCATACCTGGGCGGAAGCCTAAACGAAAGTGGGTCTGCGATCACTGTCGATACAGCGGGCGATGCGCTGCTAACCGGGGCCACGAACTCGACGAATTTTCCCGCAACCACTCCGAATCCCCTTCAAGGGGCGCTCAGCGGCATCCAGAATGCTTTCTTTGCGAGCCTTAACACGACTACGACTACGAGCGTGAATGGGGTCGGCTCTTTTGTCTCTTATTTCGGCGGCAATGGCGTGGACCGCGGTACCAGTATTGTCGTGGATCCTGTCTCCCTGAACACTTATTTTGCGGGCGACACCACCTCTACGAATTTTCAGACCCAAAATGGATTGCAGACCACTCTCAATGGTCCAAGCGACGCGTTCGTCGCCGAATTGGTTCCCGCGCCAAGTGTTTGCATTACCTGCACGGCGCCCACCTTCTCAACGACGGGCATCGTGAGCGCGGGGAACCAACTGACGATAACTTTCACCGTCACTAATCAGGGACCGGATCTCGCTACGGGCGTCTTCGTGAGCGGTTCGGTTTCCAGCGGAGTTACCTTCAACAGCGCTACCGCGGGTTCTGGCAGTTGCAGCACGCCGGTCAGCAATATGGTGGTTTGCACCATTCCTACTCTCCAAGCCGGTTCCACTTCTTCGGTCAACTTCGCGGTAACGCCAACCGGGCCCTGCACCGCGTGTTCGGCAACGGCTCAGGTCATAAAGATAAATAATACGAATACCAACATAACTCCCGCGATCGCTTCGTTCCAGGCGGGCGGTTTTTCCATGGGAATCAGCCCCTCCAGCCGAACTGTAGCAGCGGGCGGGGTGGCGCAATATACAGTTCAGGTAACTCCGCAGCCGTCGTTTGGAGGCAACGTCTCGCTGACCTGCAGCGCTCCTCCCACCGGCGCAGCGTGCAACTTTACTTCGAGCACACTTGGTCCGCTGAACGGCCCTCAGTCCGCGACCCTGAACTTGACCACGACCCCGCAACCTGTGACGACGGTCGCCAGCAGAGGCTGGCACGGTCCACTGTATGCGCTGTGGCTGATGGTTCCAGGGATTAGTCTGTTGGGAATCAGTGCGGGAAGCAAACGGCTACGAAGGCGCTGGATAGGTTTGCTGGCTCTCTCCATGCTCTTTGCGTTGGTTCTGCTCCAGCCATCGTGCAGCAGCAGCACCAAGACGCCGGCACAAGTCAGCGGAACTCCCACCGGGACCTACTCTATGACGGTCACGGCCACTTCAGGATCGCTGACGAAAAGCGCGGGCTTCCAGCTTTCAGTGACTCCGTAAAGGAGTTGGTTCAGTAGTTGAGGCTTTAGGCCCCGGCGGAAAGTTTGTGATGGCCTTTGGCTTCGGCGATTCCATATTGCCGAATTTTATAAAGAAGAGCTTTGTAACTGATTTGCAGCAGGGCAGCTGCCTGCTTGCGGTTCCAGTTGGTTTGCTCAAGCGCCTG
Source organism: Candidatus Sulfotelmatobacter sp. (assembly GCA_025462865.1). Classification (GTDB taxonomy): domain Bacteria; phylum Acidobacteriota; class Terriglobia; order Terriglobales; family Acidobacteriaceae; genus Sulfotelmatobacter. The sequence continues at coordinate 25,242 of JAOAPI010000087.1, read as the reverse complement.
CCGGATGGCTTCGCCTTCGGCTTCGTCCTTCGCACTGCGCGCTAGAGATTTTAATCCACCGCTGGCTTCACCTTTCGCTCCTGAATCTCCGCGGGCTCCAGCTCCGCCATTGCCATCATGCCGAGGTTGCAGTTCGGCCGCGGCGAGATTCTCGTCCCCAAGTATCAAATAGCGTTTGAGAAAATTATTCAGCTCGCGCAAATTGCCCGGCCAGGAATGTGCCTGGCAGGCCTCGAGGAGCTTGGGGGAAAGCGGAAGCTGCGGCCGCGCGTAGCGCTCGGCCATGCGCGTCATGAAGTGCTTCAGCAGAATCGGAATTTCTTCCTTACGTTCGCGCAGCGGCGGAAGTTGCAGAGTAAATGCGTTGAGACGGTAGTAAAGATCTTCGCGCAATCGCTTGGAGGCCAACGCCTGCGGAATGTCGATGTTCGTTGCCGCCAGAATGCGCACATCCACCTTGATCACGGACCGACTGCCCAGCCGCGAGAAATGCTGGTCTTGCAAAACGTGCAGCAATTTGGCCTGCAACTGCGGTGGCATCTCTCCGATTTCGTCGAGAAGAATTGTTCCTTTATTGCACAGTTCGAATTTTCCAGGCTTGGCGTGGGTCGCCCCGGTAAATGCTCCCGGCTCATATCCGAATAGTTCACTTTCCAGCAGATCCGCCGGAACAGCTGCGCAATTTACCTTCAAGAAGGTACGATGGGCGCGCTGGGAGAGTTTGTGAATCAGGCGAGCCAGCACTTCTTTTCCGGTTCCGCTTTCGCCAAGCAATAGCACCGGAATATCTACGTGAGCCACTAGCGCGGCTTGTGAGCGGATCTTCCGCATGGCCGGACTTGCTGCTATGAAGAAGGTGTCTTCGCCGACTTCCTCGACTTCTCCGCCTACCGGCGTTTTGCCTTGACCAAGACACTGATCGATCACCGCATCTAACTCAGCTTTCTGAAACGGTTTGGTAAGGTAATCATGCGCTCCCAGCCGCATGGCCTGCACGACCTTCTTGGTGTCGTTGACACAGGAAAGCATTACGACTTTCACTCCGGGCCGCTTCTTGCGAAGTTGCTCCAGCGTTTCCAATCCATCAATGCCCGGCATTAAGACGTCGAGTAGTACAAGGTCGGGCTCCAGTCCTTTGTCCACTCGCTGTAGAGCTTCTTCCCCGGTTGACGCGGTCTCCACTTTGTAGTCGTCGACCTCAAGCAAGGTCCGGATGTAGCGGAGCATTGCCGGTTCGTCATCCACTAGAAGAATCTTGGCGCTATCCGTCATCGATTCTTTCCTTTGCTGGTTAGATTCGGAGAAGGGTTGAAAGGAATCAGGAACGAGAATTTGCATCCCGCGCCGGAATCGCTTTCTACCCAGACTTTTCCGCCCATCCCCTGCACCAACCGGCGCACAATAGCCAATCCCAGACCCATACCTTCCTGATTTTCATTGCCCGGAAGCCGGAAGAAATCATCGAAAACTTCCTGATGAAACTCCGCGGGAATTCCCGGACCCGTATCGGAGACGCTCACCTTCACAGAATTTGGTTGCGAAGTCTCGAGTCGGCGTCGTTCCTCCGATGTTGCTGGCTGGGCCGTGGCACGGCGCTCCCACATGTTGGGTTCCGCGTGCAACCAGACCGTCCCGCCCTGAGGAACGAATTTGAAAGAGTTCTCCAATAGATTAGAGATGACTCGCTGCAGCTTGGGAGAATCGAAAAGGAATGTGGGCAACTTGTCGTTCGCTAAAAAGTAAAGCGCCAGTCCCTTCTCCTGAAAGCGGGCCGACCACAGCCGGCAAACATCGGACAGGCAATCGTTCAGGTTGCCCATCTCGAAGCGCATCTTCAATCCACCGGTTTCAAGCGCGCTATAGGTGAGGAAATCCTGGATGAATTGTTGAAGCCGCTTGCCGCTCGCTTCCATGTCGCCCAGCACTTCCCGCTGGCGCGCATTCAACGGGCCCAATTTCTCGCTCTGCAGCAGTTCAACGTATCCATTCAAAATCGCTAGTGGCGTTTTAAGATCGTGTGCAGCCGATCCAAGCGCGTTGGTGGTGCGCTGGAAACGCTCCTGCAATTCGTAATATGCCTGAGGCAAGTCAGATGGAGTCGGGAGTCCTTCTCCGGGGACAGATGCCTCGGCTGTGCGGGATTTTGCCCCATCTGCCTCAGGGACACATATGTTCTTTTGGACGGTGGCCATAAGGGGCACAGCGGTCTAACGCAAAAGGGGGGACGACCTGCCCTTGTCAGGGCAAGAATGCAGTAACAAAATCGTATGCCAGCTCAGTTTTCCTTGTCAACCAAAAATGAAAGCTGATTACCCAAGTGTAGCAAAACGTTGCACTCACCCTCCGGTCTGAATTGTTATTGCCCCGGCCCCAAATACCCGAACTTACGAAAATCGAAAAGAAGAAAAAGTGCGTGATTTTACGGCTTTAGTAGTTCCCGTGCCCGGTATTACCCCTTGGTTTACGGGTTTTCACATGTGAAACGCCCGGGATTTTACCCCTAACTTGGGCTTTGGCCCCTAAGATGCTTGGATTGTTGAATTAAGAAAAGGGAGGAATGGTGCGTTTGGGCGGCAAGACTCCGGCAGCAGAGCGTAGACAATGGCCGCGCCTCCCTCTAGCCATTCCCGTTTTTGTCAGAACTCAGTCCGAGACTGAGAAGGAATTCCTGGAGTTCGCAACCGCGCTGAATGTTTCCGCGGGCGGAATGCTGGTTGCGGTTCGGCGCTCAATCCCCTCCACGTCGCATGTTTCGCTCGAGATTCCCAGCGCTCCTTTGGCGGTACTGACATCTTTGCCCCGTGTCGCGCGAAATCTCCGGGCCAGAGTATTGCGGATGCAGCACGGGGAAGGCTACAACCTGATTGCGCTAAAGTTTTCCCGGCCACTAGTCAATTCCAGGGTGACTGGCAAACGTGTGCGAAGGAAACTCGCTTCCTCTGTGTGAAAATGTTTTCCCTCGGTTGCCCTCGCTTATCCTCGGTTCTACTCCGCTTTTTGGACTTCCTGATTACTCAATCTCTTCCCTCTGCACCTTTGGTAAGTTGCTTTTCATCAATCAGATAGACTAGCCTGATGGCGTACGTGTCCTCTCCCTCTGCGTTTGGTTCTCAGGATGCACATCAGAGGGTAATCCTAGGCTGCTAAAGCCAGGAACACTTATGAGCACTACATCGAATCCTGTCAGCCCGTTAATCCAGCCCCTAGGCGAGATGCCTCCCGACTCTGTGGTTTTCGGATCCACGGAGGCGATGCGGGCGCTCCGCGACCGCCTCTCCAAGATTGCCGGCGCTAACGTCCCCGTACTTATCCACGGGGAGAGCGGCACGGGCAAGGACATCATTGCCCGCATGATCCACGCCTCCTCGCCATGGAAGACTGGTCCCTGGGTTAAGGTGAACTGCCCAGCGATTCCCGGAACGCTGCTTGAAAGCGAGCTGTTCGGCTACGAGAAGGGAGCCTTCACCGGCGCCTATGGCACGAAGCCCGGCCGCGTCGAGATGGCACACCGCGGCACGCTGTTCCTCGATGAAATTTCAGAACTGGATATGGCCTTGCAGTCGAAACTCCTGCAACTGCTGCAGGACGGCCAATTTTGCCGCATTGGCGCGCAGGAAGACAAGAAAGTCGAAGTCCGGGTGGTCTGCGCCACAAATAGGAAACTGGAAGAGGAAATCGCTAACGGGTCGTTCCGGTCAGATCTCTTCTACCGCATTAACGTTGTGAACCTTCACATGCCGTCACTGCGGGAGCGCGCTGCCGACATTCCGCAACTGGTCAGCTATTTTCTGGAATATCACAACCGGAAATTCAATTCGCGTGCCGTGCACCCTTCCGCCGATTTGATGAATGCGCTGAAGAAATATCACTGGCCGGGCAATGTGCGCGAGCTGGAAAATCTGATGAAGCGCTACGTCATTCTGGGAACTGAAGAATCCATCTCCGGCGATCTGCGTCCCCATGAACAGGATTTCTTCAGTGCCGACATTTCCGTCGATGGGCCAATCTCGCTGAAGAAGATCACGCGCCAGGCGGTGCGCGAACTTGAAGGAAAGATTATCTTAAAAGTTCTCCAGCATCATCACTGGAATCGCAAACAGGCAGCCCGCGCCCTCAACATCAGCTATCGCGCCTTGCTCTACAAGATCCGCGACGCCGGCCTGCCCTCGAACCGCGCTCCGCGGCGACCGCAGCCCGGCGAAACTGTCAGCCATACCATCGCCGCCGACTGACGATTGAAAAGACTGAGGAGTAAGGTCACGCCGCAGCAGGACAGCGCTGTGGTCGCTACCCGCGCAACTCCGACAAAGCCTTCCGCGCATCACTGTGATTCGGGCTGATCTTCAGCGCACGCTCCAGTTGCTGCCGAGCCTGCACCGGCTGGTTGGCTTTCTGATAGGCGAGTCCCAGATGGTAATGTACCGTCGGGTCGTCCGTGCCGCCTTTTTTCGCGTTCAGCCGCAGGGATTCCTGGAACATATCAATTGCGGTTTGGTAGACGCCCTTCTGGTAATAAGCCCAGCCCAGGGTGTCGGCGGCGTTCGGCGAATCGGGCATGCCGCGCCGCGCCGTCTGCGCCATCGCTAGAGCCACGTCAACATTGCCACCCTGTTGCAACATCACATAAGCAAGATTGTTGGAGGCCAGCGGATTATCGTGCTGAATATTCAACGCCTGCTGATACATCGATTTGGCCTGGTCCCAATTGTTCTGCGATTCGTACATCATCCCCGCGAGAATGTAGAACGAAATCTCGCGTGGATGGTCCTTAATAGATTGCTGATAGGTCGCGAGCGCCTGGTTCACCGAACCGTCGGCGGCTTGTGCCTGCGCTAGTTTGAGAAGCGCGTCGGAATTATTTTTGTCCAGTTCGACTGCCTTGTTAAAGGCGGCCTCGGCGCCTTTCAAATCTTTTTTCTCGAACAAAGCCGTGCCCAGCAGATCATAGAATCCGCTGACGTTCGGTGATTTGGCGATCTGAGCCTTTGCCGCGCCAATGGCCTGATCGAGCTGCTTCTGGACAAGGTAGGTATTCATCACTCCTTGCAGCCCGTCGGTGGACGCGGGATCCTTGTCCAACGCTTGCTGATACGACTTGATCGCCTCTCCATACTGCTTCTGCACCTGGTGCAAATTCCCCATCTGCACGTAGGGTGCGGGATTGTTTGGAGCTACCTGGGCAGCTTTCCGCATGTCCTGTTCCGCATCCGAGTATTTTTTGCGACTCATCTCGGCCACAGCCCGCAGCAGGTAGCCGTCGGGCGCATTGGGAGCTCCGCTGATAATTAGTTGAGCGGTTTGGGTGAGAGCATCGACATCTCCGCGGCGAAGTTCCAGAGTGGCTAATGCGCGTTGCGCGTCTGTGAGATCGGGACGCAGCCGCACCGCCTCGCGCAACTCCGACTCGGCCTGAGCTTCGTCGTGCTGCATGTCGAAGGCGAGCCCAAGCTGATAATGGGCGATTCCATTGTTGGAATCACTCTTGACCGCCTGCTGCAATGAATCCACCGCGCCTCGGGCATCGTTTTGGCGGAGCTTCACCTGCCCTCGATAAACCAGCGCCTCGGCATCCCGTGGAGTGCTTTTCAGGATTTCGTCATTCAGTTTGGTGGCTTCGTCCAGCCGGTTCTTCAGGATGAGAAGTTGAATGTAATTCTTCTTGACCTGAAGATCCTTTGAATGGTCGTGATACAACGCCTCGTATTCGGCTGTGGCTTTGTCGAGCTCGTTGTTGGCGAAATAAAAATCGCCCAGCATGCGGTAGCCTTCCGAATTGTCAGGAAATTCGGTTTTCGACTGCTTCAAGTACGTCTCGGCTTCAGGTTTCTTGCCTTCCGCCATTAGCAAGCGGACGTAAGATGCCCGCGAACCAGGGTTTTTGGGGTCCACCTCAATGGCGTGCTTAAATTGCTTCTCCGCTTCCGCCGTGCGATTGCGTGACTGATAGAAGATTCCCAAAGCCACTTGCGCGTTCACATTCTTGGGATCCACTTCCGTGGCCTTCTTGAAATTGATCTCGGCCTGGTCGGTTAAATTGGCACGAACCTGAAGCAGCGCGAGGCTCAAATATGAGTCAGCGCGGGCGGGATCAGCGGCTATCCCTTTCTGCATTTCCTGGAGTGCCGACCCCAGGTTGTCTTGTGAAGCATAAAAGTTTGCCCATGCCAGGTAGGTGTCGGGATTGTTGGGTTGCTTCTCACGCAACAGATCCAGATGAACCTGTGCCTGTTTGGGCTGTCGTGCACCGATCAGCAGGTTCGCCAGCTCAACGTGCGCAGGATAATTGTCCGGTACCAGTTCTACCGCGCGCGAAAGTTCGGCGTAGGCGCGGTTATAGTCTCTGAGCTTGAGATAAGCCTCGCCCAACTGATAATGCGCTTCCGCAAAGCGCGTATCCATTTGCAAGGCATTGGAATACTGGATGGCCGCTTCCCGGAACTTGCCCTTGTCACGATAACGGTTGCCGCTCTCCAGAAACTTCTGCTTGCGCACATTAGGATCACGGGAGCAGCCGGTAAACAGGCCGGTGATAAGAAATCCGATAAGCAGCAAGCGGAGGGCAACGGGACGGCTCATATCTTCTCCAGGGAAAGCGCAAAGGCGCACACGACTACGAACCCGTGGTCACTACACCAAGGTACTGCAAGAGGGGGTGGAAGATAAAGTTACTGGCGTCATACCGGGTCGTTCACGCGAGGAATCAAACCGTCATTCGATCGAAACAGAATGCTTCTAATTCACGGTGATGTTAACGCCTACAGATGCAATGCCGTTAGCCACTACCTGAAGCGAACTAGCGCCGGTTTCCATGCCCGACGGCACATCAAAATTTGTCGAAACAATCAAGCCGCCGGTTGCGACCGCCATCGTGCTGTGGTCGTGAGTGCGGGCATAAAAAACGTGCCCGGTGGCCTGATTGGTAATGCGCACCAGGGGATAGTTCGTGGCGGTCTCGTTCTCATCTCCAAATCCGGCCGCTTGTGACAAGCCATTGAACTGTGTGCCGGAGACGCTATACGTTGCGCCTCGCGTGACGCTTGCCGGAAACGTCGTGATCGCCGGCGACCAGGAGGCCAAAGGGTTTCCCGCCGCCGGAGAAATCTGAACCGTGGCGCCGCCAACGATCACGTCTGCGGAAGGCAGTACCAGCAAGCTGCTGCCGGGCGCCACTTGACTGCCGGAAATAAACTTCTGGCCATCGAACTCATATAGCGTCCCGGAATTGCCCTCTACCAGCACGTTGCCGCTTGGTAAGAGCACGGCAAACGAATCACCGGCGTTATCGTTGTTAGGAAAATCTGGCCCGGCTGTCCATGTACCCGCACCCGTAGGAACAGTCGGCGGAATGTAAACCGCCGTGTGGCCCGGACCAGCGGTCGATTTGGCGCCGGTCGCGAAGACCGTGCCATCGGGGCGAAGCACTGCTGGACCAACCTCGCCCGGGGGATTGTAACAACCACCGCCATAAACCAGACAACCGGAACCGGGCAGGTGCAAATCCACAATTGTGCTGCCCGCACTTATCCACGTTCCGATCGACGAAATGTACCTCTCAGAGTTTGGAGCATTCTTTACGTCGACGGTTAGCAGGGAACCGTCTGGTAACAGAGTCCAGCCCTCTTCGGCATTGAAATCGCTTTTGTCCGCGGACCCCGCCGCCGTCCATTGGAGCGTCGCGGGATCCAGAACGGCCATCTGCATATCAAGTTTTCTTCCTACCAAAAATTGACCGTTAGGCAATACCGCCGATGGCGAGTCGCCGATGTAGTCCCATCCCACCGGTGGAGCGAGCGGTGTCCAGGTATCGGCGAGAGGATCGTAGATTGCAGCCTGATTGGTCAATACAAAATTGCCGTTGTTGTATTCGCCCCCTACAATCACCACCCGCCCGTTGGCCAGTACAGCGGAAGCGAAATACTGAGGCGCATATCCAGCAGGCAGGCTGGCGACGGGAGACCATGTTCCCTTGGCGTAGTTCCCGAACTCATCAGGCGTCAGCTTGGACCAATCGGAAAGATTTTTCCCTTGGAACATCACGGACCCATCAGTCAACAGAAAGGCCAACCCAGCGCCATCCGTCGGTTGGTTCGCGAGCGGCTGCAAGGTCTGTGGCGGCGGTGTGGTCGTGGTGGTAGTACTGTTGTGCGTGCCACAGCCGAAAAGCGCCAGCACCACCGCGAATAAAATCCCACGTGACAGGAAGGGAACAGACCGCGTTTTCCCGATGTACTCGAACATCATCTACCCCGTCGCCGCAATCTTCCGGTTGCTGCGCTTCCAATAAAGATATCCAGGCACGCCGATCAATACGATCCCGGCACCCCAAAAAGCTTCTGTGGGACGGGTGATGATCGTATTCACGGTCCAGGCGACGCCGATCAGCACGTAGATCGCGGGCAGCCAGGGATATCCGGTACAGCGGTAGGGTCGCGGAACCTCGGGACGCTTCCAGCGCAACAGAAACATTCCGATAACCGTCAGCGTGTAGGAGAGCACCATGCCGAAGATGACATAGGTATAGAGCTGGTCGTAGCGTCCGCTGATCGTGAGCAGGGCGGCCCAGATGCCTTGTCCGATCAGGCTGAAGGCGGGCGTGCGCCACTTGGGATGAATGACCGCCATGCGCTTGAAGAACACTCCGTCCTGGGCCATGGCTAGATACACGCGCGCCCCGGAGAGCGTACACGTTGCCGCCGCGCTAAAGCAGGAAACCGCGATCAGCAGCGAGAGCCACACCGCCACTCGCGGAGAAAACATTGCGACCGCGGCCGCATGGGCGATGGTTTCATGTTGCGCAATCTCGCCGAGCGGCAACGCGTAAAGATAAGCCATGTTCATGGCGATATAAATCACGCCGACCACAATCACGCCCAGCACCATCGCCAGCGGCACATTGCGGCGTGGCTGTTTTACTTCGCCCGCCACCCATGTGATGTAGACCCATCCGTCGTATGCAAAGTAGACGGCAATCAATGCGACCCCGAAGGCGGAGAGAAACTGCCCCGGATGAAGTCCTAGGCCGAGCCCCACGCCGTGCGCCCCGAAGTGCGACCAGTCGCCTTTGCCGATGGCGAACCCAAGCAGCACAAACGCCGCCATGGCCGCGAACTTGGTCCACGTGGAAATATTCTGCAGCAGCGCTCCCCAGCGCAAACCCACCACGTTGACATAGGTAAGAACTGCGATGAGAAGCAGGCCGAACACGTGCGCCCGCGTAAGCGTGATGCCCGCGAGCGAGAAGATTATGTGCTCTTGCGAAACGATGGGGAATACTTGTCCTGTATACGCGGCCGAAGCCACGGAGAGCGCCGCGATCGTTCCCCCGTTGGCAACCGAGAACAGCATCCACCCGTAAAGAAATGCCACCAGATCGCCATAGGCCTCGCGAAGATAGACATACTGCCCCCCTGACTCCGGGAACATGGATCCGAGCTCAGCGAAGGCAGCACAGCCGAAGAGTGAAACTACGCCGCCGATCACCCATACCAGCAAAAACAGCATGGGCTGAGGCAGCGGCCCGGCAATGTCTTTGGCGGTGAGGAAAATCGAAGAGCCGATGATGCCGCTGACGAGCAGCAGCACGGAATCAAGCAAGTTGAGTCCGCGAACCAGAGTCGGTTGGGTGGGAGCGGTCTGGGAATCGATCGGTGCGGGTTCGGCGGGGGCGCTAGCGTCCATTATCCCATTCCGAGTTCGTCGGAGGTTTCCAGCGCCGTTCCGCAGCGCCGGCAGATAACAGACGAGCAGTCGCCGCACGTCAGCGGATCATTCACCTCTTCGGCGCAGTTCGGGCAGTAGAGCGATGCTGGATCGGGCTCTGGCGCGGGGTTCTGAGGGCGTGTCGCCATTAGGAGGAAAACTGTAGCATAGTGGCAGTGGTCGCGTCTTTTGTTGCTCCGGTGGCCTCACAAACCTGTTCGGTGTTCTGGGTGAAAAATGCTCCGAATGGAGGATCCGTCCGGAGAATTTATAGTACTCTGCGTGCTCGTGCAGATCGCAGAGAGGGCGAAATGAGCGTGAAGGATGGATTGCGAGAAATGGACCAGGCATCCGGCTCTGAAAAATTCCAGGTAGCTGTAGTGCAGGCGGCCCCGGTGGCGTTCAACCGGGAACGCACTCTCGAAAAGGTCGACGACCTTACCCGTCAAGCTGCCGAAAAAGGCGCGCGTCTCGTTTTGTTTCCTGAAGCGTTTGTCTCAGCTTATCCTCGCGGTCTCAATTTCGGAACGGTTATGGGTTCGCGTTCGGACGAAGGGCGAGAGCAGTTTCGCCGTTATTGGGAGAGCAGTGTGGATGTTCCAGGCCCCGCCGTGAACGCCCTCGGACGGACGGCAAAAACGTACGGGATCTACCTGGTAGTGGGTGTCGTTGAGCGGGAAGGCGGCACTCTCTACTGCACCGTATTGTTTTTTGCACCGGATGGCAGCTACCTGGGTAAGCACCGGAAGGTGATGCCCACCGCGTTGGAGCGCTTGGTCTGGGGTTTTGGTGACGGTTCGACGATGCCGGTGTTTGAGACCGTGCTAGGGAAGCTGGGTGCCGTGATCTGTTGGGAAAATTATCTGCCCCTGATGCGGGCAGCGATGTACGCCAAAGGTGTAGAGCTGTATTGCGCTCCTACCGCCGATTCACGCGACTCGTGGATCGCCTCCATGCGCCATGTTGCAGTCGAGGGCCGTTGCTTCGTTCTCTCCTGCAATCAGTTCAATCGACGGCGCGATTTTCCGGCTGATTATTGTTCAGCCTTTGGAGATGATCCGGACGTGGTCGTAACCCGCGGTGGAAGTTGCATCGTCGACCCCTTCGGTAATTTTCTCGCTGGACCCAACACTGAGGGCGAAGCGATTCTGACCGCCGAGATCGACCGCGCGCAGATCATCCGGGGAAAATTTGACTTGGACGTCGTTGGCCACTACGCGCGTCCGGATATCTTTCACCTCCAGGTGGACGAACGTCCCAAAGAACCGGTGACCACTCAAGACACTTCGGAAGGGAATCGCCTTGCCTGACAAACCCCTGACTCCGGATGAGAAACTGCAACAGGAATTCAATCGCTGGGCCGTTGCCGGCGAGGGCCCGAAGATGGAAAACCATCATCTCGATATCACTGCGAAGACGATTCGCCGGATGAACCTGCGTCCTGGAGAACGCGTGCTTGACTTGGGTTGCGGCTCAGGATGGGCGACGCGCCTGTTGGCACGGCTGGTGGGCGAAGGCCCCGACGGCTTCGGCCAAGTCGTTGGCCTCGACGTTTCCGACGAGATGATTCGCGAGGCGAGGACTGCATCGAAGGACTTTGACAATGTGCTTTACGTCTGGGGATCGGCGCAGCAAATACCGTGGGAAGAAAACTTCTTTGACAAGGTCTTGTCAGTCGAGTCGTTTTATTACTATGCCGATCAGGACCGCGCCTTGATGGAGCTGTTTCGCGTGATGGCGCCGCGCGGAAGATTATTCATCCTCATCAATCTATATAAAGATAATCAGTATTCGCTGCAGTGGGTAAACAAGCTGAAGGTTCCCGTGCACGTGCGATCGCAGGCGGAATACATCGAGCTGCTGAAGAAACACGCCTTCGAGAATGTGGAGGCTTGCCGCATTGCCGATGACACGCCCACTCCCGATGATTACCAGACGAAATCGTTCCACAGTCTGGACGACCTGCGGGCGTTCAAGCGCGAGGGCGCATTGCTCCTAATGGCTTCAAAGCCTGATCTGCGGACGCCGGCTCCCGGATACACGATCTATTGATTCGTCTAAATACTAGATTTCGCTATCGTCATCATCGTTGTCACGATCGCGATGGCTCAAGTCCTTCACCGGGCTCAGGGCGCGGCCATCAGAGGCGTGACGGATCTCAATCCGGCCATTTACATTCTCCAATCTGATCCTTGGCCCGCCGGTGCCCAACTCTCCACGCAGTTCATGGCCGACGTAACGGTGATGATTCACGTGCAGCCCAAACTCATTCTCGATTCCGCCGGAGACTGTACTGGCCTCGATTTGGCCTTTCGAGTCGGAAGGAATCGTCAACTCCAACGACCCATTCACCGATTTCAGTTCGACGGACGAACCCGGAAGTTCATCAAATCGCGCATCCAGATGTCCGTTGATCGTGGATAATTCGGCGCGCCCCGTCAGGTTGCGCGCTTCAAGTCGGCCATTGATACACGAGGCTCGCACTTCGCCGTTGACGCCGTTTATATCCAGAGAGCCGTTGATCAGTTTGATTTCGTCCAGCCGGATGTTGCGTGGCACTGTCAGCGTATATTCGACGCCGGCAGGATTGTCGCTCGATCCCCAATTGAACGTGTGATCGTGGTCGGGATACTTTGTGCGAATCGAAATACGGTCTTTTCCAGACTCGATCTCGATGCGCGCCTCATCCAGTCTTTCCTTTGTTCCGGCGTATTTCACGGCGTCTACCTTGACTTCATTGCCATCCCAACTTGAAATATGCACCGCGCCATTGATATTGTCGAGTTCGACGCGGCCGTTAGGAGAGATGGTGTAGGTCTGATGAAACTCTTCGGTGAATGCTGCCGAGTGATCGGAGGCGCCCGCGCCTAGGGCGAGGATAAAAAGAGCACACACGGTGCCCAAAATGGCGCCCGACCGTAGTGGAAATTGGCGTTGACGATTCATAGCTCCCTCCCTTTCCAAAACGTTAGACGCAGCAGTTCGCAATTGGTGAGAAGCCTCCAGAAAAGCCCGCATTCAGCTTCCGCCGTGTATGAAGGTCACCCTTCTGCAGAGCCCTTATTGACTTGGCTATTCCACGCGCGCCGGCGCATCTTTGGCTCGAGCAACGAGGCCCGCTTCACTCAGCAAGTAGACCCCCAGGATCGTCATCTCCGGTTCAATCGGATGCCGGTAGCGCTGTCCGGGGAACACTACGTAATAAATCGCGGGATATAACAAGATCACCCAGAAAAACAGCCACGCAGCCGGTTTGCGCTTCCGCAGGGCTCGTCCGAGGCCCCAGAAGGTCAACACGGAAGATGCCAGAAAAAGTGAATTTTTCACCTGGGCCAGCCACCAGATTTTTGCCAGCCGCGGCGGTCCAGCCCAAAAGTAAATGAAGCGCTTAAGACAAAGCAGGGCAAAGCGACCGTAGTCCGCCTTGATGTAATCGACAGCCTGCCGCTTGCGCAGCGCCACGTAGCCCAGTTCGCCCATCGTGGTGTACTGACGCATGGCGTAGAGGTCCTGCGTGGGATGCAGGTACTGCATCCAGGTGCCGTCGGCTCCGTTGCCATTCCCCAGACGCAATTCCGCGCCGAAGTTGTCGCGGATGAAAATGAACTTGCCGAAGGTCTGATAGTTGCGCGCAATCCATGGACTGATGCAAGCAATGAAAATCAGCGACGCTAATGTCACTCCCGCCAATGACGGTTTGCCGCGTCTGGCGCGGTGATACCAGGCCCACAGCCCTGATGCCGGCAGGAACGAGAGTAGTACTGTGCTGCTCAGCGCCGCAACGCCCCAGAGCAGCCCGAACCAGATCCATGGTTTTAGCCCGTCACGATCTTGCAGAGTAAGCGTTAGCCAGAAAATGATGGCCATCAGGAACGCTGAAAAACTTGTTTCCCACACCCAACGCGTGCACCAATACATTACGTAGGGAAGCAGCGCCCAGGTCCAGGCTGAGCCCACGGCAACCTTCTCGGAAAAAATCCGACGTGCGATCAGAAATATCGGAATACAGGTCAACGCTGAGAACACACTGTTGATGGTCAGCAGCACGAAGGCCGACGCACGGGAATAGGTGCCGAATATACGAAACACTCCCGCTATCAGGTACGGATACAGTGGCGGCTCCCAGGCGGTCGGGCCGGTTGGCGCGCCAAAAGGGTTGCTGAAACCATGCCGCGAAGCGATGGACGCGCCGATGCGGCCCATCTCCCAGCCGAAGCCGAAGTTGTTTTCGATGTTTTTGAACTTGTAAGTGTGGCCAATAAGAATCCATCCAACGCGTAGAAATAACGCGATCACCACCATCCAAAACAGCGACGTACGAATATCTAGCCAGGCGCTGGCGAGTGCAGTAAGAGTGCGTTCGCGGCCGGGAGCCACGGCGGGCGTTGAATCCATGAGTGACTCTATTTGTAGCTGAGCGGAAGCGCCGGAGCAAATCGCGCCGCGCGAGTAGCCGAAGCACTAACCGAACCAGCCGTGCCGCGTCCAATCACACGGGCGTCCGACGCGTGTTCCATGGTGTCTCGTTACTAAATCTCATATTGAAAAGGTCGTCTATGCGGCTAAGGCTTTTCCTGGGACTTGCGCTTTCTTTCTCCGTTAGCCTGCCGGCGTTCTGTGCGGATGCGTCCATGTTCCGCGGCAATCCAGAGCACAGTGGCGTTTACGACGATTCCGGAGTGGCAAAATTCAGTCAGGTCAAATGGAAGTTCCATACCGATGGGCAAGTGATTTCCTCTCCCGCGGTTTCCGGCGGCGTAATTTTTGCAGGCAGTACGGATGGAAACTTTTATGCCATCGACCGAGAGACTGGGACGCTGAAGTGGAAGTTCGCCGCCAAGAGCCGGATCACGTCATCTCCGGCGGTGGCGGACGGAATAGTTTACTTCGGCGCGTACGATGGAAATTTCTACGCTGTCAGTACAGCGACTGGCCATCTGACCTGGAAGTTTCAAACCGGCGGCGAGCGGCGCTTTGCGGCCACGCATCTGCACGGCTCGCAACCGGCAGCCGAAACCATGCCTGACCCGTTCGATTTTTATCTTTCGTCACCGGTGGTATGGAGGGGAGCAGTATTTTTCGGCAGCGGGGACGGAAACATCTATGCCCTCGACGCAACCTCGGGTGCTTTGAAGTGGAAGTTCAAGACCGGCGACGTGGTGCACGCGTCTCCCGCGCTCGCCAGCGGCACGCTATTCATCGGAAGTTGGGACAGTTACTTCTATGCCCTCGACGCGGCCACCGGAAAAGAAAAATGGCGATTTAAGACGGGCGAAGATCCCGACACTCACAACCAAGTCGGCATTCAGTCCTCGGCAGCGGTGGTTGATGGGACGGTCTATTTCGGCTGCCGCGATTCGAACTTCTACGCTCTCGACGCAGTGACGGGCCAGAAAAAATGGGCTTTCTCGAATCATGGTTCGTGGGTGATCGGCTCACCTGCGGTCAAGGACGGAAAAGTGTATTTCGCAACTTCCGACTCAAGTTTGCTTTACGCGCTGGACGCCAAGACTGGTAGCGCCATCTTCTCCCTCAAATTCCAGGGATGGCCAATGTTCTCCTCACCCGCTATTGCTGGAAACATGTTGTACCTCGGTTCGCACATGGGCAAGCTGATCGCCATCGACCTCTCGAGCCAAAAGACATCCTGGACATTCGAGACTGATGGCGCCAAACAGAACGCGCCCGCTTGGACCAAGGCCGATGGAACCCCGAACTACGAAGCAGCCTTTCAATCTGACTTCTACGACGACATCGTCACCGGGGTCACCAAGATGATGGCCGTTGGGACTATTCTCTCTTCGCCGGTGGTGGTGGACCGCACGATCTATGTCGGCAGTGCTGACGGAAACTTGTACGCGCTGATATAAAAATCTCGCTCCTGGCAGCTCACTACAACTCTGTGGCGTTTGACATCCTCTCGGAGGCGCTCGTAGGGTAAACTGCTCTAGTGGCGGTTCCGCGGTGGTACGAGCGGAAGTCCGCACGGATGCACACGAGGAGCCTATGGGCTGGCTGCAAAACAAGTTCGAAAAGAATTTCATGATCAGCACAGTGGACTACGTCTTTAACTGGGCGCGGAAGTCTGCCGTGTGGCCGATGACGTTCGGGTTGGCTTGCTGCGCGATCGAAATGATAGCTTCGTCCACCGCGCGCTTTGACATCGCGCGTTTTGGCTCGGAAGTGTTTCGTCCCAGCCCGCGGCAGAGCGATTTGATGATCGTCGCCGGTACTGTGACCTTGAAGATGGCGCCCGTGGTGAAGCGTATCTACGACCAGATGCCGGACCCGAAGTGGGTGATCTCGATGGGCGCATGTTCGTCCGTGGGCGGTCCCTTCAATACTTATGCGGTCTTGCAGGGTGTCGACAAAATCGTCCCGACGGATGTTTATGTAACCGGATGTCCCCCGCGGCCGGAAAATCTTTTCTACGCGCTGCTGAAGCTGCAAGACAAAATCGATACCATGACGCTGGCAAAGAGGCCCACGGAGGTTCGTCTTGATCCGAACATGCTGGAAAACTTTAAGCGCCAGGTCATGATCGCGCAGACCCTGCAGCCAAAGTAGCTGTCAGCGATCACCTCGAGAAAATCTACTGCAATGCCGAACTTCACGAAGCTAACCACCGAATCCGAACTCCCGCCTCCAGACGAAGCCAAAGAATTTCCTTGCGGTGCGAAAACGATCTGCGTTGCCAATGTGAACGGAACGTTCAGCGCCATGGACAACGTCTGCCTGCATCGCGGCGGCCCGCTGGGGCAGGGAATGATCGAAGGTGGCAAGGTTGTGTGCCCGTGGCACGGCTGGGCCTGGGACGTGAAGACTGGGGCGGCCGAGCAGAATCCCAGCGCAAAAGTGGCTGTGTATCCCCTCAAAATCGAAAATGGTGAAGTGCTGATCGAGATGTAGCCGTTAGACTCACCTCCTCAGCGGACTATATCTTTTCAGAGAGGTGCTTTGCCTGCGTACCCAACCGCATGATGGACATGCTCTTGAATAATGCTTACCACATCGTCCATGTTGCGGGAGCTTCCAGCCAGCGCGTCGAACGTCTCGAAGCTGGTCAGCATTTGGATCGTGTCGATGACGATTGCTTTCCTGGCGGAACTTAGAGCCGGATAGACCCTGGAATAACGTTCTACGATAGTTTGCACGCCCTGCCGCCGACGTTCGTTGCGAGCTTGCAGTCCTTTCCCAATATCTGGATCGATTGATGCCAGACCGTGAAGTCGGCGAATTGCGCCCCGATCCGATGCCCAGAAGTTCGCAAACACCCGGATATAATCGTGCAACGTCGCCAGCGGATCGGAGCCATGGCGAAACACGTCGGCCAGTTGTTCCATCTTGCCGCGCCGGGCAATGTGGTCGTAAAGCGCTTCCAGCAGCCCTGCCTTCGATTTGAACTGGTAGTACAGCGTCAGTCGTGAAACGTCTGCCCGCCGCGCAACTGCTTCCATGCTGAAACCTGAGAAGTCCTTTAGCAGCAGTAACTCGCGCGCTGCAGTCAGCACCCGTGCCCGGGTTTTACCCACCATGACTTCGCGGCGTTCCATGTGATAAGGGCGAGGACTCAATTTAAATTTTGCAACCTCTCGCTCATATATTAATCATACAGTATGTATAATTACAACAGGAGAAGTCGCCCATGAACTCAATTCATCATCTTGCTACGTACTCGGACCTGGCGGACAAGGTCGTCATTGTTACTGGTGGCTCTCGCGGAATCGGCGCGTCGACGGCCCGAGCTTTAGCCAGCAATGGCGCGCAGGTCGCAGTAAACGGCCGCGACACCGCCGCCACCGACGCGATAGTAGCTGAAATTCAAGCCAAAGGTGGACGCGCAATCGGCGTCGCCGCCGACTGCACGGATTTCTCCGCGGTCGAGCAAATGCGGCAGAAGGTAGAAAACGAACTCGGTCCGGTTGACGTGCTGGCCGCCTTCGCCGGTGGAGGGATTGTCCGTCCCGGCCCAGTAGAGAAAGTAAGCGAGGAAGAGTGGCAGTCGGTAATCAACGGGAATCTCACGGCCACATTTCTGACCGTTAAGAGTTTTCTTCCGGGGATGATCGAGCGGCGACGCGGTGCGATCATTACTATGGCCTCGACTGCGGGCCGGTTGCCTTCGGCAGCTCCCGCTCCCTACTCGGCGGCCAAGGCGGGCATCGTCATGCTGTCGCGCAATCTGGCCAACGATATGGGGAAGTACGGGATCCGCGTGAACTGCATCAGTCCGTCCGCCGTGCTGACGGAGCGAACCAGTCGGCACATGCCAGAGGCACAGCAAAAGGAGATCGCGGCTATGCATCCCTTGGGCCGCCTTGGTGTTCCTGAGGACATAGCGTCAGCTGCGTTGTTTTTGGCGTCAGACAGTTCATCCTGGATCACCGGGGTAACGCTCGATGTCGCCGGCGGACGCGTGATGCTCTGACGACGAGAAACAGATCGGACTTCCTTGAGGATTCGATCGGGAGAGTTCATGGCAGGACGACGACAAGCATCTCGCTTCATCTGGAGCGGAGTGATTGTTCTGGCAGTGAGCGGCTTTGCTGCCGCAACCCGGCGAGCGCTTGTCTTGTTCTGGCCCGGAGTGTTCGCCGGAAAGTATCCTCCGGCCGCGGCACTGGACGCAGGTTTTGCCCGGCACATGTCATTGACGCTCGTGCATATCATTCCAGGAGCTCTATTTCTCGTCCTCGCTTTGCTGCAGTTCGTTCCCAATATCCGAAATAAGCATCTTCGTATACATCGCTGGCTGGGAAAAGTTCTGGTTGTCTCAGGCTTGGTGATTGGAATTTCAGCACTGGTGATGAGTTTCACCATGAATATCGGAGGACCAAATGAAACCGCGGCGACCACACTGTTCGGCATTCTGTTCTTGTTTTGCCTTATCAAGGGTTACAGGCACATCCGCCGCAAGGAAGTGGCGAAACATCGCGAGTGGATGATCCGCGCCTACGGCATTGGCCTGGGAGTCGCCACCACCAGGCCGATCGTTGGCATGTTCTTCGCCTTTCGCAAGCTCACGCCGCACGAATTCTTTGGGATCGCATTTTGGCTGGGATTCACAATCACGTTTCTCAGCGCGGAAGCCTGGATCGACTACACTCGAGAACATGGGATTCAGGCCCAGGCATTCGGGGAATCAATCCACGACGGCGGGTAGTCTGAGCGCGGGACGGGCTCAACCCAGATAGCGCAGGAATTTTCCCGGCTGATTCTCGTACCCCGGAAACACTTCACTCAAATTCTTGTTCCCCATGTGGCGCGCTACGGCTTCGCCAAGCACTTGTCGAAAATCCGTGGTCAACGCCAGATCGCGCCCTTCATACAACTGCGATTGATCGAGACCGGGCCAGCGTCCGTAAACCTTACCGCCCTTCACCGGCCCACCCAACACGAACATCACGTTGGCATGGCCGTGATCGGTGCCGCGGTTGCCGTTTTCGCGTGCGGTGCGGCCGAACTCCGACATGGTTACAACTACCGTGTCTTCTCCAAGGTCTCCAAGGTCGGTCCAGAACGCGGCCAGGGATTGCGAGAAGTCGCGCAACACAGTGGCAATCTGTCCCTGAGTTGCGCCTTCGTTGACGTGATGGTCCCAGCCCCCAACGTCAGCAAACGCCACTTGAACTCCGAGATTTGCCTTAATGAGTTGCGCCAGCTGTCGCATGCTGTCGCCAAAGCGTCCACGCGGATAATCGGCGCCGGGCGCGGGCTGGTACTTCGCGGGGTCAGCGGACTTCAGCATCTTCACGGCGTCAAAAGTCTCTTCGCCCGTGCTGTGAAGCACGGTATCAAGCGAGTGCCCGTACATCGCCTCGAACGTGCTTGCCAGCGGTGAAGCTTTACCATTGTGGCCGCCCACCGTGAAGTCGTTGATGCTATTCAGTGCGACGGCGGGTTCCAGGCCACTCAAAATTCTCGGAATCGAAGGGCCCATGGAAATGGCTTCGAACGGAGATCTCGGCGACCCATGCTGCAGATTGCGTAGTGAACGATTGAGCCATCCATCATCAGTGGCCTTCATGCCGGGAGTTCCGGACTCCATGAAATCCTGCGCATCGAAGTGCGAACGGTTGGGATCGGGCGATCCGGCCGCATGCACAATGGCCAGTTGACGCTGTTGCCACAGCGGTTTGAACGGCGCCAGCGAAGGGTGCAGACCAAAGAATCCGTCGAGATCGATCACGTCCTTGCGCGGAATGCTGATGCTCGGCCGCATGGCGTAATACTGCGGCTCCGCGTGAGGCACCACAATATTGAGACCGTCAGCCGCACCGCGCTGGAAAATCACTACCAGGCGCTTGGTGCGGGTAGCCGGCTCCGCCGCTCCCCACGCGGCGCGCGCGAGAAAGCTCGGCACCGCCGCCGTACCCACAACGGTCAGCGCACTGTTACGAAGAAAAATTCGACGTGTAATACCCATAAAAGAATGTTTCGTAGAGACGTAGCTTGCTACGTCTTTTGTCCGCCAGGACGCCCTTAGCCACGTCTCCACATTGGCATTTATCTTCTTTGGAACTCCGGCGAACCCAGCAGCAGCCCCCCGATCATACTCACATCGGGCGAATGAGCTGAACTCTTTTCGGACGTCTGCACCTGCGTCACAATCGAATCGTGGGTCTGCTGGGAAACACCGCCGGCCACTAATTCGCCCTCCAGTGTGGAGAGCGTTTCGCTTGCGCCCGTGGGCGCAGGATTTCCGGCTACAGCACTTCCATCTAAGTGAGCAGCGTCGACCTTCACTCCTCGCATCTTGCCGCCGGTTAAAGCCAGCGCAAAATTCATCCGATTGAGCAATGCCGAGGAACTTACCCACGTTTCCGCTTTCATCGAATAGCCGCTGGGTGGCTGGGCACCGTAAAGAGGCATTCCCATGTTAGCGAGCTGCCTGGTCAAGGGTAACGCATCCTCCACCTCAGCCCCCGTGGCTCGCAACGCAGACGCGACGAATTCAAACGGCGTCTTCACCTTGGCGCGGTAAGTTCCATCGTCCCAGAATTCCGGTGAGTGGAACAGTGTGCTCAACACCTCGCGGATGTCGCCCTTCTTGTTCAAAAATGTTTTCGCCATTCGATCGACCAGAGCCGGAGGCGGGTTGTCCGACACAAAGCGTTCCGCCAGCTTCAGCGAAATGAAGTGCGCCGTCTGCGGATTGGTGGCCAGCAGGTGCAGCACTTCCAGCCCCTCCCCTTCACCCTTGGATTTAATGCGATGTCCCAGTACAAGCTTGGAGCCGGGTTCATGCATGCGTGGCTCGTACTTGAATTCACCGCCTTCGGCTGGCTTGTCGATGGTCCATCCCGTAAAAACTTTCGCGACTTCAGTTACATCACGCTGCGAGTAACCGCCATTCACGCTCAACGTGTGAAGTTCCAGAAGCTCGCGTCCGTAGTTTTCATTCAGGCCGCTGGGCCGCCTGCCTTGATTCCGCTGCGGCTGCTGCGGTGGATAGCGGCGCCCGTAGCGTCCATAGGGACGCGGAGGAGGTCCGACAGCTCGCACCGAGTTTGGTCCAACGCTCAGCCAATTGTCCAGGTAGAACAACATGGCTGGACTTTTCGCCGTGGCTACAAGCAAGTCCTCGAATTTGCCAAGGGCACGCGGACGGATCACATCCCGTTCATAGCTGGTCACCAGGAGGCGGTCGAGTCCCTTGTCTATAAATACATTGAAGTGGTTGACCCAGAAATCGGTCATCACTTCGTCCAACTGGCGTTGACTGTAGACGGCACGCAAAAGTTTCGCCTGCGCCAATTCGTTTGTAACCACACCCAATGGATTATTCATCGCCAGCAAAGTTTCCCTCTGCTTCGGGCTCAACCCTTCCAGAAACGCAAGACCCTTACCCCCGCGCAGAGACTCCGCAAATGCCACCTGCGATGCCGTCGGCATGTCGAGAATTTTCTTGAAGCGCTGATCCGGGGGAAGGCTCGGCAATTGCTGCACTTCGAGGTCGGCATAAAGTTGATCTTCGCGACGCCGCGCCTGCGCCTCTTCCTCCGGCGTCATCTTTACTGGTGCTGCCGGTGGTGCACTGGCCGCCATCATATTCTCGTTGCCGGAAGCGTTCATGTCAGCGGAAGCGTCGATACCTGCGGAGGGCGTGGTGTCGCTGGCTGCTGCGGTCATTCCAGTATTTTGCGCGTTCGCACCTGCACTCTCTTGAGCTGTGTTTGCTGTCATCGCCGAGCGCTCACTGGCAGTATTACCGGGCCTGTCCGCAGCGACTATCGACGCGTTCTTGCCGGCTTCGTTCTTGCGGTCTTGGAAGCGCGCGAGTTGCACCTTGTAGATTGCGCGCCGTATCGGATCCGACGGCATCGATCGTCTGCCATTCATCACCTGATTGAGCAATTGCGGATTGGGAAAGTCCTCGGCAATCTCTTTCGTGCTCATGCGAAGCGTAGCAAGCGGCGCCAAACGAGAGTTGAGGGCACTATCGTCGATCTTCTCTGGGTGAAGTTGCAGGTCGATCCACTTCTCGACGCCCATCGCCATCACCTGTTGCACATCTCCGACGCGCGCACCGAAGGTCAGGCGATTAAGCGCTTGCATTGCACGCCTCTGATCACTTGCTCCCGACGCCGCGTGGTCTTTTTCATTTTTCCTGGCAAGCAGCTGCGGCACTGCGCATGCCAGGCCGACACAGAGAAAGAAGGTAGCGAATTTGGAACGGAATGAAGTCATGAAACTCCCAGAAAAAACGGGCGAGAAACTCCTCCAATTATCAACCCAAATGGATAAAGAAAGTTGCTGTTGCGGCGTCGAACGGGATAGGAAGTATTGGGAAGCGGGAGTCACCGGCTAAGCCTCTAGCCAGAAGCCAGAAGCCAGAAGCCAGAAGCTAAGTAAGATACGTCTTGCCGTGGCTGACTTTGTGTTGCAAAGTCGCGGCCATCTGGTCTACATCGCCGGGAGCAATGTTCACCGCCATGTGGTCCGCCAACAGCGGAGTTCGATTGCTGCCCACGGCATCCCGCCGCACCTGGATCAGCAGTGCCTGCACCACGTTGGGATCATACTTCTGCGGCGTCAGTCGCACCAGATCATTCAGTGCTCCCCCCAGCGAAAGCGGTTCGCGATAGGGACGCGTACTTGTCATGGCGTCGAAAGTGTCGGCCAGCGCCATGATCCGCACCGGCATAGGCAATTCTTCGCCAGTCAGCGCATCCGGATAACCTGATCCATCACCTCGCTCATGATGCCAGCGCACCGACTCGTGAATCTTAGGCCAGGGGAACTCCACGCTTTTGACAATCTGATAACCGACAACAGTGTGGTCCGCCATCTCGCGAAATTCCTCGGGGTCCAGCGCCCCTGGCTTCCCGAACAAGCGGCGGTCGACCGCAACCTTGCCAATATCGTGCAGGTAGCCCGCGCTGCGCAGGGCCGCCATCTCGCCGGCATCGACGCCCATAGCCTCGCCGATGGCGGCGGCATAGCGGCCCACGCGCAACGAGTGACCGTGAATGTTGACATGCTTTACATCAATCGCAGTTGCGAAGGCCTCGAGAGCCGTGTCATAAAATCCGTGCAGAGAAGCCATCAGGCGCAGATTTTCCGTTACGCGTTGCGCCAGCGTCTGCGTCAGTGCGTGATTCTGCACTGCCAGCCCAATATAGCTGCACAGTAAATCCATCGCATCCAGTTCGGCTGCTTCGTAAGCCGCGTCTCCCGGCCGCCGCCCCAAAGCCACAACGCCCGCCAGTTTCCCCGCGGCTCTGAGCGGGGCCACGCACTTGAAAAGCTCGGGAGCCACGTTGCCGTTGGAACTAAGAAACACGGAATAGGTGGAGGCGTTCAGCACAATCGGGCTGCGGGCCGCACTGAGAGCGTGGACATGCTTGGGCAGCAGAGGGATGAACGCAGGTTCGGGCAACATCACGAAACCTTCGGCCGCCACCGATGTAAGCATTGTGGGTTTTTCGTTGAAAATAAAAAGCGCGCCTTCGCGCGCACCCGATGCCTCCATCACGGCTGTGAGCATGCGACGCGCTGTTTCGGAAAACTCGCGCTCCGCTGTGAGCTCGGGCCCCAGTTCGGAGAGAGCTTCCACGGTGCGCAACAGCCTGCGGAAATTATTGGTCTCCACGGTCACGTTTAGCGGCGCGAGAACCGAGCCAAGTTGAGCGTAACATGCGCGAACATGCGCCGAGAGCCACGCTTGTTGGTTAGTTTGGTGCCGTGGTAACGCAGGTAAAACGAGTGACGAGTCTGATTCTGGGTTGCACGTAGAGACTAGAAATGCTCGCGCAATTCCGCGAAGCGGCCCACAATCAACAGCCGTTGCGGTGGTAATGCCGCTTCCACTTCTTCATGCTCCAGAATCCAGGTATTGCCGTGCGGAACGAACACCGCGTGCAAACCTGCGGCCAGCGCGGGATTAATGTCGGACTTCGGACTGTTCCCGATCATCCACGTGGATTCGCGAGCGAGCCCATGTTGTTTGATCATCGATTGATAAGCCGCTGAATGCTTTTCGGCGACGATTTCGGTTTCCCCGAAATACTGTTTCAAACCGGATCGCTCGATCTTTCCCGTTTGCTCCACGATCGCACCCTTTGTCATCAGGATGAGCCGATGCCGGGCGGAAAGATACTCCAGCGTTTCAGAAACTTCCGGCAGAAGCTCTATCGGATGATCTGCGACTGTGTGTGCAAAACTGTGGATCTGAGCGTGCAACTCCGGCGTGACCGGTCTTACGCTCAGCCGCTCAAACGTATCCACCAGTGCGTGCGCAAAGCTGTGCAGTCCGTATCCATGCTTCACAATGCACTCTCGCTCCACATCGTTGAGCACTTCGCGGACTTGCTCGCCGGAAAATTCGTGATGATTGAGAAACGAAATAAAGCTGACGATGGCTCGTTCGAAGTAGATGTTATTTTCCCAAAGCGTATCGTCCGCGTCGATCAGCAGCGTCTGGGGATGCAAAGCTTTTAGCTCTTAAGCCTTTAGCTCTTTCTTGAAATCTCGGCAATCCGTACCAACGGATTAACAATCAGGCAATGGTCTTGGCGAGCGCATCACTACGAAGTTTTAATTTTCAAAAACGTACGGTTAAAAGTTAAAAGCTAAAAGCTCTCATCCCACCCAGTCGATGCGTGCCTTCGGCCCAATGATCCCCGCCTTGTGCCCCATATCAAGCAGTCGTTCAACGCCTTCTCGTCCCTCCGGACCGTAATCCAGCGTCCTCTCGTTCACGTACATACCGACAAACCGGTCTGCGGTCTGCGGGTCGAGATCGCGGGCAAACTGCATCGCATAGGAGAGAGCTTCTTCGCGATGATCGAGCGCGTATTGAATGCTGTTGCGCAACGCTTCGTTGACCGCGGAGATGAGCTCCGGTCCAAGCTCGCGCCGGATTGCATTGCCTCCCAGTGGCAACGGCAGGCCTGTCATCTTCTGCCACCATCTTCCAAGATCTACAACGCGGTGCAGTCCAGCCTTGTCATAAGTCAACTGGCCTTCGTGGATGATAAGTCCAGCCTCGTATTTGCCTTCGAGCACTTGCGGAATGATCTGGTCAAAGGGCACAACTTC